>CAYFMG010000007.1:0-61364 GCA_964344155.1 uncultured Candidatus Peribacteria bacterium | reverse complement strand
ATCAGGATACTTATCACAACTATTAATTCTACTAATGTAAATCATTGTTTGTGTAATTTTTTCATAATAAAAAAATATTATATATTATTGTGATTATAATATATAATATTTTTTAACTTTTACAAGTTTTTTTCTTAAAAACTAGAAATCACTTTCGTGTTCTATTTCATGTGTAACTTCTTCTAAGTGAGCTTCTCAAACATCAACTCATTCATCTTCTGGATTAAAATAATCATTTTCGTCTATATAATCTTTATTATGTAATTTTCTATATTGTTCTCAAGCTGGAATAAGTCTACCGATAATTACATTTTCTTTCATTTCTTTAAATTTATCAATCTTACCTGAAACAGATCATTCTACAAGTACCCTAACAGTCTCTTGGAATGATGCTGCTGATAACCATGAATCAGTATAAAGAGAAATTTTTGTAATACCTAGAAGTAATCTTTCAGCGATACCTGGTTTCTTACCTTCTTTAAGTAATCTTTCATTCTCAGATTTAAACTTGA
Source organism: uncultured Candidatus Peribacteria bacterium (assembly GCA_964344155.1). GTDB lineage: Bacteria > Patescibacteriota > Gracilibacteria > BD1-5 > UBA6164 > UBA6164. The sequence goes on along the minus strand of CAYFMG010000007.1, from coordinate 60,852 downwards.
TAATATCAACAATATCTCATGGGAAAAATTCACTATCTCATTTAGAAGTAACTCTAACCCTAGAAAACATTTGTCTAACAATAAGCTCAATATGTTTAGAATTTACAGTTTGCCCTTGTGAAGAATATATAGATTTAATTTCATTAACTATATATTGTTCAGCAGCTAAAACTCCAGCTACATCTTTTAATTTTTGAAGATTTAAAGAACCTTCTGTAATTTTTTGTCAAACAGAAACTTCATCTCAATCTTTTACTAATAAATTAGTACCTAAATCAAAACTATATTCAAATACTCTAGCATCAATATCTTTTACAGTTATAACTCCGTCTTCTATTTTTTTAACTTCTCAAGCAAAAGTAGAAACAAGTTTTTGTTTATCTTTTGTACTTCTAGCTAAAATTTGTTTTTTCTTAATAGTTTGACCAACTTTTACAGCTACATCAAAATGTTCTTCAAAATAGTATTCTTCTGTAGTTAATTCTTGAGCAACTACTCTAACAATTAAGTTTCCTTCTGTTTGTTCTGTTTCAACAACTCATTCTATATCAGATATTTCAGCAAGAGCCTTTGGCGTTCTAGCTTCGAATAATTCTTCTACTCTAGCAAGACCTTGTGTCATATCTCATCCTTCTTTAGCTACTCAACCAGAGTGGAAAGTTCTCATGGTAAGCTGAGTACCTGGTTCTCAGATAGATTGTGCTGCAATAACTCAAACTGGACTTCATATATCAGTTTCTTTGTTTAAACCTAAATCTAAACCATAACAAGCTTTACATACTCAACCTTCTGTTTCACAAGTAAGTACAGATCTTATACTTACTTCTTTGATTTCATTTTCTTCTAATATTTTTAATACATTAGTATCAACAATAGTTCATGCTTCAACTAAAATATTTCAATCATCATCTTTTACGTCTATAGCTATAGTATGAGAATATATTCTATCTTCAAATTTTTCGTCAAAACTTCAAGTAGCTTCACCTCTTCTAACTGTTTTATAATGAACAGTTTTACAATCATCTTCTTTTACTATTATATTTTGACTAGAATCTACAAGTCTTCTTGTAAGGTAACCTGATTGTGCTGTTTTTAAGGCAGTGTCTGATTTACCTTTTCTTCAACCATGTGTTGCAATAAAGTACTCTAGAGTTGAGAATCATTCTTTTAGTGTAGATTTAATTGGAAGCTCAATTGTTTTACCTGTTGTAGAAGCAACTAATCATTTCATTCAACATAATTGAGTAATATTTCACCAATTTCATCTCGCACCAGAATCAATAAAATTAAATACGTGGTTTTTACCATCAAATAATTCTTTCATTTCTGATTCTATAACTTTTTTAACTTCAGCCCAAATTTTAATAGATTGGTTGTATTTTTCATCTTCTGTTAAGAATCCATGCCACCATTTCTTTTGAATATATTTAACTTTTTCTGCTCACTCAGCAAGTAAATCTTTTTTATTATCTGGCATAACCATATCATCAATTGATATAGATAAACCTGATAGTGTAGAATATTTGTATCAGAAGTTTTTAATATCATCTACAAATTGTGCTGTAACATCAGAACCTAATTCTTCAAAAGATCTAGATAGTATTTTATTTAATGCTTTTTTGTTTAAAGTTTCATTTATAAAACCTAAACCTTCTGGAACAATTTCATTAAATAATAATCTACCGTAACATGTATCAACTAATTCTCCATTAATTCTTACTTTTATTGGTGATTTAATACCTAAAACACCCGCATCATAAGCTACTTCAACATCATCTAAATCAGCAAATACTTTTCAAGCTCATTTTCCTTCTTCGTCAAAAGCTGTTACATAGTATGAACCTAAAATCATATCTTGAGAAGGTGTAACAATAGGTTCACCTGAAGCTGGAGCTAATAGGTTTTTAGATGTAACCATTAATTTTTTAGCTTCTGCTTGTGCTTTATCTGTAATAGGTAAATGCACTGCCATTTGATCCCCATCAAAGTCGGCATTAAACGCAGGACAAGTTAGAGGATGAAGCTGTATAGCTTTACCTTCAACTAAAACTGGTTTAAATGCTTGAACAGAAAGTCTGTGAAGAGTTGGGGCTCTGTTCATAAGTACATATTTACCTTCAATAACTTCGTCTAAAGCATCCCAAACTTCTTTTGGTCATTTATCTATTACTTTTTCAGCATGTTTAATATTGTAAACAATACCTTCATCTATAAGTTTAGCAATTACAAATGGTTTAAATAAGATTAAAGCCATAGTTTTTGGTAAACCACATTCATCTATTTTTAATGATGGACCAACTACGATTACAGATCTAGCTGAGTAATCAACCCTCTTACCTAGTAAGTTTTGTCTGAAACGACCTTGTTTACCTTTTAATACTTCTGTTAATGATTTTAGTTTTTTCTTATTAGCAGTAACAAAACCTGATCTATTAGTTCTAGTTTCACCTGTTAATAACATATCAACTGACTCTTGAAGCATTCTTTTTTCATTTTTTAAGATCACATCAGGAGCTCATAATTCTATAAGTTTTTTAAGTCTGTTATTTCTATTAATAACTCTTCTATATAGATCATTTAAATCAGAACTTGCAAATCTTCAACCATCAAGTTGAATCATTGGTCTAAGATCTGGTGGTATAATTGGTAAAGCTTCTAGTATAAACCATTCTGGTCTTTGACCTGATTTAAGTAAGTTTGAAGCTAATTTAATTTTTTGTAATATTTTCTTTTGTTTGATTTGAGTAGCTACTCTTAATTCTTTTTCTTGATTTTCAATAAATTCTAATAAATCTATTCTTTCAAGTAATTTTTTAAGATGTTCAGCTCATGTACCTCAAACAAAAACATGTGGGAATTTAGAAGCAAGAACTCTGTATTCTAATTCTCAAATAACAGCTCAAACTTTAAGTGATTTAAGTCCTTCTCTTAATTCTTCAAATTCTTCTGTTAGATCATCTATTTTTTTCATTAAAACAGCTTCACTTATTTTGAATTCTTTATCTTTTATTTCTCCTGCTTCTTTTTTAAGTGTTAGTTCATTGATTTCTCTTTGAACTTCTTTTTGTAATTCAGCTTTAGAAACTTTGTATTTATCTTCTAGTTCTTTTCATGCTTCAGTAAGTTTATCTTCAAATACATCTGTAATAATATATGATGCAAAGTATACTACTTTTTCTAGTTTTTTAACTGGAAGATCAAGTAATAAACCTATTCTACCTGGTACTGATTTTAGATACCATGTATGTGCTACTGGGGCATATAAGTCGATGTGTGCCATTCTTTCTCTTCTTACAGAAGTTTTTGTAACTTCTACTCAACATCTTTCACAAACAATACCTTTATATCTAATTCTTTTATATTTACCACAAGCACATTCGTAATTTTTTCTTGGACCAAAGATTTGTTCACAAAACAACCCTCATCTTTCTGGTCTTTGAGTTCTATAATTTATTGTTTCACTTATAAGTACTTTACCGTGAGATAAAGATCTTATTCTTTCTGGAGATGAAATACCAAGAGATATTCATGTAAGATTATCTAAGTTTTTTCATTTAGTTATATCTTTTTTACCTATATCTTTTGCTATTTCTGAAAAGTCAGTGATTCTATCGTTTAGAAAATTATCTAAAGATTTTTCAATTGTCATTAGTATTATAATTAAAAATTAAAAGTTTTTAAATACGGATTACCTATCCTCTTTTTCTTTACTATTATCCTCATCTACCTTGTTTTCTATTTCTATGATTTTTTCGTATCTTTCCATAGCATCATCTTCTTTATTTTTCAGTTCTTCTTGATCTAATAAATCTAAATCTAATCAGATAGATTGTAGTTCTTTTAATAATACATTAAATGATTCAGGAATATTAGGTTTTTTAATTGGAGTATTTTTAACGATAGCTTCATAAGCTTGCGTTCTACCAGCAACATCATCTGATTTAATAGTAATCATTTCTTGTAGGATGTTACTTGCAGCATATGCTTCAAGAGCCCAAACTTCCATTTCTCAGAATCTTTGACCTCAGTTTTGAGCTTTACCTCAAAGTGGTTGTTGTGTAACCATAGAGTATGGCCCAACAGATCTAGCATGGATTTTATCTTCTACTAAGTGGTGAAGTTTTAACATAAATTTAACTCAAACCATAGTTCTTTCAGCAAAGGCTTCTCAAGTATTTCAATCAAATAATTGAACTTTACCATCATCATCCATTCATGCTTTTTTCATTAATTCATTTACTTGGTCAACAGACATACCATTAAGTATTGGAGTTGCAACTTTTATACCTAATTTTTTAGCTGCCATACCAACGTGTGTTTCAAGTACTTGTCCGATGTTCATACGAGATACTACTCATAGTGGATTTAATATAATATCAACTGGAGTACCATCTTCCATAAACGGCATATCACAAGCTGGAACTATTCTTGATACAATTCATTTGTTACCATGTCTACCCGCCATTTTATCTCATACTTCTATTTTTCTTGTTTGAGCAACAAATACTTTTACTTGTTTAAATACTCATGTTGGTAAGTTATCACCATTTTCTCTTTTTAAGATATGTACTGATAATACTTTACCTCATTGTCATGAAGGTAATCTCAAACTTGAATCTTTTACATCTTTTGATTTATCACCAAAGATAGCTCTAAGTAATCTTTCTTCTGGTGAAAGTTCTTGTTCACCTTTTGGTGTAATTTTTCAACAAAGAATAGATCCTCATTCAACATAAGAACCAACTCTAATAATACCATCAACATCAAGATCTTTTAGTTTTGTACTTGATACATTTGGGATATCATCTGTAGTTTGTTCAGGTCCTAGTTTAGTTTCTCTGATATCTGTAGAATATTCTTTTATATGTATTGATGTAAAATAATCTTCTTGTACTAATTTTTCTGAAATAATAATCGCATCCTCAAAGTTGTAACCTTTCCATGGCATATATGCAACAGTTAAGTTTCTTCAAAGTGCTAATTCACCATTTTCACAAGAGTGACCATCAGATAAAACATCTCATTTTTTAACCTTTTGTCCGTGAGAAACAAGCGGCATTTGATGAACTATCATATCATGGTTTGATCTTTTGAAAGTAGTTAATTCGTATAATTTCTTTTCTCCTGATTTATATAAAACAGTGATATGTTTTGCATCTACTCAAATAACTTCTCAGTCTTCTTCTGCTAATATTACATAACCTGATCATTCTCATACAACTCTTTCCATACCTGTACCAACAACTGGTGATTCAGGTCTAACAAGAGGTACTGCTTGTCTCATCATGTTTGACCCCATTTCCGCTCTTGTCGCATCATCATGTTCTAAGAATGGAAGTAGAGATGTTTCTATCGACATCGTTTGTTTTGGAGATACATCTATATGAGTGATTTCTCTTATATATGAGATAGTTGGTTCATTACCTGCTCTTGATGAAAGTCTTGTTTCTAAGAAATTACCAAATTCATCTGTAGGAGAACCTGCTTCAGCTATATTTAAAACTCTTTCTTGGTGAGCGTCAAAATAGTCAAAATTATCACTTAAAAATCATCTTACTTCGATTTTTTCTTCTTTTATACCTTTAGCTATAGCTTTCGCATCTTTTTCAGTAATCATAGCTTTGTCTTCTACAATTACTTTTCCATTATCTCAAACAATATCTCATAAAGCGATTCTATTTACAGCTTCTTTTCCGTCATTTTTAACATAGTGTTCTACTGTTCTAAACGGTGTTAGTATAAAACCATGTTTATCTACTTTTGCATAAGAAGATAAGTGTAATACTAATCAGATATTTGGTCATTCAGGTGTAGCAATTGGACATATTCTACCGTATTGAGTTGGGTGAACATCTCTCACTTCAAATGAAGCTCTTTCTCTTGTTAATCAACCTGGACCTAGAGCTGATACTCTTCTTTTATGTCCTAATTCTGAAAGAGGGTTTGATTGATCCATAAATTGTGATAATTGAGATGAACCAAAAAATTCTTTCATTATAGCTATTATAGGTCTAGAATTTATAAATGTACCTGGTGTAGCATCATCTAATTCAACAATTGTCATTCTATCTTTTGCTATTCTTTCCATTCTAGCAATACCTACTTTGATTTTATCTGTAACTAATTCTCATACTGATCTTACTCTTCTATTTTCAAGGTGGTCTATATCATCTACTCTGTGTCCTGGTACTTCGTAAACTAAGTTTAAAAAGTATTTTAAAGCAGTAACTATATCAGCTAAAGCTAAAAATTTACCATTTTCGTCTTCATATTTAGTTTTTATACCTAGTTTTGAATCCATTTTTAATCTAGCAACTTCTCATAGATCAAATCTTTTTTCATCAAAGAATGTTACATTGAATAATTCTTCAACTCTTTCATCTGTTGCTAAATCTCCTGGTCTTAATAATTTATATAAAGCGTGTAGTGCTTCTAATCTATTAGTTGTTTTATCTTTTTCTAAAGTTGGTCCGATGTTATTTGCTATAACATCATCTCCTAGTTCTTTAAATGTGTCTAGTATTTCAGCATTTGATTCCATACCAAAGGCTCTTAGAACTATTGATATAGGTAGTTTTCTTTTTTTATCAATTTTTACATTGATGATACCTTTTTTCTCGATATCTATTTCAAACCACGATCATCTAGCTGGGATTACTTTTAGGGCATGTCCTGTTTCTCAAAGAGTAAAGAATATCCCTGTTGATCTAACTATTTGGTTAACTATTACTCTTTCGATTCAGTTTACGATAAAAGTTGCCATGTCAGTCATAAGTGGTATACCACCCATATAAACATCTTGTTCTTTTATTTCTCCTGATTCTTTATTTAACATTTCAAGTCTCACTTTTAAAGGAGCTTCATAGTTAAGGTTTTTACTAGTACATGTTTCAGGGTCATACTTTGGTTCTTCCAAAGCAAATCCTTTATAGTATATATCAACTTTTTCACCTGAGTGGTCACAAATAGGAAAAGAGTCTTTAAATACTTTATCTATTCATTCTTTTAAAAAGTTGTTATAAGAGTCTAATTGTACCTCTAATAGTTCTGGAATTCATACAACTGATCTATCATCTGTAAAAAAGTGACGACCTTTTATGTCATATAAACTTCCTACTTCTTTGTTTTTAGCAGAAGTTTTTTTCACCATACTTTTATAGTAATTAAAAAATAATATACACAAAAAACTGCCCTAACCCATCAGAATTACGCAATCGAGGCTAGTGCTAACGCGAGGTATTATAATAAAAAAAACCAAAAAAACAAAATGTTTTTTGGTTTTTTAGTTTTTTAGTTTTATTTTTTACAAACTTTGTACTGTTTTTATACTTTTGTCTACCATCTCTGCATTTCCATTATTTTTCTCTTTTAATACATATAATCATTTATCACACGCATATTTCAATACTTCTTCTGATATTACTCTTGCTCATATAACTCCATAAATTTCCATTCATTCATGTTTCTTGTCATATTTTCTAAATATTGGTATAGTTTTTGTTATTAATTTATCTATATGGTCTTTTGTTAGTTTTGTTTTTGTCTCTCATATAAATATTTTAGTTCCATTTATTCATACTATATCAAACTCTCATCTTACTCTTCATTTATTATATAATTTTACATTTCTATTTACTGTATTTATTTCTTCTCAAATCCCTTTAAATACATTTCAGAAATTATCATATATTAAATTTTCACTTATTTCTCATTGAGTCATTCACATCCCATCCATTATTTTTTCTAATCTTCTTAACTGTTTTTTTGTTATATTATACTTTCAATCATTTCTTTGAATTTGTTCTCTTATTTCTTTCATTTCTTTATCTGCTTCTTTTCTTGATTTCTTCATTTGTTCTCTTATTTCTTTCATTTCTTTATCTGCTTCTTTTCTTGATTTCTTCATTTGTTCTCTTGTTTCTTTCATTTCTTTATCTACTTCTTTTCTTGATTTCTTCATTTGTTCTCTTGTTTCTTTCATTTGCTCATCTGTTTTTCTCATTTGTTCACTTGTTTCTTTTTGTGATATAAGTAATTTATCTAACCCCAAAGAAACCTTATCTAACATTTTTTCTATTCTATCTAATCTTTCAGTCATAGTTTTTTATTATTTTTAATAACTACAATTACTATAATAATAATAAATTTTTTTGCAAATCTTTTTATATATTTTTTATACTCTTTTTTAATAAGATTTTAATCAATATTAAATCTAAATTAAATAAAAAATTACATAATAAAAGGGCGAACACAAGGTTCACCCATACATTTATTACATTTGTAACCTCCCACCTTTTAAAAAGGAGGGAATTCAAGGGTGGATTATTTCCTTACCTCGCCGTAGCATATTTAAATGGTGCATCAGCAAAGGCTATATAAATATAATTACCACTTAAACCATTAAAACCAGCATTAGATGTTCTAATTTTAAATCCATTAGATAAATAATCTATATTATGAACTGAACCTTCATACTCTGCATTACTTAAATTAGAATATAATGTATTATCAATAGGATTACTTAAACTTCTTTCTGAATCTTGTATATGCCACTGTTCTACAGTATCTGTTCTTCTCACCATCACATACCTAGGCTTAAACCCAGTATAAACAAACGGTCCATCAGCACTTCAGTTACCTGTATAACTTCATACCTTACTATACCCTGGTACTGAGTGGAACGCATAAGCTATATAATTATCTCCAGAATTATTTTGAGGAGCATTTGACATTGTTTCCCATATACTTGAATTTACTTGATTTACTACGTTCCAGTTTGAATTATTATAACATGTTGATTGAGAATTACTCCAATATTCTCAAACTTTACAGGTTGAATTTAATTGAAGATATTTATTAAGACCGGTACCTAAAAATGAATGCCAAACATTCCAACTTTGATTTGTTGTTCTATTTTTAGATATAATAAGCTCTGGTGCTTTACTTAATCCATGACCAATAGTAGAATTTGTTCAATCTCCAGTATAACTTATAACACTAAACCCTGCAGCTGGATTTACACTTACTTGTGATGTTATACTTCAATCTGTATTCGAAACTGCAGCTCATCCTGCCTTCCAGTTCCATGCTACGAAATTTGACCCAGAATTATTATAATCAGAGTAATCACCTAAAGAAAAACCATTATTATCAAAAGATATAAAATCTTGCCAGTCTATTGAAGTACTTTCTGCTGAAGTAGAATTAGATACAAGAGCCTTTCCAGCAGTTCTTACAGAATCATTTAATACATGATGATGTGTAGTATCTCTTGATTTTGTCCACACTAAATCTGGCTGAAAACCTAATCCACTTATACTTTGAGTACTTCAATTCCCCGTATAAGTCAACACATCAAAGTGCTTAGATCCATCCTTGATTGTTGGTGTTGGTAGATTAGCTGTTGATAGAGCCTTGTATCCTGTTGGTGGTGCATATTTGAATTTACCACCTGCATCTGAATAGTATGTAAGACCTGATTGTCATCATTGACCGAAGTTAACTACTGAATACTGACTAGTAGAGTTTGATATTCTAAATGCTGGTACCCATGGTTTCCCATGCATATGAGACTGAATACTAAATCATCATGTATTATTAGCAGGATCTCATACCCATACTCAATTCTTAGACATCCATATCTTATTATTACTATAATCATAAGCTATACCTATAATATCTCAAGAAACATAAGATACTGCATTAGAAGTACTATTTGTACCATTATAATACCATCTAGCTGATTGATGACAACTAATAGCATAATTATTTTGTCATGGATGATCTCATTGTTCCCACATATTTGGTACTGCTACACCAAACATGTTGTCTCAATATGATAATGCCTCATAATACCATTTTCAACTTGTTACAGCTATTGTTCAACTTGTATGAGTATCTGCAACATTAGATCATTTTAGGTTTCATTCGCTTAAATTAGCTGCATTTCCTTTATGTTTATGTAAAGGGTTCAACGTAGCAAAGTTATTACTTGGAGTATCTAGCATTTGGTCAGTTGCATCCATATTATTTACTGTCCAGTTATTACTTCAATTAGTATCATTTCAAAGACTACTACTGTTATTAAAATCTAAATGAAAACCATTGTTACCATAAGTACCTGTATAATTTTTAGCTTTCCATTCACCAGTCTCAGCATCAAATCAACCAAAATCAGCTGGTGTTAATACTTGTCAGTCTATGAAGTGAATATCTGCTAGATAACCATCAAAATAATGTCTTCATCTTTCACCTGACCCAACTCTTTGAATTTGTCCAGATTTGTTAATAGTATGTGTTGAAGAATTAATTGTAGTAAGAACAACAGTCGTAGCTTCTTCACCATTTACATAAATCTTAATAGTTCAACCTTGACGAGTATAAACAACATGATACCAAGCAGAAACATCTCTAAGTCTCATTTCAGTTCTAATTCATCCATTATTAGCTCAACCTCCATCATTATAATAAGTAAGATATTGTTTACCTGTATCGTGTTGATTTTCAATATATAATTCCTCATATGATCCTGGATAATTTCCTGCACCAAAGAAAGTATTACGATTAGTAGCAACATCAATATTACCACGCTTTATCCAACCACTCCATGTCCAAGTTGTAGCAGATGTTGGAGTACCTGTCGTACGACTTAAATACGCACTATCATTATCATTAAACCTTAATGAACTTGTTATTGTTTTTGGTGTGGCACACGAGTTTCAGCTTATAAGTGTTCAGGCTGAACATGTATAAGCACAAGCTGTTGTTGTTGGCCGGCCGCTTGACCATGTTTGGGTTTCTTGGACTATGACTGCTGTTGCTCATGATGGTGTTCATGATGAGTCACAGTTAACTGTTCTTGTGTCATCTGTACATACTGAGTTTTCCATATGATATCATCCATTACATGATGTTTCCACACATGTTCCATAAGCTGTTCAATCCCATGTTTGTGTTCATGTTCATCATGTCGTTGTACATGATATTACATCTAAATCACATGTTCCGTTGTTATCATGATAACTTGCATTACATGATAAACTTGTAGTTTGTCATATATCTTCTATTGTTCAGTTGTTACATCTATATGTATCTGTTATCATTGTTGTTGACTCTGTTGTAACTGTACCTGTACTTGTGTGTGAGCTTGTTTGTAAGTGTGATAGTTGTGGTATTGCGTGTCCATCTTGTGTTGTTGCTAAACATCATGTATAGGTAACTGCTGTTGTTGCTATACTTATACTATCACTTGTTAAGCTTTTCTTTGATCAGTAGATCACTGCTCTTGTTACACTCTCTTGTTGTGTAGCATCATTTGGATCTAGGTTAGCTAGTCTTGAGATACTTGAATCTGTTACTATATCTGTTCAAGTATAAGCATTTTTTAGTTTTGTTAGTAATGTTTGTTGTTTTGTTGTATCTGTTGCTAGATCATTTAGGTCTCATGAATATAGTACAAAATCTGATGAGTTTACTAGGTTTGGATTTGTTGTCTCTCATAGATGTTTGTATGTCCCATTGTTTGAATAGTTTGATGGTAGGTTTCTATATCCATCATATGCTAGTTTATCATTAGTTATTATATCTAATAAATCTGTACCAGTACTTGTGATTATACTTGGTACTGCTAGTACGTGTGTTGTTCATGAGGCTTGTACCTTAATTATTTCTCCGTTATAGTTCCCTATTATTCTTAGCATTCATAGTTCTGTATTTGCGTTTGCTTCTGTTGTATTTAGTGTTGTGTATTCATCTGTTTCCATTACTCATGATAGTTGGTACTCTTTTTTTGTATTTGTTACTGAGTATCCGTAGTTTATTTCTGTTAATGGGTCTAGTGGTAGTTTATCTAGTTTGTCCACACTTTGAAACGCTATTTGGCCAAAGTCTCATTGTGTCCATACTGTTGATCCACTATATGTGATTGATGTTGTTCCATCTGGGTCTGGGTATTTTGCTGCTTCTATTTGAAATAGTTCTAGTCATGTCTTCATTCTACTCATATCTGAGATTCTTACTGAGTCTCTTGATGTCTTTGTCTAGTTTTGCATACTTATAAATGCGATAGTTCCTAAGATAATTAGGATACTTATCACAACTATTAATTCCACTAAGGTAAATGCTTGCAGCCTCTTTCCCTTAGACTTAAGGGAAGGAATTCAAGGAAGGGTTACTTTATTATTTTTCATACAAAAAAATATTATATATTAATGTTAATATAATATATAATATTTTTGTTTTTTTACAAGTTTTTTTATCCTAATTTTTTTACATCACTGTAGATCTCATTTTCTATATTTTCCATAAACCTTATATAAAGCTTTGGAGTAATTATTTCTTTTTTGTATAAATCTGCTATTACTTTTTCTTCTAGTTTTAATAAAGACTTATTTACTAGTTTTGCTTCTATTGCATTTATTGTTGCTCTATGTGCAGCAAAAATTTGTATTCTTTTCTCATCAGCTTTTTTGTTAAATAAAGCATATAACTCTATTATCTCATCAAATACTGATTTATCAAAACCAAAATCTATTTCAGCTAAAAGCCTTAACTCTTTTATTACTTTTCTTGTAATAACAAGTCTTGTTCTATTTCTAATATAAGCATCTAAATCTGTTGATGTTTTTTTATAAATTCAAACTACAAATCTAGAGAATATATCATAATCATTTTTTCTGTTTGATATTTTTCTTAATTGAGAATTATCATTCTCCACTCTATCTATTTGTTTCTCTATTTTTCTAAGAATGTATTTAAAATTATGCTCATCTATTTCATTATACAAAAACAAATCTTTTAAGTATTGTTTTTCTATTCATAATGCATGTAAACTTAAAGCTCTTCTTATTAAAGGTTTTGGATCCTCACTATCTGATAATAAGTCCTTCATTGCCTTAATTGCTTCATTTAATTTATTTGTATAACGATTTGTTAACTCGTCGTATTCTACTTTTGTTAAATATGCTTTTTTATAACTTGAATTAAGTTTTTCTATAATTTTTAGATTTGCTAATATTTTTCATTCTTCAAACTCAAATTTTTCTAATTTATGTAGTTTATCAACTCTTAACTGCCTCATCATTATAGGAGTAGTTGGAGCTTTAATAAACAAAGTAAACATTATACTTCATATAGTTAAAACTAGCAGGAAGTCTTTTATAGAATAGTTATAATTCCATCAAACAAGCTCTTGAAAAGCTAAAATTTGTTCATATCAAGAATCTCCTACTCAAGGTATCATAAGTACCATCATCAAAGCAAGAGCTCACCTGAGACTTCACCATGATAATAATTTAACCCAACTAAAAGGTATTTTTTCTTCTATCTTTAATAAATTGATAAAAGATATAGGTATAATAATTGATATAAATCTAGCTATCATAACCGTTAAAATTGATATAAATGTTGGTAAGATAAATTGAGAAAAATTTATATCTATACTTGATAATATAAGTCACATCAAAATAAATACTATTGAGTTTGATACAAAAGCAAAAAACTCCCAAAATTTTTGCATATGAGCCTCTACTCTAGGTGTAATTTTGTATCTACCATAGTTTCAAATTATAATCGATGCTACAACTGTAGCTATTACTCATGATATAGGTAAAAAAGAATAATGATGACTTATAAGTTCTGCTAATATAAACGTAACATGAGCAAGCAGCATAGTTAAAACTATTTCTACTTCTTCATTATTTTTAATATATCATATTATTTTACTAAATAATACTCAAGTAAAGGCTCAGAATAATATTCAACCAAACAACATAGAAAAGAACTTACCTGATGCTTCTATATATGTAGCTCATGTAACTATTCCTCATTCTAAGATAACTCACAGAATAACTAAAAATAAGGCAACAGCTGTACCATCATTAAATAGACTTTCTCATTCAAATAATATAGTAAGTCTTCTTGGTGCTCAAAGTGATTTAAATATTGATAAAACTGCAACTGGATCTGTAGCTGAGATTAGTATTCAAAAAAGTAAACATACAAGGTATGGTACTTCTATACTAAATATACCTAAGTTTGGTAATATATAGTACATGGCAGTTGCCACTATAAATCAGGAAATAAGTAATCAAAAAATAGCTAAGCTTGATATTGTTTTCCAATTAGATAAAAGCTGCCTATAATTTATATTATAAGCTGCTTCAAATAATAATACTGGTAAAAATACAAAGAATAAAACTTCTGGTGTAAGTTTAAAGTCATCAATAAAACTAAAAAACTCTATATTTGAAATAGGCACCAATAATAAACCTATTAAAACTAATAAAACTGTATAGGGGAAGTTTATTTTTTTACTGAGAATGTATGTAAATGAACAGATCATCAATAAAAATATTACTGACAAAACCTGTGTCATAAAACTTATTTCTTCCATAAAAATGGTATTAGTTAATAATATTAACCCTAACCTGAATCCTTTCCCTTAAGCCTAAGGGGAAGGGGCTACATATACTTATTTTTGCAGCCTTCCTCCCTAATTTTAGGGAGGAAATTCAAAGGTGGGTTACTTTTTAAATTATTTTTCTTCTTTCTTAGTATTTTGTTTTTCCATCAATTCTTTATGTTTTTTTGCTTTTTCTTCTTTTTTCTTAGCTTCAAAATCTGCTTTTTTCTTTTCCCATTGTTGTTCTTGTTTTTCTATATCAGCTAAGGTTTTGTTAATTCTTGTTTCTACTGTTTTTCTTGGTTTTGAGTATTTTTCACGAGATACTGATAATATCTTTTGGTATCTACTAGAAAAAACTTCTTCATTCTTTTTATTTGGAGCAAAAGTTCATGCTGAGAATACTGATGATGGCATACCATCTATTAATTGTTTTGTATAAACATTATACTTTTTAAGATTCATTAAATCTTCTTCAGATATTTCTCAACTTAGAACTTCTTTCAATATTGTCGCATCATGATATCACACTTGAAACGAAACTAAAGATCATACATTACCAAATACAGCTCATCTAACTGACTCTTGCATTTGATCTATATATTGATTTGCCATTACTAAATTAAGTTTATATTTTCTGGCTTCTGATAATATTGTTGCAAAAGAATCTGTTGCAAAGTTTTGAAATTCATCTACGTATAAATAAAAATCTTGTCTTTCTGATTCAGCTATATCAGCTCTACTCATGGCATCCATTTGAAACTTTGTTACCATCATCGCTCATAATAATGCTGAAGCATCTTCTCAGATTTTACCTTTACTTAAGTTTACTATAACTATCTTTTTGTTATCCATAGCCCATCTAATAGAAAAACTATTTTTTGGTTGTCATAAAACATTTCTAAGAATAGAACTAGATAAGAATTGTCATACTTTGTTCAATATTGGACCTGCTGCTTCTACTTTTTGATTAGGTGCCATTTTTGCAAATTCTCAAGTCCAGAATTTTTTAACTACAGGATCTGTTATTTTATTAACTACTTTGTTTCTATATACATCACTTGTAAGCATAAGTGGTATAGATATAAGTGTTGTATTTGGATATTCTAGTAAAGCTAATATTGTATTTCTAAGAATATGTTCTAATCTTGGCCCCCAAGAATCACCAAATATTTTTTTGAATATACCAACTAATCATGAAGCTACAAGAGGTCTGTGTTCTGGTTTTACATCCTCAAGCATATTAAATGCTATAGGTGAATCTACATCACTTGGGTCAAATATAATAGTTTGATTTGTTCTTGATTTTGGAATAAAACCAATAACTCATTCTGCTAAATCTCCATGAGGATCAATAACTGCCACTCATCTACCTTTTCTAATATCATCTATGATCATATTTTCTAAAAGTGTCGATTTACCCATTCATGTTTTTCATAAAACATATAAATGTCTTCTTCTATCATTTGGTCAAATACCAAAACTCATATTTGTTCACCTGAAATTTGTTTTTCAGATAGGTGTTAAATTTGTTTCTGGAGTTATATTATCTGTTAAATCTGGATCTATTATAGGTAGATTTGAAGGTGGTTCAAAAGCTCTTGCTGATACCCAGTTTATTTGCGGTGTTTTTACATAACTTGTTGGCAAGTGAACAAGTCATGATAATTCATTTGTTGATAATATAGATGTATCACTAACTGTTCTATCTTTTACAGATCTTATATCATCACTACTTCTTGAAATTCATTCTAAACTAAAAGAGTTTCATCAAAAATTAGAAAAAATATGTAGAGTTGAATATATTTCTTTGATACTAGCTCTTGCTTCAACAGGATCTTCTCAAGCATGAATTACATTTATAGAAGTATTATATCATTCCAAAACTATTTTATTTTTGATTTGTTGAGGTATTGCTACTTCTTGATCACCTACTTGTGTTACTTCTTCTTTTTTATCATCTGTTTCTTCTTCTGCAGATGAATCACCTGAATTAGGTAGAATTAAAGCTATTAACTTAAATATTAAAATTAAAGGAAAGAATAATATTTTTAAATATATAAACTTTGGATTTAATAATATTTTTTTCAAAAAAGCTGGATAGTTTGATAATAGTACTTTTATTGTTCTATCTAATCATTTTTTCCAAGTTTTATTATTTGCTGGTGTAAAATTGATTTGAAAAGTATTTAGTGTATATTTTCAAGTTCTTGAAAGAGCTGAAGTAATTGAAGAAAAAGGATCTACCATATCCTTGCTTGCTTCTTCTTGTAATTCAGTAAAACTTTTGATCGGAAATAAATAGTGTTTTTTTAGATTTACTTTTCAAACTGATATTTTTGAGTTTGGTATAGTTTCTAAATAATCACCTACTTCTATTATTTCAACGTCATTGTAATGAGCATATATTTGATTTGAAAGAAAATTTGCATATTTTTTCGGAGAGATTATAAAAAATCTAATTCTATTACCCACTTTTGTGATCTCAAACGAAAACGCTATTTGTTTCTTTGTTTTTTTATTAAAGTCGTCAAAAACCTTGTGTAGAACAATAAGTATATGTTCAAACACTCCTGGTCATTTTAAGTTATTTTTACTAACTAGTATTTCAAGTATTTTTTTATCCATATTTCTTTTTTTGTCTTTCCGCAATAGACTATATAAATATTTATTTACAAGTACACGGTAAGCTCTAAATAATATACATTATTATTATATTATATTTTTTATTATAAAGCAAATAATATTAATTTAAAAATCCCTCAGTCCTTCGGACAGCTCCCTTTAATTCTAAAGGGAGCCTAAAAATTTAGTTTTTTCTTAAATCAATTTTCTTCCTTTAGTATTAAAGGAAGTACCACGAAGTGGGGATGGATTATTATTAAACTAATTTTTAAACTTTTTTCACCATAATCAGTGAACACTACATTTTACCCTTATTTCAAACTCATCTAGGTCATCAAAATCAAAGCTAATTTTAGATTCATCCTGGTCTATTAAATACTTTTTTTCTATTAAGTCTCCATACTCGTCATGTAGGGCTATAGATAGTATTCTATGTTCTGGTCACATAGGGTGAGATTCTTTTCAAATTTGTACTTCTAGGTTGTCTGAATTTATGATTATTTCTGGAAAGTGATCTAATTCCATCATATCTGATGTATCATCTTTTATATAATTTACTTGTTCTGTAACTCATTGAAAACTATCATAATCATCACACACAGGACATTTCTCAGGTCTAACTCATGGAGCTATCCCTTCCTGTTTATCTCAGAAATCATCATCAAAAACATAGTTACAACTCATACATAATAGTCTCATATACTTGCTTTTTTTTATTTTTAAAATATTATTTGCGATATTATAATAAAAAAATATCAAAATGAAACAAAATTTTAGAGATTTTTATCATGACAAGTTTATAAAGCATTTTTGAATTCAATCTAAAGAGTCTGATGTAGAAATAAAATTTTATGAAAAAACTATAAAATATATAGGTTTTATAAAATGGATTCCTTGATTAAAAATGGTTTGAGTTTGAAATAGTGTTTCTATGAACTGTGCTACAAAAAAATCTGATATAGATCTTTTTATAGTTACTAGTCCAAATTCTATGTGGTTTAATAGAATACTTATAACTCTCATTTTTTCTATACTATGAGTAAGAAAAACTAGATTATTTCATTCTTGAAGATTTTGTCTTAGCTTTTTTGCTACCACTGATTGACTTGATTTTTCTTCTTGGTGTTTAGAAAATGATGTTTATTTATACTTTTGGCTTATTTATTTTAAGCCTATATTAAGTTATGATAATACTTATGAACTATTTATAGAAAAAAATAATTCTTGGGCTTTGACTGATGATTATTCTGAAACTATAGAAAGAAACAAAAAATATATAATGTATTCTTGAAAATCAAAAGCAGAGAATTGTAAACTTATTTCTTTTTTTGATTTCATACTAAAAAAGATTTTTAAAGCAAAAACTATAAGAAACTATAACAAACTTTGAAAACCTTACTGAGTAATTATAAATGATAATATGTTAAAGTTTCATAATAATGATGTAAGAAAAGAAATAATAAAAAATTTCTTTTAACAAAAAAATAAGTAAGCTAGTTGTTGTGCTTACTTATTTTTATACTTTTTTTTATGAAAAAAAATAACAAAAACATTACATTAGTGGGTCTTTTATCTCTAAAAGACACTTGCAGTATAACAATTCAAAGTAAGAATAAAGTAAGAAAAAATACTTTTTTTATTTTTAGCTCTTTTTTACTTCAACTTTACCTATTTTGTGATCTTTTATATGCTTTATAGTAAATTCAACTTTATTACTTTTTCTTTCTTCTAAGTTTTTTAAATCAAAAGAAAGTACTTCTCATGGGTCAGGAAATCTCTCAAGTTTATGAGTTATAACATAACTTAAAGTTTCTCCATCAAACTCTTTTTCATGTAATCATATGTCATCCAAAGTTAGACCTAATTTTTCAAGTACATCTTCTATTAATACATCTGATTCTACTACTAAAGAATTTATTCATATTTCCATTATTTCATCTACTTCTTTATCTGTCTCATCTCTTATTTCTCAAAACACTTCTTCTATAACATCTTCCATTGTAATAAGTCATGATACTCAACCATACTCATCTATAACTATAGCCATAACCTTATGAGCTTTTTGAAATGTTTGGAACAGTGTTGCAATAGTCTGATTCAAAGGTACTTTTAAAACTGGTTTTAATTCCAATTGGTCTAGTCTTTGATCCAGCTTTCAGTCCCTAATAGCAAAAAGTAAATCTCTACTTGTAATGAAGTGATCTATTTTATCAATTGTTTCTGTATAAATCGGTATTCTACTATGAGTATGAGCTAAGTAAAAAGCTAATGCTTCATCTACAGTTTTTTCTGAAGACAATGCTTCTATTTTGACTCTAGGAGTCATTATCTCCTCAACATTGGTCTCATCAAACTCTAATATTGATTTTATTTTTTCATGTTCGTCTTTTTCTAAAGTACCTGATTTTCTCCCCATATCTATAAAACTTTCTATCTCTTCTTCTGTCATTTGTGGAGCTTTTGAATCTTTTGAAAATACCTTTATTATAACTTCTATAAAAGATATAACTGGATATAAAACAAACATTAAAGTTTTATAAATAGGCGCTACAAATAAAGATATACTATCTGCATTTTTGGTAGCAAAACTTTTAGGTATGATTTCTCAAAATAAAAGCAGTAAAAAAGTAACTACTCAAGTAGCAATTCATATAGCTGTAGCTTGAGGTAAACCTGAAGCTTCTCAAAGTGATATAGCAATAGATGTAGCTAATGCCGCTGTATATACATTAACTAAGTTATTTCAAATAAGGATAGTGATTAATAATCTATCATTATTTTCTTTTATTTTTTTAAGTGCTTTTGCTCAATATTTTTTTTGTTTTAAAAGTGAGTCTGTTTTATGATCAGCTAAACTCATAAGAGCTATTTCTGTTCCAGAAAAAAACGCTGACATAAAAAACAAGATTACAAACAAAAGTATGAGTAAGGGGTCCATATTTAAATATTAGTTGTAAATAAATCTATGATTTAAGGTCTGTATTATATACATATTATACAAAAAGTAAAGCTTTTGTTTCCTATAATTCTCATCTGATTCTAATTTTTTCAATACCAATACATTTATTATCATCTCATATTTCAACAACAACTCAAGAAACTACATAATTTTTATCTAGAGATTGCTCTATTTTTCACTTATTAAATCATGTTAAAAATCTTTTTTCTACAGAACTATACTCTGCTCATATTACAGAATAAAGTGCTCAGTTCATTCAAACATCTGAAAGTATTCATGTTCAATTTGGAAGTATTAATTCATCATTTGTTTGTACATGAGTATGTGTTCAATATACAAAACTAGCCTCTCCATCAAGAAAGTGAGCTAATCAATATCATTCAGCTGTTGTTTCTTTATGAAAATCTATAACAACAGCATCCACTCAGATATTTTTAGTTTCCTCTATTATTTGTTTTGCTTTTAAAAGAGGATTATCTACTCTATTATTCATAAATATTTCTCATAAAACATGAATAACAAGTAGTTTTTTTCAATCTTTTTCTACTATAGTATAACCTTTTCATGGGAAATTATATTTTCAATCATATTCTCTAAAGTTTGCTGGTCTTATTAGTTTTGAATTATCAGCCTCTAAGTAGTCTTGTATTTTTCATAAATTATCAAAAACATGATCTCAACCTGTCATTACATCTATTCATAATGACTCCAATTCTAAAATATGTTTTTCTATAGGTCATCTTCCTGAAGTACAATTCTCAACATTTGCTATTACAAAATCAGGATTAAATTTTTCTTTTAAACCTGGAAATTCTTTTTTTAAAGCAGCTCTTCAAATTCTACCATATACATCTCAAAATATTAAAACTTTCATATAAATTAATTACAAATAAATTACAGTTCTCTTTTATAAAAAGAAGAAAAAATCATTACAAAAAGTCAGTGTAAAAATACAAAGCTAAATATAGTAAACAATATTGATAACACAAAATTTTTGTTTATTTCTGAGTTTATCTCATCATTACTTAGGTTTCAAAAATCAGCTTTTAAACCTTCGTAATAGTATAGTCTTTCTCAAGTTATATATTCTTTTTGTCATTCATTTAAACTAGAATAAACTACATAATCATTTAACATATCTCAGTTATTTTCTAAAACTTTTCATATATAGTTTATAGGAGAAAGAATTAATAAAAATATAAAAAATACTAAAAAGAAACTCAAAAATGATTTAAATGATTTTGTTTTTTTAAATGATTCTTTTAAATAATATATTGTTTTGTTTGTTTTTTTGTATTTTTTTGAATCAGCTAATACAAAATAAGAAAATACTACTCTATAAAATATATAAAGCAAAGAAAGTAAAGTAACTATTAAAAATACAAGACTAAGTATAGAAAAATAATTAAAAGGTGATGTATTTACCATTGTTTTTATTTGATCTATATCACCTGATGATATAAATAAAATAAACATAAACAGAAAAAATACTAACACAGGTACAGTAAATAATGCGATATTTAACAAAGATAGATTAAAAAATGTTAAAATCTTTTTAAAATCAAAATAATCATTTTTCTTAATCTCTACCTTTTTTCAGTCTAGATAAGAATTATTAACTCTTGCTAATAAAAAATTTGAGTAGGAAAAAGCTATAAAATATACAAAAACTATCAAAACAAGTAATATATTAGCAAAAAAGCTAGGTAATAATACTCCTGATAATAAAGAGCTCACTAGAGCTAACAAACCTATATCAGAGAAAAAACTATAAATAAAAAATATTATAATAAACGGTATAATAGCTATAAATCATAACACTATAGACCAAAGAAGAATCGTGATTTTAGCAAGATTCCAATTAATTAAATTTTTGTATAATAAAGATACATCACAAAAAGTATTTTTTATAAAAGATGATCTATTTTTCTTTTTCTTAAACATATTATTATTTTAATAAAAAATATATATGTATATAATATAAAAAAATACAAAATTTGCAATATAAAATGAAAAATATAAAATAGAGTTATATTATATAGTTTTTTTATAAAAAATGAAAAGACATGAAATCGTTTTTTGAGCTATAAAACTACCCCTTGATTTTTTAATTATTTTGGGATCCTTTTTTGTTGCAAAAGAGATAAGGTTAGTTACAGATTTGGTTCCTGGACTTAGTTTACCTGTACAAACAATAGACAATTTTGCATTATTAAAATTTGCCTTGTTTTGAAGTATTTTATATGTAATAGTTTTATCTTTGCATTCTCTATATTTTATTAAAATTACATCATCTAAAGTAAAAGAATTTTTAGAGATACTTAGGTATTCTATATATTGGCTTTTGTTTTTCTTGGTTGCTATATTTTTATGAAAATGAGTGATTTATGAAGTAGAAATTCCTAGGTTGATTGTTGTTTTTACTTTTGTTATATGAACTGCTCTTGTTATTTTGGAAAGAATTTTATTAAATAACCTAGAGTACTATTTATTAAAAAAATGAAAACTAGCTAAAAGAAAATTACTTATAGTAAATAACAAAGAAAAAGAAAAAATAAGTGGTATATTAAAAGATATAAGAGTTTCTAGAATTTATGACATAATTTGATATGTAAATTCAAAAGATAAAAAATTAAAATGACTTAAATATGTCTGAGATATAGAGAAACTACAAAAACTATTTGAAAAAAAGAAATGTGATGAGGTTTTATATATAGATAGTGATTTTTGAAAAAAAGATCTTTTAAATCTTTGGGAGTTAACAAGAATTTTTTGAATAAGATATAGATACATAACAAACTCTTTTGATATAACAAAGACTAATACTACTCTATCTCTTATTAACAATATCCCTGTTATAGAAATAAAAAATACACCTTTGGATAATTGGTGAAAAATAATAAAAAGAATTTTTGATTTTTTTGCTTGAGTTTTTGGTTTAATTATTTTTTCTCCTGTTTTTTTGATAGTTGCTATTATGATCAAAATAGAAGACCCCAGAGGACCTATCATTTACAAAAACAAAAGAATCTGACAAAACTGAAAAAAATTCAACTTATATAAGTTTAGGTATATGAAATGGGAATTTTGTGTAAAGGATGCTTATAATATAAAAAATAAAAAAGATAAGGCTTTGAAGTATGAAAAAGAATTAATAGCAAAAAATTCCTCTAGAAGTGGTCCTTTATACAAAATAAAAAATGACCCTAGAAAAACAAAGATATGAACTTTTATAGAAAAATACTCTATAGATGAGTTACCTCAATTTTTTAATTTGGTTATATGAAATATGAGTTTGGTTGGTCCTAGGCCACATCAACCAAGGGAGGTTAAAAAATATAGTTTGGAACAAAAGAGGCTTTTAACCATAAAACCTGGTATTACATGAATGGCTCAGGTTAATGGTAGAGAAAATAATGATTTTAAGAAAGAAGCTGAGCTTGATATATTCTACATCGAAAATTGGGACTTTATTCTTGATTTAAAGATAATACTTAAGACTTTTAGTGTTATATTAAAAAGAAAATAGATATTAGTTATAACTAATATCTATTTCTCTTTGATTTTCATTATCTGTCTTTTTTAGTTTTATTTCTATATCTGGTGAATAATATTTTTCTAGTAGTTCTGACCACTCAACAATAATAATTCAATTATTATTATCTAGAATATCTTCTCCTCATATAGCAAAGAATTCATCATAATCTTTTAATCTATACAAATCAAAGTGAAATACATCATCATATTTATTATAATAAGTATATGTTGGGGATGTTACTTCTACTTTTTTTCAGAGTAAATCATTTATAATGTATTTTGATATAGTGGTTTTTCATGCTCATAAATCTCATTTCAAAAATATAAGACATGGCTTATTTATCTCTAAATCTAGAGATGACATATTATCTATTGTATATTTATATTTCATAATTTTAAAAAAAATAGTATAAAAAATTTGCTAAAATTTCTCTTTTGAGATATAATTAAGTTATGTATTTAAAACTTAATTTTTTACAATTTTATGGAAACTTTAATAGAAGTAAATAAAAAAGAACAAAATTCTACATTTATTTTTGAATTTACTGGTGAATTAGATGAAACAAATGCTGATAAAACATTTAAATCTATCTATGACCAAATCGGAGATTTCTCTGGAAAAGATATTATTTTTAACTTATCTGGGTTAAAATATCTTAATTCTAAATCTATTGGTTATATTGCTGATGTTTTCTCAAATATCGAAGATAATGATAGAAAGATGTATATCACTAACTGTAATGAAGGTGTTAAAGGTATTTTAGAATTAGTTGGTATTACTACAATTATCCCAACTGTTGAAACTGAACAAGAAGCTATTAATGAAATAGGATAATTAAGTTTAGAAAAAAACAAAAAAAGATATAATTTTTAGAAATTATATCTTTTTTTAACCCAAAATATTTTTTCTTAATTTCTTTTCAAATTCTCAAAGACTGAAGTCCTTGGCTCTTTTCTCACAATCTTCTTTCATCTCCAAACTTTTCTCTGGAGTTAAATAATTAACAGAATTTATTATATCATCTACTGAAGCTCACTCAGGAATAAGTACTCAGGTCTTTTTATCTATTATTGATTCTTTTAATCATCATTCATTTACTCATAAAACAGGTTTTCAGGCTGACATTGATTCAACAGGGCTCATTCAAAAATCTTCATCAACTGGTATATAAATACTAGCTATACATTCTCATACATAATCTGTAAATCATATGTTTCATGGAAGTGTTTTAAATTCTATATTATCAAATCACTTTGCTAAATTAAATATTTTTTGTAAAGCTGGATCATTTTCTCAATATATAACAACTAGTTTTTTGTTAGGCATTTTTGTAAAAGCCTCTACTATTTTATCAACTCTTTTTGCATCACTTAATCTAGCAAATGATAGATAATAGTCTTTTTGAGATTTAAACTTAAACTCTTCCAAATTAACAGGAGGATACAAAACTATAGATTTAAGTCATAAAAATGATTTAATTCTTTTTTGAGTATTTATTGAATTAGTTAAAATTAAATCCATTTTTGTTATATCAGACTCATACATTTTCCTAAAAATATATGATAATATATTAAAAATAGGTTTTAATATAAATGGTACTTTTTGTAAGTAAGACTCTCTTAAATCATATAAATATCTAGGTGGAGTATGACAATAATATATTTTTTTAGTATTAGCTGAACAGTTCCTAACAGCACTTATTGAATCTCAAGAAAATATAACAGTATCATAGTCTCTCAAGAATTTTGTTTTAAACAAAAATGCTAATTTTAATTTTATATGCCTGAATCATTTTCTAAATATCTCACTTGATACACTTATCATTTCTCACTCAAATCACTCTTTTCTTAAATCAAAACTTCACTTACTAAAAAATCATGATGCTAAATCAGATTTAAGAGCTTTTGCCATCATTAGAATAAGCCTCTCTCCTCATCACTTATACAAAAAAGTATCATGCATTATTATTATTTTATTTTTCATTTTAATTCATTTATTTTATTTAAAGCGTCCATTGGTGTTAAATTATTTACATCAATATTTTCTAACTCTTGTTCTACTAGACTTACACATTTTACCTCTTTTTCTATTATTTTTACTTCAGGTTCTATATCTGCTCAGAGTGACATTTGAATTCATCAAACATTACTATGTTCTAACTCCAACATTTTTAACATTTTTTTAGCTTCTGTTATAGTCCAGTTAGACAATCATGCAAGTTTTGCAACTTGTAATCAAAATGATTTTTTAATTCATCACTTAATTATCTTCCTTAAAAATATTAAGTTATCATCTTGTTCTCATACTGATACTGAAAAGTTTTCTACTCATTTAAGATTTTTTGATTCATCTATTAATTCATGATAATGAGTAGCAAACAGAGTTTTTGCTTTTATATTATCATGATTTTCTTTTAATATAGCCCAAGCTAAACTCATACCATCATAAGTAGAAGTACCTCTACCAACCTCATCTATTATAACAAATGATTTTTCTGTTGAGTTATTTAATATATTAGCTACCTCCTGCATCTCTACCATAAATGTAGATTGACCTAAAAACAAGTTATCATTTGCTCATATCCTAGAAAATATTCTATCAGTAAGTGGTAACTTTGCTTTTTTAGCTGGAACAAAACTACCAATATGAGCTAATAGTAAAATCAAAGCATTTTGTCTCAAAAAAGTTGATTTTCAACCCATATTTGGTCCAGTAATTATATGAACATATTTTTTCTTAGATAGATCTAAATCATTACTTATGAAATCTTTTTCTGTTTGTTCTATAACTGGATGCCTTCATTATAACACATTAAAATCATACTTTTTGTCTACTTCTGGTTTTACATAATTATTCAAATAAGCTACTTCTCACATAGATGAACTAAAATCTATAAAAGCTGTTTTATCACTTATTTCTTTTATCTCATTAAAACTCTCAAGTATTTTTAATCTAATTTCTAAAAATAAATCATACTCTCTACTCGCTTTTTTTCATTCAGCTTGCAATATTTCTTCTTCAAAAGTTTTTAGTTCTGAAGTAATGTATCTAGAAGCATTTACCAAAGTTTGTTTATGAACAAAACTATCTCCTACTTTTGAAATCTGACTTTTAGGAACTTCTATAAAATATCATGATGCATTTGTATATTTTATTTTTAATCATGTTATATTATATTCTTGCGATAATTTTTGTTGATAATCTGTTAACCAATCTTTTGAATTATTTATAAGTCATCTATAATGATCCACTTTTTCATCAAATCAGTCAGAAATAATTTCTCATCACATTATATTTATCTCAGCATCTTCCTTAATTGCTGAATCTATCAAATCAATAATCTTTTTTATATTTTCCACTTTAAAATAGTTATTTTTAGTTTATATTTACCCCCATTTTATTTATAACATTTTTTTTGTAAAGAAATATTGTTTTTTTTAATATTTTTGTTATTCTAATAACAGATTAAAAATAATAAAATATATGATAAAAATAAACAAAAAAGATTCTATTATTGATATAATAATAAAAATAAATAATTGTAAGAAAAAAGAGATTGTTTTGGATTTCCCTTTTGGACATCCAATTCTTCATAGCTCTACTTCTCTCAGAATCCTAAAAAATAAAGCAGCAAAAAAAGATTTGATAATAATAACTAGTGATAAAACAGCAAAAAAGATATGAAAAAAACTATGAATAAAATACTCTGAGATTTGAGATGAAGATTTACTAGAATACAATTATACTTTTTTTGAATATTTTAAATATATAATCAAGCGTTATATAGCTGAAGCTGGAGCATTTTTTACAAATAAAACTCCTGATATTGTATATGAATACCAAAAAAAGAATCAAGTAAATAACTCAAAGATTTGATTTTTTCTTTTATGATTAATATTATCTGTTTTTTTATTTATTTTTATTTTTTACTTCGCTGTAAACAAAACATATATACATATAACTCCTGAAATTACTATAAAAAATAGAGCTCTAAATTTTGTTTTTAGAGAAACTGAAAAAGACGAAATAACAACAAATAACATAATAGAGTTAAACAAAATCACAAAAACAGTTAGTTTAAGTAAGACATTTTGAACAACTTGAATAAATATAGATACTATAAAAAGGGCCAAATGAAAAGTTACTTTTTATAATGAATTAAACGAAAATATAGAACTACTAAAAAACACTAGACTACAAACAGATTCATGAATACTTTTTTCTAGTGATACTGAAATAAAAATTCCTAGAGCAACAGTTTCATCAACTTGAGCTCTTATCCCATGAAAAAAAGATATATATATAACATCTAGAATATATGATACAAATTGAGATCTAACTCTAGATAATGCTAATATATGAGATTGAGTTTTTCTAACTTTACCTTGATTAAAAACAAGCCAAGATAAAATATATGCAAAAACAAAATGAGAAATAAAATGAGCAACAAATACTTACACAAAACAAGTAACAAAAAAAGATATAGAAAATGCTGCAAATATAATGAAAGCTAACTTGAAGCAAAAAGCTCTAAACTCTCTAAAAAAACAAGTAAAAGAAGATAATCAAAGAAATAACATAACATATCAAATATTATGAGTAGATGATATACTAGAATATAGTGAGCTAAATATTGAATGATTTGATAAACTGAAACCAAATACTGATTTGCAAAATTTTAGTTTATCAGGTAGCGTAAAAATAACAAGTTATACTTATAATACTCAAAAAGTTTTGAACAAACTATCAAGTAGTATTAAATGAAATATATTAAAAAATATAGAAAAACTTTTATTTGTTAATGATCAATCTCTGATTATTTCAAATGTTATTTCCAAAAGTACTGAACCACTAGAGATAAAAGCAACAGCTCAAGTAGAAGCTTTTTATATACATAATTTTTCTAACAAAGAAAGTAACTATATACAAAAATTAAAATATAGTATTTCCTGAATGGAAAAGGAAAAAGCTCAAAAAATACTTATAAACAACAAAAAAATAAGTGATGTAGTTATAGATGTAAGACCATTTTTTGTAGATAGAATATCAAAACTTACTGATAATATAATTATAGAAGTAGAGTCTAGATAAAAAAAGATAATATAGTTTAAAAACTATATTATCTTTTTCATCTATTTCACCCTCTATTTCCACCAGAATTTCTTCATCCTCTAAATCATCCTCTATTTCCACCTCATCTAAATCCTCACCCTCTTCTTGATCCTCATCCATCTTTTTGTTTTGCTTCAACAATTAATGGTTTTCTTGAGTTTTGTTTTTTGAAAAATTTAAGTACAAAATCAGCATCTTCATCTTTTAGATTTATAAAAGAAAATTCTCTCATAATATCTATGTTTCAAATATCTCCTAGTTTTGTATCACTTTCTTTTTCTATAAACTGAATCAAACCTCCAGGTGTAAATCAGTCTAATTTACCTCTAGCTACAAATAATCTTCTTTCTCCTGCTACTCAACTATATCCTCTTTCTCCTCTATCTCTAGTATTTGAAAAATTTTCAGGTTTTAATTCACTGTAATGAGTTGAACAAAATTCTTTACCGTATCATTCTTTTAATACTGCTGCTAGAATTTCTTCTGGAGCATGATCTAATTCTAATAAGTCTTTAGCTAAATCTACATAGTTTAACTCTTCAGTATTTTCTAATAGTTCTTTTGTATTGTCTATTAATCTTTTTTTCTTAAACTCTATTACTTCTGGTACTTCTGGTAATTTTTCTACTTTTATTTTTGATTTGATTGTTCTTTCTATCCATGATAACATTCTTGAATCTTTTCTTGATACAAAAGATATCGCTTCTCATTTATTACCTGCTCTTCATGTTCTTCAGATTCTATGTGTATATGTTTCTGGATTATCTGGTAGAGAGTAGTTAACTACATGTGTTAAATTATTTACATCTATACCTCTTGCTGCTACATCTGTTGCTACAAGTATTTTTATAGCTCAGTTTTTAAATCTAGCAAGAGTTTTTTCTCTTATTTTTTGATCTATATCTCAGTGAATTCATTCTACTTTATAACCTCTATTCATTAGTTTAGCAGCTACTTCATCTACATCTATTTTTGTTTTACAAAATAGTATTCCGTAAAAATCAAACTCTACTTCTATCACTCTACATAGAGCTTCAAATTTATCAAATTCCTTCACTTTATAACATTTTTGTTCGATATTAGAATTTGTTAATTCTTTTCTTTCAATTGTTACTTTGTCATGATCTTTTATATATTTGTGTACTATATCCTTTATTCCTCTTGGCATTGTTGCTGAGAATAATAGTACTTTTTTATCAACTGGTGTATATTCTATAATTTGTTCTATTTCTTCTTTGAAACCTATGTTTAACATTTCATCTGCTTCATCTAAAACAAAGTATTTTATTTTATCTATTTTTAGAGATTTTTTCTTTGATAGGTGATCTATAACTCTACCTGGTGTCCCAACAACTATTTGTGGTCATCTTTTTAATCACATTAATTCTTCTCTAACACTTTGTCCTCCATATAATAATTGTATTCTAACCCCAGAGTCAGCAAATGATTTTATTTCATCTGCTACCTGTATGGCTAATTCCCTAGTTGGAGCTAGAATCATTGCTTGTATTCCTTCAGCTTTTTTATCTAGTCTTTCCAAAATTGGTATTCAAAAACTTGCAGTTTTACCTGTACCTGTTTGAGCTTGCCCAATTATATCTTTATCACCATTTAATAATAATGGTATTACTCCTGCTTGTACTGCACTTGGATACTCATATCCTTTTTTTTCTATTTTTTTAAGCATAGCATCTGATATACCTAAATCACTAAATTTTACTTTATCATTAGTATCTCAAGCATCTATTTTTTTATCTATTGTATCTGACATATTAAATATATTATATATTAAAACACAAAAAAATAAGAACAACAGCATTTAATGCAAGTTCTTATTTTTTGTGAGAACTTCCAAAAGTAAATAATATAAATAGTTTATTTTCCGCCATATAAGTTCTCTACTCATATGCCTCTTATATCATGAGCTTTTGGAACCTTTTATTTTTTTGATGTCAGGATTGTATGTATTTTTTTAAAAATGTCAAGACTATTTTTCATTTATTATCTCAAATGTTTTTGGATCAGCTCAACTAATTATATTTCATCAATAATAAATAAATTTTTTATCTTTTGAGTAGTATTCATCTAATATTTCAAATGTTTCTTTATCAGATCATTTTACATTACCTAAAAATTGATAAGTATTAAAGTTATTTGAATAATATTTTATCATATCATAATTATGTTTTATATATTGTTTAGACAATATTTCTCATGAAATATATATATTATTTATATCTTCTGGATAAAGTTTATCAATAATTTCAAATGTCTCTATATCTACTCATTCTATTATTTTGTGTGTATAATAAATATTATCTTTATCTTTTGAATAATACTCTGCTAGTATTTCAAATGTTTCTATATCTATTCATTTTAGTTTAGATGTCATATAGAAAATATTATCTTTATCTTTTGAATAATGTTTCCCTAACACCTCAAATGTATTTTTATCTGCTGATATTTTCATCCAATAATAATAAATATTATTTTTATCTTTATAATAATCTCATTCTATTAGTTCAAATGTTTCAATATCTACTCACTCTCTAAGATAATCCCTAAAATAAATATTATTTTTATCCTTAGAGTAATATTTATCAATTACTTTAAATGTATCCATATCTACTCATTCTATTTTAGTATAAAGATAATAAATATTATTTTTATCCTTAGAATAATCTCATTCTAAATGTTCAAATGTTTTTGCATCTGCTCATTCTATTCTCTGCCCCTTATAATAAGCATTATTTTTATCTTTAAAATGTTCTATACCTAATAATTCAAATGTTTTTGCATCTACTCATTTATATCCCCTCCCTCTATAATATAGATTATTTTTATCCTTAGAATAATCTTCACTTAATATTTCAAATGTTTCTATATCAGCTCATTTAATTTTACTATCCTTATAATAAATATTTGAAGCATCTTTTGAATAATACCTATTTGGTTTTTCTAGTAATATTTTCATTGTATCATTTTGGTCCCTATAATTTTTTGTAATTATATTACCATATTTTATATAATTTTCTTTAGTAATAACTATTTTATCATCAAATACAACTTTGTAGACAAATAATTCTCAAATACTTAACTCTCTATTAATAATTGTTTCATCTTCTCTAAACATTTCATCCTTTGTTTCTAGATTTAAATCTGAAATCACATCTCTAAGTAAATCATTTACCTCTTTTTCAATATTTTTTTCTACTACAATTGTTTTATCTGTATTATATTCACAATTTGGTGTTTCTTTATTTCTAATTACTTTACTTTTTCAACTTATTATATCATACCCACTTATAGAATAATAAATATTATTATTTTTAGATCATATTTTTTTATCAAATCTTATTCATAAAACTACTTGCTTAATATTTTTCTTAGAAATATTTTCAACTTCTACTTCAACATTTTTTATATAACAATTTATACTTGATAAATTATTAGATAAAAATTTTATATTTTTTATTTTAATAATATCCTCAATACTTTCTTTTTCTTCTATTTCCTTATTATTAATAATACTATTAATTTTATTTTCTACATTATTTTGTTTTTTTACTTCTTTAGTTATTTTATAACTATTTATTATATTTTCTTTATAATATAATATTAAAAATATCACAAAAATAATTAAAAGTAATTTCTTCATAAATTTTTTAATTAAAAAATTAATATTAAAAACAATTTACATTTCTTATGTTATTATAAGGAAATATATTAAATTGTCAATATTGTTATATGTAAATACATTTACTGAAAAACAAAATAATTTGCTTTAATAAAGGAACAAAAAGAAAAAAGCTATCCAATAATTTGGATAGCTTTTTTAAAACAACTTAATTAGCTAGCATATTGTAAACCATCTGATAGCCAGCTAATACTTTTTCTTTCACTTCATCAGGAATTGTTACATAAAGCAACTGTCCTTCTACTCCTTTTTTATCCCAACCTTGTTGTTTTGCATAATCCCGAAGTATCTGTTTATCCATAGAATCATAGATCCCTTGGTCAAAGTTATACTTCAATATATAACGAGAGGATTCAGGTGTAAGAATTTCATCACCAAGCATACCACCAAACATTTCAAACTTGGTATCAACAAGTACTATCCCCTTCTTAAGGGCATGAATCGAAAATGCTTCAAATAAATTGTTAAGCATCACTACATCATCCCTATGATCAACAATTACATATTGATGAGGAATAGGTTCATCTGATACACCTTTTGTAGTAGGAGTAAATACAGGATTTTCAAATTTACCCCATTCTTCCATACCAGAAGGTAGGTTTAACTCATAAGGATCTTCTCCTTTTTTGTATGCTTTATACAAAGAGCCTGTTAGGAAATTTCTATAAATTAACTCCAAACCAGTTTCTTTACCATTTTCAAACATCATACTCATAGCAGGAGCTAATTGTATATGTTGAGATTTTTCTGCAATGTCTATTGGTATATCATCAGGCATTGGAAGTCTTGCTGTATTAATTCCCATCTTTTCAGCAAAATCATATCCAAAATTAGAGATCTGATTCTGTATTTTTCCTTTCCCATCAATTGTATCACTAAGAGGAATATCAAATACTGAACAACGATCAGTTCTAACCATCAATACTGACGTTGTACCAGGACGAAAATACATATCTGCATTTTTGCCTTCATAAAACATATGGTAACCTAGCTCCAAAAGTGCTAATTCACCAATAACAGTTTTATTCTCTGACCATAAACCAGAAGAAATTAAATCCATTACATTTTTCATTTCACTTCTCCTTGAACTTTTATTTCTGTTTTTTGTCATCAAACTATTTTACTTCAATAACAAAAAAAATCTTAAATATTAATTATTAAATGTCAAGAAAAACTTGACTTTTATTATTTTTGTATAAAATAGGCATCACTTTAAACAAATTATATCAAAACTCTAGAAGTAAGTATATTTACTTCCTGCATGTTTTGATAAACAGTTTTTGAGGTTTTTGCATTATTGCCCAAGTTGAACTGCAACCTCAAAAAAGTACCAGTATGGTTGACCTACTAAGGAGATTCCCTCTCTTTCAATCATACTGGTACACCTATTTTTCCTTAGTCTCTTGATCGTTGCTTTGGAAAGCCCCGAGCAGCTCCCTAATACAGAGGGGGCTGCTTTTTTATACTTTTTTTTCATTCCTCAACCTCAAACTATTACTGACAACACTCACACTACTCATACTCATAGCAAAAGCTGCAAATATTGGACTTAGGATTCAAAAAGCTGCTAGTGGGATTCAAATAGTGTTGTATATAAATGCCCAAAAAAGATTTTGTTTGATTGTTAAAAGAGTTTTTCTTGAAAGATTTATTGAAGATAATACTTTTTCTATATCTCATCAGACAAGTACTATATCAGAGCTTTCAATTGCTATATCACTCCCTGTTCACATAGAAATTCATAAATCTGACTGTACAAGTCAAGCAGCGTCATTAATACCATCTCATACAAAAGCTACTTTTTTTCAGTCTTTTTGCATATTTTTTATATGACTTAATTTATCATCAGGCATAACTTCTGCTATAACATTGTCTACTCATATTTGTTTTCAAATATATTCTGCTGTATTTTGTAAATCTCAAGTAAGCATAAATACTTCAATATTCATAGAATGTAATTTTTCTATTACTTTTTCCACTCAATTTTTTGCTATATCTAATAATCATATTATTCAATATATTTCTTTGTCTGTTCATACAACAACAGGAGTTTTTCATTTTTTACTTAAATTATTTATTTGTTCTTGAATATCTTTAGTTATATTTTTTTCACTAAATAATTTAATATTTCATAATAATATTTTTTCTCAATTTATAACTCATGAAATTCATTTTCATTTTATTTCTTCAAAATTTTCAACTTTTATTATCTCCCCTTTTTTATAATCTGATATTGATTTAGATAAAGGATGATGGGATAATATAGATAAACTTTTAGCATAACTAATTAATTTATTTTTTTCTAATCATAGTTCTATAATATCTATTACCTCTGGTTTTCAATTTGTTAAAGTACCTGTTTTATCAAACACTATTATATCTATATCTTTTGTTTTTTCTAAAGTCTCAGCATTTTTTATTAGTATTCATTTTTTTGCTCATACTCAAGTAGCAACCATAATAGCTGTAGGTGTAGCAAGTCACAAAGCACAAGGACAAGCAATAACAAGTGAAGCCACAGCTGGAACTATAGCTTTGGAAATATCTCAAGTTATAATATACCATGAAACAAAGGTAACAATTGAGATTATTATAATAACTGGTACAAAAATACCTGAAATTTTATCTGCTAAGTGTTGAATTGGTGCTTTTGAACTTTGAGCATCATCTACCATTTTTATAATATTTGATAAAACTCCATTTTTACTTGTTTTTGTTATCTTTATTTGTAATACTCAATCTAGATTTATAGTTGCTCAATAACACTCAGATTTTTCTTTTTTATACACAGGAATACTTTCTCAAGTTAGCATACTCTCATCTATATTTGCTGATCATGATACAATTACTCAATCAAGAGCTATTTTTTCTCATGATTTTACCTCTATTATTTCTCAAATTTTTATATCATCTATATTTTTTTCTATGATTTTTCAGTTTGATACTACATTTGCTTTTTTAACTTGTAACTCAAGAAGTTTTCATATAGCATCTCAGGCTTTTGATTTAGCTCTGTACTCTAAATATTTTCAAAGATTTATTAAAGTAATAATCGCTACAGCTGCTTCAAAATACAGCATTGTTTCTAATAAAAACATAGCTATTACAGAATAAAAAAATGCTGTAAGAGTTCATAGGGAAACCAAAGAGTCCATATTAAAATGTAGTTTTTTAAAAGACTTATAAGCTCCTTTATGAAAATGTGCTCAAAATCAAAATACTACTATAGCTGAAAGTAAAGCAAAAACATATAACACTATTGATTCTACTTTTACAAACATCATTGAAAAAACAGGAAGAGAAAATATAAGTGAATACACGAATCTATTAAAAATAAGTTTTTCTTCATCTTTTTGTTTTTCTTCCTTTAGGTTTGTATTTACTTTAAATCAATTTGATTCTATTTCTTTTATTATTTCTAAAAAATTAATTTTATTTTCATTATATTCTATACTTGCTTCATTTGTTGCTAAATTTATAGAAACTTTATTTACTCAATTTAGAGAATTTAAAGAATTTTCATTAAGTACTACACAACTAGTACAAGTCATCCCTTCTATTTTAAAAGTTTTTTGCATAAGTGGTATTATTTAACAATTATTTCCCCTTGTCTCATTCACATTGATGAACATACAACAGGATATTTTCAAGGTAATAAATTATTTAATTCATAAACAATATCTACTCCTTTTCTTACAGGATGTATTTCTTTATTTATTCTTGGTATTACGAGTGTAGACATACATCATCTACCATTAGCATCAGGAGTTATTACAAACTTATATGATTTTGTTGAGTCTATAGTAGTAGTTTGTGGGTCAAGTTGCCAACCATCATGTCATACATTTATTGTTTCTACTATTATTTCTTTTTTCTCTATTTGTTTTTCTACAACAACTTTTTCTTCTTGTTTTTCAGTAAAACTTAATAAATTATAAGAACTAGAAATAGTCATAAATCAGAAAATCACTAAAATAAGTCAAATAAATTTATTTAATATATCAAAGTTTTTTTCTTTAAAATAACTAGATCATAGTCATACACTAAATAATACTGGCATTGTTCACAAAGCAAAAACAGCCATAATTAATCATCACGTGATAAAACTTCAGCTACTTATTGCTAATAATTGCATTGTTTGAGTAAATCAACATGGTAGGAAAAAAGTCAAAGCTCATATTATTGGTGCATATTGAGGTTTAGATAAACTTTCTATTTTGTTAGCAAAACTTTTTGGCATATGTAATCAAAACTTTGTAGGACTTGGCATTATTCATACTATATTTAATCACATGTATAAAAATATAAATCATACTATGAAGCTCAAAATTCATGTCATTCACATACTTATAGAAAAAACTTCTCAGACTATTCAAAGTAATCATCAAAGTACAAAAAATCATACTATTCTTCAAAGTTGAAAAAAACCTTGAACCTTGGCATGTCAGTATAATCATTTTGAACTATCACAATATCTTGAAAATCATATAATTATTCATCAAGTAATAGCTAAACATGTAGATAGTGATGCTACTAATCATACAAGTAAAGCTCACCACAAACTTAAACTACTAGTATCTGGTAAATATTTATATAAATCAAGCATAGAAAATAAATACAAAAATACTGCTAATCAAAGATATATAGCTATATTTGTAAGTATCTTGTCTAAATTTAATCAACTATTATTATTTTCTTGTTCTACAACTTCAAAATTATTTTCTTTTATTATTTCTTTTATTTTTTCATATTCTATATTCTCTTTTATATCTAATTCTAATATTGCTTTTTTATGATTAACAGATATCAACTCTACTCAATCCATTTTTTTAAATGCTTTTTCTAATATCATTTCACAACTAATACAGTGCATTCCTTTTATCTTTATAGTTTTTTTCATTTTTTAGTTTTTATTAATTAAAGACCACTCCCCTTTCACTTCGTTTCATCCCCCCCTCCTTAGTAAGGAGGGGGTTAGGGGGTGGTTATTTATTTTGAGCAGTTTTAACTATAGTTAAAACTTCTCCTATCATTTCTTCTAATCTTTTCTCATCATTATTTTTTGCAGCATTTACAAAACAACAAGATAGATGTCATTCTAACAATTTTATATTTACTGATTTGATAAGTCATATAACAGCCAGATTTTGTTGTATTATATCTATACAATATTTATCATTTTCTATCATGTCTATAATATTTTCTATAGATGTTTTAGCTTTTTTTAGTCAGATTAAAGCTTGTTTGGTATTATGTGCCATTTATATATTTTTTAAAAATTATCCTATTACCAGTACCTATGGTATAGGTATATTATTTAATAAAAAAAATAAATCAAGAAAAAAATAAAAAAAGCACTCATTTCTGAGTGCCTATATTAAAAAACGCCTATCTCCTCCTTTAAGACAGCAGTTCATATATTTCCCTATATCCAGATAAAGCCTCTTTATCGTTATATCTTTTAAGTATTCTACCCAGTTTCTTAGCAGAAAAACGCCCAAAAATACTATTATTATTTTCTCTTACACAATGTTTAAAGAGAAATTGAGACTCCATTGGTTGGTAATATTTATTATTAAAACCATCAAGTGATATATATCTTGTATTTGCTGGTGAAAAAGCATCACAAGAAAGTGACCAGTTTCTGTCTCTATCGAAAAATACCTCAAAAACTGAATGAAAAACAACAATACCTCTTGAACCTGCAAAATTAGTGAATTGGACGAAAAGCTCCTTTAATTCAGAAACAATATCTCCATATTCTTCTTTTACTATGTCTCTATCAAAAGTATGGTGCTTATTTTCACTAGATACTGGTATAAAAACAGGGAAAAATAATGCTTCTATTTCACTAGAATCATCAAGAGAGCTAGAAAAATTCATTCCATATGCACGCTGGTAAAAATACTTGCTTACATAATTGAAAAACATAAATTTAACTCTCTTGTAGCCCATATTACCAAAATCAACTTCCAAGGCTATTCCCATTTCTATTGTTTGAGTTTTTCTTGAGAGATCAAGTGGCAAACTATTGGAGTATTTTGCTGTTGTTTTAACTCCATGATTTTCAGAAAAGTCAGATCCTATCATAGAAATAGAATTAAATAACTCTCCCTTACCAGGTATAATCAAGTTTACAGAAAGATCATCTTCCTTGATTTGATTATTTCTCAAAACAATAACATCTTTAACCTTTCCACTCTCACTCTTCATAAAGAAATCAGAGTTTTCACCAGAGTGAAAAAGATCATATCCATGTTTTTTCATAACAGGATTACTCAACTTGCTAGAAGGATCCTTTTCAGGATCCCATAAACCTCTAAGAATCATATCCTCATAAGCAATATTCATTATACAAACCTCCATTTTATATTTTATCTAAAGAATTTGCTATCAATAGTTATAATTAATAAATATTAAAAGTCAATTAAAATTTTAATATTTATTAAAACAAAAAAGACTGCCCACTAACGTGGGCAGTCTTTAGGTTTTAGCTACTTTGCCAACATATCATAAACTTTTTGATATCCAGCAAGTACCTTCTTTTTAATATCATCAGGAATAGTCACATACAACAACTGTCCTTTTGTTCCAGCTTCAACCCAACCTTGCTCTTTGGCGTAATCTCTAAGGATTTGCTTATCCATAGAGTGATAAACACCATTATCAAAGTCTGATTTGAGAATAAACCGAGAAGACTCTGGTGTCAAAACCTCATCCCCCAAAAAACCTCCAAACATCTCAAACTTGGTATCAACCAACACAATCCCCCTATTCTCAGCATAATCATAATAAGCTTCGAACAAGTTTTTCAGTTTTTTTAGCTCCTCAGGATAACACTCTGTTACCATCTTGTAAGGAAGTGGATCATCACTAACACCTTTTGTTGTTGGTGTGAATACAGGAGTATCAAACTTGTGCCACTCCTCCAATCCTTCTGGTAATTCAAGACCATAAGGATCTTCTCCTCTTTTGTAAGCCTTGTATAAACTACCTGTCAGGTATTTTCTGAAAATGAGCTCCAAACCAGCAGTAGTTCCATCAGCAAGAGTAATTTCCATTGCTCTTTCCAAACGCATATGCTGAGATCTCTCTACAATATCATCAGGAATTATTTCAGGCATATACTCTCGTGCTGTTTTAATTCCAAGTGCCTCAGCAAAATCATAACCAAGATTAGAAATCTTGTTTTGAAGTATACCTTTTCCTTCAATAACATCACTAAGTAGTATGTCATTGACTGAAGTTTTATCTGTACGAACCATAAGACCACAAGCACAACCTGGCTTGAAGTACATATTTGCATTTTTACCTGTATACAAATACTGGTATCCAATTTCCAAAAGACTAAATTCTCCCACAAACTTTTTATTACTTGGCCAAATACCAAGTTTAATCAAGTCTGTGGGCCTCATAACTGAACTATCCATCAAACATTCTCCTTTTACTTTATTGCTATTAACTAAAAAATAACGAGAAATATTATACATCTTTTATTAAAAAGTCAACATTATTGATATATAAATAATAACAATCACAAAAAAGATTTGACTTTGTATTTTTTTTACTTATAATGCTCTAGCTATAGTAAATACCCACTTTTTTCCAGAAACTAGGTATTTTGAGAGATTTTTTTGCCGCTCCCTTGGCTCGTTTGAAACTCTTAGAGGTCCAACTCCTCGCTATAGCCTCGAAGATTAAGTATTAAATTTCGAATAATATTGTATTATTCTTGAATGTTTTTTACCTCCACGAATCGAGTCAGTAGATAGCTCTTCCCCTGTATAATTACTATTCTGCCCAAAAATACTAATTGTACATGGCGCTCGAAGATGGGTTCTACACCCTCACTGACTCACCTATTAGCCCACTTGCCTTTTCATAGGCTAGTGGGCTTTTTTTAATATATAATTTGTTTTTACGAAATGCATTAAATAGAAAAAAGTAAATGCAACTAATAATGATTGAAGTGAAAATAACAATACTTCATTTGTATATTTTATTGTGTATATTGTAGAAAATATATCTAATAAAATAAAAGATAATAAAAATAGTATTAATATATTCTGAGATATTTTAGAGACAATAATTGCTCAAAGTGGAGCTCATATTACAACAACAGGAATAGATACAAGCCAGTAAGTTAAAACTTCATTATTTACTCAACCTAAATATAATTGTAATATAAATCAAAATATAGAATTTGTAGCCATTAAACAAATTGTTGTTGGTGTTGATATTTTAGCATTTATTCAATACAACATAGTAAGTAGTATAAATATCACCATATCAAGTCATGTTCACATTTTTGAGGTTAATAATCATCATAATGTTCAAATAAAAATAAATGATATAACTGTTTTAAGATTAGTAGATATTTCAGTATTATTTAGACTGTCTTTTTTCAGTATTTTTAATAATAATACTATTCAAAGAAAACTAACCAAAACCGTAAAAAGAATTTTTAATTGAAGAGAAGATAATACTATCGAAACCCCTATTAATTGTCATAAAAATCATCATAATGCTCACCATATAATTACATTTTTAAGTACTTTTATTTTTTTCAACCATATGATAAACATAGCCATACTCATACCTATTGATTGTATCATAAGACTAAATACTTTTGCATCACTAGCAGCTATATTGAATAGTTTTGTAAAAACAGGAAAAGCTATAGCTCAACCTCACTCAGCTGTTGATCAAGCAATAAAAGATCATAATACCATAGTCACTGATATAATCCAGTTTTCATCAAATAAAAAAAACAAATTATTACTTAGCATATAAGTAAGCCAAGTAATAAGTATGATTCCAAGTAATGTGAAGTAGTATTTTTTCACCTAGATAATATATATATTAAATTATATATATATATAACCATATTTTTCTAAAATTGTCAAAAAATAGCCAAGAATCTCTTCTTTGGCTATTTGTTTAATACTGAATTATTAAAATCTGATTGTTTTCTAAAAAAATTATCTAAGAAATCCATACGAATAAAATAAACTCAATATATAAAATTATCTTCATTTTTACCAGTAAATCCTTGTATTTCTTTTTCTATAAATGATTTTTCCTCTTCAGTATTAGAAAAAATATTTTCTGATCTATCTTTTGAAACACTAATACAAACTATATATTTTTCTTTTCATAATGTTAAAAAATGAGAAGTCGGTTCTATACCAGTGTGTTTATCTGCATGTTGTCTTCTTTCTTCTAATATTTCTAAAAAAACATCACGTCAAATCTCAGTATTAATTTGAGATTTTATTTTTTGTTTTGTTACTCACATTTTAATTAAAGGATCACCAATAAATGGAATATCTATATTCCCATCTTTTAGTGTCATAGTACAAACAGTATTATTTTTAGGTAAAGAGTTTATATTTATAAGACTTTTTACTAATCCTTTATTTTTCTGTCTTTCTTGCTCTAGTTCTATAGTTCTATTCATAAGTAAAACAGAAACTGAACTTAAAACATTTTTTGTTTGCTCATCTAAACTTGAGGCATTTAATTTTCATAATGCTTCTGATATTTGAATATCACTAACTTCCATTTGTTCAAACATAATCTAATTAGGTAAATATATAAATTATTATTAATCCTTAAACTCATTTCTTATTTCTAGCATATCATCAAATAAGTCTAGAAAAACCTCTACTAATACTGGATCAAAATGTTTTCAAGCTTCATTTTGTAATTCTTTTTTTGTATCTTCAGGACTCCAATTTTGTTTATAACACCTTTTTGAAATAAGTGCATCAAATACATCTACTATTGCAAGTATTCTAGCCTCAAGCGGTATTTTTTCTCATATTAATCACTCAGGATATCAACTACCATCATATCTTTCATGATGAAAATTAACTATATTTATAGCAATTAAAATCAGATTTTTTAATTCTGGTTCAGAGTATTTACTAAATCATGCTTCCATTAAAATAGCTCAATTTGTTGTATGTTCCTTCATTTCTAGATACTCCTCCATATTTAATTTTCAAGGTTTTTTCAATATACGCTCATCTACAAAAATTTTTCATATATCATGAAGTGGTGCTGAGATAGAAACATTTTCAATAAAACCATCACTTATTACATCAGTAAATAATCATCTATTTTTTAGTTCTGTTGTTAATAGTCTAGTATAATGCTTAGTTCTATCTAAGTGTTTATCTGTTTCAGAGTCTTTTACGGATGCAGCAGCTAAAAATCATTCAAAATTATCTATTAAAGATGATTTAAAAACTCTCATTGGTGTTAAATAAATACCATACAAATCTTCTCAAAAATCTCTTGTTAAAGAAATACTTACATTAAAATCAGTTCAATTTATTAAAATACTATAATGAGTATGTCTAATTCCATTAAGATCAAGGCTTTTTTTATCTTTAAATTCTTTTATAAAATTATTTTTTCATATAACATCTATTACTTGTTCTAATAAATCTTCTTCATTTACTCACAATTTTTTTAATGCCCTACTTATATACTTAAATTCAATTTCTCAATTTTCTATAATAAAATTAAACACATTGTTTTGTTCAGGTAATTCTAATCAATAAGATAGCTTATCTAAAACTTCATCTAAATACTGAGACATCTCTCTTATAATACCTTCTTGTCTATGATCTTTATCTATAAGAATAATTACTTCTTCTTTTGTTAAGTTTATTGTTTGTTCAGTTCATGTGTCAACAAATCATTGCAATTTAGATATCACCTGATTTTCCCTCTCTTTTACTAAGTCTATTCCTGACATTTTATTTTTTTTAATTTAAATTAACTTTATTATAAAAAATATTTACATTTGTCAATTATGTTTTCTAATTATTTGTTAAAAAATGTAACACTTTTGTAACACTAAAAATCTATAAATAAAATTACTTATTTTTTAATTTTATTTATATGAATAAAAACACTATTAATTCTCATGAAAATAGTAATATAGACTCTTTAGAAAAAAGTTGTAATTCTAGTTTGTATTTGGCTAGACATTTAACTTTGGATTACTATGATTGTGACTCTAAAATATTACATGATATAGATTTACTAGAAAAGACACTTATAGAGTCAGCAAAAGCTATTTGAGCAACAATTATAAACTCAAATTTTCATAGGTACGATCCTCAATGAGTTAGTTGAGTAGTTGTATTAAGTGAGTCTCATTTTACAATCCATACTCGGCCTGAACACTGATATGCTGCTATTGATATGTTTGCTTGTTGAGATATGCAATTTGAAAAAGGTATAGAGCTTTTAACTCAAGTATTTAAATCAAATAGAGTTGAGCTTGTAACTGACCTAAAAAGATGACTAGCGACAAATTTTGATTGAAAGTGAGATGATAAAGTAGTTTTAAGTGAAAATGCTAATAATTGGGAAAAGCAATTTAATGATAGTGATGCCTGGGGGATAGCTTCTTCAGTTGATATTTATGGTTGTGATCCTAGTAGTATAAGGGATGCTGAAGGGATAAAAACTTATGTAAGGGAACTTTGTGATTTGATACAGATGAAAACTTTCTGAGATACCGAGGTTGTTCATTTTTGAGAAGATGAAAAGGTAGCTTGATTTAGTATGACTCAATTGATTGAGACATCTCTGATTAGCTGACATTTTGCAAATGCTACAAATGCTGCATATCTAGATATTTTTAGTTGTAAATACTATAACCCTCAAGAGGTCGCTGATTTTACTGTCAGGTACTTCAAGTGAAAATATTATAAACTTAACATAAATATGAGAGATGATAAATAAAGATAATCGGTTTTTAGAGAAGGATTTAATGTGGCCTGGTATTTCTCTATGACTAAAAGTAGAAAAAGTTTTACTTGAACAAAAAACAAAGTTTCAAGATATTTTGATTTTTAAATCTGAATCTTTTTGAAATGTATTAATACTGGATTGAGTTATTCAGCTCACAGAGAGAGATGAAGCTGCTTATCAAGAAATGTTAGCTCATCTTCCTCTTTTTAATCACTTGTGTCCTGAGAGAGTTTTGGTTATCTGATGAGGTGATTTATGAATTTTAAGAGAGGTTGTAAAACATAATACAGTAAGAGAGGCTGTATTATGTGAAATAGATGAATGAGTTGTAAATGCTTCAAAACAGTTTTTTCCAGAGATTTCAGCAAATATAGATGAAACCAAAACAAAAATACTAATCTGAGATTGAGCTAATTATCTACAACATAATAAAAATAAATTTGATGTAATAATAGTTGATTCTTCAGATCCTATATGACCTGCTGATTCATTATTTACAAAAGAATTTTATGAATCTGTTAAAGCTAACCTAAGTCCTGGTTGAGTTGTTGCTATTCAGTGAGAGAGTTTATTTTTACATAAAGATATTACAGCTAAATTAAAACAAACTATGCAGGATTTATTCAAGTTTGCTGATTATTCCCAAGTACATGTTCCAACTTATCCTTGAGGTAATATTTGATTACTTGTATGTTCTGATATACATGATGTTAAATCTCCTGTTAGAAAACCAAGCAAAGATATGCAAAAATCTTTGAAATACTATTCAAGAGATGTACACAAAGCTAGTTTTGTTTTACCTGAGAGTTATAAGGTATAAAAAATCTCCAGAGAATTCTGGAGATTTTTTATTAATACTT
This sequence comes from uncultured Candidatus Peribacteria bacterium, assembly GCA_964344155.1. Classification (GTDB taxonomy): domain Bacteria; phylum Patescibacteriota; class Gracilibacteria; order BD1-5; family UBA6164; genus UBA6164. Next base: position 15,885 of record CAYFMG010000007.1, on the reverse strand, counting down.
ATAAGTTTAATTAAATAAACTTTCAAAGTCTAATTCTGGTTCTTGATTTTCATCTAAGTTTTCAACAGCAATTTCTCTTAATGCAAGTAACATAGCATTATACTTTTCTTTTACTACATCTGAATAATCACCTATATTTACTTTTTCAACAATAGAATCAATTTTTTCAATAAATGTATTTAATTTTGTATCATCCATTTTTGAAATAAGAGATCAATATTTAGATTTATAAGTTGCTTTATATTTATTTTTTAGGCTAATAGAATTATCATTTTTATATCTATTATTTTTTCCATCTTTATTATCTGATTTTTTATTATTTTTTAATTCTTTTTTACCTGTTTGTTCTTTCCTTTTCGAGTCCTTTTTATCAGACTGCATTCTTTCTGGTAACTCTACTCATTCTGATTTTAATTTTTCAGCTAATTTTGTTTTAATTGGTCATTTTTTTTCTAGATCATCTGAGCTTAAGTAGTCTGAATAATCTACACTGTTAACTAAGTTATTTGTATCAAAAGCATTAACAAATCATCTCATATGGTTATATGATGCTCATCAAATTTCTAAGAAAATTGTTTTTATATCATCATTATCTGTTATTTTTATTGCTTTTATTATATCATCTATATCTACTTTCTCTATAGTAACTCATACTTCTAATGCATCTTTTAAAGAAACATTTCACTTAGCTTTTAATGATTCATATAATGATTGTATATGATCATAATTAGTTGGTGTTGTTATTTCGTATCTATCTAATAATACTTTTACAGCATCCATATGTCTTGCCTCTGATTCAGCTATATTTTTAAAAGTATCAATTCCATACTTTTCATAAAATGAAGTATACAATTCATTTGCCATCATTTCTTCTTCATATTGTTTTTTTAATAAATCTATTTCTGTACTATCAAGATCCTGTTTCTCAATATTTTCGATTGATCATTTAAAGTCATGATCATGTCAATTTTGGTGTCAATAAGCATATGTACTAGCTCATCATATAGATAACATTACTAGTGTAGCTACTAATGACGATAAAACTTTATATGTTTTCATGATCCTGTATTTATCCAATTTTTAATGAAAAGAAATAGTCTTAAGAATCAAGAAAAAGACTTTATAGATCATTACTTAGATATATTTAAATTAATTGATTCTACCATGGAGCACTTAAGATTAAATAGTTTAGATACAGAAAAAAGTCAGACTCTAATTATGGATTTACAGAAATCGGTAGATATTCTTGATATACAGATTTCTGCTAATAATATACTAAAGATAGTTGCTTGAAATCATATTTCAATAGCATTTAATCTAAAGACACTAAGTTTTTTAAGAGATTATTGTACAAAACTTATATCTGATTTAGAAAAGGATTCTAATATTGGTGATTGTGAGTTTTTTTAGTTGATTTTATTTTTTAAAAAAAGCCTATGTTTGAAAATTTTGATTATGAACTACTAAAATATTTAATATATACTCCTTTTTTAGTCTTATTTTTTATATTTTTTGTATGGTATAAAACTTTTAGAGGTGTTAGAGAAGAAGTTGAAGCTAGCTTAGATAAAATAAAGAAATGAAGATCAAAGATTATTGATAAGTCTAGCTTTAAATATTTGGGATGATATTATTTAAAAGATAAAAATAATATTTACTATGATTTAGAGATTCAAGATCAATTTGATTATTACAGTTTTAAATATTTATGATGAAATTATTGTAAAGATATTAATGGTGTCTATTATGATCATATTATAATAGATGAAGCCAATCCTGCTTCTTTTAAATACTTATGAACAAAAGATATCACTACTAATCAAGATATGGTTTTATGATGAGAATATGCTATGGATAATAAATACATATATTGTGAATGAATTATTTGTGAAGATATAGATATTGATACTTTTAAATTACTTTGAGGTTGATATGCTGAAGATAAAAACTATATTTTTTACTACTGAGATCCAATAATGGAAGCTGATAAAAGTAGTTTTAAATATTTATGATCTGAATATGCTATGGATATAAATAATCTATATGATAATTGAAAAATTGTTTAAAGTAAGTAAAATTTTTATTAATTTTAATTTTTTTAAAATCTACCTAGAAATAGGTAGCTTTTTTCCCTCCTTATGTACTTGTTTTAAACTGCGCAACTGCTTCTGTAAAAGCAGATACACTTCCACCTATTCCCCAAATAAAAGCTATTGGAGAACCTACAAAAGCTAATACTGCAAAAGTCTTTGGATTTTTATCAGCAAAGTTAAGCCAAGGGTTTATATTTTTCTCATCATGCATTACCTATTCCTCCTTTTTTTAGATATAATTTATGTGAGGAACTTAATTATATCTAAAAATAATTTTTTTCAAGAAAATTGTGCACTTTGAACTAGAATGTAGTAAAATATAACTAAACTATAATTCCTTTATAAACTCTTTAACATTTTCTATTACATTAATTCCTTCTATAGACTGTTTATTAAAAAAACTAATTTCTACACATTCCTCACTTGGTGTAAAATTTAAGTCTTTTACTTTTACTTCATAAAAAACATTTGCAATCCATGGCCTAGTTTTACTTTTAGGTTTATGTGCTGTAACAAAATATTTAGGTGTTTTAGATACATAAATAACCTCCAATCACATTTCCTCTTGTAACTCCCTTTTTAAACATACTTCATGCTTCTCTCAATGATCTAATCATCATCCAGGAATATCCCATACTCAACTATCTTCCTTACATAACAAAAACTCTCATTTTTCATTATATATCAATGCTTTTACACTAGTTCTATACCAAGCTTGTTTTATTTCCATAGTTGTTTTTTTAATTAATAAAACATTTATACTATAATAAAATTAACAGAAAAATCAAAAATTATGTTATGAATTTAAAACAAAAAAGGACTTTAACTCCAAAGAGAAAGTCTCACTACTTCAAAAGAAGCTACATCTAAGTACATTCGATTATACTCAAAGCTATCTCAAAAAGCAAGTTTTTTTAAGAAAAAAGTTTCTAATTTTAATGCTTTTTTAATGGGGTGTGAGTATACTGAGTTTGTATAAAATCTTTAAAATTTTAACTTAACAATAGCTCATTTTTCTCATAGTACTGTTTTATGATATAATCAAGATTGTATAACTCATACACCATATCAAATTCACAAACCTCAAGGGTGTAATATTTCATTTTTATCTCTTTTTCACTCTACTTTATTTTGTCAAACTCCATTGTCTCTAACAAGTATTACCAAATCTAGTTTTTTATTAAAAGATAAAACTACTTTTATTACTCATTTATCTATATTCCCTAATTCTATATTACTAACAACTGCTGATACAGAATTTTTTACAACTTCCATTAATGTTAAATACTCCCTAGTTAAGACTGAGTCAGGTAAGTTTGTTCATTTTTTTATTCATATTAATCTATTTAGACTAAATTGTATATTATCAACAAAATTATAATAAGTAGAAGAAAAATCTTTTAGAAAAAATTCTGGATATACTCAATTATTCATAGCTCATTTTCTAATTAATTCTATATCTTTTTCTCAACTTATATTAAAAAAATGAGTCTCTTTAAAATTATCTGTTATATTCATAATTTATATTAGATATATTTTATGATATATATTATAATGATTTTTTAAAATAATCAATCTAAATATTGACTTCTAAATAATTTAAATTATAATATTTTCATTATTTATTAATATTTACAAATATGGTTTTAAATACTGTTGAAAGCTCTAAGCTACCTATCCATAAAGATATTGAAACATCTGCTACTCAACTTACTCGTGAGGTTTACCAAAATTTTTTCAATGCTCTTTGAAGTGATTGATTAATTGCAGAACAACAATGAAATGACCAAAAATGGTATATTAATCAAAAGAAATTTGATAGAATTATTCCCGTAAGTATGAGTGAAGTACTAAAATTTTTAAATATTACATCACAATTTAATGAAGATGAACTAAAACAATTATGTACTTTGGTTTCTTACCAATTATTAGTTGATGCTTCATGAACTATAGAATACTATAATAGTCCTCAATTAAATGAAACTTTTGATAAAATGTTAGAAAAAGCAGAAACAAGGACTCCTAATCCTTTAGTTCAAAAGGCAATAGATAAGATTAGATTAGAACAAAAAATATGTTTAGATATAAATTAAAAAAATCATAAAATATGTGTTTTCCTAAATGGTGCAGTACCGCTACGTACCTTCCAACAATTGAAGAAATAGATTCTCTACCAGTACACTGAAACTGTAACAAAGATGATTTCATTTATCACAACCCACTATGAACACCTTTTCAAGTTTTAAATGATAGATTTATTTCTTGATTATCTGAAGAGCTATTAAATAAAATTAATAGTTTTTGAAAAGATAATATTAAGATTCTGGAAGTATGAGCTTGAAATGGTAGATTAACATACTTTTTGAAGCAAAATCTACTAATGAGAGATATAAAAAAATCTGTAGAATTAATTGCTACAGATGATTTATCATGGCATTCAAAAGATGATCCATATATATGGGTTAGAAATATCAAAAATATTCCAGTTGAAAATCAAGATGTAGAATATGCTGTAACAGAAAACAACCCAGATATAATAATATCTTCTTGGATGATAAAGAATGAAGATTGGACTATATTTTTCAGACATTGCAAAACTGTACAAAATTTCATACTTATATGAGAGCCTAGACAATGTGGTACAGATAATTCATGGTCAAATTGTGATTTATTTGAATGACAAGAAATTAGTGTTGATGGAAATATTAGCTGGACTGATTGAGGAATTTCATGATGAAGAAAAAGCTCTAAAATTGTAATGTTTAGTAGAAAAAACGAAGATTAATTAATCTTCGTTTTTTATTTTAAGTCCCCTTAAATCAAAAAGACAAAAGGCTCTGTGACTAAGTCACTACATCTAAGTACATTCGATTATAGTTAAGATTTTATCAAAAAGCAAGTTTTTTTAAGAAAAAAGTTTCTAATTTTAATGCTTTTTTAATTAATATTTGTAAATAAATTTATTCATTTTAAAAAATGTTTTCCATAATATAAAGCATAAGCAACCTCTGTATCACTAAATTCTCATTCTTTAAGAACATTTTTTAATGATTTTAAATTATGTGGTCTTTTTTTAGATATATATTCTAAAACATTTGAACTACAAACTATATTTGAATCATGAATATGATTTTTTTTCATTAATGAATACCTTATATCTCTTAGTGTTTTTAAAATTTCATCTTCTTCTGAAATAAATAGCTTTCATTGCCTCTTAGGTTCATTTAACTTTCTTCATTTATTAAAGATTTTTTTATATTTTTTAGGCTCTTCTAGCTTAATATCTTTTTCAAATTCTTCAATAGAATATTGATTATAAATATTTAAAATATTCGAAAAGTTTTTTAAACTTACTCATTCTTGATTTGCAAAAGTTATAGCAGGAGGAGTAAAATCTGAAGTTGTAATATAATATATATTTGTATTTGGAAAACTATACATTATACGGTAAATACCTCCTACAAAATCTCTAATATCTTTGATTCAGGTAATATAATTAGAATTTCTTTTACATTGCACTATACAATACTCTTTTTGTCCATCAGAATTAATCTTTATTCATTTTATATCAATTCATCAATCTGGTTTATTAGTTAAACTCTGAAACTTGGTTTTATATCAAAGAATTTTCTCAAAATAAAACTTTATATAATATTCAAATCAAGTTGGACTTAATTTTTTTCTAATATTATATACTTTAAAAGCATCAATTTCACTTCAGTTTAAATCATAAATTAATTTTGCTAATTCAAAATTCATAATAAAAATAGTATAATAAATAATCCCCTATATTTAAACCTCACACAATTTTCCTATTTTATAAATTCAACTAATTTATTAAAAAATCACTTTTCAAATTCTTCAGCTATTTTATCATCTTCATTATGAATATATTTTAACCTTTCAATAAAAATTTCTCAGTGTTTTTTTATCTTATTTTGTTCTCTTGTAGACAAGTGAGATACAGTTTCTTTTAGTACTTGTAAATTATGTGGTCTTTTATCTGCTAATAATTTTAAAGTATCATTTTTTGCTATATCTCAAAGTCTTAATTGACTATAGTTCGAATAATCTCTTCTTATTTGTCTTAAAAGTTGAAAAACATCACTATTAGATACTCATTCAGTTTCATATATATGATTATCTAACTCTAATAACAATTGTTCATTATTGAATGATTTATTTACAGCTTCTATTCATTCATCTACCTCTAAATCTTTCTTAAACTTTTCAATAGAATAAACTTTTTGAAGATTATAAATATCTGAAAAATCTACAGCTTTAATATGAGTTTCTTTTGCAAAAATCTTTGCTTTGTCAGTAAACTTTGAAGTTGTAATATAATAAGAATCTGTTTGATCTTTATATTCCATATATTTATGAAAAGTAGAACCATGATAGCTTTTTATTTGTTCTTCAGTTATATCTTTTATTGAGTATTTTTTACATTGAGCTATTAAATAATGATTTTCTCAATTTACTCTTTTTATTCATTTTAAATCTATTCCTCAATCAAATTCATAAGTATTTCAATTTAACTTTACTTTATATTTCTTAATTTTTTCAAAATAATACTGCATATATTTTTCAAATCAATGAGCAGTTAATTGATGTTTTACTCTAAATACAACCTTAGCTTTTTCTTCAGGATTTTCAATTCCTAAAAACATAAAATCACTTATAACTTTAGCTAAATCTAATTTATTTATTTTCATGAAACTTAAATTATTTAATAATATATATATTATTAAATCATATTTTTTGTATTATTTCAAATAATGCTATATTTTTAAAAAATACATAAATGAAAATATAAAAGTTAAAAATCTTCTATTCTTTTATATGATGTATCATAAATATAATCTTCTTCTTTAAATTTTAAATCAGTTGGTATATTTCTTATATCAATTGATTCTTTTTTATATTTTAAAAATCCCCTAAATCACTCAAGATTTCACCAAAAATGTCTTCATGGAAATTTAACAGAAGTACTTATTTTTAATCAATACTTTTCATTTAAATAAGAAATTACTTTATAATACATGATTTTAATATAATCATCTCACTTAAAAGGTTCAATACTATCTCAATGTTGTATTTTATGTCTAAATCAATCTCTTCAAAAAATTTTATAATAGTCTTTTTTTTATAATATTTCTATCATCTTATCTTTATCATAAGTTTGATATTCAACTCATTCCTCATTTATTTTTGTTTCTTTTCATGCTAAGGCTTCAAGAGATGAACATAATAACATTGCCTTGGGATAATATCAAATTGTATTATTGTATTCTTGTAAATATTTAAAAGCTTCATTATTTCATAGTTCATTCAGTAATTTATAATCTTTTAAATGCTGTACTCAAAAATGCAATGGCACAGCTTCCCTATCCCTTACTATATTCAAAAAAAAGATATTATATTCATTATCATTTAATTTTTCAACTAAAAAAGAATAGCTTAAAAAGTTTAAATAACATTGACTTATTAAAGAAAGTTTTTGAGCAACTAAATCAAACTCTTTTCTAAATATATTTATAGCTTCAAGTCAATTTATTGCTTTTATTTCTTTTTCTACTACCCATGCATTACCATAAGGTCACTTTGCAAGACTATATCACCATTGTTTAATTATAAATCAATCAATTGTAAAATCTGTTTTTCAAGCTTCATCTTCATATAAATGAATTTGTGCTAATGTTCTTGCAACATGTTGAATTTTATAAATGTTTTCCATCTTTTACTAAATTTATATATTAAAATCAAAAAATATTATTTTTTTAATAATTTTTACTTATTAAAAATAAAACCCCTAAAAAATACAGTATTGTATTTTGTTTAGGAGTTTTATGTTTTTTTAATAGTAGATAAACTGTAATTACAAATAAACTCTATTATTATTCAAATATACTTATCTCACAACCATGGCTGCCTGTTTATTTATTGGTATTCATCAATATATATATAAACTAGAGCTATTAGAAAAAAAGTTTCACGTAGGATATTTTTTTTCGACCTCTAGAATAGTTTTAGTTAAATTATTTGAACGATTAAATTTCTTAACCATTTTAGATATATCTTTTTTCTCTTTATCTGATAGATCAGGAAATAACACCATTAAATTTTCATCCTTTTTAATATATAGAAACATTGAAATAATTATTATTAGTGGGTGTCTATTCTTAATGTCATAGCTCATTATCTTCATAATATTTTCTATTGCCTTATCAAAAAGTTCTTGAAAAAAATATAGTTTTATAAGTAAGTACAAATTAGTCGCATTCTCTTCTATTTCTTCTCATAGGTCTAACACTTGGTGATTTTTATTATTTTTAATTAAATTAAATAATATAGTTGAATAGCAATGATCATTAGGAGTACATTCAGGATATAGATCATTAACTTTTTTCATAAAATCTATAGCTTCTTTATAACTATATTTTTGACTAGTTTTATTTAAAATTGATACTAGAACTGCTGTATTAGGTAAAAAATCACATTTTTGTATAAATTCTAAAGCTTTATGGAGTGAGAACCTCTGACTAGTTTTCATAAATACCTGAATTAATATAGGATTACTAATACCTACTCATTCAAAGCTTTCAATAAACCTTTTAGCTCTATCTAAGCTATATCTTTCTGAAGTACTTGATAAGATTTTATTAAGTGTATCTGAATTAATTTCTACCCCTTCAATCTTTTTAACAAACTCTTGGGCTCTATCTAGTGAATAGATTTCTGAAGTATTTGTAAAAAATCTATTTAGAATGTTTACACTAATTTTCATTCATTCAAAACCTTCAAAAAACTCCTGAGCTCTATTTAAGCTATATTCCTCTCATGTATTCGTTAAAACTCTATCTATAACAGCTTCACTAACTTCTACTCATTCAAAGCCTTCAAGAAACCTTTTAGCTCTATCTAAGCTATATCTTTCTGAAGTTCTTGATAAAATTCTATCTAAAATACTTGCATTAACCTCTACTCATTCAAAGCCTTGAACAAACTCTTGAGCTCTATTTAATGAGTATCTATCTCATGTATTCGTTAAAATTCTATCTAAAACACTTGCTTCAAGCTCTACTAATTCAAAGCCTTGAACAAACTCTTGAGCTCTACCTAGTGTATATCTTTCTGAAGTACTTGATAATATTTTATCAAGTATAGTTGAATTAATCTCTACATTTTCAAAGCTTTTAACAAACCTTTTAGCCCTATTTAAGGAGTATCTATCTCATGTATTCGTTAAAATTCTATCTAAAACACTTACATCAAGCTCTACTCACTCAAAGCCTTCAATAAATCTTTTAGCTCTATCTAGTGTATATGTTTCTGAAGTTTTTAATAAAATAGAAGCTAATATACCTGAATTAATTTCTAGCCCTTCTACAAACTCTTTAGCTCTATCTAGCGTATATCTTTCCGAAGTATTTGTAAGTATTGTATTTAAAGTATTTACACTAATTTCCCCTCCTTTAAGACTTTCAGCAAACTCTTTAGCTCTATCTAAAGTATACTTCTCTCATGTACTCATTAAAATTCTATTTAAAACACTTTTACTAACCTCTACTCATTCAAAGCTTTGAGCAAACTCTTGAGCTCTACCTAGTGTATAACTTTCTGAAGTATTTGAAAATATACTATTTACTACACTTCCCATATTTATTCTAATATTAGGAAATCTAGTTATAAATCTATCTACATAATTTTTGGCTTGATTCAAAGAGAAAGATTCTATTGTATTTGAGAAAAATATTTCTAAATACGAATCAAAAGATAATACAACATTTTCCATAGAAACAAGAAATGAATCAAAATTATTACAATCAATCATATCTCTATTTTCATCTAAAATTTTTTGTACAGAATCTAAATATTCTAATACATTATTACTTATATCTGGAGTTTCTCTCAAAAAATGAATAGTTCTATATATTTTTTTACTATCATTTATTTCTCAAGATCTCAATATATCAAACACTACTTCTTTTTGTTTCTCTGATATAAGAGCCAACATTTGTCTAATTCAAAATATATTTCCTTTTTTTAAGGATCATGTCTCTATTGTTCTCATAAATTATTCTATCTATAATCTAAAAAAATTCGTCTTTAGACGAATTTTCCTTTATTTTTTAATGGCAGCCCCACTAGGAATCGAACCTAGATCGCAGGATTTGGAGTCCTGAATTCTGACCGTTGAAATATGGGACTATGATTGGATTGTTAAGATCTAAACCTTAACATGTCAATCTCATGATTTTTTGTATACTCTGTTCTTGTTTATCTCAACCTTCCTCAAAATCTCTTTTTCTAAATCAACTCAAATCATCTCTGAAAGTCATAATAAAAAAATTGTGACATCAGCAAGCTCTTCTCATACATCTCACTTATCTCTGTGATAGGCATCAAAAGCTTCAGCAAGTTCTCAATAAACTAGATTAAATTCCATATCAATATTTGTCGTATTGAATCATTTATTTACCTTATTTTGAAATACTTCTTATTGAAGCTTTTTTAAGTCTATCATATTTTTCTATAATTACACTGTAAATCTATAAAAAGATTCTATAGTATCTTCTCAAATAAAAGCTTTTACTTTTTGATTTGGATCAATAACGAAAGCTTGTTCTAATAAAGAAATTTCAGATTTGAATTTCCCCATTTTACCTTCAATAATTTTAAGTAAAACATCATCTGATTTATTACCCATTTTTTCATCATTTTTCATTATCTCTAATTGTAATGCTTTTTCTTTTTCTACAACTTCCTCAGAAATATCACTTGGTGATAAATATTCTGGACTAGAAGCCGTTACATGCATAGCTACTTGCTTAGCTTTTTCTTCATCAGTTCCAGCTTTTGCCATAATTAATGCAGCAACTTTACCATTTGAATGAACATATGAAGCAGCAACACCTCATTCTATAACTCTATATTCATTTATTTGTAAGTTTTCACCTAACTCTAATGCATATTCACTATTAATTTTTTCTTGAGCAGCTTCTTTAGAAGATTCACCATTTTCAGATAAATATTCACAAATAACTGTAAGCATAGATTTAAATTTATCAGAATTAGCTAAGAAGTCAGTTTCACAAGCTACTGATAAAACTGAAGCTTTACCTCCTTCTGTAATAATTTTAATTCCACCTTCTGAAGTTTCTCTATCTGCTTTTTTAGCAGCTTTAGCTAAACCTTTTTTTCTTAATTCTTCAATCGCTTTTTCCATATCACCACCAGTTTCATTTAATGCTTTTTTACATTCCATCATACCGATACCTGTTCTTTCTCTAAGCTCTTTAACTTGAGCAGCAGTAATTGCCATAGTTTTTTAAAATTAAAATATAAAAATAATTATTTCTTTTCATTATCACTAGTTCACATATTTTCTTTTACCTTCTTTTCAAAATCATCTATATATTCTATATCAACATCTTCCCCACTATATACTTTATACCCAATAAATCAAGTAATTCATATATAAATTAAAAATAAAAATCCTGAAACAGGTATCATTAAAATACTTGTAACAAAAAATCTAATTAAAATATATGCAATTAATAAAAAACTTCAATACTTTATGTTTTTCATCAATTCCTTTGATTTGTTTTGTTCTGTAAAAAATAAAACAAAAGAAACAAATGGTATATAACATATAGCATTTTTAAACTTTTCATTATTAGAACTATTTGAGTTTTCCATAGTATAAAAAAATTAAGAAAGAGTATGAGGAATAACTATTAATTAATTATTCCTCAAATAAAACTATTTTTCTTCTGTTTTCTTAGTAGCTGCTTTTTTTCTACTGTTTTCTTTTCTTCTGTTTTTTTCACTGGAGCTTTTTTTGCAGGTGCTTTTTTAGCAGGAGCTCTTCTTTCTCCACTTACTTTTTTAGAATCAATTCTTTTTACTCTTGAAGGAGCTTTAACTTTTACTCATACTAATTCTCATTTTATAGCAGAAGCTATAAATTCAGTAGATTTAACTGAGTTAGTATTAGCTGGAATTAAATTATCAACAACAGTATCATCACCATTTGTATTCATAATTGCAAATGATTTCATTTTTAAAGAATTAGCTTCTTTAACAGCTTGTTTTTCGTAAACACCATCAACTACAAATAATACATCTGGTGTTCTTTTCATTTCTTTTAATCATTTAAATGCTCTATCTAATTTTTCTAATTCAAGCATTTTAGCAGCAGCTTCTTTCTTAGTTAAAACATCAAAAGCTCCTGATTCAGAATCTTTTAATAATCTTAAGTAAGTAGAAATTCTTCTTTTGATTGTTTTAAAGTTTGTTAATAAACCTGGTACCCATTTTTCAGCTACATAGAAGTGTCCTGTAGCTTCAGCTAAGTCAATAAAAGCATCTCTTGATTGTAATTTTGTAGCAACAAAAAGAACTTTTTTACCTTCTGCATGTAAAGCTTTTAATTCAGCTTTTACTTCATCAATTTTTTTAGCAGTATCTGTTAAGTTAATAACATGAATACCATTAACTGATCCATAAATGTAGTTTTTCATTTTAGGATTCCAGTAATTTGTTTTATTACCAATGTGTAATAAGTTTTCAAACATTGAATTCAATACTTTTTTATCCATTTTTCTTTTTTTATTATTTAAATAAGTCAAGATTAAGTCAATAATCTTTAATATAATATTTTTGTTCCCATATTAAGGACTCCCAAAAATATTTCAGTACACTAATTATTTAGTTTCTTCTTTTTTTTCTTCAGTTTTTTTAGCTGGTGCTTTTTTAGCTGGAGCTTTTTTTTCTGTCTCATCTTTTTTAGCTGCAGTTTTTTTAGCTGGAGCTTTTTTTGCAGGTGCTTTTTTAGTTTCAGCTACTTCTGCATCAATTTTATCTTCTTCTGCTTCAGCTTTTTTTACTGGAGCTTTTTTTGTAGGTGCATCTTTAGGTGCTTCTTGTAAAGCTTTTAAAGATAAACCAATTCTTTTTTTAGTAGGTTCAAAATTAATGATTTTAGCAGTAATTTCTTCACCAACTTTAACGTGATCTCTAATATCTTTAACTACTCCGTGAGAAATTTCAGATAAGTGGATTAAACCTTGTATTCCACCTTCAAGATCCATGAACGCACCAAATTTAGAAATTCTAGAAATTGGAGCAACAATTGAATCACCAAGTTTGTATTTTTTAGCAAGTACATCCCAAGGGTTTTCTTTAAGTCTTTTAATAGATAATGAGATTTTATCACTATCAAGTCCAATAACTTTAACTTTAACTTTCATTCATACTTTAGCAAATTTTGAAGGATCTGTAACATGTCCCCAATCAATTTCAGAAACGTGTACTAATCATTCTAATCCGTCAAATGTAACGAATAAACCATAAGATAAGATACCACTTACTACTCATTCAACGATATCACCTTCTTTTAATGAAGTTAATGCTTTAGATCTATCTTCTTCGATTGCAGCTTTTTCAGAGAAAATAATTTTCTTACCATTTTCATCTACATTGATAACTCTTACTTTAAATGGTTCACCAACTAATCCGTTTAAGTGTTCTAAAATTCTTTCTGGATCAGCTCCTTCAACTCTTGGATAGTGAATTGGAGTTAATTGAGATACTGGTATGAAACCTTTTAATCCATCTATATCAACAAGTAAACCTCATTTGTTAGCTTCTGTAGGTCTAACAGTAATAATTTCACTTGATTCATTGTATTTAGAAAGATTTGTAAGATTTTTGATTTGATTAGCTCTTTTTAATGAAAGAATTAATAAACCTCTTTCTATTGAATCTCCTAATACCATTACATCTATATCTTGTCCAGCTTTTAATTCTGATAAGTCTATAGTGTTACCTACTTCTTTAGATACAACTAAACCTGTAAATTGGTTATTTACATTTACCAATATGTTTTTCTTTTCTATTTTTATAATAGTTCAAGAAATTACTTCTCCTTGTTTTGGATATTTAATCTCAGGAGATGCGTTGAATAACTCTTCAAATAGAGTTAAATCTTTATTTGTCATAATGACATAAAATTAAAAAATAAAATATGTTAAGAATATTTACAAAAATAAGGCTTTAAAGCAAACCTTAATATCCTTAAAAATTAAGTAGTAAAAATTTTGATTTATTAAAAAATTTTCACTATATAATCTTTAAAAATGGGGTGCCCGATGGGGTTCGAACCCACGACCTCCAGAGTCACAACCTGGCATTCTAACCAACTGAACTACGGGCACCATATTTCTACTTTTTATAAAAAGCAGAGTGATTATATTAAAAAAGGGCTATTTGTCAAAGAAAAATGACAAAAAAAGGAAGGATAAAGACAAAAAAATAACCCTATCTTGAATTCTTTCCCTACAATTAGGGAAAGAGGCCACATTTTTCTATCTTTTGCAGCCCTCGGGAGGAGATTCAGTGGTGGGTTATTTTCTTACCTCACTGTAGTATATGTATATATATTATTTATAAAGTTGTGAGTGTGTTCATATATCTATAAAATCAATAAATTCATATTTTCAATTTGATAATTCTTTAAAAATAGCTCTATAATCTCAAGTAACATTAATTGATCTTAATCATTGATATTCTCATTTTAAAGAATGATTATTAAGTTTTTCTTCAAATGGATTTTTAGTAAAACTTATTAATACTTCTATAAATTTATCTTGTATTTTCCTATCTAATTTTTTAAATGATTTTATAAATCTTTTTTTCCTATTTATTTTCATATTCTAGTTTTTATATTTATTTAATTCATCTATAAAATTCTTTGTATCTACAAATCAATTTCATTTATCATTTTTATATTCATCACTTTTAAGATAATTAGATAATGTATTTTTACCTATATTTTCTTTATTACCATAAGTTACAGTAATATATATACTGGAAGGATTTTCTTTTATTTTTTTTAATGGTTTTATTATTCCATTAGAATATTTTGCAGGTATTGTTATTGTTGTCATAATATTTTAAATTATTTATTATTTCCCCTATTATATCCACAATCTATTTTTTTGCAAAATAAAAGGGCGAACACAAGGTTCGCCCCTACATTGATTCTCTCATTTTCCTGCAGCCCTCTGTTGACAGTTATACTACCTCGCATTCGCATACTTAAACGGCGCTTCTGCAAAGGCTATATATATATATGTTGCTCAATTTTCATTCCATCCCCAGTTATGGTCTCTCATTTTGAAACCATTTGATAGGAAATCCCACATTACTACATCTGAAGCTTCAGCATTTGATGAATTTGCTAATAATCTACTTCTTGATGGGTTATTATTATTTCTTTCAGTATCAGCTATAAACCAAGAGTTTCTACCTGTTGATGTATTTGTTTCTTTCACCATCACATACTTAGGCTTAAACCCAGTATAAACAAATGCACCATCAGCACTTCAGTTACCTACATAACTTCATACCTTACTGTACCCTGGCACCGAGTGGAATGCGTAGGCTATCATATTATCTCATGATCCATTTTGTGCTATATTAGTATCAACATGAATTATATTTGAGTTCCAATAAGTATTTTGAAGTCCAATAGTACTATCAACTGCAGAAAGAGCATCAGTTTTATTAAAAAGAAGTTTCTTTTGATTTTGCCACAGAGTACTTTGTACAAGCCAATCTGTAGATATACTTCTATTTTTCCATATTACAAGTTCTGGTGCTTTAATAAGTCAGTGACCAACTGTTTCATTAGTTAATGTCCCCGTATACCCAATCACACTAAACCCAGCAGTAGGATTAGCACTTACTTGTGATGTTATAGATCAATCTGTGTTTGTAACAGCAG
>CAYFMG010000006.1:0-69807 GCA_964344155.1 uncultured Candidatus Peribacteria bacterium | reverse complement strand
TCACAACTATTAATTCCACTAAGGTAAAACCTTTGTTATGTAATTTTTTCATGGTTATTTTTTAAGAAAATAATACATAATAGATAGTATTAATATTCTTAAAATTTGCAAGTTTATTTTTTACTTGCTTTTCTTCCCTTTTTTAATATAATCCCTTCTAAAAATATTTAACATATTAATTACAAATAAATGGCTACAAAAAAAGACTCAAAAAGAAACAATAGTGTTGAAGAAATAAGTCTAGATCAATTAAATCTAAATGAACTGAAAAAAGTATGACTGGATTTAGAATGACTAAAATCAGTTAATCTACAAGCAAATGAAAAACTATGAAGCAAAAAAGAAATCGAAGAAGATTTGCAAGAAGCTTTTATGGAACTAGAAGAATGACCAACGGAAGAAGACTTAGAAAACATAGAATTAACAGAAGACTGAGAAGAAATTGCTGTAGCCCTTCAAAAAGAAAAATGATTAAATAAACTACCAAAAGATAGAAGTGAAGATAAAAGAAGAGTCTGAAAAGGTTTACAAGAATTTATAGATGTAAAAGTACCTGAAAAAATCCTTGAATGAATGCCTGAAGCAATTCAAGAACTAATGAAAAAAGGTAAAAAAGACTGAAGTGTTACTCAAGATGAAGTAATGTCTGCTATACCAAATGCTGAAGAAGACCTAGATTTACTTGATGAAGTATATACTAGATTCCTACAACTAAAAGTAGATATTGTTGATAACTTAGATAAAGAAAACTTATTCTCTTGAGATAAAAAAAGTAGAAAAGAAATAAAACAATCTGTTTCCCTATCAGAAATAAGTGATGATTCTATCAGAATGTATCTAAATGAAATCTGAAGAGTTGAACTACTTACTTCTGAAGAAGAAATACTTTTATGAAAACAAATAAAAGCTGGTAGTATGGAAGCTAGAAAAAAACTAGCTGCAGCCAACTTGAGACTAGTAGTTTCTATTGCTAAAAAATATATGTGAAGAGGTCTTGGATTACTAGATCTAATACAAGAATGAAATGTATGACTGTTTAGAGCTGTAGATAAATTTGATGCTGAAAAATGATTTAAATTCTCAACTTATGCTACTTGGTGGATTAGACAATGAGTAACAAGAGCAATAGCAGACCAAGCAAGAACAATCAGAGTACCTGTTCATATGATCGAAACTATAAATAAATTTACTCATACTTACAGAAGATTAACTCAAGAATTAACTCGTGAACCTCTTATGGAAGAACTAGCAACAGAGCTAGATATGGATATAAGAAAAGTAAGACAAATAATGAGAATAAGTCAAGATATATTAAGTCTTGATTCTCCTGTTTGATCAGAAGAAGATACTAGTTTATGAGATTTTATAGAAGATGATAAGAATCCAACTCCAGACAATCAAACAAATATGAATTTACTTAAAAATAATTTATATGATATGCTTGATTTCTTGACTCCAAGAGAAAGAAAAATTATCATAATGAGATTTGGTCTTGATGGTTGAGATGTACATACCCTAGAAGAAGTAGGTAAAGAATTTTGAGTTACAAGAGAAAGAATCAGACAAATAGAAGCCAAAACTCTAGAAAAACTAAGAGAACATCCAAATGCAGATAAAATAAAATTCTTTTAAAAAAAAAGCCCCGCGGGGGCTTTTTTTAGTTTCCAAATAATGGTGGTGGTGTAGTTTGTACTCTAGAATTATATTTTATAATAACCGGATAGTTCTCATAAGTTGGATCATATTTATTTTGTGTTCATCATCTCAAATAATTAAAATCATACCTTTGAGCTCTAGACATATCACAGTTAAGACCTAAAGCATCTACATAAAATGGACACACAGGAGGATCTAACTTAGCTCATCAAATAGTATTTTCTGAGAATACAGAACCATATATATATAATTGATTTTGCATTACTGCATTATTTATATTTGCATCTACCTCATGTCTTGATGTATTGCTTGCATCTCAATTGTTATAAAATTCATTATAACTTATAACTGATTTATCAGCATATATTACAGCATCTAATTTTTGTACTTGAGTATCTATATATACATTTCATCATTTATTGTTAGTATCTTTTAATACAATTATTCAAAGAATATCACCGGCAGTATTATTTATAACATTTGATTTGATATATAAATTTCATCATCTAACTATAATTGTTTTCTTTCAATCAAGTTTAAATCAAGGAGAATTAAGTACTACATTTGATCAATTTAATCCTCAGAAGTATAATACTTCTTTTATTTTTCTTCAATCAGTATTTGCTGACCAATCAGCTCAAGATAAATTTGATATTGTTTTTGTTCAGTTATTAGTATCAATTACTTTTATTAAGTTAATAGATTTTTTTCTAATATCTCTTTTTAAAGTTGCTTTTGTAATCTCTCAAGCTAGATTTTTAATATCTTCTTCATCTTGATTAGCAGTTAAATCTTTTTGTTTGTCTTTATCAATATTTGTATTTCATATAACTTTTAGTGTTTCAAAGTTTTGTGTATTGGTACTATTTAATATTCATGCTAAATAAGTAATTTGTTTAGAAGCAATATTATATTTTATATATTGTTTTAATTGTACATCTTTTAAGTCATCTATATACCCTGATGAATTAACTAAACTAATAAGTATTTTGAATATATAATCTGTAGTATTGGTAAAAGAAGATTTAAACAAAGTTCAAATACCTACATGTGAACTAGCAATTATTTTTTCTGCCTCTGAATCTATTTGTCATGTTGAAGTAAATTCAGCTGCTTTATCTCATGTTTGTAATATGTATAACTCTTTATTTGTAGTTGTAACACTTGAGTTTTGTTCTATATTTATTGCTCATGTTTGAGTTCTTCATTCAATAAATCAATCATCTGCTATTTCTCAAGCATTTTCAATATAATAAACTGGTTTAAATTGGAAATCAATATTTTGATTTAAAGAAATCTCTCATGATATATCACTTAGATCAGATTTTACAGATGTTAAAGTAAAATTTCATTTAGCATACTCTCTTCCATCAGTAGCTGAAGCATTAGCTGTAGGAGAGTATACTTTGAATTTTATAGTATAGTTACCATCATTGTTTGCTTTATCATTAATAGTAGTACTTTTTTCTTTTGCATCTCATATAATAGAATTTTCAAAAGTATTATTATCAAATCAACTCACTTCAACTCATATTCAAGAGTTATTAACTTGATCTAAGTATAAGCTATTATTATAAACTCATTTTAAAGTAACATCTCTAAGTTTTGTCGTTCAATTATTTTCATAAACTGGCACAACTTTATTTTCATAAACGTCTCTAAGTCTTATAGTAAGATTTTTTGTCGATCAATCAGCTACTTCATCATCAAAGTTTCATGTTCATTGAATACTAGAGCTAGATGTATCTGTATTATTTGCATAAACATGATATGTAAAATCAGCTATATTATTTGTACAGTTTCCTGCTTGGTCACATACTTTTGTGATATTGTATGTATAATCTCTATAATTATTTGAATTTATATCATTATCAACATTACTTATATCTACATTTTTATTTAAAGAACTTGATGTTGAGGAATAAGATACAGTTCAGTTATTAGCTGTATTTTCAAATTCTGCCTCTATTAAATTAATTGGTGATCATCCTGCATTTTGTACAGATATATTTATATTTTTAGAATTAGTTGCTAAGTTATAAGTTGATTCAGATAAATTTGAACTTACATCACTTGTAACTGGAGAAACTTTATCTATATGTGTAATATTATAATTAGCCGTTCAGATATTCCCTACTTTATCTTTCAGAGAAATAGAACCTGAAGTATTAGATGAAAATGTTTTTGAGTATGTGTTTCATGATATAGACCATCCTGAAATAGCATACATATCACAACCTGATTCACTATCATTACAAGTAATACTAACAGTTACATCTGTATTGGTCCATGTATCAGGGCTATAACTTACTGATCCTGTTGGAGCAGTAACATCATCTTTTAAACAATAAAAAGTTCATGAACTTCATACATTACCTGTTACAATAGACGTTTGACTTGTAGAGCCAGATTCTCACGATCAACAATTTGTTGATCATGAGTTACTCGAAAAGTTTTTTGTAGATGTAACATACAGTCATGCATGTGTTATATTACAAGTGAATATAAATAAAACTAATATTTTAAAAAATTTATTCATAAAAAATAATTAAAGACTTAAATTTAATCTTTAATTATTTTCTCATATTTTCGTTATTTTTGCAAATATTTTAGTATTCTAGGTGTGGGTACTCTCTAACAACACCATTAAAATGCTCTATTTGTTTTTTCTTTGCTTTTAATATAATCTCTTTTGATGAGTTCATTTGCTTTAATAAAACATCCATTTTTTCTATTAGATAATCTATCTCTTTTGATATTTCTTTTCACATATTAGTTAGTTTTGCATGTTTTTTTATTACTTTTTGCAAAAACTTTGTTTTTATATGAAAAAGTACTACTTTTTCTAAACTATTATTACTTTTTGGTAAATATCATTTTAAATATGATTTCATTAAAATATACATAGTTGGGGCAAAAGCATGATATCATAAAAAAATTCAATGGATATGTCTAGCATCAGGTCTTATAGCTGAATAATATTTTTCAGTTTTATCATTTAAGATTATAGGATCCTCTTGTAATAATAAATTTAATTTATTATGAGAGTACTCATGTATAAGAGCTTCTACATTTTCTATTTCAGGGTTTTCAGAATCTATAGTATATCACATATATAAATGTCATACTGCTTCCCTACATGACGCTGAATTATGGTATCATTCAGCTGTTCATAGTGGTATAATTTTTGTTATTACTTGTATTAACTCTTCATATATTCAATCATCTACTTCTTTTAAAAGATCTACACTTTTTTCATATATATCTAACCACTCTTTTTCTGCTTTTTTTCACCATCATAAACCTCATCATGTTGTATTGTATTCCGGATGAAAAAGATGAGGTCAAAAAGGATTATTATCATTTGTTGTAATTCTAATATCTGTACCAGGGATTTTACTACCTTTATTTTGAACTAAATTAGGGCTATCTATTCACTCAGAAAGAAAAACACCTATTTCATTTCTTAATCTATCTATGTATAAATCAGTATTTCCTATATATAATTCCTCTTTTTTTATAATATTAGAATAAATTAAATGAATCAACGATGCTTGGTCTGCATTTAATATAAAATCTCTATTATCTACAGTTAATAATTTATCTATTTCTCAAGTCAAAATATCTTTTTGTTTTAACTCTTTAAGATAAGATTGTAGTTTGATATAGTATTTTTGAAAATACTCTTTTAATAATTTTGAATCCTTTTTTCACAAAACATAGTATTTTAAATTTTGCATAAGATTGTATTTAATATATAATAAATCAAATTATATATTTAGATAAGTAAAATGCAATATATTTTCTATATTCTGTTAATCCCTTTTTTGTATCTAAACTATAAGATAATAGAGTCTGATATAAAAATAAAAAAAATACCTAATAAATTCTTAGGTTATTTATTATTACTACTTCCTTTTTATTATGCTTATTTATTTTTAAGTTTTCCTGATCTAAACCTACTTGCTTTTTTCTGACAGATTTTTCTAAGTTTTCTTGTATCTTTCTTGTTATACTATTTATCTATTTGGTCAGCTTGAGATGCCAAATATTTACTAGTTTTAACACTATTTCTTCCCTCTATCTGAGTTATACCTTTTACATGAAATCTAGCACTGGTTGTTATAGCATATTTATTTTTATTCTTTTTGCGGTTTTATCTCTGAAGATGTCTATTAAATTTAGAGTATGCAAAAAGTCTTATATGAAATATAAAGCAAGATATAGGTGAAAAATGGAATACATACAAAACAAATAATTGATGAAGTAATCTTTTTAGTTTCTTAAAATGGATAACTGTATTTTTAGTTATTTTTGTAAGTATAAGATTAATTAGAATATATACTGTAAATGATTTTTTAAGTGAAGGTCAAAATGTAGAATTATTAAAAAACCTACTTATAGAATACCATTTATATTTAATAGTATTCTTGCTAGCTATTTTTATATGACTTATACGGCTTGTTAGAAATAGTTATTTATACTTAAGAAGAAAAATATCTAATAGATTTTATATAAAACAAGCTCATATTGATAATACTTTTATTTTAATAATATTTAGTTTTCTTAGTTACTTTATATATATAGAATACAGTATAAACAAAGAAGTTATACTATTTCACTTGTATAGAATTTTTACTCTTTATATAATAATTTATGCTTTGGTTAAGATCTTAATTTATAGTTATAAACTTACTTTTTCTATATCTGAAACTAGATATGTAGAATTAAAAGACATACAAGTCTGAGATATACTAGATAAAAAATATCTAATAGATGTAATATGAAAATATGCATCATTTGACTATATAAATAATCCAAAAACAGATAAAAGACTAGGGTGAGTTTCAAATAAACTTAAAAAGAAACTTATAATGTGAGATTATAAAGAATATCTAAATAATTTAGAAACAGATGAAGAATGAATAAAAAGATTATCTCAAATAATCTTAACAAAAAATGAAATATATAAGAAACTAGACAATAATACACCAATAAAACATGTAAAAATACTTGATGCTTTTGCTTTTGCTCCCTATATAATAATTTGATTTATAGTAACATATATTTTTGAAAACAAGATAATACTTGCTATTCTAGAGTTTATTATATCCATTGTAAAAAAATATTTTGTTTTATGATAAAAGTAAAACTTTACTATCTATTAAGTACAATATATCTTCTTTTTGAGATATATTGTATTTTTTTGTATTTTCTTCTAGAGTTTTTTGGTTATCATAGTTGTTTAGGAAATCTTTATACATTTCTGGGATACTTATTTGTTTAGATAAAACCCAATCATAAATATCTATATTCTCTGTATTATTTTCAAATACTTGAATATAGTTACTTAAACTAAATTTTTTATTTTTTATTTCCTCATAATCTAATCATTTTACAGAAGAATTAATCTTCCAAAAAGTATGATAAGGATTTTTTTTATAATATCTTTTTATAAAATAGAAAAATCAAGTTCTATCAACAAAGTCCCAGAATTCTGATATATCATATGGTCTATTATTAACACTCAACCATGGCATAAACTGAGATATATGAACTTGTTCTACAAGAGTTGTTAAAAAATTATAGTCTCTTTTTTTTCAATTATCTAAAAAATCAAAATTTAATTTTGAGTCATCCTCATCAATTATTTCAATACCTAGTTTTTCTCTATCTTTATAAATACCTGATCGCTTCATTAAGTGAAAAATATTTGGTGTAGATGTAAAATGATTTGATTTTACTATATTATTTACCAGAAATTTCATAGTAAAAAGACTTTCCTGCTTTGTTTCTGTAGGAAATCACATAATAGAATAGTTATGAAAACTAATTCAAGCTCTATCAAAAAGATGTATTACTGTTAGTTTATCTTTTATACTTAAATCATCTACTCATTTATTTGCTATATCTTTATTTACCCTATCTGATGCAGACTCAAGTCATACTCAACAATACCTCATTCATGATTTAAAAAATAGTGAAACATTTTCTTTTTTAAGAAATTCTTTTGAAAATCTAGTTCTGATTTGATAGTTTATAGATAAGTCGTTTTCAACTATCTTTTTTGCTAGATAAACTAGAACAACTGGAGGTATTGCTTCATCCATAAAATTTAAATCTTCGACTCCTGAATCTTTTATAAAATCAATCCATTTATCAACAAAATCAAAGTATGTATAGTTTTTATCATATTTATATATATTTTGACCATTTATAACACAAAAACTACATTTATTATAAAAACACTTATATGGTAAAAGTCTTGCTACTATAGATTTTTTTCAAAACTTATCATGTATATTATTTGTGTTTAAACTATTTTTTATAAATACATCTAATAATTTTGCATTATCTTTTGTTTCTACATCTCTTTTAAATATTATTTCTCCGTTTTTTAAATACATTAGATTGGATATATCTTCTAGATTTATATTTTTTTTGTTATAATATCTCATAAGTTTTCATATAGACTCTCAGTAATCTCTGAAAAATACTATATAATCTATATAATCAAAAACTTTGTTTCATACTTTTTTAAAAGTTTCATCCCAGTTTGAAAAATCAAATTGTTCATTTGCTCTTGAAAAATTTATTACAAGTCTTGAGTCTTTTCTATTCTCTTTTAAATATTTTCATATAAGAAAAGTAAATACAAGCTCATGTGGCCAAAAAACTTCCATAGAAACTAAATTATCCTCTGTTTCTATGTTTTCTATAATTGGAAGTAATAAGTCTTTAAAAATTTCTGAATTATAATGTTTATCTATATCTTGTTCTAAATCAAAAACCTCAAATCTTAAATACACTCATTTACTTAGATTTATATTTCATTCTCATTTATAATAATTATTATAATATGAGAGAATTTTATTAAAAATAGAATAACAAAAAATCAAATCTGCTCAGATAAATTTATTTTCTAGAACTTTTATATTATTTATATAATCTAATTTTTTCACCAAAAAATCAAGCTCAGATAAAATCATTTTTTTCTCTTGAGCTGTAAAACTAAATCTTTCAAAATACTTATTTTTCATGAAGTTTAGAAAAAACTTTTTATCAAATATTTGTTTATAAAACAATATAGATAAGTCTTTTTTATTTATTCTTTCATAAAAATAATTAGTTGTTAGTTTTCAGAATAATTTTAGATTTTTATATTTCATCTTTTTTGTAATTTTCTTTCTAATAAAATTTGTTTTTTTAACATAGTATAGACATCTTGTTTTGATAAAACTTTAAATTCTTCATATCAATACTTTTCGACATATTTTTTTCAAGGTCAAAAACAGAATTTTCATAAAGCAAAACACTTCCTACATTTGTCTCAAATATAATTTGTTTTAAAATTTGTCTCAAATAAGTTAACTCAATCTCTTTTCTGAGACTTCAAATACCTTTTATCAAGCTCTCTTATTCTACAACTTACATTATCAATCTTATTTATAATACATAAAGGTATCCAATGTATAAATTCTATTTTATATATATCTTTTCATAAAGAATTAAAATTATTTATAATATCCTCATATTTTGGTAATACTTCTATATTCTTATCTGAAGAATATGGATAAGTTAACATTCCTTGTATTGAAAGTTTTTTATTATATTTTTTAAAGTAAAAATTTAGAATTCTATCTAAAATTTTTAGATTATAATTATTAATAACTAAAGAAAATTTAACATCAAAGTTATTATTTAGTAAATTTTCAATAGATAATATTGTTTTATCAAAAGTTCATTTCCTTCATGTTATTTTTTCTTCTAAAATTAAATTATCTGAATTAACTGATAACACTATTTTTTCTATAATATCACTATATACTAAAAAAGAATTAAAAAACTTTTTATCTGCAAATTTTATTCAATTTGTTGTAATAGTTAAAGTAAAATTATTATCTTTTAAAAAATCTAGTAATTCAAATATTTGTGGATATTGTAAAGGTTCTCATCACAATAAATTTATAGATTTCTCTCAAATAAACTCATAACCTAATAATTTTTCTTTTAATACTTCAACATCTTCAAAAAATTGTTTATTATCCCTCCAACTATCATTATAACAATACTTACATCTTAAGTTACATGCATTTCATACCGAAAAATTTACAAATGATGCTTTATTACTCATATTAATTTATAAAGAACTAAATTCTGAATCTCAAAATATATCGAGGTAATCTTTAAATACTCAATTACATAATTTTCAATACTTACTACAATTATTACACTGTTTAAGCTTTACTTTAAAATCAATTTTTGAATCAATATATTTATAATCTTTTTTTTGCCTTTTACAGCTTTCTTCTTCCCTTATTTTATAGGTTTTATTTTTTATTTGTTTATGCAAACAATATGGTAACCAATCTATTTCCAAATTAATATCTTTAAACTTTTCTTCAGATTTATTCAATATATTTATAACATCAGAATATTTCACTAAAATATTTTTATTTTTTTCTGATAGTCACTTTAAATTATACATAAAAGAAACTGAAATATCTTTTATTCATAAGTCTCTTATATATTTTATTATATTTATTATTTCTTTATAATTAGTTGTATTTATAACCGTATTTGAATAAATATTTATTTTTTTATCAAACTTTTTATTTAATATTAAAACATTTTTTATTCAAGCTTCTCTTTTCAATAAATTTTTTCCTGGTCTTGAAGTTATTGTATTTTCTAATTCTTCACTATTTGCATGAATAGAAAACTCTAAAGAGTTAATTCATAATTTATATATCTTTAACAAAAAAGACATATCTGCTAATTTTGTACCATTTGTAGTTATCCAAATATTTTTGAAATCTAGTTTTTTCACAAAAGCTAAGACCTTTAAAATATCAGGATACATAAAGGGTTCTCATCAAACTATAGTTATACTATTATTATCATTTCTTATTTTTTGAACGTCTTTTAAAACACTTATTATATCTCTAAAATAAGTTTTTTCTTCCCTTTTTAAGTCATTATAACAAAAATTACATCTTAAATTACATGCATTTCAAAGGTCTAAATATTTAGTATGTTTTCTTTGCATTTTTTAATTTTTTATAAAAAAATACTTCTTTATCATATCAAATAATAATTCTCTATATTTTTCTTTATCATTATTTCAAAAATTTTCTAAGAGATTTTTTGTATTATCATAATTTTTTAAGATCATACGTATATTATCATCTATAATTAATTCATATCAAGATAACCAATTTCTTGCAACTATTTTATTATCTTTTTTTATTATTTGTATATTCTCAGCTATTTTATAATTATTATCAAAAATATTATCTAAAATTACTGAATCATTTTTTCTAGAAAATTCTAAGTAAGGATTTTTATTATATACAATTCTTTGAAAATGAAAAATAAACGACTTCTCAACAAAATACCAAAATTCTTTAGATAATTCTTCGAAATTACTAAATGAAAAAAAATGTTCTTTATCTAATTTTCTTATTAATCTATAATATTCTTGTTTCGTATATCCTCATTTATTATTATCTTTAAAATCATATTCTAGTATTTTTAAAGTATTTTTATCAATTTCTATATTATATTTTTCAGGATTATTATAAATATATGTTCATTTACTTACTCAAAAAAATCAAATAGTATAAGAATAAAAATCAAGGTCTTTTCTTCTTATATTATCAAGTAAATATTTTATAGTAATATTTGCCTCCTTTCTTGTTTCTGTTGGAAATCATAAAATACCATAATGATGCACTTTTAATTCAGCTTTATTACAATTATTAAGCATTATATTAAAATCCTTTTTATTATAGGGTTTACTATACTTATTCATAAAAGTATTTACTCTAGGTGAAGCTGATTCTAATCATACTCATAAAAATATTATTCATGCTTTCTTTAATTTTTTACAATTTTCTAAAGTAAACTCTTCTGAAAATCTAGTTTTTACCTGAAAAGTAAGTTGTAATCACCTATAAATAACCTCATCCGCTAATATAAGCATTTCTTCCATAGTAATTGAAGGATCTAATATAGATATATTTTTTATATTAAATTTTTCTATATTATCTAAAAATTTTTGTACTATTTCCTTTTTATTTCAATATGACTGCCTTTTAGCCTCATTATACCAATAATTACAAAAAACACATTTTCACCATTCACACTTTCAGCTAAATAAAAAAAATGATGGTCTTGTTTCTCACATAATTTTCAAATATTTAATTTCTTTAGAATCAGTAAAATAATTTTCTAAATTAAAGTATGTAAATAGTTCCTCTTTTGTGAAAAAAACTTTTTCGTAATTTTCTGTAAATTCATATTTTTTTATAAAAGTATTGAAAAATGATTTTGATTCAAATTCTATTATATCTCAAATAAAATAATATATTTTCTTCTCTTGTAATTTTCAATTAAAAAATAATTTATCAATCATTTTTATCTGATATAATTGATCAAGAGTATCTATTCTAAATACTATATGTTTATAATTACTTATTATTTCTTTCTTAGATAATATACTTAAAAAATTATAAATAATATTATTTTCAAAATTTTCTTCTTTTATAAATTCTTCCTCCAATAATCAAAATTGATCAAAAAACTTTACTTGTAAAAAATAACTTGATAAATAATTTATAAGCTTGTGTATTAAAACAAAAGAAAAAATAATTTTTTCTATTCAAACTTTTTTATTTCTTATATCTATAAGATTTTTATATACTTTTAAAGAATTTTTTGATATATATTTCAGTTCTTCTATATCTACTTTTTTATTAGCTTTTTTTATTTCTTGTAAAAAAAAATCTGGTTTAAAAATTTCTTTCCAAAATAAATGTGATAAATTTATATGATCCATTCCTCACACCCTAAAAAAACTTGATTTATAAAACCAAGGTAATCACGAAACAAGTGTTATAAATAATTTTTTCTCTTCCACTTCTATTTTTTTATACGAATAATTATTTGATAAACAATATTTTTTTCATCATCCTCCCTTTTAAACTCTTTTACTATATTTACTTCCGAAAATACAGATAAATATGAATCTAATTCTTCCTTTTTTATATATTCTTTTATATTGTTATCTTTAATTTCTTTTTTTAAAATCATTTTTAAATAAAATACTCCATCATCTTTTAATACATCATATATTTTTTTTATAGTTACTTTTATATCACTACTTAAATGAATAGAATCTGAGCTGTAGACTACATCAAAAAACTTATCTTCAAACTTTATATCATCTTCTATTTCTACTCAATATACTTTGCTACAAAATTTTGATAAAAAATCTACTTGATTTCATTCTCAAAATCATAAATCAAGAACTATATCAGTCTTTTTTAATCTTTTTGATATATTTTTACAAAATAAAGATAATCACTTATTTTCTAAATAAGAGTTATATTTTTTGTTTATTTTATCTATAATTCCCATATTTTTTTATTATATTTTATTCAGAATGATGTAATTTTCTATAAAAACTGAAAAAGTCTAATATATTATCATCTACTTCTCAAAATACTTGAGAATATCTACTAAAAATCAATTCTTTATTTTCTTCTCATAAAAATCTCATAAGTCCAACTATATCATAATAATAATTAAAATATCATACCTCATCTATATCTATATATATAAACTTTTCTCAGAATTTATCTTTTTTAAAATTACTAGCGTGTATATCTCATGAAGCTAAGTATAAGTACTTTTCTTGTTTAAATTTTTCTTTTAAATTAGTTATTTTCTCTTCAAATAGTTCTATATTTTCTTTATTATAAAGATCTGTTTTTTGCTTCATTATATCAAGCTCTATATTTAAAACATCATCTAAATTATCTATATTTTTGTTTTGAACAATTCATGCAAGCTCAGAATTACTTCTATCAAGTAAGTATAAAAATCCTTGTTTGTGTAAATCTGATATTTTAAATCTCTTACTATTAAAGTCTATCATACAATCAAGTATTTTTTCTTTATTAAGTGGATACCTAATATGCTCTAACTTGTTTTCAACTATACAGAAATAATTATTATATTCGCTATACTTTATAAACAAGTCATCACTATATTTTAATAGTTTAAGAAAAAATAAATACTTTTTTATTCATACTATGTATTCTCTTTTTGAAAAAAACTTTAAAACAAATTTATTTCAAATATAAAACCTCCTCGATTTTAAATCACACCGAGGATTTAGAGCTAATAAATATTGTTTTACTCTTCAATATTTATATTCATTTTCTTTTAAAAAGTCATTTAAAAATTTTATAAGTTCATTCATTTTTGTGCCTTTATTCTTTCTAAATTATCTTCTCTCCATTTATCTTTAAAGTATTTCTTTAAAGTTGTAAATTTTTTGTATTTTAGATCTGTTACGTCTTTTTTTGTAAGTGTTTTAAACTCTTTATCTCCAAATTTTTTGTCATAAAATTTATATGATCCATAACAATATTTTCAATAAGCATAACACCCTTCACATTTATCTAGTTTTAATTTAGTATAATTCTGATTTTCCCATACACTATTTCAGTGATCATCAAGTCTTGTTTCATGAGTATCACCATGAACAAATTCTTTTATTCAGTAATCATATTTTATAAGAAATCTATGTAAACACAAAGGCATACTTTTTATAATAAATATAAGTCCATCTTCAAGTAAATCATCGACTTCTTCAAAAGTCTTCTTAAGAAAAATATATGGAGCTAAAGCATTATAGTTTTTCTGACTAAATCAATATCATTTATATGCATGTATAGTTGATAATTGAATTATATTTAATCATTTTTCATATAAATATCTAATAGTTTTTCATAGATTTTTATAATTATCATAATTCCATGTAATAGAATTGGCTAAAAATAAATCCTTATTATATTCATCTTTAATTTCCATTAAATTATCTAATCATTTTAGAATTTCTCATACAACTCACTCTTTTCAATAAATACCTTTTCCATCTTCTTCAAAAATAGTATGAATAGAAATAGTTAAACTTGATAAATTAGAATAACCCAGCAATTTTCTTAATAATTTCTTATTTGTAAAAAGATATCATGTAGTAGTTATTGAAACATATACATCTTTTTCTCTAAAATCATCCATTATTTTCCATATATCAGGATGAAGCAATGTTTCTCATCATAAAATAACTACAAAATTTGATCTTTCAGCTATATCATTTATTTGTTCTTTTATATATTTATAGCTTTTAAAAAAGTCCTTTTTTTCCCTAGCATAATCATGATAACAAAAACTACATCTAAGATTACATGAGTTTCAAATATCCAAAATAGTATGTGGTTTATTATCTTTTCATCAAGGCATAATAACTTTATAAATAATTAATTATAAATCAGTATAACTTATTTATGAGTTTATCAAGTTTATTTATGTATTTTTTGTTAAATATTAATTGACTTATTAAAATAAATATTGTATAATACAAATACAAGGTATAAAAGCTTTGTAAAAAAGTTTTTTGTTAATAAATATACATTGAATAATTGTCAGGAGAAGACTAATGTTGAAAAAAATTTTTACTGTTATTTCTGTTTTGATTTTCGTAAGTGGATGTGCAACTAGTACTCCAAAAAAGATGAGTCAATCAGAAAAAAATAATGTAAAGGAAAACTGTGAAATGGGTATTAATACCCTTTATGCGGATGGAGAATGTATAAGTGCTCGTGTAGCATTTGGTTATAAAGAAGGTAAGGCTATGTTTATCATACATGGAGATGATGGGACAAAGCGTACTGGAAGAACTTTTCAGCTTGCTGAAGAATTGAGTCAGAAAACTGGTTATACTGTAATTGCTTTGGCTATGCCTGGATATATTGGATCAACTTCAAATAGAATTGGTCCAATGAGATGGGATAGAAGCTGCGACCACAGTTGGTTAAAACCTTTTCACACAAACTATGTAGCCAATGAGGTGATTGATACTATCAAGCATCAATATGGTTATAATGAATTAGTTGGGATAGGATATTCCAATGGTGGTAGTATGCTCTCAAGTATTATGGGACAATACCCAAGTCTAATGGATAAGGCTGTTCTTGTTGGAGCTCGGCCTGACATGAGACAGTCTTGTAGAGATGATGGTATTAATTTATCTGGGACTATTATCAGTGGATCTGATGTTGTTTCAAACCTTAAAGGCTCAGGTATGGAAGTACTTATGCTTGTAGGAAAAAATGACAGAAGATCAGGAAATAGTTTTCTATATAAAAACCAATTGAATGATAATGGTATTGAAGCTACAGTTGTTGTTCAAAATAATGCAGGCCATAATAATATCCTCTGGAGTAAAGGTAGTATTAATAGCAAATCTGTAGAAACTATTGGAAATTTTGTTACAAAAAACTAAATAAAAAGGAGGAATTAGCCCCTAAACCGTAAGGTTTGGGGGCTTTCCTATTATATTTAAATTTTCATTTGAAAAATAAACTATATATATATATAATAAAAATACTTTAAAAAAATAAAAATAAGAAAATGAATAATCAAGATACAAGACATATAAAAAAAATACTTGAAGATCCAGAAGTAATTTCTCTAAGAAAACAAATAATCGAACATGATGCTTTTAAAAATATAAAAACGCAAAATGACTTAACCATATATATGGAACACCATATATTTCAAGTATGGGATTTTATGATAATCCTAAAAGCTATACAGTTCTGAATGAATAATATATACAAAGAGTGATATACAAATTTTTCATGTTGGCACCCTAGAATACCATGAAGATTTACAAGACTTATAAATGAAATATGCTTAGATGAAGAAACTGATAGTGAATTAAATAATAAATCTCACTTTGAATACTACCTAAAAGCAATGAAACAATCATGAGCTGATTCTTTTTATGTAGAAAAAACACTAAACTACATAAAACATCACTATATGAAAGATCAAGAATTAGAGTGACTAAATCATTTCCCTTCACCATGAGTAGAAGAACACTTTAGGTATATGAGAGAAATAGCAAATATAACAAAAGAGCCTGAATTATTACTATTTAAACCCCTTGCATCTTTTACACTTTGTAGAGAATGATTAATTCCTGAGTTTTTTACATCAATTGTAAAAAATATAGAACCTGAATTTTGAGAGTCAAATGAATATTTAATAAAATACCTAGATAGACATATAGAACTAGACTGAGAAGAACATTATATAAAATGAAATCAGTTATTATCTTATTTCTTAACTTTTAGTAATGTAGATGACGCTTTAGAAGCTGTTATAAAAAGTTTAAAATTAAGATTAAAAGTACTATCTGAAGTAAATGAAAAAATATTAAAAGAGCAATAAAAATTTATTGCTCTTTTATATTGTATTCTAATTTTCAATCTTTTATAAACGGACACTGTATATCATCTCAGAAAAAGTCTCAAGTATAAAAATAAGCTACTCACCTATCTCAACCGCAATTATATCTATACTTACATTTTCCACATAAACCTTTTAAATTATCCGGATTAAATAAATCCTCGGCTTTTCAATTATTTAAAATATTTTCTAAACTATCCTCTCTTAAATCTCCAAGTTTATAATCTATCAAGTTCCAAGATGGATATATTGTCATATCAGGTAATATGTATAATGAGCGTAAATCATATATAGAGAAATCTTTCTTTTTTGTTGATATATTATCCTTATCTATTTTTAGAAATTGCTCTTGCCTTGGAACAAAATCATCTTTTTTATATTTAGCTAATAGTCTTTGAACTAACCTATAATCATTTGGTAATAGCTCTTTTATCTTATCATCTTTGAAATATGGTATGTACCTAGAAAAAGTAAAATAATCTGATATAGGAGTAAATAACTTAATTACATAAGGTATATATTTTATATTAAACCTATTTAAAGTCATATTAATTGAAACTCTTACTCATAATTCTCTAGCTAGTTGCATATTATTAATAACCTTTCTAAATACTCATTTTCATCTTACATAGTCATTGTATTCTTCATTTCACTCTATAGATGCATGTATATGAACTCAAAGCTCTGCTAATCTAGATAATTTTTCTCTATTTGCTAGTGTCATATTTGATGTTATCGCACATGTCACTTTTTTTTCTAGTCTAATATACTCAAGTAACTCAAACAAATACTTATACATAAATGGTTCTCATCATCACATAACAACTATATGTAAATTATCTCAGTATACTTTGTAAGCTTCATCTACTACCTTTTTAGCATCCTCCAAACTCATTTCTTGATCATCAAATCAAACCTTGTTTTCATAATAACAATGTTTACATCTAAGATTACAAGATGAAAGTATATTTAATCTAAAGTTCATTACTTTTCTTCTTTTTTCTTTCATAGTTTTTTTGTTAATAATTGTCATTTATAACATTGTGGATCCATAGTATCATACGATCAATTTATAGAATAACTTACACATTTAGCTCATCACTTACATCTTTCAAATTCATCACAACTTTTACAAATATCAATCCTATCAGGAGACTTAATCATATCTATATATTTATCTCAAAAATATAGTTCTTCTAAACTTTTGTCTTTTAAACTTCATAAAACTACATCTAATTTTCTACAAGCCATTACATCTAGATTTTCCAGTATTATAAGTATTCTATGATCATTTACTCAACATCAAAATCACTCATAATCATACGCTATCATTTCTGAACATCACTTAAAACCAATTCATCAATATAATAGATCTTTAAAATAAGAGTGTCATAATAATTTTACTTTTTTAGTCAAAAGATAAAATTCTTTTGGTGGAAGTAATAAATCCATATCCTCTTTTCACTGCCCCATTGGAATAAATCTTCTGGCTTTTAATTTTATATCATACTTCTTTACAAATGGAAACAACTTAACTAACTCATCTTTATTTTGGTTAGTTAAAGTTAAAGATAGTTCTGGCCTTATATTATACTTATTTGATATTTCTATAGCTTTTACTACCTTATTAAAACTTCATATTCATCTTATCTCATCATTTATTTTTTCTGTTCACTCTATACTAAACTGGAAAAAAATATTTAAATTTTTGAAACTAACTAATCTTTTCATTATATCATCTGTAAGTAAAGATCAGTTAGTTAAAATTCAGACTTGTAAAAAATTAACCTTACTATTTATATATTCTAATAAATCCAAAAAATCCTTTCTTACGAAAGGTTCTCATCAAACAAAATTTATAGTAATAAAATCTATTTTTCAATAATAAGAAGTTTTTAACGATATAACATCATTAAAAACTTCTTTTAGTTTTTCTAAACTAGGTCAATATTCAGTATATCAATCATGATAACAATGTTTACATCTCCAATTACATAGTTCTGTAATATGCCATTGAACATTTAAATGCATAAAATTATTTTCTTAAATTTTCTAAAACTTTTTCATCTCTATTTAACAGATACATATCTAGTAAAACATTAGTGTCTTGAGGATAATATTTTTGTAATCTAGCTAAAGACTTATCTGCTTCTGCTTTATTTCATAATATAAAGTTAGCATAAAAATAATACCTTTCTATATTTTTATCAGCTCTTCAAGATAATACAGAAGAATCTGTATAATGTTTGTTATACTCTGCTATTATAGCATTATACTTTTTATCTAAAAGTAAAATAATAATATAATTCATTAAATCAGGTTTTTTAATTCATTCTATTTCAGAATAATATTTTGCTGATTCTTTATAATTATTCTCATATGATTTAATTAAAGCTAATGTTTTTAAAGTATGATAATTCTTTTTTAAATTATATGACTTTATAAAAAACTTTTCAGCTTCTTTGAAATCTGACTCAGTAAAGTATGAAGAACCTATAAATCTTAATAATTGATTATTATCAGGATCAATATCTAAAGATTTTAAATAAAATTCTCTAGATTTATCTACATTTCATAATTCTGAATAAATATTTCATATTCTATTTAATACTGCTGTATCAGTAGGAAATAAAGTTAAATATTTATTAAACGTATCTAGAGTTTTTTCTATATTATTATCTGCATAATATAAGTATCATAAAGATAATAATAATCTTGAATTTTCATTATCTGTAGCTAATGCTTCCTCATAATATTTTATTGCTTCTTTGTAATTTCAAGATAATCTAGCAGTTTCTCATTTTGTTTCTAAATTATGTAGAGCTATAGCTTCTTCACTTTTTTCTTCAACTTCTTCTTCTTCTATGTTTGTATTATTATCAACAGTTTCTACTACATTATTTTGATTTACATTTGCGGGAGCTTGAATATCATTTAAGTTATTTTCTTTAGAACAAGAGAATAAAACTAAAAGACTCAATGATAACACTATAATTTTTTTCATAATTAAATTAGATAAAGAATAAATTTTTTTCAAAATTAACAAGAAGAACAACTACAACTTCCTGAACCACTACCTGAACCTGAACCACTACCACTTCAACTAGAACTATGGTTACAGTGTCAATTACCTCAACTATATCCAGGAACTCTACTCAAGTGACCATTTACAGTACCAGTAACACTACTAACACTAACACTACCAGGACTACAAATACCATAATTTCTATGACTTCACCGAGCAGTACTACAGTGAGTATTACCACTTTTATGTGATGTTCATGGATTTTTAGAAAAGTGACCATTTGCTACTCAGCTGGCATGATTAACCGAAACACTACACCCAGCATCTACTTCACTAGCTCAACTTAAAAGAACTGCTCATGAACTAAGTCATAATGCATCTTTTTTACTTATTTTTCATGATTCATCTGTAATAAATCATTTTAACTTTTTCTTAAGCTTCGGAAGAGATTTCTTTTTTAGAGAATTCATAATTTTTATTTAGTTTAAGAATTATTATAGTTACTATACTAACCATTTTTTACTTTTTTTCAAAAGTTTTTTTCTAACACTTACTACTTGGTGAAGTAAGCTGAACACCTACCCACTTTGCAAAAGTTTTTTTGATTTCTATATCTCTCAATCTTTCAAAGATATTATCCAAAACAGCATAATCTAATTCTTTTTTATGATCTTTTGCATAGTTTGGAATTATATTTCAGCTTGTTTTATAACTATGAACAGGACAAACTCATATATATGGTTTATAAACTGAATCATTATATCATGGTAATCAATCTAGAGTTGATGCTTGAACCATTATCTTTGTTGTTTGTGATTCTATCATTTCTTTATACATTTCTTCAGGAGAATCTTTTAAGTCTGACATTAAAAAGTTATCATCTCACATACGAGCAAGCATTCTTCCCTCATCACAAGTATAGGCTTTTCAGTCATAATTATATGCCACCTGTCATATACCTGCTCAACAAGGACTTCTTTCATCTAGATAATTTGGATCTGTATCTGTAAGTATTTTTGATAAATATATACTTGTTAAATCTTCTCTAAAGTTAACTCATTTATTATTTAGTTCTATAATATAATCTAAACTATTTTGGTAGAATTTAACAAAATCCTGTGTAGAATATCATAGTGTTTCTAAATCTGCAGCAGCAAATCAGTAAGGATTTAATGGTCTTAAGAAGACGCTATCAAGTCATAACTCTACATATGTATCTATTAATTCCTTGTACTTCCCTAAAGTTTTCTTTGTTACAGTAACTAGAGCTCATACTTTTTGGTTTCTTTTTCTTTTCTTGTACTCTGAATTTATTTTTTTAATCCAATAAGTAACTTTTTCAAAACTATTTCCTTCTTTATATGTTCTATTATAATTATGTACTTCTTCATCACCATCAAGACTAGTTGAAATACCTACATTGTGATTAAGTAAATATTCTAGTTTTTCATCATCCATCAAACTTAAGTTTGTAACCAATGCAAAATCAAGATTTTTACCTAAGTGATGAGCTTTTACTTCTGCATATTCTATAATAAACTTTACAATATCCCAATTTACAAGAGATTCTCATCATTGAAATTCTAT
Source organism: uncultured Candidatus Peribacteria bacterium (assembly GCA_964344155.1). Classification (GTDB taxonomy): domain Bacteria; phylum Patescibacteriota; class Gracilibacteria; order BD1-5; family UBA6164; genus UBA6164. The sequence continues at coordinate 48,212 of CAYFMG010000006.1, read as the reverse complement.
TGTAACACTTGGATTTGAAGTATAAAATATAGTATCTACAACTTTTCTAGCTGTATCCTCTGTCATATCCATTTCTTTAGCTGTCATTGGAGCAACAGCAGCATGACAATACCTACATTTATGATTACACCTAAGTGTAGTAACTATTATATGTAAAGAAGGACCATAAGCTAAGAAGTGATTTTTCTCAGCATAAACAAGAGATGTATCTTTTTCGTAATTTTCATTTTTTATAAACTTTTTTCTTTTTAGTTCTTCGTACTTATCTCCCCCTTTCATATCTCATGATATAAATTTTTCAAAACCTTCTTTGTTTAAAAAACTATATTTTCATATATCATTTGTTATTAGATAATCATTCTCAAATTTTTTAAATCTAAAAAATCATGTATTATTATCCAATTTTTTTATTTTTTGTATATCTAACATATTTTATAATTCATTATAAGATCAAATAACATAATTCATAAATTCACTAAAAATTTCTGTTATTTCTGTATCATTTTCTCACTCAATAGATAATTTATTTTTATCAATTTCTATATTAGAAACATCTTTAAAATCTTCTATTGCATGTTTTATTATATTTTCTGAGTATAGCTCAGTATTTATTTCAAATTCTTTTTTCATTATTTTTGAATTTTTATTTTTTAAAATTCTCTTTTGCTTTTTTTACAGCTTCAGGGTCTACTCTAATAGAGTTATCCTGATTTGACTCATTCTCTACTTCTTTTAACATTTTATCTATTTCTTCTTCATCTATTTTTAATTCTGGATCATTTTCTATTTCTTCTAATATTTCATCTATATCCTTATCAAAATTTACAGTATTTTCTTCTAATAAAGCTTGTTTTTCTGTATCTATTTCTACAAAATTACTAGGATCTAAGCTATTTTTTATAGCTGATCATACTATTATTTCCCTTATATTTTTATTATCATTTTCTAGTTTATCTCTCAAGTAAACACTAAGTAACTCATCTGAAAAATCTCATATAATTGTTTCTGGTTTTTCATTGTTTTCTTCTTTTTTTGTAAACTGAAGTAATATATTTCCATCAGAATCTAGTTTAAAAAAGAAATACCCTCTATCTAAAAAATTGTAAGCAGATTTTAAAACTATATCTTTTGGAAATAAATTTGTATCAATTAATAATTCAAACTTATTTGCTTCTACAACTTCTTTTAAAAATTTTTCCATAATACTATGTTTTCAATTAAATAAAATAATTATATTTACATAATAAGAAAAAATAAAAAAATACAATTTTTTTTTTGTAAAAAATAAAAAATATATATAATAGTATAATCTTAATACATAATTCAAAATACTATGATTAAAAAATTAAACGCTTTTACTCTGGTAGAGTTAATTATCACTATGACTATATTGGCTATTTTATGATTTGTAGCATACATAATGGTTTATGATTATAACAAAGAAACAAGAAACTCTGTAAGAGTAACTGATGTAGCTATAATAGAAACAGCTTTAGAACTTCATTTTCTAGATACTTGAAGATATCCTGACCCTGATAATTACAAGGAAATATATGATACTTCTAACTGAGTTTTACTGTGGAAACAATGAGAAATATGACCAAATGTAATTCAAAACCTAAACACCCTTCATGAATTACCAGATGATCCTATTTTGTACAAGAAATATTCTTACTCTGTAAGTTATAATAACAAAAAATTTGAGTTATGATATCTAAAAGAGAATTAAAATAGTTCAAGAATTTGATATTTTTTTAAAAGTATGGTTTAATTATTATATATTTAGTAATTAAACCTTATTTTTTTATGAAAAAACTATTACTTTTTATTACATTATTTCTTTGTAGTTATACTGTAACAAATGCTTGATACTATCTAGTATCAACAAAAACATATAGTTCTAATTCAGGGACTAATAACTGTTGATCTTGAGAAGTAGCATCTACTAGCTCAACTTCAGTAGTTACAAGCACTTCTGCTGGTACTTCTGGTACTTTTTATTGTTTAGCAAATGATACAACAGGACCTAGCTCTACTGTATCATACTCTCCTTCTACATGGAATAATTGATCTGTAACAGTATCAATTACTTGTTCTGATGGAGGTTCTTCATGTGATATGTATAGTATCTCTGGATGGTCTATTTCTGGTAGTACATACTCTAGAACATTTACATCAAATACTTCAGGTTCTATTACTATAAGAGATAAAGTTGGTAATACTAGTGCTGTAAGTTATAATGTTGATAAAATAGATAAAACTGCACCTGTATGATTTGTAAGTTATTCCGATAGTTCTGCTACAAATCAACCTGTAACTGTAACTATAGCGTGTAGTGATACTGATTCAAGCTGTGATATGTATGCTATTTCTGGTTGGACAGTCTCTTGAAATAATTATTCTAAAACTTTCACATCAGATACTTCAGGTTCTATTACTATAAAAGATACAGCTGGTAATACTAATTCAGTAGCTTATTCAATTACTAATATTGATACGACAATGCCTACAACTAGTATTAGTTATTCTGAAACAGCTCATACTTCTTGAACTGTAACTGCAACAGTTAGTTGTAATGATGCTAAATCAGGATGTAATATGTCTAATATATCAGGATGGTCTGCTATATTAAATACTTATACAAAAACATTTACAGCTAATGCAACTGGTTCTATCACTGTAAAAGATGCTGCTTGAAATGCTGTATCAGTGCCTTATTCAATTGCTAATATTGATACAACTCCTCCTAATTGTAGTGCTGTAGCTTATTCAAATACAAATTGGACAAATACAGATATTACAGTATCTATACCTTGTAGTGATAATCTTGCTGGTTGTGATATGTATGATATTCCAGGTTGGACTATTTCTGGAAATACTTATTCAAAAACATTTCCTGCTAATACTTCTGGGGATATAACTTTAAAAGATAAAGTTGGTAATACTAAAATTGTAGCTTATTCAATTGCTAATATTGATAAAACTGCTCCAGCTTTAATTGATATAACTTGAAATTGAGTAAATAAAGCATGAGCTGATATTGATTCAACAAATAATGAAGATTTTTCTATAAATGTAAGTAATAACTTAGGTTCACCTATTGTTTCTATTGAATGATATTTTGAAAATAAAAATACTGATGCTTCTCCTTTTGAGTTAACAACTAAATGAGATTTCTTATCTAGCTGAAATGATACTCTAACAGTTACTAGAGATATATCTGAAGTAGATAATTGATTTAGAGAATATAGTTTTAAAGTATCAAAAGTATGTGACCAAGCTGGTAACTGTACTAATGATATAGCATTATTTAGTTATAATATAGTTTGAGAAGTTCCTGTTATTGTTTACACATGAAGTGTGGTAAGAAAAGAATGGATCAGTGCTATGAGATGAAATTATGACTGAGTAGTATTAAAAGTATCTACTTGAGGTCTTGATTATGTATATTCTATACCAAGTATAACAACAACTAATACAGATAATGTTTCTGGATTATCAGATATAATAAATAGTAATAATTTCGTATATGATAGTTTTAGTAACACTCCTTATAGTTATACTTGAGCTGTATCATATGATTGACTTGTTGATTATGATCCTCAAAATGTTATAGTTTATCAAAGAACTGCAAGAAATTTCTTTGATGAAAAAGAATTAAGAATTATTTTAAATAATATAATAGAAAACTATAGAGGTACATCATTATCTTTACAAAATACTTATGAAGAAATACTATATGAAAATAGTATTGATACAAATCTTAAAATTCTTTCAAATGAATTAAATGGTGATGCTATATATCAAAACTATGAATCTACATCTAAAGAATGGAAAAAAGCTGATAATAATTGTATGAAACCAGATGTATTAATTTGAGATCAAGTATGGGCATGATGTAACTCTACTTTATGAAATGGTACTAGTCACTCTGGAGAAACTTGTTATAACTATTACTGAAGTACAACAACTTGTTCAAATGTATCAACAACAGATACTGAATCAGATTTTGTTGCATGACAATCAAATAATATTTTCTGAAAAAAATATACTTTAGCTAATGCTGCATCAGCTTGTCCTACATGATGGCATGTACCTACAGATAGTGATTGGAAAACTCTTGAAAGTGTACTTGGATGTGATGATATTAATACATGATGGGTTTGTAATAATCTAGGATGGAAAAATAATACAAGTCTTACTTGAAACTTAAGTTATACATTAGGACTTCCTTTAGCTGGTAAAACTAGTTGAGGTAATCTAGACTTAGTATGAAATACTTGAGTATACTGGACATCAACTTGAGATTCTTCTAGTGCAACTATCAGAGAATTTTATTATAACTCTATAAAAGTAAAAAGAGAAACATCTGCTTGAACAAATGCTTATTCAGTAAGATGTATCAAAAATTAAAATAAAAAAAGAAACCGTTACGGTTTCTTTTTTTTATTTGTTTATATCACTTAACTTCAAGTGAGCAACTGATTTTAATAACATATCTTCAGCCTCAATAAATTTTTCCATATCAACTTTATCTTTGGCATTTTTATATTTTTCCATCATAGCCATAGCATCTTGTTTTGCTTTTTCAGCTTTGTCTATATCTATATCATCAACAGATATAAGCATATCAATTAATACTTTTATATTAGAGTTTGAAACTTCTAAAACTCCTCAACCGATTGCAAAATCTTCTTCTTTTTTTTCTCCATTTCCATTAGTATAAACTACACTTAAAACAGATGGTTTCAAAACTGATACCAAAGGAGTATGATCTTTTAAAATAGTTACTTCTCAAATACTAGTCATAGCAGTAACTTGTTCAACGCTATCTGATTTAAACAGATTTCATGTAAATGATAATATTTCTATTTTCATAGTTTTTTATAATAATTAATTATTATTCACCTTTATTGTCTTTTTCGTAAGCAGCAATTACATCATTAAGTGTTTCTTTATATAAGAAATAACCTTCTGGAATGTGATCTACTTCACCTTCAATAATCTTTTTGAAACCAGAAACTGTATCTGATAATTTAGCATATACTCATGGAGTTCATGTAAATTGTTCAGCAACAAAGAAAGGTTGACTTAAGAATTTTTGTACTCTTCTAGCCCTTGCTACAGTTTGTTTATCATCTTCAGATAATTCATCCATACCTAATATAGCAATAATATCTTGTAATTCTTTATATTTTTGAAGTATTCTTTGAACTTCTCTTGCTACATTGTAGTGTTCTTCTCAAACAACGTTTGGATCTAATACTGTAGAAGTAGAATCAAGTGGATCTACTGCTGGATAGATACCAAGTTCTGCAATAGATCTAGATAATACTATAGTAGAATCAAGATGGGCAAATGTAGTTGCTGGAGCTGGATCTGTAAGATCATCAGCAGGAACATATACAGCTTGTACAGAAGTAATAGAACCATCTTTTGTAGAAGTAATTCTTTCTTGTAGAGCACCCATATCAGTTGCTAGAGTTGGTTGATATCATACTGCACTAGGTATTCTACCTAAAAGTGCTGAGATTTCTGAACCAGCTTGAGTAAATCTGAATATATTATCAACGAATAATAATACATCTCTTTTTTCTCTGTCTCTAAAATGTTCAGCCATAGCTAAACCTGTTAAAGCTACTCTTGCTCTTGGTCCTGGAGCTTCATTCATTTGTCCAAATACCATAGCTGTTTTATCAATTACTCCAGATTCTTCCATTTCGTGGTATAAATCATTTCATTCTCTTGTTCTTTCACCTACTCATGCAACTACAGAATAACCACCATGCTCAGAAGCTATGTTGTGGATTAATTCTTGCATGATAACTGTTTTACCTACTCATGCTCAACCAAAAAGACCTACTTTACCTCATTTAAGCATAGGAGCAATAAGGTCAACTACTTTGATACCCGTTTCAAAAAGTTCTGCTTTTACTGTTAAATCAGAAAATTTTGGTGCTTCTCTATGGATAGGATCATTGTGCTCAGTTTTTGGTTTTTCTTTAGCATCAATAGGATCACCTAATACATTAAACATTCTACCTAATACTTTTTCTCATACAGGTACTTTTATAGGATTTTCAGTTGCTTCAACTTCTAAACCTCTTTTTAAACCATCAATAGGATTCATGGCAATAGTTCTAACTATACCATCACCTAATTGTTGTTGAGTTTCAAGTACTACTCTATGTTCAGTACCCTTAACTTCTAATGCTTCATAAATAGATGGTACATATCCATCTGTAAATTCAACATCGATTACTACTCAAACTATTTTAGTAATTTTTCAAGTATGCATATTATAAAATTAAAAATTAAATTTTTTTAAATTATTTTATTTCCCTACCAATTTTTATATCAAGTTTTAATTCTTTTTCTTGTTCTTCCTCTACTATTTGTTCATCTTCTACTATTTGTTTTTCTTCCTTTGGCTTTTCTATTACAACTTCTTCTTCTGGTTCTAATAAAAAATCATCATACATTGGTAGGTAAAAATATTTTCTATATCTTAAACTTAATATCAATAGAACCACAGCCAGTAATACTTGAAGAATATCAAATATACTACTAGTTGAAGTTGGTATTTCTTGTCATAAGATTATTAAGAATAAAGGAAATATGAAAGAAAAAATAAACGAAGCTAATAACAAGTAAAATATATAAAATAATATATTTTGGAATAACCTATCATATCTAATCTTTGTTCTCATAAAGCTATTTTTAAAAATAAAACTTTTTCCTTTTCTTTTTCTAATCTTTCATAGATTCTACTCAACTAACTATTTCAGAAACTTCTTTAGTAATAGCAGCTTGTCTAGCCTTATTATACTGAAGAGTAAGTTTACTAGCATATTTGTTAGCATTATCTTTAGCATTTTTCATGGCTATCATTCTAGAACTATGTTCACTTGCCTTTGATTCTATCAATATATCATAAAACATAGAATCAACAAGCATTGGTAATACCTCCTCTATAAGATCTTCAGTACTTGGTTCAATTGTATATTGTAAAGACTCATCATCTTCTAAATACTTATATTCAGATCATAATATTGCACTAAAATATTTTTCAATGACTTCATCAGTTAATGGAAAAAATCATCTAGCTACAGGGATTTGTTTAATTGTATTTACATAGTAATTATAAAATACAACTACTTTGTTATACTCCCCTGAAGTAAATTTATCTATAATTAATCTTGATGAAGATTTTGCAAAGTTGTAATCAATATTATCAGAGAAATCTTCAGAGAAATCAGCAACTATTTTGTTACCTGTTCTTGCTATGAATTGGCTACCTCTTTTTCAAAGAGTAACAAATTCCATCTCTTCATTATGTTCCTTTACATATTGATTAACTTTTTTCATAACATTTATATTATAACCTCAACATAATCATTTATTTGATGTTATAATAACTCAAAGTGTTTTTGAAGTATTTTTCTTATTGTTAAAATACGCAGTATCTGAAAGGCTTTCATTTAAATTCATTAATACTTTTAGAATTCAAGTGATATACTCTTTTTTTTCTAAGGCTAGGTCTTGTGATTTTTTCATCTTTACAGTTGAAATAAGCTCCATAGCCTTAGTAATTTTTGCAGTATTTTTAATAGATTTAATCCTTCTGTTTATCTCTTTTGAATTTGCCATAATTTGTATTATGTATAAAAAATTAATACCTCTCTCTTGAATTCTCTCCCCTTAACAGGGGAAAGAGGAACTTTGTTTTATTTGTAGCCCCTTGCTCCTGGGAAGGAGTAAGGATTCAGGTAAGAGGTTTGCTATTATTTATTTAAGTCTACCACTTTTAAGATAACTTCTTTTAATTTAGCTTCTGTATCTTCTGTTATTTGTTTTTCTTTAGTTATAGAATCAAGTATAGTTTTTTCTTCTTCTAAACTTAAGTATAAATCATTTTCAACTTTTTTAATTTTTTCTACTGGAATATTATCTAAGTGTCCTTTTGAACCAGCATACATTATACAAACTTGTTTTGGTACGTTAACAGGTTCAAATACATTTTGTTTTAATAACTCCATCATTCTTTTACCTCTTTCTAATTGTAGTTTAGTAGAAGCATCTAAGTCAGAAGCAAATTGTGAAAACGCTGCTAATTCTCTGTATTGAGCTAGATCAAGTTTTAAAGTACCTGATACTTTTTTCATAGCTTTTACTTGTGCAGCACCTCATACTCTCGATACTGATAATCATACACTTATCGCTGGTTTTTGACCAGAGTTGAATAAATCAGATTCTAAGAATATTTGACCATCTGTAATAGATATTACATTTGTTGGGATATAAGCTGATACATCACCTGCTTGAGTTTCAATTATAGGTAGAGCTGTTAAAGAACCTGCTCATAATGCATCACTTACTTTTGATGCTCTTTCAAGTAATCTAGAGTGAAGATAGAATACATCTCATGGATACGCTTCTCTTCATGGTGGTCTTCTTAATAGAAGTGACATTTCTCTATATGCATTTGCTTGTTTAGATAAATCATCATATATGATTAAAGCATGCTGTTTGTTAAACATGAAGTATTCACCCATAGCACAACCAGCATATGGAGCTAAATATTGCATTGAAGCTGGATCTGAAGCTGAAGCTGTAACAACTATAGTATAATCCATAGCTCATCTAGCTCTTAATTCTTCAACTACTCTTGCAACTTTACCTTCTTTTTGCCCTACTGCTACGTAAACACAAATCATATTTTGACCTTTTTGGTTTAATATTGCATCAATAGCAACTTGTGTTTTACCTGTTTGTCTATCACCAATAATAAGTTCTCTTTGTCCTCTACCAATTGGTACTAATGCATCAACTGCTTTAATACCAGTTTCCATTGGTTCATGTACAGATTTTCTATCCATTACTCATGTAGCAACTCTTTCAATTGGGTAATTTTCTTTTGATTTAATATCACCTAAACCATCTACAGGATTACCTAAAGCATCAACTACTCTACCAATCATTTCTGGTCCTACAGGTACTTCAAGAGTTCTAGCTGTTGCTTTTGCTTTTTCTCATTCTTTAATAGAGTTGAATCCTGAAAGGATAATTACTCAAACAAAATGATCTTCTAAGTTTAAAGCTACTCATACTGCTCATGAGTCAAATTCAACTAATTCGTTATAAGCAACGTTTCTTAAACCTGAAACTTTTGCTACACCATCTGCTAAGTAAAAAACTTCTCATACATTTTCTACTTCCGGATTTATATTTGCTGAGTCTAATTTTTTCTCAACTTCACTTATAATATTATTAAGTAAATCGTTAGCCATAATATAAATATAATTAAAATTAAATTATTTGTTTAATAAGTTGTAAAATTTTAAGAAACTTAGATCTACCAAGTTATCATTAAAATAAACTTTCATACCTCATTTTAAGTTTTGTTTTTTTTCTAGTTTGATATCAGTTTCTTTTACTTCTATATCAAACATTTTTTTATAAATCTGTTTAGCTTCTGTTAAAACATAAGATTCTTCAAGATCTCAGTAATATTCTACTAAAAATGTATTTACTCAATTAAATGCATTTTCATATATACTTTTTCATCTTTTTCAAACTTTTTTAACTAAATCTTTATAAGTTTTTAGATTTTTTAGAAGTTCTTCTAATTCAGATTTATTTAGATTTTCAATATTTTGCATAAACTATAATTTTATAGAATTAACTTCTTTATTAATAAATTCTTTGTTAGAATCTTTACTATCAAATACTTTAGAATTTATTTTTAAAGATAAATCAAGAACCTTTTCTCTCATTGTTTCTAACATACTTAGTCTTTCTTTTTCTAAGTCTCTATTTGCTGCTTCAATAATTCAATTAGCTTTCATTTCAGCTTGTTCTAATTTATGTTTTGTATCTTTTTTAGATAACTCTTCTGCTTTTTGTTGTATTTCTAAAGCTTGTGCTCTAGATGCTTCTAAGATTTCTTCAGCTTCTTTTTCTGCTGCTTCAATTTTTTCTCTTACAACACTATCAGAATTATCTAGGTTTTCTAATTTTGTTCTTCTTTCTTCTATTGTTTTTACTATAGTTTTACCTAAAAAGTGATAGAATATATAGAACAATATAGAGAAGTTTACAAGTTGTGCTATTATAACACTAATGTTTAAATCATCCATTTTGTATATTAATTAAGATGTAAAATTATTTGTATTATTCCTCCCCTTAACAGGGGGAGGTTAGGTGGGGGTAGATATTAACCTAAAACTTTGAAAGATATTATTAATCAGTAGATTGCCACTACCTCAATAAGTGCTACAAATAATACCATAAATGCCATAACTTTACCTTTTGTTTCAGGTGATTTATTAATAGCTCACATTGCACCTTTTATAAGTAATCATTCACCTACTCATGCTCATAGACCTGCAAATCAGATTGCTAATCATGCTCATAAAGCAGCTGCTACAGCTCACTGGAATGATAATATTTGGAATGCTACTATAAGTGCATATATTGCAGCTGATTCAATCAATGCTACTCAAAGAATCGATATAGTTAAGAAGAATGAAATCATTTTTGGATTTTGTCCCATTACTTCAAGTGATTTTTCTGACATGTATCATCTACCTACAGCTACTCATAATCATGCTAATCAAATTGCTAATCATGCTCACATTGCTATTTGAGAATTTATATCTCATCCTGTTTCAAGAATTTTAAATGCAACGATCAAACCATATATTGCCGTAACTTCAACTAGTGCTACAAAAAGTACCATAAATGTCATTATTTTACCTTTTATCTCTGGGTTTCTATTCATAGCATTTAATGCTCATGCTATCAATTGTCATTCTCAGATTCATGCTCACCATCAAGTTAATCAGATTGCTAATCATGCACCTATTGCTCATAACCCTGCTCATTCAAATGATAATATTTGGAATGCTACTATTAATCAGTAGATTGCAGCAGATTCAATTAATGCTACTCAAAGGATTGAAACTGTTAAGAAGAATGAAATCATTTTTGGATTACTTCCCATTACTTCTAATGCTTTTTCTGACATGTATCATCTACCTATCGCTACTCATACTCAAGCAAGTCAAATTGCTAATCATGCTCACATTGCATACATTGGATCTAATCATTCTGATCAGATAATTTTAAATGCGATTATTAAACCATATATTGCAGTAACCTCAACTAGTGCTACAAAAAGTACCATAAATGTCATTATTTTACCTTTTATATTTGGATTTTTATCCATTGCTCATAAGGCTCATGCTATTAATTGTCATTCTCAGATTCAAGCACCTAATCAAGCTAGTCAGATTGCTAATCATGCACCTATAGAAGACCATAGAGGTAGAGCTTCTGCACCTAATAATTGAAAAGCTATTACTAATCAATATATAACAGCTGATTCTACTAATGCAATACCTAATATAGTAACAGTTAAGTAGAAAGTTGCCATTTGTGGAGTTTTTCACATAACCTCCATTGCTTTTTTAGCAAGTATTCATTGTCCTATTGCTACTCAGATTCAAGCCAATCATACAGCTAAACCTGGTCAAATATAATTTAATAAATCGTTCATTTTTATTTTTATTAATTAATAAGTAAATTAGTGTACTTTTGCTACTTTTATAAATATAGCTACAAGTAGTGGGAAAACTAGTGCTTGTATAAGTGCTACTAATAATTCCTGTAAGTAAAGTATTATTGGTCCTATTATAGGTAACTCTATTCAGATAAGATTCATAGATAATCCTGATACAGCCCCTATAAGCATTGCTAACAATATTCAACCTGAAGTCATATTTCAAAACAAACGGAAAGATAACGAGATTATTTTAGCAGCATGCCCTACGATTTCAAGTAATCATAAAAACATAGAAATAACTATATCAAAAAACTTTATCAAACCAAATAGCATATAATCTATAGCAGGTGGAAGTTTTCATCTTTCATATGGTATGTAGTCTTTTCATAAAACTGGTACATACTCATACATTGCCTTCCAAAAACCTAATGCTTTAAATTGTTCTAATATTACTATTACAACTCACACTATAGCCATTGCTACATTGAAGTTTATATCTGCAGTTGGGATTTTTATTATTTCTTCCATGTGATGTCCAAATATTGGGAGTAATAATTCTAATACTACTCACAATAGATTTGAAACTAATATAATAAAGAATAATAAGGTTATATATATTTTAATCCATCTTTTTTCTCATACTCACAATATTTCTTCAAAAAACTCGTATGCTTTTTCAAAAGCTAGTTCTATCATCACCATTATCCCCGATTTTGGAAATTTTTTAAATCCTATATATAATAAGAATATTATAAAAATTTCTAATAAAATTCAGGTATAGCTTGGTTGCCAAGCTAACATATTTTTTATAATTTCTTGCATTAAAATTTATTAAAAATTAATTTTTTCGCAGAGAGTATATATATATTTTTTTTTTAATCAAATAAAAAAACTACTTTTTTTCAAGTAGTTTTTTTTATTGAACAAAATAGTTTATTTTAAGTGGACACTTCATGTTTTTATACCTGTGTCTATATTTGAACTTCTCAGCTCATCATCACTTATAGAATAAGTATTATTACCTATCCATATAGCTCTTTTTATAAAGCTTTTTCTAAACTCCCAACTTTTTGATGCCAAGTATTCTCAGATAGTTGAGTCAGAATAACAATACTTTGGAACATATCTATATTTTGTGGATTCACAATGTTCTCATCATCAGATTAATTGAACACATTTTTGTTCTGTATTTTCTTTTGCGTATTTACTACATTCTTCAAACCTTTGCTCTTCTAGATTTTTTACTTCTATATGAGTTATTCTAAAATTTTCTTTTATTCAGTTATCTTTATCTATATTTATAGAAAGTAATCATTGAAAGAAATCTCTTTGTCTATACATGTCTTCTGGATCATTTTTGTAAAGAGTTGCTGGTATAAGTAACTTATTATTATTTTTGTTCCACATAAACATTCTAGGATTTCTTAGTGCTTCTGAACTACTTCTATATTCTCAAAATGTTTTTGTATACTTTTGTGTTGGATTAGTTAAATCAGATACATCATATAAATCTATTTTTAATCCATTATTTACAGTTCCTCACCATTTATTTTCTTTTGTATCATATCATAGACCTATCAAATGATTTTCATCATATGGATGCAAATATGTACTATATCATGGAATTTTTAATTCTCATAGTATTTTTGGATTTTGTCCATCAGACATACTTATAACAAAAAGTGGATCTATTTGTTTAAATGTAACTAAATATAGTTTATCCCCTATGAATCTAGAGCTTTTAAATTCTTCTCATGGTTCTATTCAATCAAGCATTCAGTGTAATTCTAAAGAATCTTTTTCTAATATATAAATTCAAGTAGATCTTTCTGGATAATGTACAGATGTTATTATTCTAAATTTATCTTCATGTTGATCCATTGAATATTGGTTCAAAGGAGATCATGGTACTATTGTAGAGTTTTTATATTTTAAATCCATTCCGTCTACTCATACTTGATGAATAAGTGTAGATTGTCCTCTTGGGTACCATGGTAATATACAAGCTCTTCCCTCTGGACATCTGAAATCATAACTTCTATACATATGACTTGTTAGGTACATATTATCTGTACTCATATACAATTCAGCACTTGAACCTGCTATAACTTTTGTTTCAACATCGTTCTCAGTATTTTTTGTATCTATTATCGAGATTATGTTATATGATGGAGAGAATTCATATTCTTTTAAAGTGTCTGCATCTGGTAGTACATATTCTATATCACTACATTTTGAGATGTTTCCTGTTTTTATACTGTATGGTAATTTTTTTCATTTCAGTTTAAGGTTTTGATTTTCTGTATTGCTTGTTTTACTGATATCTATCTTTTTTGGAAAGAAGTTCTCTGCATCTATAACTATATCTTCTTCTGTTTTAAATGTATAATAAGGTATAGCAAAATTATTATTACTTACTACATATATATAGTCCCCTATTTTTCTTGATTTTTTTAGGTTTCAATCTGCTACATATAGTTTTGATAATACTGGTGATTCTATATTTGTTGTATCAAATACTATTGTATATGTTTTTGAGTTTCTATTTATCCAGTATCCAAATCTAGAATAGTCTGTATTTGTATATCAGCTAGATATAATTGTTAATCTATTTTCTCATATATACAACACTGGGTTATAAAAGCTTTTTGGTAGTTTTATTTTTTTTAGTATTTTTAGATTTTTTGCTTCTACTATATATACATATTTATTTGTTTCACTGTAGTAGTATATATATTTCCCATCTGTTTTTACTATATCTGATTCATCTACTCAGGCTACTTGTACATTTGTTTCTGAAAAGTTTTCTCACCCTTTTCATGCTACAGCTCACTCTGAGCTTTCTTCTACTGCAGCATTCTCCATTATAACAGCATCTTCCATGACATCTATTCATCATCACACACTTCTAAACATAGGCATAGGATATGCCCATCTTGATTTATTATTTTCCCAATATGCTTTTATATATTTTCCCATCACTTCTTCCATATCCTCACAGCTTTTGAAGCTTTTTAGAGAAAAGTCTATATTTAATTCTTTTATATCATTTCCTGTTAATTTATCGATTATAGAGGTATCTTCTATATCATTAGCACTTGTATTTAATACTAGGAAAAATGTTATAATTGTCGATACAAATATATTTTTAAAACTTTTTTTCATAATTTTTATTTAATAAAAAAATAACATCACTATAGTAATGTTATTTTTTTTAATTGCAATGTAAAATATTTATTTTTTATTATCTAAATAATTCTAAATAATCCTCAAATATATATTCTTTGTTTCTTTTATTTGTATTTTTTACTTCTAGTATTCATATTTGAATAAAATCATCTAGAAACTTATTTGCTGTAGTAGCTGAAGATAAATCTAATAAGTTCATTATATCTTTATAATTAACAACTGGATTTGAGTATAAGTAAGTTAATATAACTTGTGCTTTTGCTATTCTTCTACCAAAAAATCCTAATTTTTTTTCTGTTTTCTCTTTCAATTTTAATACTTTTTCTAAAGTACTAATAGATTTGCTACATGTACTTATTATTCAATTCAAGAAAAATATTAAAAAATGTTCTATATTATTTTGTTCTCTAACTATTGTCAAAGCATCATAATATGATCATCTATTTTTTTCTAAAAAATCTGATAGGTATAAAATTGGTGAACTTATTATATTTTTTTCAATTAAATATAATATAATCATAAGTCTTCATATTCTACCATTTCAATCTAGGTAAGGATGAATTGTTTCAAATTGATAATGAGCTAGTGCTACTTTTATTAATTCTGGTATTTCTAACTCATCATTGTGTAAAAATACTTCAAAATCTGTAATTAATTCAGATATATCGTCTTGATGTGGTGGGATAAAAAAAGCATCTTTTAAATTAGATCATCATATCCAATTTTGAGTTATTCTTATTTCTCATGGATTCTTATATTCTCACCTAACTCATGATAATAACTCTCTATGTATATTTCAAAATAATCTAAATGATAATGGTAGGTCTTTTAATTGTTCTATTCATAAATTTAAAGCTTTTATATAATTTTGGACTTCTTGTAAATCATCTTTTTCATCTTGTGTTTTATTACTTATATCTTTCACAAATAAATCATCAAACTCTGTTTTTGTTCATTCTATTCTACTTGATTGTATTGCTTCTTTTGAAATATGCATACTTATAAAAAAGTCTATATCTGGTATAAACTTAGAGAAGCTTTCTAGTTTTCATAGTTCTAAATTTGCTTTTTCTAGTAATAGGTTTATTTTTGGATTTTCCCAAATAAATGTTTTATTTATTTTTTCTGGTAAAAAGCTTTTATATTCATATTGTTGTTTATATTGTCCTGCCTTAAACTTATATTCCATTTTTTATATATATTATGTAATAACTTATTTCTTATTCCAATTATACCACAAAAAATGGAATAAGTAAAGTTTTATTTCATTTTAAGAAAGAAAAATGGAATAAGGGTATTAAAAATGGAATAAAAGTAAAAAATAACCCTATCTTGAATTCTTTCCCTAACATTAGGGAAAGAGGCTACATTTATTACTTTTGCAGCCCTCCTCCCTAATGTTAGGGAGGAGATTCAGAGGTGGGTTATTTAGTTCAAAGGGCTAAAGCCCTCTGTTGACAATTATATTACCTCGCATTTGCATACTTAAATGGTGCTTCAGCAAAGGCTATGTAGATATAGTTTCATCATGATACATTTGCTCATATATTTCTAACTTTAAATCAGTTACTTAGAAAATCAACTCACCAATTTGTATTATCTACTTGTTCTGCAAAATCTAAATCTGCAAATAATGCTTCATTTGTAATATTATAAGGTGATCTTACTGAATCAATTATTCACCAATTATAAGTTGCATCTGTTCTTTTTCTCATCACATACTTAGGTTTAAATCCAGTATAAACAAACGGTCCATCAGCACTTCCGTTACCTGTATAGCTTCATACTTTACTATATCCTGGTACTGAGTGGAATGCGTAGGCTATGTGTTTAGATCCACCATTATTTGTTCCTGGATGATTACCAAATTCAATTACACTAGAATTTGTATTTGATGTTACAAATCCATAAGAACTATTATTACTAACAGCAACCGTATTATTTAAAGTCATATAATCACCATCATTTGGCATAGAAGAAAATTCTTTAACAGCCCAGTCTTGAGTTACATCTCTATTTTTCATTAATATAAGTTCTGGTCTACTATTTAATCCATGTCAAACAGTAGCTCAAGTTGTACCATTACCAGTATACCCAATCACACTAAAACCTGCATCTGTATTAGCACTTACTTGTGATGTTATACTTCAATCTGTATTTGTAACAGCAGTTCATCCTGCCTTCCAGTTCCATGCTACATATGATCAACCTGATCAGTTTGTACCTCCATCGTTACCTAGAGTTAAACCATTAGTATCTAAACTATCTACAGCATCATCATTATTTCTTTCATAAATATTATAGCCAGAATGAATATAATTTGTTGCTCATCTTAAACTATCAACTAAATAACTTGAAACAGCAACATCTCTTCTTTTTATCCATGAAAAGTCTGGTTGAAAACCTAAACCTGTAATAGAAGAACCTGATACACCATCACCCGTATAAGTCAACACATCAAAGTATTTACTTGGGTCTTTGATTGTTGGTGTTGGTAGGTTGGCTGTTGATAGTGCCTTGAATCCTGTTGGTGGACAATATTTGAATTTACCACCAGTCCCAGCACAGTTTTGTAAACCTGATTGTCATCATTGACCGAAGTTCCATGTAATTCTATTTGTAGCATCAAGAGTTCAACCAAAAGTAACTCAAGTATTATCTATAACAGTAGTTACTTCATTTGTTCATGCTCATGGATTACCAGAAGCTTGCCAAACTCAATTTACACTATACCATAATTTTCAAGTACTTTTATCATAAGCAATACCTACAGTGTCTCATACTGAATATGAAATTCAAGGATAAACATATCATAATCAAGAAGGATTATATAAATATCATGCACTTCATCTCAATAATGCTCATTTAGAGTATCATGATGCCCAAGTTAAATCAGTTAGACCTGACAATCAAATAACTCATACTCATGAATCTCATGAATTTATATAAACTTCTGCATATGCTTTTTCTTCTATATTCATACTTGTAGTTGTAATACTTTCTCATGGATACGATGGATAATATTGTTGTAAATTTCATTCACTTAATGTTATACCTCATCAAGATTGTAAAGAATTCAACGTAGCAAAGTTGTTACTTGGAGTATCAATCATATGATCTGTTGAGTTTAAATTATGAATCGTCCAGTTATTACTATTTCATGAAACATCATAACCAAGACCTCAAGCGTTATTGAAATCTAAATGGAATCAGTTCGCACCATAACTACCAGTATAATTTTTAGCTCTCCACTCTCCTGTTTCTGCATCAAATCAACCAAAACTCTCTGGAGTCAACGCTTGTCAGTCTATGAAATGAACATCTGCCATATAACCATCTAAAGTTCAGTAATCATTATTCCAACCTAACCATTGAGTTACAGAATTATTTGTTGCCCAAGAATAATTTTGAGAAGGATAGTTTGCAAGAGAAAAATCTGTTATTCTTTTTCAATTTACATACATTTTTAATCTTTCAGATGCTGTAGAGTGTGTTGTATCTGAAACAAGTGTTAAATAGTACCAACTAGAAGGATCTCTAAATTTCATACTACTAATTATAACTGGACTAGATCATGCAAAAGTTCAAACACGTAAAGCATCTCAAGAAAATCAGATTCAATCTGAAACTCATCAAGGTGTCCTATGTCAGAAAAAAGTTTGAGTATTACCAATGTTAGCTCTTTTAACCCAACCTGACCACGTCCAAGTTTTTCTGTTACCTGAAGCAAAAGATTTACTTAAATATGCACTATCATTATCATTAAATCTTAACGAACTTGTTATTGTTTTTGGTGTAGCACATGTGTTACCACTTATAAGTTGCCCTGATGCACATGTCCATTCACATACTGGTATTGCAGGCCGTCCGCTTGACCATGTTTGAGTAACTGATACTATAACAGCTGTTGTTCATGATGGTATTCATGATGAGTCACAGTTAACTGTTCTTGTATCACTTGTACATACTGAATTTTCCATATGATATCATCCATTACATGATGTTTCCACACATGTTCCATAAGCCGTACCATCCCATGTTTGTGTTCATGATCATCATGCTGTTGTACATGATATTACATCTAAATCACATGTTCAATTATTATTATGATAACCTGAGTTACATGATAGACTTGTTGTTTGTCCGATATCTTCTAGTGTTCAGTTATTACATCTATATGTATCTGTTATCATTGTTGTTGACTGCGTTGTAACTGTACCTGTACTTGTGTGTGAACTTGTTTGTAAGTGTGATAATTGTGGTATTGAGTGTCCATCTTGTGTTGTTGCTAAACATCATGTATAGGTAACTGCTGTTGTTGCTATACTTATACTATCACTTGTTAAACTTTTCTTTGATCAGTAGATTACTGCTCTTGTTACACTCTCTTGTTGTGTTGCATCACTTGGATCTAAGTTAGCTAGTCTTGAGATACTTGAATCTGTTACTATATCTGTTCAAGTGTAAGCATTTTTTAGTTTTGTTAGTAATGCTTGTTGTTTTGTTGTATCTGTTGCTAGATCATTTAGGTCTCATGAGTATAATACAAAATCTGATGAGTTTACTAGGTTTGGATTTGTTGTCTCTCATAGGTGTTTGTATGTTCCATTGTTTGAATAGTTTGATGGTAGGTTTCTATATCCATCATATGCTAGTTTATCATTAGTTATTATATCTAATAAATCTGTACCAGTACTTGTGATTATACTTGGTACTGCTAGTACGTGTGTTGTTCATGAGGCTTGTACCTTAATTATTTCTCCGTTATAGTTCCCTATTATTCTTAGCATTCATAGTTCTGTATTTGCGTTTGCTTCTGTTGTATTTAGTGTTGTGTATTCATCTGTTTCCATTACTCATGATAGTTGGTACTCTTTTTTTGTATTTGTTACTGAGTATCCGTAGTTTATTTCTGTTAATGGGTCTAGTGGTAGTTTATCTAGTTTGTCCACACTTTGAAACGCTATTTGTCCAAAGTCTCATTGTGTCCATACTGTTGATCCACTATATGTGATTGATGTTGTTCCATCTGGATCTGGGTATTTTGCTGCTTCTATTTGAAACAGTTCTAGTCATGTCTTCATTCTACTCATATCTGAGATTCTTACTGAGTCTCTCGATGTCTTTGTATAGTTTTGCATAGAAATAAAAGCTATTGTTCCTAGGATAATCAATATGCTTATAACTACTATTAGTTCTACTAGTGTAAATGCAGCCTCCTTCCTTTTTAAAAGGCAAGGAATTCAAGGATGGATTACTTTATTGTTTTTCATATAAAAAAATATTATATATTAATGTTATTATAATATATAATATTTTTATTTTTTAGCAAATTTTTTTTACATTTTATCCCCCCATTTTAATCTCTGACTATCATAGTAAAAAATAGGGATTACGATAAGAGTCAAAATACTACTTACAAACAATCACCATATAATCGACCAAGCAAGTCATGACCATACTGGATCTCAAATAATAGTAGCAGCACCAAAAACCGTTGTAAGTGAAGTTAATATTATTGGTGCAAACCTTACATATCAAGCCTTAAGTAAAGCATCTTCTATAGTAAGTCAGTTTTTCTTTAGGGTATTAATATAATCTATCAAAATAATAGCATTTCAGACAACTATTCATCATAGAGCTATGATTCAAATCATAGACGTAGCTGAAAAATATTCATTTTGAATTAAATACAAAAATGTAAAACCTGGAAATACTCAATAAAAACTAAGTAAAAAGGTAATCATTATAATTCAAGCTATTCTAAAACTAGAAAACTGTCCTACAAGCAAGAAATATATAGCTAATAAACTAAGTCACATAGCAATTCATAAATCCCTAAATGTATCCATAGTTAATTCCCACTCTCATCACCACTCAATCCTATACTTTTTTGAATCAGATAAAGATAAATATTCTATATAATATGGGGACCAAGATTCTAAACGATAATCATTTCATAAAAACTCATCATCCATCAAAATACCAAAAAGTTTTATAACAGGATAAATAAGTGAATTATCTCACATTTCTCAATATATATAATCAACTTCCTCTCTTTTATCTGTATTTATTGTATCTCACACAAAACTATAATCTATACTAGAAATACTATCTAAAAATATTTTGGATCAAGACTTATTGGTAAAATAAATCTTTTTTAATAAATCTACATCATCTCTCTGCTTAGACTTAACTCATAAAACTAAATTTACTGATTCTAGGGAGTTGTTATTTTGTATCAAAGAAACATCAAGTCAACTCACCGCTATAGCCAAACTAGCTTTCACCTGCTTAACTGTTAATCCAGCTCTAATAATAGATTCTTTATCTAGTTTTAAGTTTATTTTTCTATATGTAGTAGATAAAGAATTTCATATATCAACTATATTTTGATCGCCTGAAATTTTTCTTACTTCTGTTTCTACTTTTTCTATAAACTCTAATTTATTTTGCTCTGAAGCGTCTGTTTTTATTTTTGCTAAAAACGTAGATCTAACCGGTGGTCATGGAGGATCTTCTAGTAATCTAACTTTTAAATCAGGATACTTAGATAATATATATTCCCTAAAATATGGTCTAATTTTTATAGTATAACTCTCTGATATAATTCTTTTTTCTCATGTAATTTTTTCATATTCATCTTTTGATACTAAATTTATTCTTGCTGATAATTGATTTTCTCATATCCTTGATAATCATCATCTAAACAAATTAGCAAAATCTCATATAAAAGCTTGTCATATTGTAATTGATATATTATCAACTATAGCTAAATCTTTTTCTATAACATTACCCTTATCAAAAAACTTAGAAATATCATCACCTACATTTTTCATTTTATTTGCATCCCAGGATTGTGGTGCATCTACCCATAAATATACTTGATCTTGATCTGATTTAGGTAACATTCTTGCCTTGAATATTCCTCAATATATAGGTCAAAGTAAAAGAATAAATAACATAAACCAAAAAATCAACCTAAATCTTTTTCTCTTTTTTATAGTTTTTTCTTCTTTGTTTATAAACTTTTTCATAAAATCTAGATAATACTTTCTTATATCAAATCTAGACTCTTTTTTTATCTCTATATTTTTATCTTTTTCTTCCAAGTTTTTAGCTCAAACAAAACTAATCCAAGGATTGATAGTAAATGCTATTAATAAAGAAATTAATAAAGCCATAATTGCAAATTTTGGAATTGCTCACATATACTCTCACATCATACCTCATACAGCAAACATTGCAGCAAATGCTAATAATCTAGATACTGTAGATAATATAACTCAAACTCCAACTTCCTGTACTCAAACAAGTACAGCTTCTAGTTTTGTTTTACCTGAATGAGCTCTTTGTTTTAAATGTCTAGATATATTTTCAACTACAACTGTAGAATTATCAACAAGCATTCATAAAACTAATATAAGAGCAAATAGGGTAATTCTGTTTATATTTTCTCAAAGTATTAAAGCAAACAAAAATACTAATCATAAAGTAAGAGGTATAGATATAGCTGTATTAAATGCATCTTTTTTTCATAAATAAATCATCAAAACAATAAATACTATAAACACTGATTGAAATAGATTTATAAGTAACATATTTGTAGCAGCTCTAGCTGTATCTCATTCATTTTGAATTACTTTTATTTCTATATTTTTTGGTAGAGTTTTTTGTATATTAAGTATTTTTTCATGAACTGTATCTGTTAATACTACAGAGTTTGTTCCTAGAGCTTTTCATACTCATAAAAATACTGATATTTTATCATTATGTGTTGAGATTTTATCTAGTTTTCTTATTCATTTTTTTATTTCTGCAATATCTTCTAGATATACTGAAGTATTTCAATTTAAAAAAATAAGTAGTTTTTTAAGATTATCTATGGTATTATCTCTTGCATCTATTCATATTTGTATTTTTTCTCCTATTTTTGAATTAATACTTCATACTACACTATTTAAATTATTCTCTGTAAGAATATTATAAACCTGTAATATATCTATATTTCTAGACTGTAGTTTCTCTAAATCTAGTTCTATAATTAAATCTTGTTTATATCATCATACTATATCTATTGTTGTAAGGTTTTCTATAGTTTTTAATTCTTTTTTTATAGTATTTGCTATTTCCCTCAAATATATATAAACATCAGCTTCTTGTAAGTCACTTCAAATATAGTTTATAGAATAGGTGATTTGTGGTAATATTTCAGGATTAATTGTTGTTATTATGGGATCTCAAACTCATAATGGTTTTAATCACATATTTTCAGATAGTTTTTGTCTAAGACTTATTTTTGCTTTTTGAGCATCTTCTCAAACCTTAAATTTAAGCATTACTGATCCATAACTATCTCAAGCCACTCAATATACTTCATCAATTCACTCTATTTCCATTATCTTGTTTTCCAAAGGAGATATTATATACTTTGAAACTTCCTCTGAGTTAAGTCAATTTGCTGGAACAACTACATTAAATGCTGGAACAATAATAGTTGGATTGTATTGTTTTGGTATCACTAAATAACTTCAAATTCAACTGAATAAAGTTATTATTATCAAAACCAATGTAATCTTTGAGTTTTTTATAAAAAATTCTGCTATCTTTGCAAACATAATATTATTTTAATAATTTAATTCCTTATTTTTCATAACTCAATCCTGA
Source organism: uncultured Candidatus Peribacteria bacterium (assembly GCA_964344155.1). GTDB lineage: Bacteria > Patescibacteriota > Gracilibacteria > BD1-5 > UBA6164 > UBA6164. Next base: position 24,790 of record CAYFMG010000006.1, on the reverse strand, counting down.
ATCCTTTCTCTTACTTAAGAGAAAGGGGCTACAATTTTTTGGTCCTCCCTCTCTTGGATAAGAGAGGGAATTCAAGGGTGAGTTCTTTTAATAATTTAATTCCTCTCCATCCCAGATATTTTCTTTTCATTCTAGGATTATTGTATCTCATAATTTTAATCATTTTATTTCTGATAACTCATTATTTGAGTTTATTATTTCTATATTTTTAAATACTGCTTTATTATCTTCTAAAACAAAAACTCCTGGTAACATAAATTTGTTAATTATAGCTTTGTTTGGAATAATTAAAGAGTCTAGGGTATTATCAGTAAACAAAAAAGATACCTTTACCATAGATCATATTTTTATATTTTTATCTGTATTATCTACACTTATTTTTAATAATATTTTTTTTGAAAAAATATCTTTTGATGGAAGTATATTTACTATAATTCCTGATTGTTTTTTATCTAATCATTCTATATCTAAAAATACAGTATCTCATAGTTCAACTTTTTTTGAAACACTTTCTGATATACTTATTTCTATTTCTAAGTTATCTTTATTCTCTAAAATAAAAACAGGAGTAAATCATCATACATTTTCTCACTCATCTAATAATCTTGAACTAATTACTCAATCTATAGGTGAAACTATTTGATGATCTTTTATTACAGATAACATATTTGATATTTGTCCGTTTATTTCTTCTATTTTTAAATCTAATTCTGCTAACTTTACTTGTTTTTGCTTCTTTAATGATTCTAAAGATGATTCTATCTCATCAACTTGATTAGAGCTGATTTCTTTTTTTGTTATTACTTCTGTTATCTGAGCATCACTTTGAGCTTTGTATTGAGTGTAAGTATCATTTGCTAGGCTTAACTGTTTCTCTAATATAGATATTTGCATATTTTTAGTTTTTTCAAAATCATCCAAAGATTGTCTAGATCATTTTAATCATAATACAAAATCTCATGAAATTGAAACTAAGCTAGATTCAACACTAGTTCAATAAGTAGATACAGTAGTCTTATATTCACTTATAGTTGTTTCTGCAAAGTGGACATTATCTATAGATGTATCTAATACATTATAAACCAAATCAAGTAATACTTTTATTTTTTCAGCTAATTTTTCTCAAGAGTCAAGTCATTTCAGTATAAGCTTTTCACTAGGATTTTTGTCTTCTATTTCTGTATTATAAAAATACTTGTATTCTAAATATAATTTATTTACTTCTAAAAACATCTCTTTTGCTTCCCTTAAATTTTTCAAGTCTTTTACTCATAGATAATCTTGAAAACTATCATTTTTATCTTCATTTTCATCAGTTACTCACAACAACTCATCTACAAACTTAATTATATTTGTATCCAATATAACAGCTGATACAATAGCATTCTTAGAATTTTCATATATATGTTTTTGTTTTGTATCTAAAACTAGTTTTGTTTGTTCTAAGTTTTGTTCAGCTAACTCAACTGAAGTTTTAGCTGTATCTAATTGAGTTTGTGTTACTTTCTTTGTATCATCTAATCATGAAATAATACCTTGTTCTCAAGCTATAGTTTGTTTTACTTTTGATTGCATAGCAATAATTTGCCCATCAAACATTTTCCTAGTGTCTGATTTCATTTGCATCAAAGACTCTAAAAGTTTTTTTGAAGTATTATATCATATACTAGTTTGAGTATAATCAATTTCAGCTAACAAATCTCATTTTTCTATAATATCTGATTCATCAAAATATATTTTTTTGATTTTTCCAGGCATTTTTGAAGACAAAGATAGACTATCTTGAGATTGTATGTATCAAATATAACTATCAGACTCAGTTACAGATCAAGTTAAAACAGTTCATGTAGAATAATATTTTTTTACAACTTGCTCTTCTGTTTTATTACATGATGTTAATCATAGTAATACTATCAAAATTATAAATATCTTTTTCATCTTTTTTATTTTACAAATATATGTTTTAGTGCTTTTATTACTTCAAGTACTTTTTTATCAGAGATTCTATAAAAAACCTCTTTTCATTCTTTTCTTGATTCAACTATTCATTCTAGTTTCATTTTTCATAAGTATTGAGAAAATTGTGACTGAGACATATCTGTACAATCCATTATTTCAGTAACATTTTTTTCTTCTTTTCATAAAAAACACAATATTGCTAATTTATCTCTGTTAGAGAAGTTTTTCATTATTCCAGCTATTTTATCAGCTTTTTTAATAATTTTTTTCATAATTTATTTATTATATTAATATATTATTATATGTTAATATATTACTAAAACTAAAAAAAGCAAATCTTTTTTTGCATTTTATGTTTTTTTGTGTTAAACTATAAGTATTATTAAGACTAATAAAACACAAATGTCAAAACAAGTGAAAAAATTTATAACTAAAGTTTTACTATTGAGTACATCTCTTGTACTTATATTTAATCTGTGAAATTTTTTAATAAATGCTAACAAAACAGATACTCACTTCCCTAATGAACCTGTTACAAATTATTCAAATTTTAAAAATGTAGATAACAATAGTTCTATATGAAAAACATGAGTAGCTATTACTACAAATATTTGAATAAAATATAAACAAAGAAAAGATACACCAGCAACAATTTATAGAGATATTTTTTCTGTAAGTGAGGTTATGATAAATCAAAGTTCTGCAAATAGGGAGATGATTTGAAACAATATGATAGCTATTGAGGAATACAGAAATGTATTAAAAACAGATATAAAGCAACTTGTAAATTCAAGCTATGATAGATCAAGAATTCTTAATGCTTTTATTGAGCAATTGGAGTTTAGATATGTAGTATGAGCTCAAAATATCAAGAAATTAAATGAACAAAAATCTGTATTTTTAAGTACTATGGAGTCTAGTAATACAAAAATAGAATCATTAAAACAAAAGATAGAATCAGATTTCAAATCAAATGATTCACAAGAGAGTTTAGCTAATATAGATACATATTTAGAGCTTAAAAAAGAGTATTATTATGCTAGAACATATATTGTTTACATAAATCATTTTTTAAATGAATATACTTATCTAAGCAATTACAACAAACAACTTTTAGATACACTAATAAACAACAAGGAGGCTATAATAAAAAATGCCTACATAGTACTTCCTGACACATGAACTGATCTTCTTAGAAAGTTTGATCTGATTTACAGCGAAGAAGAACTAAAAAAATAAACACTCTTAGTAGTGTTTATTTTTTATTCTATTTAACCCAAACTTTTACAGCTTGATAATTTCTATTTCTAGATCATGGATTGTCTCATAATAAGAAATAATCATAACAATTCCATCATACTAATCATGTATGATAAGATCAATTATGTGTTCAACTACATACTCAACTATTATTTACAGCATTTGAATATGTATTATAAACTTTATTAATTGAATTCGTATGTCAATTTACATTAAAGGCTTTATTTTCTTTAAAATAATCTACTTTTCCATCCCTTGCTTCAATTTTCATAATTGAACTAGAATAGTTTCATCTAATACTATTAATTACAGAATCTGAATATTTCGAAGTATTATTAAAATCATTTAATGGAACATATGATAAATTTAGACTTCATGTATTTCTATGAGCATTTGTACTACCATTAGCAGTTTTTAAAACTAAAGTCCATCCTCATCAATCTCTTGTCATATCACAATATGCATTAAATCCTGTACCATTATTTTGTGGATCAATTTTATAAATACCATCTATATTTCTTCACGCTTGTTTATGTGCTAAACATGTAGCTTGTTTTGGTAAATATGTAAAATTATCTCATCTAACTAAAGTTGTCATTGTACATCATGAATTTCAAGCCGTAGCCATTCTACATAACGGTCTATCCCGATTTTTATATATCCATCTAACATCTGAGGTTGCTCTAATTCAATTTCAACTTAAATCAGTTCATGTATAATATGTTGTTTGTTCACTCCGTCATCATTGAAATCAATAATTATCACTTCAATCATGAGTTTGTCTAGTTCATCATGACCGTTTTCAGTTTTCCCAAGATTTTTTTATTCAAGGTGAACCTAAAGTATCCCATGTTCTATTTGTCCAAAACTTAACTCTTGCATTTTAATCATTTTCAAATACTAGAATATCATATGAAGATGTATTTATTATTGAATTAATTTCTGAATCTGATAATTTTCAATAATAATTTCAAGCATAAAATACTGTATTATTTCATCATACTCTACTAGATGTTGCATATGTAGATGTTACTGCTGCATTTGGTAAACGACTAATTGATATCCACCCACCTCAATCTGTTGTCATATCACAATGTACTTTAAATGCTGCATTTGAATCTGGTTTTATCCAATATACTCAATCTCAGTTATCTCATGCATATTTATAATCACCTGTTGGAATTAAGTATTGAGTACAACTTAATGCATAAGTTCAGTCTGCATATTTTCTACCTGATATATTATCTCATATTATATTTACTTCATTACATGTTGATCATGTAAATCATGTTTTACATTCAGTAGCACAATCACTTGGAGCTTCCTGTGCTCAGCTTACATAATTTACAGTTACATTTGCTATTATATGTTGAGTATTTTGAGTTAAAGGTCACTGATTACATTGTACTTGCTTACGATCTGGTTCACATAGTCATCATTCTAAATGATATGTGTTATTACAGTTCCAGTTACAGTTACTTGCTGTAGTTCCATACGGAATTGTTTCATTTACTACTGTATATGTAGCATTTGATGGTGCTCATTGTTCTACACATGGTACTGTTATTGTATTTGGATCACATACTCATCCATTTAATGTATAATTTGGACTACATACTGTTGCTTTTGTTGTTCATATGTTTTCTATATTCCCATTGTTACATCTGTATGTATTTGTTACTTGTTCTGATCAGTTTGTTATAACTGTAGATCATGTCTTTGTTTGTGAACTTGTAGCTAAGTGTCATAGTTGTGGTATACTGTGACCATCTTGTGTTGTTGCTAAACATCATGTATAGGTAACTGCTGTTGTTGCTAATGCTACACTGTCACTTGTTAGACTCTTTTTGTTTCAGTATACTACTTTTCTTGTTACTATTTCTTGTGCTTTTGCACCACTTGGTTTTAAGTTTGTTAGTCTTGCTATCTTTGTTGTATTTTGGATAGCTGTTCAAGCATAGGCATTTTTTAGTTTTGTTAGCATTGCTTGTTGTTTTGTTGTATCTGTTGCTAGATCATTTAAGTTTCAGCTATATATTTCTAAGTCACTTGCATTTACTAGTTTTAATGCTTGTGTCTCTCAGATTTGTTTAAAATGTCATCATGCGTATTTTTGTGGTAGGTTTTTGTAACCATCAAATGCTAGTTTATCATTTGCTACTAGGTTCATTAAATCTCATGGTTCTGTTGAGATTATTGTTGGGACTGCTAGTACATATGTTGTTGTTCCACTTTGTACTTTGATTGTTTCTCCATTATAGTTTCATGATACTCTTAGTGTTCATATTTCATTATTTGCATTTAGTTCTGTTGTATTTAATGTTGTATATTCATCTGTTTCCATTACTCATGATAGTTGGTACTCTTTTTTTGTACTTGTTACTGAGTATACATATGTTTCCTCTGTTAATGGGTCTACTGGTAGTTTGTCTAATTTATCTACTGACTGAAACGCTATTTGTCCAAAGTCTCATTGACTCCATGCTGTTGTACCACTATATGTAACTGCTCCAGCATTGTTTGGATCCGGGTATCTTGATGATTCTATTTGGTATAGTTCCAAACTTGTTTTCATTCTACTTATGTCTGAGATTCTTACTGAGTCTCTTGAGGTCTTTGTGTAGTTTTGCATACTTATAAATGCAATAGTTCCCAAGATAATCAGGATACTTATCACAACTATTAATTCCACTAAGGTAAAACCTTTGTTATGTAATTTTTTCATAATTTTTTAATTATGTAATAAATTTAGACCACCCCCTTTCACTTCGTTTCATTCCCCCTCCTTAGTAAGGAGGGGGTTAGGGGGTGGTAATACCTAATTAATATAATAGTATTTAGTAAAATAGCAAACTTATTTTTTATTTAAATAAGTTTGCTATATATTCAAAAAAACTATACACCTTTTCTCTGATTGGTCACATGATTTTATTATCAATTTCTGCAATTTTGGTATAAATACCTTTTATTCAGTGTAAAAAATCACCTAAATCTTCACTATAATCTTCATATTCATAATCTTCTTCATAATAATAATCATCCTCATATTCATAGTAATCATCTTCTTCTTCAATATAATATTCTTGACTATAATTAAAAGGCTCATCATATTCAAGATCTTGTTCTCAACATAAATATTCTACAAAGTATTGTTTTCACATAATCTCTACAAATTCTTCACTTATTTTTTTATAATCATATGTAATAAATTCCATATCCTCCAAAAACAATGGTATATTATTATTTTTAATTGGTTCAGATGTTTCTATAAAGTCTCAATTTATAGGAGGATAATATGATATCAAAGTATAATTATCTCCGTTTTTTATATATTTTATATTTGGTGCTCTTGTTGATTTTCTTATTTCTTCTCAATCTTTTACAACAACATATATACCTTCACTTTTTTTAGCAACATAAGTATAACTTTTTCAATCTGGTGAGTATATAAAATTATCTATATATTCATATTTTTCTGTTATATTTCCATTTATATAAAGGTACTTATTATCTTCTGAGTCTAAAAATTCTATATAATAATCTTCTCTATTTGGTGACCATTTCGCTCTAACTATTTCATCATCATTTATTAATCTAGTTTTTTCTCCATCTTTGAATATATAATTTTTCTTTTCTCATATATCATAATTATATTCTCCTTCTATATATCTTAATTCTTCTCAATCTTTTGAATATACAATTCAATGAAAATCTCAGTAAAGATATTCTTTTCAATCTTTTATAATAGCTCTTAGTTTTCATTCTTTCCAATCTAATAAACCTACAATATATGCATATTTTTTTCCATCAGGAGTATATTCAACATCTTGTATGTAATCATATATATTTCCTTCATCTAAGTCTTCTACTAAATATTCATTCCAATTTTCATCATTTGATACAAAATTTATACTTTTTCAGTCTGGTGAATAATTTATACTTTCTATATAATGCGGGTATTCTTTGGTTACTTGCCCGTCTTTTTCAAGTATATATCAGTCATTTTTTCAGTCTGTTATAAGTGCATAGCTATTTGTTTTTTCAGATAATACTAACTCATATACATTTTTTCATTCTGATGTAGTGATTATTTTGTAGTAACAGTCATCTTTCTTTGTTTTTTCTGCAAAGGTTATATTACTACTTATTATAAATAACAACATAAAAGCTAATATTTTTTTCATATTTTTTTATTAATTATATATATTTTTATATTACTCAAAAAAACAAAAATTAAAAATTTTACTTGATAAAATAAATATAAAGATTAAAATAAATACATAAAACTTAAATCCTCTACCCTAGATTATGAGAAAAAAGACTAATCCTTTTATAAGTATGATAAAAATAACATTGGTTATTTTTGCTCTTTTATGATTTTTTGTTCATAAAGGCTACTCTGATTTTAAGGAAAAAATATTTATAAAAGAAGAGAAAATAATAGAAGTAAAAGAGTGAGAAAAAATAGAAGATATAGCTAATAATTTTAATATAAATACAAATTATTTAAGAATATATTTAAAATATAATAACCCTGAGTTTAAATTAATTGCATGAAACTTTAGACTAGAAAGAGATTCTACTATTGAGGATATTTTAGAGTGACTATCAAATCCTATTGTTTTTGATGAGATAAATGTAACTATTTTAGAATGACGGAATATATATGATACAGATGAGTACCTAAGTAATAAATGATTAATAAAAGCTTGAGAGTATATTAATTATGTAACAAATAAAGAAAAGATAACAAAATTAACTGAATTTTTCCCTTTTATAGAATGATTAGATACTCTTGAATGATTCTTGTATCCTGATACTTACACAGTACTATCTGAGAATTTTAAAATAAATGTTTTTGTTATAAAACAACTAGAATCTTTTGAAAATAAGGTATATAAAACAATATTATATAATCTAGATAACAAACAAATTGAAGAGTTAATTAATTTGGCAAGTATAGTAGAAAAAGAAGAAAAAAATAAGAAAGAAAAATCTACAGTAGCTGGTATTTTGAAAAAGAGACTTGATGCTTGATGGATGATTGGAGCTGATATTACAGTATGTTATCCCCACAAGCTCACAAGTGAGCAATGTAAAATGGTAGTAAGTAAATATATTCATGAAAAAAGTGAATATAATACAAGAACTATGAAATGACTACCAAAAACTCCTATTTGAAATCCTAGCTATGATACAATAAACGCTACTCTAAACCACAAAAAAACTGCTTACTGGTTCTATTTACACAACACAAAAACATGAAAAATATACTACGCTAGAACCAATAAAGATCACGAAAGAAATAAAAGTCTATACATGAGATAGACTTTTTTTGTATTTTAAAACAAAATATGTTAAAATTATAGAAATAATTAATATATAATTAAAACATGGGAAACTTTGAACAACAATCCTGGACAGTTGGTGGTAGTGAAAAAATAATTAATTTTTTAAAGATATTACAAAACTATACAAAACTTTCACCTGAAAGACAAGAAGAATATTTAGAAAAAAATTGACTACCTAGATCAAAAGCAAAGCAATTAAATGACTTTGTTAATGAGAAATTTTCTGACAAAAAAGTTACAAGAAATGAATACCAAGAAATTGTAAGATATTTAAATGATTTAAAAAATAGTGCTAAAAAAGAATCTATCAATGCTAGGTTAGCAATAAAAAAAGAGATTGAAATAAAAAGAAGTAATTATGAATATCTATGACAAGTTACTCCAGAAACTACTCTATATAGAACTTGTGTTAATAATGGTATAAAATATAAAAAAGAAAATGTCGTTTGGGGAGAATTTACCGAAACAACTATACCTGTCTGAACACTAGTATATAAAAAATGAAATAAAATATACCTATGAGAACCTGACGATATAAGTAATCAAGTTGCTCAAGTAGAAAGAAAAGAAACAAAAACATGAGTATCATTGTTATTAGACAAACAAGAAAAAAGACTATGAGACAATTTTAATTATGTAAGTTTTATAAGAGAACACTGATTAACAAGTGATATTCAAGAAGTTGCTTTAAAACTAATAGAAAAAAACTTAGGTTGTAAAAATATACCTAGAAGTGTATTATTAAAAAATATAAAAACATTTGTAGCTTTTACAACAGATATGGAAACTGATTGAAAAAATGTTAACAATACTGAATGATCTTCTGCAAAATGATATTTTCAATATCTAAATAAAAATTGAAATAGATATAAATGAAGATTTACTTCTTTTGAAACAGCTTTGAGAAACTGTTATATGTTTTATACATGAAAAAAATATCCTCCAATTAAAAAATATAGTAACGATAATCTTCCTGATTGGGTAAAAACTGCTTATAACACTGTATGATTTGATCCAAAAAAATTATCAGCTGAACAACAAAGTATTTTGTTTTTAATTAATACTTTTTATAAATGATGAACTAATAAGCATCTAAAAAATATGTTAACTAATTGAAATCAATATGCTATGAGAACATTGTATGAAAAGTATCATCATACAAGATCTAAATGAGCAACAAAAGCTAGAGTAAATAACAAAATAGCGAAATGGTGACCAAAACTTAAAAAAAGAGCCTAAAAAAAGTGAAACTTATGTTTCACTTTTTTTTATATACTATCAACTATATCTTTTAGTATTTTAGTAACATCTTTGTTTAATTGATCTAATTTTTCTCACTCAACAATCCCTGAAATCATCACATCAGGCAATCAAGCTGAAACAACAACCTTGTTATCCTTTTTATAAATAGCTACTGAGCAAGGCATAAAAACTCATAAATCCATATCGACTTCCATATACTTATAACCTAGCTCTGGATTACAAACTCAATAAATAACATATTCAGGGAAATCAGGATCTATTTTATCTTTTATCCTAGATCTAACATCTACATTTGAAACTACTCAAAAACCAGATTCAGCAAAAACTAAACGCACTTCATCTAATGCCTCTTCAAAAGACATATCCAAAATCTTTTTATAAAAATACTGCATAAATAATATTTAAAATTAAATAAACAAACATAACTCTATCCTGAATCCTTTCTCTTACTTAAGAGAAAGGGGCTACAAATTACTGAAGCCTTCCTCTCTTAAGTAAGAGAGGAAATTCAAAGGTGAGTTATGAAAATATAACTAAAATTATCATTATTATATTGCATTTTAATAAAATACAATATAATTTAAACACTTTAAAATTAAATATAAAAAATGCCTGAAATAAAAAACATAAAAGCTAGAGAAATATTAGACTCTCGTTGAAATCCTACAATAGAAGTTGAAATAGATATAGATGGTACAATTTGATCTGCTATGGTTCCTAGTGGAGCTAGTACATGAATACACGAAGCATTAGAATTAAGAGATGGTGATAAAGATAGATATCTATGAAAATGAGTACTAAAAGCTGTGGAAAATATTGAAACAACTATAAAAGAAAATATAGTATGAAAAACTTTTGATAATATATATGAATTTGATAAATTTTTAATAAATCTTGACCATACTAAAAATAAATCAAAGCTTTGAGCAAATGCTCTACTTGGTTGTTCTATGGCTTTTGTTACAGCTAATGCAAAAAATCAAAACAAAGAGGTTTTTGAATATCTAAAAGATTGAGAATACAAAATGCCTATACCTCTAATGAATATAATAAACGGTTGAGAACATGCCAACAACTCCCTTGATTTCCAAGAATTTATGATTACTCCTGTTTGAGCTAATTCTATAAAAGAAGCTGTAAGAATTGGTGCTGAAATTTTTCATAATCTAAAATCTATTTTAAATAAAAAATGATTAGCTACTACAGTTTGAGATGAATGAGGTTTTGCTCCAAACCTAAGCTCTAGTAAAGAAGCTATTGATACTATTATAGAAGCTATTAATAATGCTTGATATGATACTGACAGGGTAAAAATTTCTATGGATGTAGCTGCTTCAGAGTTTTATGAAGATTGAGTATACAATATGAAATGAGAATGAAAAAAACTAAACTCAACTGAGCTTGTAGAATATTTTGAAGAGCTAGTAGAAAATTATCCTATTTTTTCTATTGAAGATCCTTTATGAGAAGATGATTTTGAATGATGGAAACTTATGCAAGCTAGACTTTGAGATAAAATAAAAATTGTTTGAGATGATTTATTTGTTACTAATATAGAAAGAATAAATTTAGGTATAGAAAAAAATCTAGCTAATGCTATTTTAATAAAACTTAACCAAATCTGAACAGTTTCAGAAACTCTTGATGCTATCAAACTATGAGCTAAACATGATATGATTTCTATTATTTCTCATAGATCATGAGAAACAGAAGATACATTCATAGCTGATTTAGCAGTATGACTATGAACTTGATTTATAAAAACAGGTAGCCTATCTAGAAGTGAAAGAATTTGTAAATATAACAGACTTATGAAAATTGAGGAGATGATAAAATAATTATCATAACTCACCCCTAACCCCTCTCTTACTTAAGAGAGGGGAACTTTTTTATAAAATTTATAATTTAAAATCTTACCTTTTTTCTTCCCTCTCTTAAGTAAGAGAGGGACTGAGGGTGAGTTATGAAATTAAACTTTCTCATGTCATTTCAAAACTATGTTCTAGTCATATTAATTCCAATATAGTTGGTGCTATATCTTGTAGTCATCATTTTTTGTGTAACTCTAGTTGTTCTCAATTTTTAAAACAAAAACATGGTACTGGGTTCAAAGTATGTCATGTATGAGGATTTTCTACACTCCCCATTTCTTCACAGTTTCAATGATCAGATGTTATTATCAAGTTTATATTATTATTTCTTCAAAACTCTATAATATTTTTAATTATTTTATCTAGTAGTTCTATAGCTACCTTAGATGCTTGCATATTTCAAGTATGTCATACCATATCTGGATTAGCAAAATTTATAACCGAAAAATCATACAAAAGACTATTTTTTATAAAAGCATCATATACCTCTAACGCTGACATTTCTGGGTCTAAATCATATGTTTTTACTTTGTGAGAAGGTATAAGAATATCTTTTTCTAGTTTTAATGGAGTATGTCTTCATCAATTAAAAAACTTCGTTACGTGTGCATATTTTTCTGTTTCTGCTATATGTAAGTGAGTTAAATTATTTTTCTCTAATATATCAACCAATTGATTATCTAAATCTTGTTTTTCTATAAATACTTTTCACTTATATTCTTCATAATATTTTGTCATTGTAACAAAATAAAGATTACTTAGTTTTTTTATATCAAAATCTCATTTAAAATGATCACTTGTTATAGCTTGAGTTATTTGTCTTGCTCTATCTGATCTAAAATTCATAAAATAAACTGTATCATCTTTGTTTATTTTTGCTCAAGTAAAATTAACTGGTTCTAAAAACTCATCATATATTCAATTATTGTATGATTTTTCTATATACTTTAATGGACTTAAGTCACTTTTTGGCTCTGCATTTACTATAGCATTATATGATTTTTCTATTCTGTCCCAATTATTATCTCTATCCATAGCATAAAATCTACCTGAAATAGATGCTATCTCAACATTGTCATAAATATGGATTTCTTTTAAAAACTCTTTTAAATTGTCTCACATTGAATTGTAACTAGTATCTCTTCAATCTCAAAAAAGATGAAGGCATATTTTTATCTCTGATGGTATATATTTCAAAATATTTATTATGTGTTCACTATGAGCATGTACTCATCAAGGTCACAACAATCACATAATATGTATAGTTGAATTATATTTCTTTGTATGCTTTATAGAATTTGTAAAAACTTTGTTTAGCAAAAAGCTATTATTTAAAAATGATTCATTTATTTCTAAAATACTTTGTTTTATGATTTTTCAGGCTCATATTGTCATGTGTCATACTTCTGAATTTCAAATCTGTCAATCAAGTACTCCTACTGATTCTCAACTAGCCTCCAAGCTAGCAAACTTTTTCTGTTTAAATAATTTATCAAAATTTGGAGTATTTGCTTGCCTTATAGCATTGTTTTCGTTATCTATATTATTTATTCAAAATCAGTCCAAAATTATGAGGGCTGTTTTATTCATTTTTGTTTTTTTATTAAAAAATAAACCTATACTTTTAGTATAAGTTTATTTTGTTTTTTTCAAGTTTATTTCATATAACCTCCTGCAAATTTATTTGTAAGAGATATAAACTCTGCTGGATTTTGTAATTCTCATCATTCTAAAAGTATAGCTTGAGAATATGCGTATTTTATAACATCTTGTAGTTTTTCTGATTTCACATCTGCTTCAAATTCTTTTTTCATAGAATCTATCAAACTATTTTTTGGATTCAATTCCAGTATTCTCTTTTGAACTGGTACTTCTTGTCACATAGCTTTCATCATTTTTTCTAGTTGAGGATCTATACCGCTAGCTGGTGTTTTTAGTGCTCATAGGGCATCTCAAAGCTTATCATTAAATACTACTTTTTCTATTTTTTCTTCTCATAGAGTATTTTTTACTAGATCAAAAATACCTGTAAATTGTTTTTCTTTTTCTTCTTGTTCTTTCTTTTGTTCTTCTGTTTTTTCTTCAAGTTCAATATCTGCACTAGTAATAGAAACTAGTGTTTTTTCTTTATAATCATTAAATCATTGGATCATAAAAGAATCAATTGGATCTGTTAATACAAGTACATCTATGCCTTTATCTTTGAATTGATTTAAGTATGGACTAGCTAATGCTTCAGCTTCTGATTTTGCTATTATATAATATATAGATTTACTATCAGAGTTAGATTCAATATATTCGTCCAGTGTTATTAATTTTGATTCATTTACAGAGTTAAATAAAGAAATTTCTGCTATTTCAGGTTTTAAATCAAGTTCATAATGTACTCATTCTTTTAATACTTTTCCATAATTACTCCAAAATGTAAGATAATCTTCTCTGTTATTTTTTAGTGTTTTTCCTAACTCTGCTAAAACTTTTTTTGTAAGTCATTTTTTAATTTTATCTAAAACAGAATTATCTTGTAACATTTCTCTTGATATATTAAGAGGTAGATCATTTGTTTCTACTACTCAAAATATAAACCTAAGCCATACAGGTAATAATTCTTTTGCATTTTCTAAAATCAGTACATTTTGAACATATAGTTTTGGTCCATATTCTAAATTTGGATCAGATAAGTTTTGGTACATATTTAACTCTTTTGGAGAAAATAGTATAGATTTATAACTAGCTAATCATTCTACATTGTTATGTATATGAAAAAGTGGTTCATTCCAATCATTACTTACAGACGCATAAAAAGCTTTGTATTCTTCTTTTGTTATTTCAGTTTTAGATTTTTTCCATATTGGTTTTGTTTCATTCACTTGTTCAAAAGGCATTGTTTTTGGTTCTTTTTTCTTTTCTTCTTCTGGTCTACTATCATATTCTCTCATCATAATTGGTACTCATACATAGTTTGAGTATTTTTTAATTAACTCTTTTAGTTTCCATTCTTTTGCTAATTCTACATTTGCTTCATTTATATAAAGAGTTATTTTTGTACCTCTTGTCTCTTTTTCTATTTCCTCTATATTATATCAAGTTTTTCAATCACTTGTCCATTTATGAGCTTTTTTATCCAAAGCACTTTTTGATTCTACTTCTACTTTATCAGCTACCATGAAACTTGAGTAAAATCATACTCAAAATTGTCCTATAAGATTATGTTCTCAGTCTTCTTTTGCTTTTCCTAGTTTTTCTATAAACTCTTTTGTTCATGATTTAGCTATAGTACCCAAATGAGACACTAATTCTTCTTCACTCATACCTATACCATTATCTTCTATAGTAACTGTATTAGCTTTTTCATCACTTGTTATTGTTATTTTTAATTCATTATCATTTCATAAAAAATTTGTATCTGTCAAACTTTTTAATCTAGCTTTATCTATAGCATCAGCTGAATTTGATACTAACTCTCTTAAAAATATTTCTTTGTTTGAATATATACTATGAGTTAATAATTCTAATATTCTTCAAGTTTCTGCTTCAAAATTATGTTTTGTCATATTATTGTATTAAATTCTAAATTATTTTAATAGCACTTAAGTATTTTAAGTGCTAATATATTATTTATTTTTTGATTTTTGTAAAGAGATTTTTATTAAAATAAAAAAAGTAGAAAAAAGATTTGATTATTTATTTTTTTTAATATAATACATTGGCACTAAGTGCTACGCCGGGGTAGCTCAGGGGTAGAGCAGGGCCCTGAAAAGGCCTGTGTCGGTGGTTCAAATCCGCCCCTCGGCACCATTTTTTCATAAGAAAAAAGTTAAGAAAATAAAATTAAGAAAAAAGAATAAATCTATAGATTTATTCTTTTTTCTTGCTTACTTTATTAAACATAGCATTCCCCGTTTTTTCTGTTTCTACTATTATATCATGTATTCATAGTTCTTTAAGCATTCTTTCTTCTTCAAAATTATTAACCTTAACTACTATATTTCAATCCAGATTCATTTTTTTAACTAGATTTGATATTAAGTATAGTTTTTTACTTTTTCAAATTGATATCAATATAGTACTTGCTGATTCTATATTTACTGATTTTAATGTATTTGCTTGAAAGGCATTTCAATAAATTATATTTTTTCAGTTTCTTTTTGCTTCCTTATAATTTTTTATACTGTTTTCTATAACTACATACCTCATTTTCTTTTTTTCTATTTTTTCAAGTAGTAATTTTCACAATCTACCATATCAAATCAAAACCACATGTCAGCTTAATTTTTTCTTAATTACGCAGTCATCTTTTGCTAAATACTTATGTCAAAAGAAAAAATCTGTTATTTCTGTTACTTTCTTTAACATAAAAGGTGTAAGAATCATTGAAAAGATAATTGCAACTATCAATATTTGAGACATAGATGGATCTATAAGATTTTTTATACTAGCAAGCTCGAAAACTACTATACCAAATTCTCAGAATTGAAACAAACTAAGCGCTGTTTTAAATACTGATCTTTTAGGTCAAAAACAAACTAAACTATAATATATAACAAGTGTTTTTACTAATAAAAATAACAAAAGTAGTACAAAAATAATTCATATATAATTAAATATAACATCTACATTTAACTGCATTCATACTGTAACAAAGAAAAAACCTAAAAGTATATCTCTAAAAGGTATTAAATCTGCTTCAACTTGGTACTTATAATGAGTTTCTGCTATTAGCATTCATGCTATAAAAGCTCAGAGAGAATAAGAAAAACCGAAACTATGAGCTAGTGCTGCGGCTCATATTATAATAAATAAAATTGATCATATAAATATTTCATTAGAGTTTGTTTTAACTACTCTATATATAAAAATATCAAGTAAATATCTACCAACAACCCAAAGTATAAGTAATAATACTAAAGCACTAATAAATGTTTCTCATAATAGTACAGGTAAACTCGTGTTATGATCTGAAAAAACTGTTATCAAAAGAAGTATTGGTATAACCATTAAGTCTTGAAAAATAAGTATTCCAAGAGCTTTATTTCAATATGTTTTATTTATATCACCATTTTCATTCAAAAGCTTCAAAACTATAGCTGTTGAAGATAAGCTTAATCATACTGCAACAATAATAGCTTCCTTATTAGTTAATTCAAAGAAAAACTGAGTCATAAAGAAAAACACCGTGGCTGTTATAAAAAACTGCAAACTTCAAAGCAAGAAAACTTCCCTTTTCATTTTTACTAAGTTTTTGAAAGAAAACTCCAAACCAATGGTAAACATCAAAAATACTATACCAAATTCAGCAATCTCTTTTAAGTTTTTGTTTCAAACAATTTCTTGTAATCAAAAGGCATATGTAATAATGGTTCATGTAATTATATAACCTATAATTGTAGGCATATTAAACCTGTTTAATATTATATTAAACAAGGTGGCAACAAAAATCGCTAATACAACTATTTCTAAAATCATAATACATTTATTAAAAAATTATTTACCTCTTTTTGGTATTCAGTAATAATCAAATAAATATGATGCTACTTTAGCAAAAATAAATGCTGAAGTTTTTCAACCAAACTCATTTGTTCTAGGTCTTTCTAGTTTTACAATAATAACAAATTTTGGGTCTTCTGCTGGTCAATATCAAGCATAAGATCAAATTGTTGATCATATTCATTTTTCATATTTTCATTTGTATGGAATCTGAGATGTTCATGTTTTTCAGGCTAGAGAGTATCATTGTACTCATCATGTTTTGGCTACTCAATCATTAACTGAAGAGACTAACATATCTGTTATTAAATCTGATGTAGATTCTTTTATAACTCTTCTTACTTCTTCTTTTTTATTTTTTATAATTTTTCAATCAGCAAATCTTATTTCCTCTATTACTCTTGGCTTTATATATATTCATCAATTTGCCAAAGCAGTATATGCTGAAGCCATTTGTAAAGGAGTAACACTGATTCAAAGTCAATAACTACTTGTTAAAAGTTGTGCTGTTGACCATCTTTCCCATGGTTTTATCTTGGAAAAAACTTCTCATGATAAATCTATTCATGTTATATCTCAAAAACCAAAATCATTAAAATATTGGTGCATTAATACTTTTCAAACTCTTTGAACTATTCTAATCATTCATACATTACAACTGTAATTTAAGGCATGAGAAAAACTATTATATCAAAGACACTTATCTGAAACATTTTCTATTTCAAAGCTATCAATTGTAACCTTTCATTTATCTGTATACATAGATTGACTATTGATTTCTCAGGTATCTAGTCAGATAGCAACAGTTATAGATTTCATAATTGATCATGGTTCATACAAAGATGATATTGCATCATTTTTATATACTTGTGCTCAAAATCAATTTTTGTATTTATATTTTATCAAAGCTTTATCAGCAAGCTCTTCTCTTGATGCTTTTCTTAGAAATATTTCTTTGTTATCATAAAAATATTTTTCTCAGTTTTCTTCATCTTTTACAAAAATAGGATATCATAATAAATCTATTTCTGGTTGAGGATACTCAGTATACTTAACTTTTTCTAACTCATATACATCACCGTAGTTATTTATATTATAAGATGGGTAGTTTGCCATAGAAATAATTTTTCAGTTTTTAGGATTCATTATCACTATAGTTCATTTGTTTGCCTTGTACTCTTCAACTCATGCTTTTAATATTTGTTCTACTTTTTTTTGTATATTTCTATCTATTGTTGTTATTATAGATATTCATTCTCAGATTAAGTCTTCTTGTTCTAGAGATATTGGATCTATTATTCTTCATAGTATATCTTTTCTTGAAACTATTTTTCAGTTATTTCATTTTAATACATTATTAAATTGTCATTCTATTCAATAGTGTCACACTCAATCATTATCAACAAAACCTATTATCTGAGCTGCTAGAGTGTTTTCTGGATATAATCTATTTGGTCTAGGTGTTAATATAAAAAACTTAGAGATTGATTTTTCTTTATCAAGAATTCATTTTTTTATTGCTTCTTTTTCTTCATCTAAGTATTGTTTTAAATACTCAGAAACATGTATAGATACTTTATTTATTATTGGTACATATCTCAATTCTCTTTTTCTAAGTAGGTGTGTTAAGTCATCTTTTGGTACAGATATTATTTCTGCTAGTTTTCCTGCTACAATTCTATTATCAACTATTTCTTCAGGATTGGCATATATATAGTTTCAAGTTGGGTATATTCATTTTAATCATAAGTAGATTACTCTTGATATTTGTTCATTATCAAGTTCTCTATCCAAAAATACACTTGTTACTTTTGTTTGTGAGATTTTGTCCTTAACTCTATCATATAGTAATTTTTTTATAAATTCTTCTGTGTGTTCATAGTCTTCTATTTCTAATACTTTTAGAAATTTAAATAGGTTATTCTTACATTCTTTTCTTGATTTTAGGTAACATATTTGTTTATAAATCAGATCTTGTAAAAATACTCATAATCTATCTTTGTCTCAAGGCATTTGAGGATCTATTGCTATATCATATAGATTAAGTGAAGTTCATAAAACTGTTTCTCTTTCTCATGAAGAATATATTGTTCATCTAGTTACTGGAACAACCACTTCTCATATTTGTTGTTTGTCTGCTAGTTTTTTATAAAAAGTATAATTCACAACTGTATAAGAAAACATTTTCCATATAATTATAAGTGCAAAAACAGCAAAAAAACCTGCAATAACATGTGATCTATTGCATCTATTTAGGTATTTCCTTATTTTCTTATGGTTAAATATTTGCTCAAAAATATTTTTTTGTCTCATTAATTTTTTTGTTTAAAAATAATTTGTTTTATCTTCTCTGGTATTATATCATCATTATAGATTGTAACAAGTTTATTTTCTATTTTTTTTATATCTTCTGGTTTTTGTTTTTCTAGTACTTCTTTTTTAAAGATTTCCAGAATAAAAGGATTTTTTTCTGATTCATAAAAATCTAGGCTTTTATACATTGAATATATTACTTCTTCTATTTCTCAAACACATTCAAATGGTTTAATTCATGAGATTCATAACAACTCTCTAAAGATTAGTTCTAAAGATTTTTTTTCAAATAAATCTTCTCAAAATATATCTAATACTTCTTTTTTTGTTAAGTGTGGTCTAAGTATTGTAAATACAAAAGCACATTTAGGGCAATCATTACACCATATTTTTTGATGTTTTGTATTATTATAATTAGATAAAATCTTAAAATTTCAATTACAACTTGAGAATACTTCAAAATATTTTTTTCATAATTCAGAGAACAATTCAGCTATTTTTGTTTCATACATTCATCTTAAAAGAGAAAAGTATTTTATATCTTGAGAGATATGTTTTTCTACATATTTTTCAAAGTCTTTTTCAAATTCTAGACTTTTTGAGTATTGGTGATTTATTTCTAGTCACTGCCAATTTGTATTACCAAAATTTGCTGAGCGTTCGTTTGATAATACTATGTATTTATAATCATATATATAGCTTGTTAATTCTAATATAAATGCTATTATTCATGTTATTGGTACGTGTCCATTGTAGTATCAGTTTTTGTTTAATTCAAATAATTTATCAGATAATTGTCTTGTTATAAGTAGTATTTCTTTTTCTGCTTTTTTTGCTACATTTTCTTTTAATCCATCACTTTTTCAAAATACAACTAAATCATATTCACAACCTGATTTTTCTAATAATTCCATAGATACTATAGAGTCTTTTCATCACCCCAAAGCTACTAGTGATTTTTCTCTTGATTTTCCCCCTCCTGACCTCCTCCTGGTAAGGGGAGGAATAATAGAATATTTTTTATCTGTATTGTTTACAAAGTTAAATAATCATTTTAGAGATATTTTGTTTGTATAGAAAAATTCCCCTAATCAGTTTGTATAGAATTTTTTCCAAAAGCTTATTTGTGTTTCATCTAGGCATCCTGATTCCAAGACTAGATCATTTGTTGGGTATAATTTATAATAACTTATTCATAGTGCTATGTGTACATGAAACAACATATTATTAATTATGTTTATATCTAGATTTTCTCTTGTTTTAAAGTTGAGTGGGAAATTTATTTTTTCCTCAAAAAAGGTTTCATTATCAAAACAATAATGAAATTTTGCTTCTAGTTTTTCTATATCAAACTCGAATGATTTAAAATAAAATTTATTAAATTTTTGCATTTTTATACTAATTATTAACTCATAAATCTTTTAAAAATTCTTCATGATCAAAATTAGCTTGTTTAAGGATTTTTCTTAAAAGTCACCTTCATATATCTTTTCAATTATGAAATGGTATTGTTAAAATTTTTCATTCATAATAAAAATGATAATGGCTTCATTTTATTCTTTTAAGTTCATATCATCTTTTTTTCAAAAGTTTCACTAATTTCTTTGCTGAAATCATTGGTAATTTTACCATTTTTATTATATTTTAGATTTATAAGGTATTGTGTATTAAAAGGTTTTTCTCATTCTTTTATCATATCAAAATACATTTCTGATACTTCTTGAATATTATTTTTTAATTCTTCTAAAGAATAACCTTGAGTAAAAAATCAATTAAATACTGGTGATTCAGCAACCCATATTCAATCTTCATCTTGTTCAACAAGTAATGGTAAATCTAAAAATTCTTTTACTTTCATAATTTTTTAAATTATTTATTAAATGCAAAGGGCTAAAGCCCTCTGTTAACCAGCTGTTTTTTATTATATCCAGAAACTTATTTTTTGCAAAATAAAAACTCCCCCCTTTCGCTACCGCTCTTTCCCCCTCATTGAGGGGGAGAAAACTATAGGAATTAAAGTAGGGGGAGTTTTAGTTCAAAGGGCTAACACAAAAAAATACCTCTCTCTTGAATTCTCTCCCCTTGTCAGGGGAAAGAGGCTACAAAAATAAGTACAATGTAGCCCTTTTCTCCTGTGAAGGAGAGAAGATTCAGATGAGAGGTAAAATTGCCTACCTCGCCGTAGCATACTTAAACGGTGCATCAGCAAAGGCTATATAGATATATTTTCATCATGATGCATTTGCATGAACCGCAGAATGACTAATCTTAAATCAATTTGATAATAAGTCTAAAGGATAACTTGTATAATCCCATTCAGCATTAGACAAGTTTGCTCATATAATAGCATTAGTAACAGGATTATCTAATCAACGTTTCATATCAACAATATGCCATTGATCTCATTGATCTACCCTTTTCCACATTAAATAACTTGGCTTAAACCCAGTATAAACAAATGGTCCATCAGCACTTCAGTTACCTGTATAGCTTCATACTTTACTATATCCTGGTACTGAGTGGAATGCGTAGGCAATATAGTTTTCACCACTTGCATTAGAACCATTATTTGTACCTACAGAAAACAAATTAGATGTAGCATCTGTATTGTTCCACTTAGAAGAATCAGATGCTTTTGCAGAGGTATCGTGTAGCCTTAAAATATAACCACCGCCAAATTCATCAATATAAACACCCCAATCTCTATTTTGGTCTCTGGATTTAACTACAATCATATCTGGAGTTTGGCTTAATCCGTGACCGATAGTTCCATTCGTACCATTCCCCCGTATACCCTATCACACTAAACCCTGCAGTTGGATTAGCACTTACTTGTGATGTTATAGTTCAATCTGTATTTGAAACTGCAGCTCATCCTGCCTTCCAATTCCATGCTACGTAGTTATCTCATGATTTATTAGAAACAAGATTACTTCATACTGAGAAACCATTTGATAAAAATCATGATATATTTGAAGGTTCACTTGCCTCAGCTAATGTTTCATTTGTAATTAAACGATTACTAGCTCATCTAACTACATCTCAAACAAGATGAGGATATGCTGTAGTTCTATCTTTTAACCAAACAAAATCTGGGCTAAATTTCATCCCTGTTATATCTTGACTAGTTCCATTACCTGTCCAAGTAACTACATCAAAGTGTTTAGATCCATCCTTGATTGTTGGTGTTGGTAGGTTGGCTGTTGATAGAGCTTTGTATCCTGTTGGTGGACAGTATTTGAATTTACCACCAGCCCCAGCACAATATTGAAGATCTGATTGACCTCATTGACCGAAGTTAAATAACATTTTTGCATTTGTTCAGCTAGATCAATCCATATTTCATGGGAAAACTAAATCACTCATTTGATTCGATATAACTCATTGAGATATATTATTTTTAAAGAATTCAATAGTATTACTATCTTTATCTATAACAACACCTATAGTATCTCATACACCATATGTAGCACCATAAGATGTTTCGCTACCATTAATACTCTTTAATGCTGGAGATATATAAGCTACTCATTCAGCAAAATTTGGCCAAGTATTTAGTGAAGCATTAGGTCATAATACTCAAACTCATACTCATCAATCAACTGCATCAATAACCAAAGCTTCATAATACCATTTTCCTGTTTCAAAACCTATTGTAGCTCTTGTACTTTGGCTTGATCCTGCATTGTGTATTTTTAAATTTCATTCAGAAAAGTATAAAGAACTTGCTCATGTATCTAATGGACTTAACGTAGCAAAGTTATTACTCGGTGTATCAAGCATTTGGTCATTTGCATTTGGAGTGGCAGATGGTGAACTGTCTATAAATGTTGTACTACCATTTGTTGTATCAGAGTGTAGTAAGAATACTGTGTCTGAATCTGATTTAAATGCTGTTGTTGGTGGTGTAAAGTTTGAAGTATAACGAGCAACTTTTGATATACGGATTTCGTCCATATAACCAGTAATAGGATGTATTGTTGATTTATTTGCAAATGCTCATATTCATATCTTGTCACCAAAAACCGTAGTAGTAGAACTAGGGAATGTTAATGAAATCTCAGCCACACCATCTACATAACCTTTTAAACTTGTTCCATTTCTAACAACCGCTATATGATGCCAAACATTATCATTTAAAGGAGTAGTTCCTGATACACCATTAAATACATTCCATCCTGAACCATCATTATCAACCCATAATCATAATCTATAATCTTTTGTTGCTATTCAAAATGAAGTATCTTGAGCTCACATCAACATATATTTATGAGAACTTGTTTGTGATACTGCTTGTTTTGTCCAAAATTCTATCGTAAAATTTCATGATCATAAAGATAGATCTGAATAAGACGGAGTAACTATGGAATCACCTGTACCATCTAAATATATAGAACTTCATCATATTTTACTTGCAGATGTAGAGTGTTGAGCATTTCAACCTGGTGTTAATGTCTTTTGCACACCAGTAAGTCATGTATCCCAATTATTTCCATTTCCACTTGTATCTTTTCATACATTAGTAGTATCCCCAAACTCTAACTTAAATCAATTCGTACCATAACTACCACTATATTCCTTAGCCCTCCATTCTCCACTATCAGCATCAAATCAACCAAAACTCTCTGGATTCAACGCTTGTCAGTCTACAAAATTAACATCTGACAGGTAACCATCAAAATAATTAGTTGAAGCTAAATATGGATCTTTTGCATTATAATGTATAGTTGTATCATTAACATAATAGTCTGTATTATAAGCTATATTACTCCAAGCTCAAGCTGAAACAACTAGTGATTCTTGTTTTCCATTTACATAAAGTTTTACTCTATCTGTATCTACTGTTTCTGTAGTATTAAAAACTGCTACAACATGATACCAAGCAGATGGATCACGGAATAATGAATCTGTTTTAAGCCATGTATAATTAGTTCAAGATTGATTTAATACAAATTTTAATTGGTCTCCTTCAGTATATAAAGCATGTCTATCTGCTGTAGATCATGATTTTAATGTACCAAAAATATATTGAGAAGTATTTAGATTCCCTCTTTTAACCCAACCTGACCATGTCCAAGTTTTTCTGTTACCTGCACCTGATGGTGTTCTAGTTAAGTGAGATGATTCATCACTATTAAATCTTAGTGAGTTTGTTATTGTTTTTGGTGTAGCACATGAATTTAAGCTTATTATTGTTCATGAGTTACATGACCATGTACAGTTTGCTGTTGTCCGTGAACTTGTAGATGAATCCCATGTTGCTGGAACATTTACTACATTGTATGT
>CAYFMG010000005.1:0-76586 GCA_964344155.1 uncultured Candidatus Peribacteria bacterium | reverse complement strand
GCTCTTGAAGAAAATATGCTGATGGAACTTATGCAAGAGACTGTACTCAATACTTAATGCCAATATGAAATTATAAATATGCATGAAATGTTTGAAGTGGTATGTATTGGATAAAACCAGATTCAGCTGCTGCTGTAAAAGTATACTGTGATCAAACAACAGAAGGTTGAGGATGGACGAGATTTTTTGCTTGTAATGATACAACTTCTTGTGATCATACTAAATGGTGAGTATGAATAGATCTATGAGTAAAATTAAATATAAAAGATTGGTATATAAACATGTGGGATAATACAAGTGAAAACAGTCTTAACCCTGGAGGAGATAAACCATATCATTCAATAATTGTTACTTTAAATGCATCTTATGAATGAAATTGATTCTCAAACTTTAAAACTGCAAACAAAGGTATTCATAGTTGATGACATTATCACTTCAATAATACAACAACAGGTGAATCTACTAGAAAGTGAAGAGATAACAAAACAAATGATTTATTTAATCAATCATCTAGTTGAAGAACACGGTGATCTCATGGTAATATGATTGAATTCCGGTGACCTCCTTCAGCTAATTGATACTCTCATATATTTATAATGGATCCACACAGTAATCATCTCTGTGCTGATTCAGCTCAAAAATGAGTAGTTTATTATAACAAAAGTTCTTGGCAACCATGATCTGTAGAATTTTTTACTAGAAATTATGATTTTACTTATTTACCTCCACTATCATCTTGTCTAGCTCATAAAAACGCAGGGAGACCTCTTAGTGGTACATACAAAATAGATCCTCAAAATAATGGTACTTGATTTAATGCTTACTGTGATATGACAACTGACTGAGGAGGATGGACTCTAGTAGTTAAAATTGACTGAAATGATATGAATCATGCAAATGTAAATGCAGTATGAAGCTCTTTAGTTTTACCTACTACATCTAGTACATCAAAATATTCTGATACAATTATTAATTCTATAATGAACAAGGATGCTAGTAATGCTAGTGTTCGTTTCAATTGTTGATCTACAAAACAATTCTTTAAATGATGTGCTCATAATTCTATAGATTCAGCTACAGATGATAGACTATGAACAAGTTGTCGGAAAAGTTACTCTAACCAAGAAGCAACTACTGTTTACTGAAACAATCAATGTAACTGGTGATCAACAACATATGGTTCTCACTGTGGTAGTACAGATGTAGCAACATACTGTTCTCACTGTGACTGGACTTACGGTGCTTACAACTGAAGTTGGAATCACTGGGGAGATGATACAGTTCACAACCGTATGTGATGTTGACAAGATCAATGAATATGATATTCTAATTCTTGAGATGTTTGGGTAAGATAATTAAACAAAAAAAGACTAGACTACTAGTCTTTTTTTGATGTATTTGCAATTAAAGGCTTTGTGAATATAATAGCAAAAATTAACCAGTAAATATATTATGACAAGATATAAATCAGATAGAGAGTTGGAACAACTACAACAAAACCTTGAGTATAGTGATAAAGAGCTTAGGGTTTTTGTTGCTGACGTACTACCAGCAGACCTAGAAATAAGACAAAACATGGAAGATAGAATGCTAGAACTAGAAAACCTAGTAAACACTTACTGAGGAGTAGTTATAGTAAAACACATACAAAATAAATCAACTCCAGATTACAATACATTTATAGGAGAATGAAGGCTAGATGACATCATAGAAGAAATGAAAGAACAAAAAGCAAATATACTAATTCTATGAAATATACTAAAAGCTAGCCAAATATATAAAATAAATGAAAAACTAAAACCAATAGGAGCAAAAGCATGGGATAGAGTAGACCTAATATTAAAAATATTTGAACGCCACGCAAAAAGCAAAGAAGCAAAACTACAAATAGAACTAGCTGCAATAAAACACATGTGACCAAGAATATTTGGTATGTGAATGGAACTATCAAAACAATGAGGTTGAATAGGTACAAGATGAAAATGAGAAACAAATACAGAAATAATGAAAAGACACTTAAGAAAAAAAGAACAACACATCAGAAAAGACCTAGAACAATATGAAAAAGTAAGAGCTCAACATAGACAATCAAGATCTAGAAAATGAATCAAAACAGTATGAGTAGTCGGTTATACAAATGCTTGAAAATCAACCCTAACAAACTCTCTTACAAAAAAATGAGTACTAGCCGAAGATAAACTCTTTGCCACACTATGAACAAGTGTATGAAAAATGTTTATAGAAGCACAATACAATGAAGAAACATGAGAATATATACCACCAAAAGAAGTACTTATAAATGATACAATCTGATTTATAAGAGAACTACCACCAAAGCTAATAGATGCATTTAAATCTACACTAGAAGACTCTATAGAATCAGATTTACTACTACATGTAGTTGATGCAAGTGATCCAAAAATAGCTGAGAAAATAAAAGTAGTTGATGATATACTAGAAAACATTTGAGCTAAACAAAAAAAACTATATATATTTAATAAAATTGACCAAGCAGAAAATATAGAAGAATTAAAACAAACTTTTGAAGAGTTAAACCCAGTTTTTGTTTCAGCTTACAAAAAGATATGATTAGAAGAATTAAAAGAAAAAATAATTAATAATTTATAATCCATCCCCCCTTCGGGGTACTTCCTTTAATACTAAAGGAAGAAAGTTGATTTAAATAAGAACTTTTTTTCTAGGCTCCCTTTAGTATTAAAGGGAGCTGTCCGAAGGACTGAGGGATTATTTAATAATTAATAACCTATAATCATGAACATATATATAATTATATTTTTAGTAATAGTACTTGTTTGAATATTTTTGGTATTTAAATTCAGTAAAAAAAAGTGAATATCAGAAAATGATAGGACTTTCTTTATAAAACAATTAAAAAAAATATCTTCGAATAATAGTTATAAAGAACAAATAATAGATTTGGATAAACTATATCACAAGATATTACAAGCATTCTGATACAAATGAAGCTTTTGAGAAATATTAAAACAAAAACCTATAGTAATCTGAAATCTAAATAAAATTTGGGAACTACACAAACTTAGAAATAAGCTAGTACACGATTTTGATATATTATCAGAAAATATATTAAAAGAAAAAAGCCTCAATTATCAGAAAGAAATAGTAAAAATTTTAAGAAAATAAAAAAAAGTCTCTGATTTTAATGCTTTTTTAATGCCCCATCAGTATAATATAAAAATCTCTAGGAGGAAATAGGATTAGGAGCCTATTTCTTCCATATAGGGATACATTTATATTATAATTTTTTTTATTATGAGAAAAATATGTAGTGCAATGCTCTTAATATTATTCATGATTTCAAATTTCTGAATATGAGAGATATATGCAAACAAACAATCAGAGATAGAGAAAATATCTCAAGTATTGGACAGTGTCGGGGGAAAAATGGAAATAGTTGTTAATAAACTAGATGACAAAATAAAAGACAAGGAAATATCCACCAAGCTCAGGGAAAAAGAAAAAGAAATAAAAGAATATATAAAAGAAGCAAAACAAGATATAAATGTAACAAAGAGCTCTAAAGAGCTAAAAGAAATAGTAGAAGAAACATCAAAAGTAGTAGTACTAAAAGTTGTTTCATGAGTTACTAAATATGATGATATAAAAGACAATATAAGTGATGAAGTTGCAAAAACAAAAGTAGAGAAAAAACAAGCTCTAGATACTCTACAAGATTCACTTAAAAAAGATGATTTTTATAGACTTATAATAAAAACAAAAGAAAATAAAAATGATCTATTAAAAAAATATAGGAAATTTGATGAAAAATTAAAAATAGATTTTTTGTATAGTGAATCTAAACAAAACTACTATGAATTTTTTGTTTCAAATGATTCAATATTCAGAAAAGAAATACTAGAAGATATCGGGTCATGAAATATACCAGACTCTTTTTTATGAATAGAAGTGGTTACTCCTGAAGTATTTACTATAAATAATAAAGAAAAAACTCTCTCTTGAATTCTCTCTCCTTCACAGGAGAAAGAGGCTACAAATATATTGAATTGAGAAAATTTGGATCTGACATGGTGAGTGAGTAAATTTAATCCATCAAGTTACCTAGACTTAATAAAAGATAGTCAAAAAATCAAGGTATGAGTAATTGATACATGAATAGATTATAATCATCCTGATTTAAAATGAAAAGTAAGTGGTTGATATGATTTCATAAACAATGATAATGATGCCTATGATGATCAATGACATGGAACACACATAGCCTGAATAATTTGATCAAACATAAACAATACTTGAATTGTTTGAGTAAATCCATATGTAGAACTAGTTCCTTTAAAAATATGTAATGATAAATGATTTTGTCCTAACTATGCTATAATAAAAGCACTAGAATATGCAAAAGAAAACAAACTGGATATATTGAATATGAGCCTTTGAGCTAGAGCTAATACTTCTACAAATCCAATTTGTGATGCTATAAAATCAGTTACACAAAACAATATAATAGTAGTTGCATCTTCATGAAACAGTAATATAGATGCAAAAGAATTTGTACCATGATGATGTAGAAATACTATAACAGTATGAGCTGTAGACAAAAACTTAAAAAGAGCTAGTTTTTCAAACTATGGACAAACAGTAGATATTTCAGCTCCATGAGTATGAATATATTCTACACAACCTAATGGAAAATATAAAAAGTTAAGTTGAACAAGTATGGCTACACCACATATTGTTTGACTAGTTTCTGTGATGAAAAGTTTGAAAAAAGAACTGACAATCAAAGAAATCAAAAATATATTTAGAAAAAACAATATAAAAACTGAATATATTGATAATAAATATATGGCTTGATTTCCAGATGTTGATAGTATTTTAAATACATTTAACTCAGAAAAAGATATAGCCACAGTAGAAATTCAAGAACTTAATATAAAAGAAGAAGTTCAAGAGGAAGTATTAGATAATAAACAAGAAAAAATATTATTAAGATCTACTCTTGATCCTAATTTTAACTATGAAACAAAAAAATACCCAAAAGAAAACACAGATGAATTAAAACTAGAGGTAGAGCATAGTTGAGTAAATATAAAAAGTATAGATTTTCCAAAAAAAGAAAACTTAGATCTAGAATTAAACTCAGACTGAAGTAATTCTGAAGTAGAAGTAATAGATATAGAAGAAGTTTTTGAGGAAAAAAAGGATACAATAATAGCAGGTGAAGATCAAATCTTTGATGAAAATGGTAATAAACTAGATATAGAAGTAAACAGCATAGAGGATATAGAAGAAGAACAAGAACCAGAAATATTTGAACCAATAAATAAACCACTATACATAGATTGAGCTAAAGAAGGTTTAGACACAAACAGTAATGAAGAAAAAGCAGAAATAATTATAAAAGAAGAATACGAAGAAATAGAATTAATAGAAGAAAAAGTCTTAAATCTAAAATTTGCAGATGATTTTTTTATAGACTGAGCAGAAAAATGATTAGGAATAAATAATAACTTAGAAGAAACAGAAGAAGAAATAGAAAAAAGAAAAATAACAATACTTGAAGAATGAGAAGAAATCCCAGCTAGGGAAGAGAAAAATATAATAGAGGAAGAAAAAGAACCTGAAGAAAAACACTTGCAATCACCTGAAAATGAATCAATATTAATAGAGAATCTAGAAATATTTGATGCTTCAAGTTTAGAACAAAATTGAACATATATTAACAGTTTTGAAAATGATCCTAAAAGTACAGGGCTACCTATAATTACAGAAACAACAAAACAATGATCATATTATACTAAGTGATTAGATTGAGCTCGGTCATATTGATATAGTATTTCAAGTAATGATTTATGAATATCTATATTGGCTCACAAACGGCTTTTTCAAGTAAAAACACAAAAAACTTGAACAGTTTATATAAAAGTATGAAACCTGTATATATTAAAACTTATAATAGAGCCAGCAACTATAATTGAAAAAGAGTTAATAGTTTGAGAATCATATACTCATGAAGAAAGATATGCTTACTGGTTAAATTTTGAAAAATCTGATGATACTTTATGAGAAGTACATTCAACAAAATGGGATTATAGAGTAGATACAAAAAAAATATGAGTACTTGATATAAAAGTAACTGATTCTAGTTGATATTTAAAATATATATTAAGACTTGATATAAAATCACCACCACCACCAAAAGAGTATGATATAAGTGTTGCTCCATATGAACGGGTAAACCTATTTTTTCCAAACAAAAGAGAGTATTATTATTATAACATGTGATGAACAGGTTGATATACTTATTTATATTCTTATGACTGATATATTAGAGTTAAATGAGTATCATATTGAACACAAGTATATCATGTAAAAAACAGAAACTGACATCATATATATACTATAAATATAAACGTAGCACCGAGAGTACAGATAATAGAAAAAGAAGTTTATGAAACTAAAAATTTAGAAATAAGATTAAGTAACTGACACTCTTATACTTATACTGTTTCAGATACTACAAAAGTATCTATATACAAATGATGGAATCGTTTTAGTATAAAATGAATTAATCCTTGAACTGTAGAGATTTATGCTAGTTACAATTGAGTACATTTTTATACATACAAAATAAATGTTTTAGAAAAACCAAAACCTATAGAGTACAATATTGAAATATATTCTTGAGTAGAGCAGGAGATAGTATTACCAGAAGACTTATGACGGTACAATGTATATACAAATATTGATTGATTATATAATAATAGAGTAGCTCGTACCTCAAGAAATAGGATTTATATAAAAACTAATTGAGAATGAACGGCTCAAATCAGATTTATAAAGAGATGATGATCAGGATTTGCAAAATATATAGTAAATATTACTTCAAAGATATATAAATCTAATATTAGTCTAGTAAAAACAGAATATACTAGTGTATGAATATCTAGTAGAGATACTTATTCTTTTTGAGATTCTAGTTTATGATATATTAACTCACCTTATATCTATGCAAAAAATCCATGAGAGACAGATATTAAAATATATAGGGATTGATATTTAAAAAAGATCATACATTTCACAGTACTTCCTATACCAGAATCAGAGGTTATAGAGTGTAGTACATATATTTGAGACAGATGTATATTTACGGTTTCAAATTCTGGTTATACAACAAAACAATCATCTTCATGAGTATGAGAGTTAAGAACATGAAAGAGATCATTTTATGTTACATGACTAAGACCATGAGTATTTGAGGTTCATATTGAAAAATACAGAGGAGAATATGTATCACATATTTTTAAAGTAACAGTAAAAGCTAAACCAGTAAGGCTATTTACATGTACTGCTCCAGAGTGATTAGCTTGTAATACAAACTGGTGGTGAGAGGAAAGAGAGTATACATATACTGTTTCAGATACTAGTATACTAGATTTGAGATTATTAAGGCAATATGAGTGAGGTAAGATTTACGAAAAACTAGAGGTTAAATGAAAAAAACCATGAGTAGCGGATGTTTATGTATACGAGAATGGTATTCATACAGCTACTTTTACGATAACGGTTGAGGCTCCAATTAAGCCTATTACTGTATCATCAAGTTGAGCTAACTTAAAGCAGTTAGAGAGTATAGAGATAGATATACTGGACTGAGGGTGAGATTATACAAAGCTAGAATGATTTGATAGTGATATAATTTGATTTATTGTTCAAAACACAGAGTGAAGGAAATGAGTTATAAAGATATCATGAAAAAAGCCATGAACGACAAAAGTAACACTAAAGGACAAGTATGGACAAACTTTAACTTTTTGAGTAAGAGTGGACAAGGTAGAACTAAAACTAAGCTATCCAAAGACATGAGAAGAATGATACTTACACTTAAACGGTAATTATGAATATGTTTCAATAAAAGAATCATATCTATGAATTAAAAAGATAACTAGGGACAATGATAATATAGATGCCTACTTAACTTCTATAGAAGTAGACTGAGAGCTTTTAAATGTAATTAAGGTAATACCAAAAAGTATTTGAGTAAGCTATTTAAGAGTAGAGGATAATAATGCAAATTATGATATAATCAAAGTTGTTGTTGGGGGAGTTGAAGAAATAGAAAAATTAATATGAGAAGATACAAGTGAAGAAGTTTTTAATAGTTTAGATATAGAAAGATTATTAAATGAAGAATGATATATAGATATCTTTACAGAAGAACTAATTGACTCAATAAAGTTTAAAAAAGAAGAATTAGATATAAATATTAAAATAAATTGAATATTTACAAAAGGTTATTTTGAGAGCTGGGAAGAATTTATTGATAAATTTTATGAATACTTTTTAAAAAGAAATATTAAGTATGAATGAAAAAAGAATGTGTTTAGAAAAGTAGTAAATAATTATAGAGAAAGATTAGAAAAATTTGTTTCATGAAAAAGTGAAGAATATTTAAGAAGTAAAGCTTATACTTTAAGAGTAAAACAGTTCAAAAAAGAAAATATATATAGAAAGTTACCTACAGATAAGTTATACTTACAAATAATTATATTAAGAACATGAGTAGCTTCATATGAAAGAGCTTTATTATGAGATAAAGAAAGGGGTGAATTAGATTGAAGTGATGAAGCATACAGAGAATATAAAGAAGAATTATGAAGTTTGTTTGATATATGAGAGATTTCTAGTTTAATAGGGGGATTATGAGATGTTTTAAAATTAAATCCTTTAGATTTATGAAGTGATTTAGTAAATTATTTCAATGAACTAAAGAATCTATTGATAAATATAGAAAATATATTAGAATGACATAGTGAATATGAGATAGAGTATTATAGAGCATATCTAAAAACAAAGCTTTCATTATCAGCAATTCCATTTAAATATGAAAAATTAAATCATTTAAAAAAGTTACCTAGCAAAGAGACTAAATTAGATGAGTTAAGGGAAAAAAAGAAGGAAAAAGATAATGAAGAAGAAGATAAAAAACTACCAAAATGTAATTCAAAAGAGAAACCAAATAATATACAACAATGGGTTAAAATATGACTTAGTTGGTTTAAAATAAAAGATATGAATTATCAAGAAATGTTAAGTTGTAGTGATAAAATAAACTGAAGTGCAAAATGAAGTTTATTTGAAAAATGGATAAAAATCCATAAACTAGAATACAAAAACATGCAAAGATATATATATCAAAATAAATTTGGTAAAAAAAGAGTATCTGATTGATTATTAGAAGAAAGATCAGCATATGGAGAGTTAAATACTTTAGATAAAAATATATTAGTAGAAATGAAGAATTATAAAACAACTAGTAAAATTACTAAAGGACAACTAGAGGATTATTTAACTGAATGTAACCAAGTTAATGAAGATAGAAAAGATAGATTTTGAAATGTAAAAGAATGAGCATGAAAAGAAATGTGAATAAGATATATATTTAGTAGAAAACCATGAACATGAAGTATTAGTGTCTTTGAAAGTGTAGGATGGAGTGAATTAAAAAATAATAAAGAATGTAAGCAAAGAGAAATAAAATATTTTGATAGCAAGTGAATATTAATAAATTTTAATTAATTAAAAGTATGGATAAGAATAAATCTTATAATTATAAGAATGAAAAAAACTTTGTAGAACTATGATGATTATGGACTTTAAAAGAAAATAAAGAGTGAGTAGTAAAAATAATAAAACATTTATTAAGTAAAGAAAATCCTCTATGAAAAATAAAATACTATGAAAAATGAAGATATAAAAAGATAGATAAATTTAATTATGAGAAAGACATAAAAAGTAATGATAGAAATGATTTAATATTTTATTGAGAATGAAATCATTGACTTACTTTTAAGATTAAAATGAGATTAGAAGATAGGTATCTATGAAAATGAGAAAAACAACAATTATATAGTTGTAATAAATTACTAAAACTATCAATATATAATACAAAAATTTCAAATAACTTATTTATAAGTTATTTGAAATTTCTAATAAAAAATTTTCAAATAACTTACTGAAGAATATCTTGAATATATGAAGAATGAGAAAAACTTATTAATATTCAAAAAAATTACACTTCTTGAAAATCATACTGTATGACAGATGTATTAGATCCAATATCTTTTATATGACCTTTCATATTCAAAAACATCTTAAACAAAGAAGAGTTTAAGAAAAAGATAAAACCCCTAGTATATAAATTAGAAGAGTTTGAAGATAGAGGAATATATATCCAAGTAAATGAAAAAGATCCTTTTAATCTAACTAGTAAAGAAAATGAAGAAAAATATATTGAATACCTGAAAAAATTAAATGAATTACTACCATATTGATTCTATCAATCATTATATTACTCTAAAGAAATAATAGAAAAATATAATGGTTTAGAATGATGGATGGATTTAATCAAAGATATTGAAGAATACTGAAAAGAAGGATATCAAGATATAGTAGACTATATCCCTGAAGTATTAGATAAAAACTGAGAATTAAAAATAAGTGATGAGGATTTAAAGCTATTATGACAAGCTCCTATGGCAAAATATAATTATGTTGTAGAGTAAAATAAAGCATATACATTTTGTATATGCTTTATTCTTAAAGTAACACTAAAAGATAACTAAGGATAATGATGCAAATTATGATATAATCAAAGTTGTTGTTGGGGGAGTTGAAGAAATAGAAGATATTACTGAAATAGAAAGTGATTTATTAAAAGAGTTAGAAAAAATATTTAATGATTTTTGAATAAAAATAAATAGTACAGAATGAACTAAAATTAATAGTATAGATAAGTGACTAGATATTCTGGATATAAAATCTAATTTTGAAATAGAAAAAGAAAAATTAACTGATAAACTAAAGCAAACAGAAAACTGAGCAATATTAGAATCAAAAATTAGAATAATAATTAATAAACTGAGAAAATTAGATATAGAAAGACAAGATGCTTTTTTAACAAAAGTAAATATACTAAGAAGTAATTTTATATCTAAGTATTGAGAATTAGATTTAGAAAATTATGATACTCTAGTATCAGCTCTTGATTTATTAATATATTCGATTAGAATAGATATAATCAATTATTGGGAACAAAACAAAGATGAATGGATAAAAAGAGACCAAGAAACTTTAAAAAATATAGCAAATATTCTTTGAATTAAGAATGTGTGAGAATCTTGGTGAGTTATGTCTGCTATTATCATATCCAATATACAAAATGATACTGAGCTAAATAACATAGCTAAAGAAGAACTTTTAAAAGAAGCTAAAGATATTGTAACAGAATATTCTAATATAGGGTGATTTATTATAAAAAAGATTAAATATATTAGAAAACTAGTTGATTTTGAAAATAAGTTAAATATACATAAAAAATTATCAAAAGTAACTTATAGTGATAAAATATTATTACAAATGAAAAGTAGATTATGGTTAAAATCTGATATAGAAAAAGCAATAAAATCCCCTTATAAAAAGTGAAAAAGTATAGATAATTATTGATGAAAAAATGATCCAGCTACAGTATACTTTATTTCAAAAAATCAATATGTTGTTATAAATGATAAAACTTGAAATATTGTTCAAGTATCAGATAGAAAAGATATAAATTGGTTAATTGATCCAAGAATTTATGATATAAAATAAAAATTATATGATTAAAAAAATTAAGAAAAAGTATGTAAAAAATAAACCTAATTCATTATCTTCAAGTTATATCCATTACTCTAAATTAAAAGAATATATTATAGATTTAGTAAAGAATTGATATGAAATATTATGATATGATTGAATTATAATTAATAAAAAAGGTACTATTTGACCTGTCAGTTTAATATTTGATTTTTCAATAAATAATAAAGAAGTAATTGATAAATATAATACAATAATACAATCTATACCTGACTTAATTAAGAAAACTAAAGATGAATGATATAATTTAGAGGATTTATATGTTGATGTTATTTTTAAATAATCATAATTTAGATGCTTTAGGTATAGAAAAGATAGATTTTGAAATGTAAAAGAATGAGCATGAAAAGAAATGTGAATAAGATATATATTTAGTAGAAAACCATGAACATGAAGTATTAGTGTCTTTGAAAGTGTAGGATGGAGTAATTATGATGAAGAAAGTAATTATAACGAATGTAAATCAAGAGAAATAAAATATTTTGAAAAATGAATATTGAAAAATTATAACTAATATATAAATATATGAACAAAAGAGATTTTTATAAATATGAAAATAGAACAGCCTTGTTTGCATTTAGGGGATTATGGAAATTAAAAGAAAATAAAAAAGGATTAGAGAATATAATTAGTCATTTATTATCAGAAGAAAATCCTTTCTGAAAAGTAAAATATTTTGAAAAATGAAGATATAAAAAGATAGATAAATTTAATTATGAGAAAGATATAAGAAGTGATGATAGAAATGATTTAATATTTTATTGAGAATGAGAAGATAATTTATTATTTAAAATAGAGTTTAGATTAGAAGATAGATATTTATGAAAATGAGAAGGGGAAAAATTATACAGTTGTAATAAAAGTTTAAATATAGAGCTTCATAATAAAGAAATTCAAAGTAATTTACTGAATATGAACTTGATATTGAGATAAAAATTTTTACTACAATGAAAAGTGACACTTTTTAAATAAGATAAATTATATAAACAAATATTGTAATTGAAAAAGATATGGTATATTAAACTATATTAATAAGATCTCTTTCTTATGACCTTTCATATTCAAAAATATCTTAAACAAAGAAGAGTTTAAGAAAAAGATAAAACCCCTAGTATATAAATTAGAAGAGTTTGAAGATAGAGGAATATATATCCAAGTAAATGAAAAAGATCCTTTTAATCTAACTAGTAAAGAAAATGAAGAAAAATATATTGAATACCTGAAAAAATTAAATGAATTACTACCATATTGATTCTATCAATCATTATATTACTCTAAAGAAATAATAGAAAAATATAATGGTTTAGAATGATGGATGGATTTAATCAAAGATATTGAAGAATACTGAAAAGAAGGATATCAAGATATAGTAGACTATATCCCTGAAGTATTAGATAAAAACTGAGAATTAAAAATAAGTGATGAGGATTTAAAACTATTATGACAAGCTCCTATGGCAAAATATAATTATGTTGTAGAGTAAATACAAAAAAAAGAAGCAATTAAATTGCTTCTTTTTTTAGTACTCTCAAAGTATTCTTATAACATTTGTAAATTTTTTCAATTCCTCAAGCGACTTCTTTATATTCTCATCTCACAAACCTCACTCACAAGTTATCCAAAACAAATAACTAAAAGGTCATTTCAAACTAGGCATACTCTCAATCTTTGTTAAATTAACACTATTATCAGCAAAAGCTCAAAGACACTTGTACAAACTAGCCGGAATATTCTTTGCTTCAAAAATAATACTTATCTTTGAACTAAGTGGTTTAAATTCTATATCACTATCCTTGGGTGCTATAACAAAAAACCTAGTAGTATTTCACTCTTGATCCTGAATATGTGTTTGTATATTATTCAAAGAATAAATCTCTCAAGCCAAACTAGAAGCTATAACTCAAGCTCAAGAAAGCTTTTTTCTATCAAGCATCTCAGCAGCTCAAGCCGTATCTCCGTAAGCAATAGGCTTAATATTTCTTTGTTTTAAAAAATTATGACACTGATCCAAAGCCTGAGGATGAGAATAAACCTCCTTTATATCCTCTATATTTTCTTCTCTTGATAATAAACTATGATTAACAGCTAGATTTATCTCTCAAATTATTTTGTAATCATACCTCAAAAAACCATATATATTCTCATGAATATTTCAAGCATAAGAATTCTCAACAGGCAATACTGCAATATTGTTATCATCTATAGTTTCCCACACAGACTTAAAATCAACCAATCATTCTATATTTTCTATATCTACATTTAATCATTTTTTAGCCTCCAAACAAGCTATATTACTATAAGCTCAAGGGACTCATTGATAAATTAAATTCATTTTTTATAAGTTAATAAATAGTCCTTATTATCCCTCCATAATGTTAGGGAGGGAATTAAAGGGTGGGTTATTTCGTTTTTCTTTCTTCTATTGCATCATCTAGTATCTCAAGCATCTCTTCAGTTGTCTCAAAATCTACACACTTATCTGTGATACTTATTCCATATTCTAGTTTACTTGGATCATCTACTCATGCTGTATAAGCTTGATTTCAAGCATTTATATGACTCTCAATCATTACTCAAGTAATATTTTTATTTCAAGCCCTTATTTGTTCAGCTACATCTTTTATTACTTTTATTTGATTATTATGATCTTTGTTACTATTAGCATGTGAAGCATCAATCATGATTCATGTATCTACTCATGCTTTTTCTAAATCAAGAGAAACTTTCTCAACACTTTCTAAATCATAGTTTGGCCCAGAATCACCTCATCTAAGAATAACATGAGTATGTTTATTTCATGTACTTGTTACTATAGCAGTTTTTCATTCTTTTGTTACAGATAAAAAGTGGTGACTTTTATTACTTGCTCATATAGCATCTATAGCTATTTTTATTGTTCAATCAGTTCAATTTTTAAATCAAATAACAGCAGATAATCAAGAAGCTAATTCTCTATGAATTTGACTTTCAGTCGTTCTTGCTCAAATAGCTCACCATGTTATTTGATCTCAAATATACTGAGGACTTATTTCATCTAAAAACTCAGTAGATACAGGTAATCATAACTCATTTATTTCTAAAAGCAATTTTCTAGCTGTTTTTAGTCATGTTTCTATATCAAAACTAGCATCTAAATTAGGATCATTAATCAAACCTTTCCATCCAATAGTAGTACGTGGTTTTTCAAAATATGTTCTCATAACAATAAATAGATTTGGGTATCTGTCTTCTATTTCCTTTAGCCTCTTAGCATAATCTAATGCTTGTTTTGGGTCATGTATAGAACAAGGTCAAACAACAGTTAAAACTCTATTATCCTTTTTATATATAATATCGCTGGCTGTTTTTCTCCATAACCTAATTTGTTTGGCTGTATCTTTATCTAATTCTAAACCATTCTCCATTATCAACTCACAAGGACTAGGTATTTCTTCCACATTTAAAATATGGGTATCATCTGTTAAAGATAATCTATCATCTATATTCATAATAATTATTATTAAAAGTTAAATTAAAAAAATCCTTCATTTGCTTGAAGGATTTTTATTAGTTTTAAATTATTTTGTTATTTAACACCAAAAAACATCCTTCAAACTTTGAAAGAAAAAGAAAAAGTAAAAAAATGTATTTTGGATTAGTCTTTTCATTATTCGTAAAAAACTTAATTAAATATTGCTTTAGATATACTCTTTAATTTGATTTTGTCAAATTTATTTTTTGTTTTTAGTAAATCATAACTCACCCCTAACCCCTCTCTTACTTAATAGAGGGGAAAGAAAAAAAGCAGCCTCCTTCTCTTAAGTAAGAGAAGGAATTCAAGGATGAGTTATGAAAATATTTATTTTTTGTTTTTATTCTTCAAAACCTCCCATATAAACACAAAAATAGCATTGTAAAGTCTTTTTAATCTATCTATTTTTCTTGGTCATGTAAACAGTCTATATAGCCATTCTAATCATAAAGATCTAAGTAGTTTTGGTGCTCTTTTTTGAAATCAGATAAAATAATCAAAACTCGATCATATACCTAGTCATAGCTTTATATTACTGCACCTGTCCATTATCTCTACTATAGATTCTTCTTGATGCTTCATTCATAAAGTAGAGAAAAGTATTTGTGAATCAGAGTTTAGAATATCGTTTATTATCTCTTGTTTTTTTGAAGGCTCATATATAAAATATTCAAAATTTAGCTTTGGGAATCTTTGTTGTAACAAGAAAGGAAACTTCTTTTGAGATTCTACCTTGTTTAAATCAGCAGGGTTGAATAAGTCAATAATAGTAATTTTGCTTCATCTTTTTTCTGAGCTTAAAACTATATCTTTTGTTAAATCACTTCAACAAATCCTATCACCATATTTTTTATACAAATGTTTTCTTCTGAAAAATAAATTAAAAAAATAATAGGGAACTAGTAAAGTATTTATAAACACTCAAAAATTGTTATCATATATTTGGAAAGCTATATATAATCAGATACCATCAGGAGTTAAAAAACTTGCTTTTTTTATTAACTTTTCAAAACCTTTATCCGTTTTTGTTTTTAAAAGTATTTCAGGATTTGGAGTAAAAACTATAGTTTGTTTTTTTAGTTCTAGTATTTTTTCTAAAAATGATTCATACTTTAGCTTATCCAATTTTATTCAAAAGATTTGCATATTTTAAAGTGAGATGTAATATAAGCCTATATTATAAGATAATTTCTAAAATGCAAAGTTTTAATTTTTCATAACTCACCCCTAACCCCTCTCTTACTTAAGAGAGGGGAAACAATATAATATTTACTTTAAAATAATGACTACAAGGAAAATCCCAGATATAATAAAAGAAACCTCTAGAGTATTAAGACAAAAGTCTACAAAAACAGAGAAAATCTTATGGGAAGAGTTAAGAAATAGAAAATTAAAATGAAAAAAGTTTTTAAGACAATATCCTACATATGTTTTTACAGAAAACAATTGATTTGATAGATATATTATTCCTGATTTTGTATGCAAAGAAGAAAAAGTAGTAATAGAACTAGACTGAAATATACATAATCTAAAAGAAATTTATTTGTTAGACAAAGCTAAAGAAGAACTTTTACTTGCTAATTGATATAAAATAATTAGATTTAAAAATGAAGAAATATATAATGAATTAGAAAAAGTAATTAGAAAAATTGCAGCCTCCCTCTCTTAAATAAGAGAGGGAATTCAAGGGTGAGTTATGAAAATACAATTATAAAAATAATTAAAAATGCAAAGTTTAGATTGAAAAAAAATTGCAATAGTCTGTGATTGGATAAAGGATTGGTGATGAGCTGAGCTTGTTTTGAAACAATTACTTGAGATTTTTCCTTATGCTGATATATATACATCAGTATTTTTTCAAGATGGTAATCCTATCTTTAAATGAAAAAAAATTACTACTAGCTTTATTCAAAATATACCTTTATTAAACAAATCTCATAAACTAGCATTAACCCTTAGACCTTATGCTTTTGAAAGCTTTGACTTAAGTGGATATGATATAGTTATATCTAGCTCAAGTGCTGAAAGCAAATGAGTAATCACAAAACCTGAAACCCTACATATATGTTATTGTCATACTCCTACAAGATATTTTTGGTCACATTATCATGAGTACCTAAACTATATGGAGTTTTGAATACTTAATCCTATATGAAAATGGCTTATGCCAAAAATAGTTAACAAACTAAGAAAATGGGACTTTTGTGCAGCTGCTAGACCTGATTATTTTATAGCAAATTCAAAAAATACAGCAAATAGAATCAAAAAATACTATAATAGGGAATCAGAAGTAATATATCCTTGTTTAGATATAAATAGTTTTAAATTCAATGAAAAAAAACAAGATTTTTATCTATATGTTTGAAGATGCATCCCATACAAAAAATTTGATTTAATAGTTGATAGTTTTAACAAAAACTGAAAAGAATTAATTCTTGTAACAAATACTGATAACAAATTATACAAAGAACTCAAAAAGAAATCAAAATCAAATATCAAATGGAAACTAAATATCTCAAGAGAAGAAACAAAAAAGCTTTTTTCTCAAGCTAAAGCATTTTTATTTCCACCAGAAGAAGATTTCTGACTAGTACCAATTGAAGCAATGACTTGCTGAACACCAGTAATAGCATACAAAAAATGATGAGTTCTAGAAACTGTTATTCCCCAAAAAACATGAGTATTTTTTGAAGAACAAAGTGTAGAGAGTCTAAACAAAGCTATAGAACAATTTGAAAAAACTAGTTTTGACTACAAAGATATAAGAAAACATAGTGAAGGGTTTAACAAAACTATATTCAAAGAAAACTTACTTAATTTCATTAAAAAAAGTTTGTAATACACTGTATTACAAACTTTTTTATAACTCTATATCTATTTTAAAAGCTTTTTCTTTCATTTTTATATAATCCTCTCTAGAAAAGTAGTTGTTATATTTTTCTAATATATTATCTTTTAATTTTATTTCTCATTCAAAAATTTCATAATAATTTTTTTCTAAATCAAATTTCATAAAACTCTTTTTAAAAGTCATATAATCAAGAATATCAATCAATGTAGTTTTTATTATAGAAGCATCAATTCAAGAAAAACAAGAAGGTAGTTTAGAAGTATCAACTTCATAATTATACAGATCATTAATTATATCTTTTCAATAATAATCTATAAAATCAAATAAATCCTGTTTTGCATTTATTTTCCTATAAACTTCATATAAATATTCAATATCAGAATCAGTATTTATATCAATATTTAATAATATTTCTTTTCATTCAAAATCCCTATAAAATTTATCTATAAGTAAATGAAAATAATATCCCTGTTTTAAACTATTTTTTAAATCATTTTTAAATTCCTTTTCAAAGTAAGTATCAGTAAAATTAGCAGTAAACCAATCTTGTCATACATGATAATGTGTATGATCTCTAGTAATAAATTCAACTCATTTTCTATTTAAATCATAAGAGCTATCTACCAATAATCCTCACACTATAAAATCTAGATAATCCTGTTTATCTAGATCTTTTCATTCCAAAAACTTTACAGATGATTCTAGGTGTATTATAGAATAAGGCATGATTAAGTATTATTTAACTAAACTAACTATAGTTTCTATATGATGAGTATGAGGGAACATATCCATAGCCTGAACTTTTTCTATTTTATAATCACTATTATCAAGTATATATCATAAATCACGAGCCAAAGTAGCCGGATTACAACTAACATAAACTATTTGATTTGTATCAAACTTCAAAATATTAGGTAAAGCATCCGGATGCATTCAAGCTCTAGGTGGATCAATCACAAGCAAATCAGCAGTTTTTCAAGCATCTAAATAATCACCCAAAAAATCCTCTACCTTGGAATTAACAAAAGAAATATTATCTAGTTTGTTTAATTCTGCATTTTTTTCACCATCTTTACTTGCTGAAGTTACAAGCTCTACAGAAGTAACATCCTTAGCTCAATGCTTAGCAAAAATCATACCTATAGTTCCTGTTCAACCATACAGATCAAGAACAGTCTGATTAGCCAGATTATCTTTTTTAGCAAAATCTAAAACCATAGAGTATAGTTTTTCTGCTCAAACAGAATTTGTCTGAAAAAATGAAGTAGGAGATATATTAAAACTCAAATCAAGCAGTTTTTCCTGTATAGTTTTCTCTCAATATATAAGCTCTAAATCACCAATACATACATCAGCCTTGTTTGGGTTGTGAGAAAAATAAATAGACTTTATAATAGGATACTTTGTAGCTAAAGATAATAAGAAATCTCTTATTAATCATAGTTTTTCAGTTTTATCCAACTTTGTATTTTTATCAAAATACTCTGGATTAAATGACAAAAGAATCATCATTTGATTTGTAAAATAAGTTTTTCTTATAAGTATATGTCTAAAAAATCACTCTTGTCTCATTCCATCATACACAGGCAAACCTAAAGTTTTACTAAACTTTTTAATCTCTCTATATATTTCATTTTGAGTTTCATCAATCAGAGGAGCTCCATCAAAATCCTCTACTTTTGAAAACTCTCATTGTTTATGAAATCATAGATTAAAATGTTTCTCTATACCAAATCTATGAGAAATATATTTTCAGTATGAAAACTCAACCTTGTTTCTATATCAATCAACAATAGGTGATCACTCTATATCCAAAAAGTTTATCTCTTTTTGTTTTTGAGTTAATATATTAAAAGCTTCAATAACCTGCTCTTGTTTGATTTTTAACTGCTCATTATAAGGTATATTTATCCATTTCCATCAACCTGACATACCATATTTGTTTGTAGGATGAGTTTTTTCTATATCTGATTTCTTGATTATATCTACTATTTGTGTTTCTAAAAATGCCTTTTTTTTCTTTAAAACTCTCAAGTTAGCCACAGTTCATGGCACAGCT
Organism: uncultured Candidatus Peribacteria bacterium; assembly: GCA_964344155.1. Classification (GTDB taxonomy): domain Bacteria; phylum Patescibacteriota; class Gracilibacteria; order BD1-5; family UBA6164; genus UBA6164. The sequence goes on along the minus strand of CAYFMG010000005.1, from coordinate 56,474 downwards.
CATCAAGTCACAAAAATAACCCTGCCATCCAAGTCTGGATTAGAGTGCTTAAGTCTAGCAAATCACTTACCTCAGAAAACCAGTTTTTCTATTAATATATTTTCAAGTATATCTCATTTTTTAATTCAAGATTGTTGCATTTGTTTTATTATTGTTTTTAAATATAAAAGGATTATATAGATTTTCCAGAAAAGTAAACAAAAAGTAGTGAAAATACTTGACTTTTTATGTTTTTTAGCTATAAATAGCTAGTTAAAATAATTTTTATATAATATAATGAAAACAGCTCAAATACTAGAGTATCCAGGTAATACAAAAAAAGAAAATACTAATAAAAGTATACCAATAGATACAAAAATATGTAAAAATGTAACTGAGGTAATAAATAGCTCTAGTTTTTTTAGTGTGTTTGAACAAATATTATCTAACATGAAGGATTCTTCAATAGATCCACAATATTACTTAAATATCTTAAATAAAATATTATTTAAGAATACATGTTTTTTAAGTGAAAAAGAAAGACTAGATTTTTCATCCATACTAGACAATGAAATATTTATTAAAAAAGCAAAAAATTATTATGAAATATTTAAAGATACTAATAATCTTGAAATAAATAATATATGATTTTTTGATATAAAACAAAAACTTATAAGTGAAATGGTTGTAAAAAAAATAAGCACAGCCTTGGAAAGTAAAAAAGAATCTCTAGAATCAAGATGAGTAACCCCAAAAATCATTGATGTTCATGTAGATGGAGATAATTATATGATGTTTAGTTCTTTTATTGAAAATTGAAAAAGAACGCCTCCGATAAAGGTAATTGAAAAAGTATGAAATAAATACTTGTGTGTTCAATCTGGAAATAAAATGTGTTTTTTAGATAAGTTTACATTTAAAAAAATATGAGAAAGCCATGATTATGTATGAGAAGGTATTGAAATAAGTGGTAACTTATACTACACAATTATAGATGACAAAAAAGCATATGTATATTACAACTGAGAAATACTATAACCATATCCAAACATATCAAATATAAAACTATTCCAAGGAAGAATATATGCTACTATAGAAATATCTAAAAATAAAACTCTACTAGATTTACAAACAGAAGAAATATATTACTTAACGCAAGAAGGAAAACTTAAAAAGAAAACATTTGAATACAAAGAAACTCTACTAGATGAATGTTATTTTGATAATTTTGCTATTGAGCTACTAGAGATAGAGTGAAGTGAAAAATTAATAACTCAATTAATAAGATGTGAACATTGATTAAATACAACTTTTATTAGATCTTTAAGAGAACAACCAAAAAAATGGAAAAGACTAGTAACAAATATAAAGGTAGAAACTAACAAATCTTTAAGCTTTGATTATGAAGCTAGTTATCTTGATTACCGTATTTTTAAAAAATGGAAAGGAAAATTTAAAATATAATTACTCAAAAATGCAAGACTTAAAATGAATACTTCATTTAACCCACCTATGATTTGATGAAGCAGATCACCCAGAATTTGAAAAGAAAATAAAAGTAGCTATAGACTCAATAGCTGATAAGACAAATATAATACTAAATATAGTAGATGAAACACTATTCACACCAGAAGAGCTTGAAAATGTTCAAATATCTTATCTAGCTGATACATTAGCGAATTTTATAGGCTATTATCAAGCATGGGGTATGTGTCCGGCTCTATTTGAAGAAAATAAAAAAGGTATATATCTATTGGAAGAAAAATGATATCCAAAAGAGATTTTTGAATATCTTCATATTTTACTAAACTGAATATGGCAAAAACTAAAAGAATCTGTTGAGTATGAAAATAATCCAAACATGCATGAAGATATCATAAAACATGATAGAGTATTTCATGAATTTTATAGAGACCACTTCCAAAATGTACTTGTAAAAATGATATACGAATTTCATTGAAAAAATCCATTTAAAAAAGAAACAAGCTATCATATAAAAAACCCAAAAACAAAAAACACAAAAAGAAGATTAAAATTAGAAGAATACGCTTTACAAAAACTATGAGAAAACAGAGTAATATTTTCATGAATGAATGACTGAGAATACGATAGAATAACTAGAGCATTATTTGAAAAATATGAGCCTCATCCAATGAATCAAATACACGAAGAGCTTTTTTGAAATGCAACAGAGTATGTAAGTGATGTAAATAAATATGTTGATATAACGAGATATGATAGACTAAAAAAATGTTTTTTTGAAGCTATCGAAGAAAGATGATTCCAAATTACAGATAATACTACTCATATACTTTGATGAGAGTATTATAATAGATGTGTTGATGCCTATTGATCATTACTAGAGTTATATAATATTCCTAGAGAAAAATTAATATCAATAAGTGATTTACATGTAACACTAGAAAATCCAGAAGATAAATTAATAAGAGAAACGGGAGAAAATATAGCAAATTTTGAAATAAATGATAATCTTATAAGCGCTTTTAATGAAGTAGTCAATGAACAAAACAAACAATAATAAAACACTATTATGTGTAACTGAAAATGATATAATATGAATAAAAGAATCTGAAGAAGTATGTCTAAATATTTATAACATACTTCTTTCTAGGACCTCAATTCCAAAATACCAAAAGTTTTCAAAAAGACAATCATATTATAATCTAAAGTGAAAAAATCCAGTAAGATTTAAAAATCTAAGTAATACAAATCAAATAGAATTAATATTTATAAATTCAGATAATATAGCAACAACCTTACAATTACCAGATGAAATGAAAAATAAAATCTCAGAATATTTAAAAAATAGAAATCAAATACTATGTGATAAAGATTGATTTGATTGTTACAGTTTTGTTAAGTATATTACTTGAAAAGATAAAATATTTAGGGATGAAAAAAATTTAGAAAAAGAAGATCTATATAAAATGCAAGCTTGAACTGTTGTATTAAGCTATGATAGAGTAGAAAATGATTTAATGAAAAATCTACATTTTTTTATACTCCTTTGACAATGACTAGCTTTATCAAAAATATGAAACCATCATGATATTGTAGTCACAAGCATAGAAGAGTTAAGTAATATATACTCTTTTAATAATCTACATATGGTAAAAAAATAAAAACCTTTAAGTTTAAACTTAAAGGTTTTTATTTACACTTTTCCATCAATTCTTGTTTTTTCTCTTTTAATAAAGCTATATATTCTTCACTTCATCATTTTTCTAATAAATCATTTATATACTGTGTAAAATTTTCACACATTTCAGATGCAGTACTTACTTCTGTAACCCCTGAAATAGTATTTATATATGATCAAATAATATTTAATTCAGCTCATTCTTTTCTACTGATATTAGTAGTTGTTGATGTACCTACCATAATAATTGCAATTAATAGTTATTTTTAACTAAAATAGTATACAGACAAAAAAATAAAAGTCAAATATAAATTTGACTTTTACAGTTTTTGCAGTATATATTAAAATAATATTAAAAAATAATTGCTTAGATAAATAGATGCAGAATATAATTATAACTTGAGAATCAAGCTGTCAAAATGGAATATTGGCAGAAAGACTAGCTAGACACTGAGAGTATGATGATTTTGTAAACTTCAGATATGATATACTAGGAAAAATAAACCATGAAATGGCTGAACATATAGTAGAAGATCTAGAATTATGGAAAAAATGAATCAAGGTAAATGATATAGTATACAGAAAACCTGAAAAATTATTAGAAATAGTTTGAGCTGACACATACCTAAGAATAGAAGCTTATTTAGGGCAAAATATACATTTTGAACATAAAACAGTTATGGCTGCAAGTTCTACGTTAACACTATCATCAGATACAAGAAAACAGCTAAGAGAAAATTGAAATCTAATAAACATAGTGAATAAGAATAAAAATATAGTATATAAAATACTTAAGTCAGAGGAAATAGTAGAAGCAAGAAGAAGATTTAGTGAACTTAGCTCTGATATAGACTTCTATATTTCAGAATATATACCTAAAGAAGACCTATCTTTAATAGATTTTTCAAATGAAGAATGACTAAAAGAATTTAGAAACCTAATGATAAGTTATTTTATAACTTTTTTTCTTGAAAATAAACTTTATCAATCATTTAGATAAAATATGAATACAAGTGTTAGCCTACATTGAGCAGTACCTCAAACAATATGAGACAAAGAAGTAATTAGTTTGACTTGATCAGCTACTATTCTTCAAATTGGATGAAAAAGATTTTTGATAGATCTTTGACTTTTTCAATGATGAGAAGCTTCAGATTTATTTAATAAAGAAAACATAGATTTTTTAAAAAATATAGACTGAGTAATTATAACACACTGACATATAGATCACATATGAAGACTACCTCTACTTGCAAAAATGTGATATAAATGAGCTATATATATGACTCCAGCTACAAAAAGTATAGCTATAGAAATGCTTTTAGATAGTTTAAAAATACAAGAATCAGAGATAATAGAAAACCTAGCAAAAAACAAAAAACTATGATTTAGATTAAAAGAAGCTCTAAAAATACAAAATCTATTAACTTCTTCCCAAAATAGACTAAGCAATAGTTCTAAAAAATATCTAGAAAAAACTCTATGAACTAGTTATGATCAAAATCAAGTATTATTTGAAATTCAAGAGTACCTAGATTATTACAAAGTTAAAAATGAAAGTGATATCAAATCAGTAATTGATAGAATCAAAGAAAAACTTTTCGATGAAGATGACCTACAAGCTGTTATGGATTTAATTAATAGCATGGATTATTCAGAAGAAAAAGTTGTAAGTTCAAGTAAAGTAAACTCAAAAAATAAAAATAGGGAAGACCAAGACTTGTTAGACAATCTGCCTTTAAAAATACTTAACTGATTTGATTGATATGTATCAGTAGATAGTAGAAGTGAAAAAAGCAAATTGAAGCAAAAATGGGAAGACAATCTAACAAGACAAATTAATAATGCAATAGAAAATCACTCTGGAGAACTAGAAGAAAAAAGAGATATATTTAAAAAACAATTAGAAGCAGCCTTTACTTATTGTGAAAAATATAGTTATTTAGATGATGATGAATTCAAAGAAAGAGAAGAATACAAATTAATAAAAAAAGATCTAAAAAACAATAGAAAAATACTAAAGAAGTATGGTATAGAAACAAGATATCATATAGAAAATGTAATAAATGATGATGAATTAGTAGTTGATGTACTAAAAATAGCTATAGACTATAACTCAGAAGATATCACAAGAGCAAGCTTAAAACTTGAAGTAACAAATGAAAATAATGGCTCAAGAAATATAACAGGTATTTCTCTTTTTGATGCTGCACATATAGTTGGTTCAGCAAGTGTTATAATTACATCTTGAGAAGTTAGATGAAAAGTTGATAGACTACTTGATATTAATGGTCATGCTGTAACAGCTTGTTTTACTGGTGATTTATGAAGAATAAATGATAACAGACTATGAAGACCTGAAATACCACCACTACCAGTTGATTACTTACAAATAGAAAGTACATATTGAGGTAAAAATCATGTAGATAGACAAAAAGCAATAGAAGAATTAACAAAATCAATAAAAGATTCAAAATGAGATGTTTTAATCTCAGTATTTTCACAACAAAGACTTCAAGAAATATTATTAACTATAATAAAAGAGAAAGTAGAAAAATGACAAGATTTTCTTGATCATGAAATACTTATAGATGCTCCTCTAGGACAAAAAATAACAAACATATATATAAACCATATGTGAGAAGTTTTTGATTTATTAAAAGCAGAAACTCAAATAAAAGTTTTTTGAAAAGAAATATTTAGATTTTTAGAATTTTGAGAATTTGAAGAGCTTTATGAAAAAGATATTGATTGAAAAATCATAAATAATAAAAAACGTATAATATTAGCATCATCATGAATGATGGATGGTTGAGCAATAATGAATCATCTACCTATTGTACTACAAAACCCTGATGCTACAATACTAGCACCATGATATCTTTCTAAGTGAACTATTTGAAATGATATAGTATTTTGAGAATCAAAAACAGTTACAATAGCTTGAGAAAAATATGAAAAAAAATGTACTAGAAAATATATAGATTGATTTTCTTCTCACATATGACATGATGAGATATTGCAATATATAACAGAATCAATTGAAGACTGAAAAATAAAGAAAAATGCAACAATAGCCTTAAATCACGGAAATATAGAAGGACAAGAGTTATTAAAAAAAGATATAGAAGAAATACTAAAAGCTCAAGATAGAATAGATATAAAAGTAACTATACCAGAATTATATTCAGAGTATTGTATTAAAACAGGGGAAACTCAAGTTTTAGATAAAGCTAAACAAATAGCAAGAAAAGCCTCAAAAATCAAAAAAGTAAGCACTCCAAGCTTTTTATCTAAGATAAAATATGAAGAACCAAAAGAAGAAAGAGAAGAAACTCTAAGTATAGAAGAACAAAAAATAAGACATAGTAATACTAAAACAATAGAAGAAATAAAAAATAAATGATCAGAAATATACAAACAAAGAACCTCTTATATACAATCATACCTAAGTAAACAGTTTGAATCTAATTGAATTAATGTAATAAATAGCTCTTTAAGAGAAATTTTTGAATCTGTATCTTGGCAAAAAAAGATTGTTTTTGACAGAATAAATAAAAAACTTATAAGAAATAGAGCTCTAAAAAATAGAATCTCAAAATTAAAAAACCAAAAAAAATCATTAAAAACAGAAGTACTAAAAGGTATAATTGAAAACTACACACTACTTTACAATTTCTTTATAGAAGAAGAAGAGAGTTCTAAAAGAGAAAAAGCAAAAACATTTACAAATAGAATACAAAAAAGCTTTAATAACTTATGTAATAATAAAGAGATAAAAGATAAATGTAGCTCTTATATAGATGATTTTTATAATGGTAAACTAAAAGACCCTGATACTATAGAAGATGAATTAATAGATTTAATAGAAGTAGTTTTATCTGATATATATGATGAAATAAGTATTACAGAAGCTGAATTAGAATCAGATTTTAAAATATCATTGAAACCAAAAGAAATAAATTTTAATTGAAGAAATTTATTTAATGAATTATATGAAACAAATATTGAGTATGTAAATATAGAATTATTAAAAGAATTATTATCTAAGTGATTATTTAATGAACAAGAATTAGATTTTATCAATCAAAAACTAGATATAATAGAAACAAATAACAAAAACAATAGGAAAACAAAAGTAGCCGAGAAAAAATTAAAAGCATTTTTCAAAGAAAAAGAGTATGAAAATAATAATCTATGAACAAATTTAAATATATCTTTTGATCAATTACATAAAGATTGTTTAAAATTATTATCACGTATTTTTGAAAAAGATTATTTTGAAAACTTTATATCTGTACAGTTTAATATATATTTATTCTTAAAATCAAACTCTAGTTTTAGAGAATACATAGAATCAAAGTTTGATTTAGAAAAATTAAAATGAATAAAAACTAAATTGAAATCTTTTGATGAAATTTTAGATAAACTTGAACACCAAAAAAGTGTGCTAAATTGATTAGATGAGCTAAACTTATCTACAAGATGAGAAGAATCTTTACAAAGAATAGAACATTTAATAGACTTAACAGCTAAAGAAATAGACGATATAATAAAAATATAGTACCCAAAAAGTACTATATTTTTATTATTACTATTTTTTTAATTTGACTTTTAGTTGTTTTTATTTATAATATCTTAAATATTTTTTAATATAAACTATACATGATAGCAGGTAATTTAGCATTAAAAGATCAAGATTTTGTAGAAATACAAAATTCTATTATACAAAGAACAAAAAGACTAAAGCAAAAGTCTAGAGCTTTAAAAAGTAGAATAAATAAACAAAAATGAAAAACAGCTCAAATACTGGATTTTCAAAAAAGTTCTCCGGAAACAAGTAAAAATAGGGTAATTTCTTCTCCAAAAACTCAAGAATCATGAAATAATACTCAAAATAATATAATACAACTTTTTGAATCAAAAAATAACAAAGACAAAAAAGAAGGAAATAAAAGTGCTGTTATAATAGAAAGAATAAATTGAGTAGATTATATAATATATAGAGCTTGATTAAGAGAATGAAAAAATAATTATTATGAAGTAATAAATAATTATAAATGAAAATATGTAACAGTTTCAAAGTTTTGAGTTGAATGTTGTATAAATACAGAAACAGGGAAAGTAATATGAGAATATTATAGTAAAATTAATAATATAAAAGAAATAAACTGAGAAGTTTATTTTCAAGCTGAGAAAAAAGGTAAAAAATATATATGTAGTAGTAAAAATACGTATTGACCTTATGAAGAAATAGTATGAGAAACAATAAAAACAGATAGTTGAGTTTTTATAAAAGTAAAACATTCAATTACAAATAATAATGACTTTTTAAACTACAGTTATATAAACCTAAACTCGTGAGAAAACAGTTGATTTTTTAGTGATATTTGAAATGTAAGAAATATAGGAAATAGGACAATTGCTGATATAGAGTTAATGTGAAGAAAAACATTTATAGACCTAGATACAAAAGAGTTATTTTATATAAACAAAAGGTGAAAGTTAACTAAACAAAGATACAATAATTGATATCAAAGCTTCACAAAAGAAAATATACAAATATTTAAAAATGCTCATAACTCAAATTTTTCAATTATAGATTCTTATGAAGAAAACTGAAGTTATTTCTGTAATTATGATGTAAACTGAAAAAACATAAAATATAATTTGGATACTTGAAAGAAAGTTGTAGATTATAAAAAATTACTAAGTCCATCTAATATTATAAAAAAGACAAAAAATAAAATCTCAAAGATTATGCAAAACATAATTTCAGATACTAAAGAATTAGCATATAGTAATTAAAAAAAAGATTAGTTTAAAAAAACTAATCTTTATTTATTAAGTATCTGTCTTATAAGAGGCATTCATTCTTCTTCATCTTCTATTCTTCCTTTTAAAATATATTTAATTACAACTTTATAAGTATCAGGATTTTTAGAAAGAGGATCAATCATAGCAGTATCTTCAATAAATGTTTTAAGAGTACGTTGAGTAAGCATTTCTGATGGTTCTAATTGTACTTTATCTAACCTAGCCATTTCAAATACTTTTCTATAAAGATTAACAAACTCTAAAATATTTTTTAATACTGATATAGATCTAATTTTTGCATCTTTATGTGATAAGTAGACTTTATCTTTATTTGAATTATATCATCATTGATTAAACATCTTATTCCAGGTATTTCTAAACATCGTTTGTCACATTTTTTCTAAAGCAGGAAAACTTTTATAATAAATTTCTGCTTCATATGAATAATATACGACCTTATCATCTCATGCTATTCAAGTATTTATTTTAGGAGTTTGTTCAGCTAATCATTTTTCTAACATATCTGCATCTCAGAAAAAAGGTAAATATTCATATTTAAATATATTTTGAAAACGATCCTTTACATCAAACTCTAAATCAGATCTTCAACCTCAAAACCACGAAGGATTCATAGATCAAAAAATCATGTTTCATGCAGGAATACTAAAGTATTGTCATTTTACCTCTAAAAATATTTTACGAGTAGCTGGCTCAAATAATGGATTTAAATCACTAAGCATTGGACCAAACTTATTTACCTCTGTAAGATTAAGTAAACATCAACTTTTACTTACAAATGTTTCAGCTGGAGTCGGTACTGAATAATCTCAGTCTTTACTTATTCTTCTTGTATAGAAAAAGTCCTCAATTGTAATTAATTTTTTTCATTGAATCAGACAATTTTCCATATTCATAAGTGAAGCTAGATATTCTATAAAATAATCCTTACCAGTTCAAGCAAGTCATACTAAAAGAGTATTTCTAGTAGGATAGTGGTAAAGAGCCTTCATTCTGTTAAACAAAATATCCCAATGATACTCTGTTAACACAAAATCTTTTTGCTCTATAAACCTATCTGGATCATTTGATTCATAATAGGGAATTTGAAAATAAATATCTCCATTGCTTTTTTCTTTATCTCATAATTCAGAAGGTGGTATTAACTCTACATTAGTAGCTGTTTTATCATATTTAATGTACCTAAAACTCATTCACTCTGCCACCTCTTTTTTACGAGTCATAATTGAAGCTGAAGTAACTATTCTATCTCACTCTTGTTGCATTTCATGAACTCTTCTAGCATCAGCTAAAACATTCATTTTCCTTTGAACTTTATCAACAAGTTCTCAATGCATTTTTTCTATTTCATTATCTATTGATTCAACACCTGTTTTTTCTGCAGTTCTTAAAACTCTATCATATTTTTCTATAGGTCATTTTAAAAGATTTTCAGGAGATATAAAATCATTAAAGTCATCAATTATTTTATAGATATCATTTTGTTTTCTAGTCATCATTAACAATTTTGAGATAGTTGCAACAAGTATATCTCATTTTCTTCTAAATAATTCTATAGAAGCATATAAAGATGATTGTCTTCATCAAGCATCATTCCAAACTATATTTGTAATATTTCTAACCTTTATACTTTTAAGTAAAGCATTTGATGTATCATCAACTCAAAACATTTCATTTCATTCAAAATTAACACGCAAAGATCAGTATTTGATAAATTTTCATCAATTAACTTGAATTTGTAACCTATGATTTCATACAGTTTCAATATAATCATGAATAATAGACAACTGAGCTCTTTCAATAAATTCTGAATAAGCTATAACTATAGCTTCTTTTTTTATATCTATTTCTTTACGCTGTGAAATTTCATTTTTTCTTTTTATTAAATCATCCTCCAGTTTTCTATATTTTTCTTTTGCTAAGTCTGGTAGTTTATTAATATCCTCAAAGTATTGTTCAAATTTATCTATAGCTCTATCCATTATATCAAGAACTCTATTTTTTGCATATTCTCAAACAAGTCATATTTCAAAAATTGGATTTGATAAAATCTCAGATTGAAGTTTTTCTAATTCTTCTTTAGGTAGTTCATTAATTTGCTCTTCTGTTAATCAAAGAATATCTCATACATTATTTTCACTATTTGTCATTTATATTTTAGTATTATTAAATTATTTTCTTTTTAGCTTAAAGATCTTATTACTCTCCCTTTTTATTTTTCTCATTATCTCCATTGGAATACGATTAAAATCATCAACCAGTATCCCATGTCTATCTCAAAAATTTTCTCTAAATTCTTTTTTATCTTCATCAGGTATCATTACTCATACTCACAATACAACTCATCACTGTCATCTTAATTTTTCTACTTGATACTTGAGTCAAATATCAGTTAATCAATCACAAATGATTATAAAAAAGGGTTTACAATCAAGTGTTTTTGAAAGAGGAATTAAATGAGATCAGCTTAAAGCTAAGCATTCTACATCAAGTTGTCATCAATTTGCTGAAACTGAAGCTAATCTATTTTTTTCTTTTTTTGTAAAAGATGATCCATCTGAAATCTTATGTATAAAAGCTATACTTCAACTCCAATCATTTCAGTATGTCATCATCTCAAAGGGAATATCATTAGCACTCAATCATTCGGCTAAAGCATAAGCTGTTGCTTTAAAATATTTTATTTTATTGTTTTCTGAAGTACTTCAACTATTATCAATTATTATTCAAAAAACTGCATAATGTTCTATTCAATCAACTACTTCTAAAAATACATCTGATGATTTTCAAGTAGTTCTAATAAAATCAGAAACCCTAAAAGCTCATGTACTTTGTCTAGGAACAATTCATGGCTTATCTCTAGGAATAAAAGGTTTTAATAATCTTTTAAAACTTTTAGAAACATTATCAATTCATCTAAAAACCTGTTTATATGACACATCTGGTTTAGTTCTATAAACCTGATTTAATCATCAAGAACTTCATTGTCATCAATAAGCACCTCCTTCTTCTTCTCAATCAGTTTCATTTTCTGATTCCTCTTTACTACTTGATTTTTCTCAATCTTCACTTTTTTCTCAATCTTCTTTCTGACCTGCATCTCAATCTTCAGGATTTGCAAGTTTATCAAGTATTTCTTTTGCCTTATCTTTGTCTAACTTATTTTCATCTAGATTTTCATTCCTATCTCTTTTATCTGTTATCCTATCCATATTTCATCTACCTTGTACAGTATTTATGGCATCAAGTGGTATAGGGACAATAGTTCATGTAGACTTATCATACAAAAATCATGTTCAACATGGCATTGGTAACAATAATATCATTTCTTTATAATGCTCCAATTCTCTAGCTTCTTCATCTATAATTTTTAAATATTTTGACCATAGTTTTGTAGCTAACTCATAAAAATCTTTTATATCCAAAGTTCTAGAAATTAATTCTAGGTCATCTTTATGTTCATTATAAAAATCTAGTGCCTTAGGATCAGATTCACTTTTTAATAAATCAACTAAACTAGGAGCATAATCTTCGGCTTCTCTAGCATTTGCTAACATTAAAAATTGTTGATGCACAGGTAATTGTCATATTTTTCATACAAGTCATGTTAATCAAGATAACTCAGCATACATTATATCTCTGGCTGACCCTTCTGATATTTGTGAAGTAAAATAATTAATCCTTGGATCTCAAACAGCATTTATAAACATACCAAAATCCTTTCACCGTCATTTTCACATACCATCAACCCCCTCAAGTCTTTTTTCCATCTGATACTGAGATAGAATAAAGTACTTCCAATTATTAAACATAACTTCTCATATCTCATGTCTAGTTATTCCATGAATTACTTCCGGTACTTCTGATTCCATATCAATAGCATCAACAATAATCCTTTCTGGGGTAAACCACTCATTTTTCATTTTTGTATATTTTTTGATACCATATCATCCTGTATCAAAATAGTAATCTATCAATTTACTATTTTCTCTACTAACAGTAGTATAATATCACTCTCATAAACCAACACTTATTCCATTCTTAAATATTTTATGATGAGCAGCCACAGCTACTTTTCATGTTAGTTCTTTTAATAATAGATTCTGATCTCTTTGGTTACGTACAAAAGTTTGTTGTTTTCTAATTAAAAACTCTTCTACTTCATTTCTTGTTAAAATTCAATTAGCATTATCTGATATTTCTTCAGCTATTTTTTGAGCTCAACTTATAGTAACCTCTGAACTTTCTTGTTGTTCAGAGGTATTTTGTAAACCTATAATTATATCACTAATACTCTTCATATATATTTTATAATTATATATAAACAAAAGTCAATTTATAATATTTATTTTTTAACACAAAAAATAAATATAATTTTGTAAAAAGTATATCTTATATATATTGAAGAAGTTAAAAACTAAGAATTAAAAATGTAGAAAGAATTTAAAAAATGGATATGATTAAAAGCAAAATTAGATAATACAAGTAAAAATATACATTTTCATGAAAGAGAAATATGGTATACATCTTTATGAGAAAATATTTGATTTGAACAAAATGGAAAATGAGATAATTTTTTAAGACCTGTTTTGGTCTACAAAAAATTTAATAATAATCTTTTTTACTGAATACCTCTTACATCAAAAAATAAAAATTCAAAATTTTATTATAGTTTTGAATTCAAAAAATGAGTAACAAGTAGTGCTATAATATCTCAAATGAGACTCTTTGATTCAAAAAGATTATATAGAAGATATTGAATGATAAGTAGAGCTTTTTATTCTGAATTACAAACAAAATTAAAAGAGCTATTATTTTAAATAATAACTCTTTAATAGTTCCTCCTTTAAAAAAGGAGTAGGGTACAAAGACCATTTGTACTAACATTATATATAATTATTAATAAAAAGTCAAATTAAAATGCAACTAAACCCAAAGCAAGCTGAAGCCAAAAACAAAATAGACTGACCTTTACTTATAATAGCAGGTGCAGGTAGTTGAAAAACTGCAACATTAACAGCTAGAGTAGAGTATATGATTAGAGAAAAGGGAATTAACCCAAACTCTATTATGATGGTAACATTTACCAACAAAGCAGCTAATGAAATGAGAGAAAGAGTAGCTAAAACTCTATGAGTAGAAACGCCTAGAAACATCTATGCTAGGTGAAATTTTCCTCTTATATGAACATTTCACTCGATATGAATATTTATGCTAAAAGAAACCTTAGCTAACTTTTTAGCTGAAGAACTAAATATCTGACTAAAAAAGGACTTTGTAATATATGATGAAACTGATAAACTATCAGTACTTAAATCTATACTAAAAAATAGACTACAAATAGATGAAAAAGAATTTCCAGCAAGACAAATAGCATTTTATATCTCAAATGCAAAAAACAGCCTAATAACAGCAAAGTGATACGAAAAAGAAGTAGATTCTAGCATAAAAGAAGTAGTACATAAAGCTTATAGTGAATATGAAAAAGATCTAATCAGAAACAATGCAATAGATTTTGATGATATACTAGTAAAAACTCTAGCTCTATTAAAAATTCCTAGAATACTAGAAATCTATCAAGAAAGATATAAGTATCTAATGATAGATGAGTATCAAGATACAAATGCTCCTCAATATGAAATAGTAAAAGCTCTAGCTACAAAATATAGAAATCTAGCAGTAGTTGGTGATGATTATCAATGCTTAACATGAGATACTAAAATTAATATAGAATGATCTAAAGTTAAAAATCTAGAAGAAATTAAAATATGAGACAAAATATTATCTTATGACTGATCAATAAAGGATAAATATTATCCTGTTGAAAGCATTTATAAAAATAATATAAATGATTACATATATACTATCCATACAAGTAATTGAAATAAAATAAAAGCAAGCTCAAAGCATATATTTTTCTCAAATCCAGAAGATAATTTTAAAGATGGTTCAGATTATGGTGTATATTTAATGTACAAGCATAATGTATGATATAGAATATGATTTACAAGATTTAAATGATTATGAAAGAATTGACATAATATATATTGATTAAGAAAAAGATTAAATTGAGAACAGGCAGATAAAGCACGGATATTACATACTACTAACTCAGGGAAAGAAGCTAAATATTATGAACAATATTATTCATTTAAATACTCCATACCCCAAACAGTATTTACAGCAAAATGAAAATTAACAGAACTAGACCAAGAAGATGTAGATAGAATTTTTGAAAATATTGATACACATAAAAATGCAGAAAAATTACTTAATGATTTAAATATAAATAAACAATATCCTCAAGTAATAGCTTCTGCTTCAAATAGGTTTAAAACACTCAGAGTTAATGTTAACTTTTTAATGATGTGATGAAATGAAAAAAATAGAAGATTTTGAGTATATAGAGTAACCCTACATACTTCACATAAGATTGTAATAGATCTATTACAATTACATTTTCCAGATTTATGCAGAAAAGCTAAATTATGAATACGCATAGACAAAGAATTAGCTGATTATGAAAAAATATTTAATTTAACAAAAGATATCTATAATGTATTATTAAAAGCATGAATAAATACGGAAATAATTGAAAGATTAAGTTACACAAATAAGTCATACTCATTTCTACCAGCATCAAACCTTCAAGTTTGATTTTGAATTACAACTTGGAACTGAAAATCATGGAAAGTAGAAAAGATCACAAAAATAAGTAAAGAAAAAATAAATACTACTGTTTATGATTTAGATATAGCAAAAACTCATAATTTTGTAGCAAATAATATATTAACACATAATTCAATTTACTCATGGCGCGGAGCTGACATGAGAAATATAATCAATTTTAAAAAAGATTATCCAGAAGCTCTTATAGTAAAACTAGAACAAAACTACAGATCAACAAAAAAAATCATAGCCTGAGCAAATGCTGTAATAGCAAACAACACAACAGGTATGAAAAAAGAACTATGGACAGATAATGACGCATGAGAACATATAAACTACATAGAAGCACCAGATGATAAGACAGAAGCAAGTATAGTTGTAAATATTATAAAAGAAAAAGAGTGAGACTACAAAGATAATCTAATCCTATACCGTACAAATGCACAATCAAGAAAACTAGAAGAAGCTCTTATGATAGCAAATATACCATATAGAGTAATTTGATGACAAAAGTTCTACGACAGAAAAGAAATAAAGGACTTACTAGCATACTTGAGAGTAATACACAATAATAATGATGTAGTATCAATGAAAAGAATTATAAATACTCCTACAAGAAAAATATGAGCTAAATCAATTGAAACACTAGATAATTACAGAGAAAATTTCTGACTATCATATCCTCAAATAATAGAAAATATAGATGAGGTAGAAGAACTAAAAGCATGAGCAAAAAATGCAATAAACAACTTCTGAACTATATTTAATTCTCTAGTAGAATCTTCTAATAAACTAGTAGTACCAGAACTAATAAGAGAAATAGTAAAACTAACAAATTATAATGAGTACTTAACTGAATGATTAAGTAAAGAAGAAAAAGAAGCAAAACTAGAAAATATAGATGAGCTTGTAAATGTTGCAACTGAATATAATGGTATGGAACCAAGAGAATCTCTAGCTACTTTTCTAGAAGAAATAGCACTAATAACTGATATGGATAAGTGAGATGAAAGACCAGATTATGTTACACTTATGACTATCCACACCTCAAAATGACTAGAAGAAAAAAGAGTATTTTTAACATGATTAGAGGATGGTATTTTCCCAAGTTTTAGAAGTACATGAGAACAAGCTTTACTAGAAGAAGAGAGAAGACTTATGTATGTAGCGATGACTAGAGCTAGGGAAGAGTTATATATAAGTAGAGCTAAAGAAAGATTTAACTTTTGAGACTATGTAAGAAATCCTGAATCAAGATTCTTAAAAGAAATCCCTTTAGAGTACCTAGTAAATTACGACCTGTGAGAATACCTAAAAAATTCTCCTTCACCATTTGGTTCTATGTGATGATCTAGCTTCTGAAAAATACAAGAACATCCACTAAAACATGATCCAAATGCAAAACTAGTAAAAACAATATCAAACAATGATGTAAGCCAATTCAATAGATGAGATAAAATAAATCATCCAAAGTTTGGTAACTGAATAATAACAAGTCTTAATTGAGAATTAGCTGAAATAGCTTTCAGTTGAAAATGAATTAAAAAAATGAATATTAGAATAGCTCCAGTAAGAAAGCTATAAAAAAGCCTTATTTTTTTGCATTTTTAATTTTATTATGATATTATTTTATTACCCTGGTGTATACTTTATTCTATTAGTAATTATTTATTTTTTAGAGATTAAGTATATATTTATACATTTTTGTGATATGGAGTAATAGTAAAATGAAAAAAGTAAAAGTTCTTTTAAAACAAATTTACTGGAAGTTTCCAGTTGAATTAGCTGAAGGAAATGGTTTAATAGGAGGAGTAGTTTTTTTACTTTATATGTCTGTAGTATATGGAGTAACTTTAGCTATCTTTATAGCTACCTTTAATCATTATGATAGAGTAGATGTAGAGTTTCAGGAATCTATTGGAATAGTTATTCAGAAAGACTTTATTCCTGAACATATAACTACTCAATATGTAAATAAACAAGTAATTATCATAAATCATGATGATGAATGGAATATTACTGTGGAAATAGAAGAACAGGAGAAAAAAATAGAAATTAGCAAAGTAATGTATGATACCTTATCTAAAAATGATTCTGTATTCGTTAAATATCAACTTGGTAAATTTTCAGGTGATGTTTATCTAGATTCTGTTTCACTTATGTAGTAAGGGGCTGAATAGGTGGTTAGAAATAACCACCTATTTTTGTAAATTCTATACCTAAACCGGCCACTTTGTAAGTTAATAATCTAAACAATTATATTATACTCATAAGTGACTGTGTTTATTTTAGAAAATTTAATAATCAATCAACTTGACATAATTATATATTTTATATATAATTATATAGCTTATTTTCATTGAGAATTAAGATAAGAAAAGGAGAAAAATCTAATGGTGAAGAGAATTTTTAAGGCATCACTGCTTTTATTGGTCTTTCTTTTGGTTGGATGTAATAATGCTCCTCCAACAGAAAAAACAAGTACAGGTGAAGAGATTAAGAAAGATGAATATTTCTTTAGTGGTGGGGATATGTTTTGTGCAAAAGGAATTACAAATTCATTGGTAAATAATAAAACCTTTGAATATGTGCTTAATGAGAATAACTATATGCTTGTTAGTATGTATGGAGCTTATGGGTATGAAGATTGTTCCATTGTTACAAAAACAAATCCTCAAAAATTGGAGGAAATTTCAGAAAAGGTTCAAAAATACATTCAAGGAGAAAGATTGTACTGTTTCACAAAAAGCGATAAATCATTTGTTGATAAAAGTACATTTGATTTCTATAGAGGTTTGACAGGTGTTAATTATTTCTTGAATAATGAAGTGGGGTTTAAAGAATCAGACTGTAGAGTAATTCATAAAAAATTACCTGAACGTAAGAAGCAAAAAGTTGAAGTCGTTCCACCCCTTAATTCTGTAGATACTCCAAGTTCTGAATCCAGTACTATTACTGAAAAACCTGGCAATCTAGATGTTACAAAGATTACTGGTGGTTAGTAGGAAAAATATTTTCCCTTCAAAAAGGGTCACAAGATTGCTTGTGACCTTTTTTTTACTCTACAAAAAAAGTAGGTGTGGATTACTCCACACCTACCAAGTTCAAAAATCTCCTTTTTTATTTCTTTATTTCTTTATTGATAATTAACTGAGAATAGCGAAACCCAGGATGATTGCCATGCCAATTCTTGAGCCTGAGAGCTGCAGGATTGCAGATACATTGTTATCTCTCAGAGCCGTATGGACATTGGTTTTCAGGACAATAAACTTATCGATCAGCAATTCACTGACAATGAGGAATATCATACCGATACCAGCAGCAAAAATGTAGTTGGAAAATGCTTCTTGAGCACTTAGGTCAACATCATTTCCTTTGATAGCACTCAGCATGATGAAGCTCATAGCAATAGTTTTACCAGCCAAGTAAATGGCTGGAGCCTTCTTGCCTTCAGCGATATCTTGGATGAGATTATTCTCCTTTGTAAGTTTTTCAAACAACAAAACCAGAACGATCATTGTAAGTTGTCCCAAAATAAAGTAACCAACCGAGGATTTCCAATCTCCACTATCACCGTAGATACTAGCAAAACCAACGATTCCCGTTGCGACAAGACTACCAAATTCAACGATACCAACAGCGACATTATTGTCTTTGACATGTTGGTTATTGCTGATACCTGGCAATATCACCTTGTCATTAACAGCCAGTGATGACCACATGAAAATAATCATCATTATCGTGTAACCGAGACTGTTAGCAACATCATTGATAAAGTTTGGATCGCTCTGCCCAAGCAAAACGCCGAGCATACCAATACCAAAACCCAACTGAACTCCAGCTCTTCTATAGCCTACTGCAGTATTGCCACCAGCAATGAGATCTGCAGCATCAAAGTGCTTGGAAGTTCTGAAGTTCATACTTTTGCTTAGTACAACCATACCAGCAAAAGTAATGAGTGCATATACTCCATATTGGAGATATGAACTAATAAGATCCATCGTTATCATCTTTATTTACCTCTTTAAAAAAAGTTTTTGTTGATTTCCTGAGTAGCGATTATTTTCCGCCACCAGCAGGACCACCACCTCGATTACGAGAGCCTGCTCCACGAACAGTACCTACACGAGATCCTCCGCCAAGACTACGTTTATTTGCTTTTCCAGAACGGGCATCTCTTACGAGATTTGGGTTCTTTCTTGCAAAATCACTATTTCTATAACGAGAGTTTTCACCGTAAGTTTTTGTTCCCCAAGTACCATAAGTGTTGTTATGTCCATAGTATGGAGTAGAACGATCTTTTCGTGAATTATATCCATTCCAGTCATCATAACTGTAACGGTTTCCACCAAAGAGTAGCTCAGCAACGTCCATCCCCATTCTAACCTGCCCGTAGGTATGCCAGAATGAATTACCGGACGAGTCTTGCTTCCATTCACCATACTGATTACTACCAGTAGGTTTACCATTTACCATGACAGGCTTAGCAATACGGTCAATACCTGGAAGAGTGGCTGTTTTTAGAGTTTCTTCCTCATACTTACCGTACGGTTTAGAAACAAGAGCCATACCAATGTTACGTTCGTTGTTCCAGTATGTCCCCTCATCAACTTCGATCCAATCAGTATCTTTCTTTTTACCGTTTTCAATAACTCTATACTTGTGATAAGTCTTGGTAAAAAGTTTTGATACATAAAAGTCTGCGTAGCTGTGATAAGAACGTCTATTCCACTTTACATAACCTTTAAACGGAGCCCACATATTCTGAGGTACTCCTAGCTTAAAGCTTGGTCCGCCGAAAAACTTAGGTCTCTCTTGAGCAACCAGGTCACCAGTAAATGAGTCATAGTAGTTAAACATAGCTTCACTTACTTTTACAGCAGGTAAGGGTCTTTCATCACCATTACCACATCCATCACTTTCACACCAGTCAGCTCTTGCAAGCTGAACATAGTAATCAACCCTCATATAATCGAGAATCTTGGTGTAGCTCTGGTACAGTTCATCCAGCTTTTTCTTCAAAGCAGGTTGCTGATACTTCAGGCTCTTCAGATATTCAGTGATGGATTTAGTGGAGTCACCAAGTCTTGCATAATCTGCATTACCTGATTTCACCTTACTAAGTTCATCTTGAGCAACCTGAAGAGCACTGTGTGCATCACCACCCCACTTATTCAAAACAGCGAGACGACCTTTGATATCCTCAATCTTTGCAGGGTAATCCTTCATGGGTTTTGCTGCAAAGTTATCGGCTGTAACCAAAAGTTTATCGATTTCAGCTACCTCAGCTTTCGCTGTAGCAACCCAGTCAGAGGAGTTTTTCTTTGCGTTTAACAAAAATGTAATACGCTTAGAAGTTTTATCTCCTTTTTCGCGAGCAGACGCGATGTTTTTTCTGACTTGCTTCAATGCATAGTCGAGGTCTGCTTGGTCCTTTTCTTCATCACGCTTAAGGATGGGAGTGATCGTGCTTTTATAACTTTTGTTAGCAAGATCAAGCTCAGCTTGAGCGTCAACGAAGTAACTTACCCAGTTTTCTCGTTCAGCATACAACTTTAGGAATTCCCAGTCTTCAGACTTTTTAAGGTCATCAAACTGTTTTTCTCGTTTGGCGATTTCTTTGCCAACATTCTCAATAGACCCTGGGATCGCTTTAGCTTGCTTGACGTCATCGTCCAGCAAACCTCCACAACCACTGAGTAAGAGAGAAATAGCAGCTAAAAGCCACCACATTTTTCTGAATTGCATCAGTTTTACTCCATTCTTGATTGAACATGCGTCTTGGTAAATACAAGCGACCCCTCATTCGGGTATGCATGTAGAGTATCTACCTCAACGCTTGGTTTTTCTGGATCAGCTTTTACATGAACCAGTGTTAAAGGAGGAAAATCACCCTCCGTATCCTGAACAGGGAAAAGGTATTGAAGCCCTATCTGTAGATTAGAAAAGTTTTGATTAATCTTCCCCATCAACTCGATAAAAGCATCTTCACCTTTTTCCATATTCAGGTTACGTACACTAAAGTCATACGTTAGATTGCCAAAATGCTTGGTAATAGAACTTGAATCATTCAAATCACCATAATACTCCCGGCCTTCAACGTCTAAATCTGTGCACGCAAACACCTCTGTAAATACAACAGAACCGTCAGGGTTACTAAACTCCAGGTAGTGACTAGCACCAATAATCCCAGCGTCTACTTTTCCGTACGGTAACTCAACCTCTCCGGTACAAAGGACTGCCAATAATTTCTTATCAACAGGCCCCCGTACCAGATTTAGTCGAAGGTCTTTTGCTGACTGATCCGTATAGATCATTTGAGTCATTTTTTACCTTTCACCTTTACTCTTTTTTCTCAATGTCATCTCCGAACGCTTT
Organism: uncultured Candidatus Peribacteria bacterium; assembly: GCA_964344155.1. GTDB lineage: Bacteria > Patescibacteriota > Gracilibacteria > BD1-5 > UBA6164 > UBA6164. The sequence continues at coordinate 34,453 of CAYFMG010000005.1, read as the reverse complement.
AGCAGCTCTTTCAAAACGTTTTGCAACATCCTTTCCAAAGCCACTTATACCTTCAAAGATTGATCGAACTTGATCTGGCAATCCAGTCAATTGATTCCAGAAGCTTATTACTCCAGAAACCTCAAATTCGACACATTGAGACATTTTGGTTTCAATGTCTTGCATACCAAACTGCATCCACTTTGTTTCAGATTTATCCTCACCATCACCTGGAACGGTAATAATACGGAAACCTGTTACTTCATGGACACGGTCATTTATCCTGACCTTTAAGCCAGAGGTATCAACATCACCTTCTTTCTTCATTACTTCTCCTGTTCAAGTTGTAGGATCACAATCGTACTTGATTGCAGCTCTTTGCTGATGAAAGCTTCACGATCTGGACGATCATCACTTGCATCTTCATGCCAGGCTTCTACAGTCAAGCATATACCATCTCTCGCCTCAAATTCATAGAGGCGAACATGATCGGCTTCATCGATTGCTCGATCTTCATCACCAGTCATGTAACCACGGAAGTACAGACATGCTGCAGTTTCATCGTCATCATAGGAGAAAGTTTTCCCATCAACGATGAGATCTCCCTCTTCCTCTTCAGAGATTTCTTCCAGATCTTCACGCGTGAGACGTCTTCCAAAGTAGGAAATGTCTCGAAGTTTTACCTCCTTTACAGTTTCATAGATCTCGACCTCATCATCCTCATAATACTCGACGTATCGAGTCTCACCAGTTTTCAGAGAGTAGAGAGTCAGTTCGACAATCCATTCATTCTTCTTACGACGAGCGAAATTGGCCCACTTCACATCAAGATATCGACTGATATCTGTAACCAGATGGTTTTCATCTCTGATACTCAGATAGCCCCCAGCTTTCAGATCAGTGATATCGTATTGATGTCTCTGATTCTCAGGCATAGGGGTCATACCACGGATTGCCTCCATACGTTTCTTATCAACCATTACAGTTTTTCCTCTTCAAAAAAGTTATTGTTAAATGCCAGCCTTTTCACGTGCATGTCGAGCATTGGTCATTGGATCAGCGTATTTACGCATCGTACTTGAAACATCACTCAAAGCCTTGCTTGTTGCTCGAGCTTTTTTCTCAGTAGCAGCACGAATTTGTTCAAGCTCCTCGATCATTGCTACAGCCTCATCTGCGGCACTTTGCAGAACTTCAGGATTAATCAATCCATCACTCTGCATAAGTTCCATTTGGGTTGCAGCTTGTCTTGTCTGCTTTTGCGTATCCAATATTGTCTGTTCTGCTGAACGTGTAATATCGGTCATTGTTCCAACCAACGCAGCCTGTTGCGCTGCTGCAGCTTTAACCATAAGGTTTGTAGTAACAGCGGGCAACAAAACATTGTTAACTCGATTCACGCCTTGCTGGATTTTTCGAGCATTACCAATGAGTGTTTCTGCACTCAAACGAGATTGTACATTCAGACTATCAACAGTCTGGATATCAACAACTTGGATAGCCAAGTCATTAACCAGTGTTCTCAGAGCCTGAGATCTTACTGGTTCAGTCTCGGAAGAAGCAGCCGCGCTGAGTTTTTCCCATACGATTTGACCAACATATACAGCTTCCTGTAGATCCTGTTGAGTTTTATACAGTTTGTTTGAGATATGCCCCAGTTCAGTTGCATTCATCAATGCCTTATCACGCTCCTCACGCAAATGGCGTTTCAAACCATCAATAGTTGTTCCAACTGTATCCTTCCGTTCATTTACAACGAGAAGTATCTCATCTCCTTTCGGAAGACGAGACACCATACGTGTCATCAAGCCAAAGATAGCTTTGGTAGAAAGTGTTGTTTCAGTTTGAGAAACTACCGCAGGGTTGATAAGGTCAAGCTGAGTCTTGATCTCAGTGAGGCTCTTGTTAACAGGAGCCCCAACACTAATCTCTCTCATAACATCAGAGATTTTAGTCTCCATAAGACCCACGCTTTCACTGTTTTCATTCATGAATTCAGCACCCAGCTTGTAAATTTCAACTGTGATAGAAGCATCCATTGGATTATCCAGAACAGCATCAATCAAAGCTTGAGCTTGTTCTTGCAGTTCAGCATCTTTTGCATCATCTACAAATGATGGTCGAACAACATGAACATTGTCAACATCCTGTACTTCAGGAATAGCGACTTGCTGATCTTCCGGTACGATTGTTGTATCGGAATCTTCGAACATGTTGGGAGTTGGGCCTTCGTCTTCCTGTGTGGCGACCGCTACGGCGGCGTTTGTATCGGTACTCATAGTTACAATTCTCCAAAAAAAGTTGGTAGTAGTTAGTGGGGGGTGGGTTAAGCTGTTTTGGCTCTCAGGAAAGAACTTGAAATCTGGAAATCATCGAGATTACCTTCATCCAAGGACTTTTTGGCAGCGCGAACGCTTTCAGCCAATTCTTGCAGTTGATTCAGAATATCCTCTGTGTGTGCTGCTTGATCATCATTGGAAAGTTCCATGAAGTTGTTCAGCAGCTCAGAAAGATAGTCTGTGCTCAGTTTCTCCAAATCAAAAGTAGCTTCTGAATTTGGAGAGTCATCCAGAGCACGAGGTACTACTTCCAGAAGCAAGTCAATCACTTCCTCAGCAGCAGTTGTTACGGATGGAACCTGACTCTTAACACGCAAACTTTCATTGAGCTCCATAAGCAGGTTTTCAACTTTGTTTTTCAGCGCGTCAGGTGTAGGGTTAACCACCTGTTGTACAACCTCCTCAACAACATCAGCAGTACGTTCGCCACGAGAGCGAGCGACAAGAGTTGCTGCTGCGAGAATCCCAATCCCAGCTCCAATAATGATTGAAACCAAGTTACTTGGGTTAAACATAAGCTCAGCAAGAATCATTACCAAAATAGCAGTAAGCACTCCCGTAAGTATCGGATTTTTTTTCAATAGATCCATTTCTTTTAGCCTCTCAAAATTATCAATAAATGTTAATGAACTTACTAAATGAATAGTAACTATAACAAAATTATAGCATTCTATATTTTAACTAATTTTCTTAAAAGTCAAGTTTATTATTGACTTTCTTATTTCTTATTGTAATATTTACAATTTTATATTAAAAAACATAATAATTGACTTACTTATTTTTTTGTATATATTTTTCTTAGTTTAGTTTTGGTTATAAAATTTTTAATAGATCAAAATAGACTATTGATCTTTGGATTCTAGGGGAGTTATTTTTATGGAAAAATTTTTTAATTCTTGCTTTGTTTTATTTAAAAGCTCAGCAAATGATTGGTTAGGATTTAATTTTACTTGGATTGATAATATTCTAGGAAAAATTAGTGAGTACTTATTGGATTGGAAAAAACAAAAATCTTTGTCTGATAAGATTGGTTGGATAATAGGTCTTATATTTGATTTATGGATTTTGTGGGTTATTGTTATACCTATAGCAATCTTTTTTGCAGAGATAGATGCTTTTCTTGAAGTAATGTTTGCAAAAATATTTTTGAAAATATGGTTTGGACTTTTACCTATCATTACCTTATTTGCTGTACTAGACTTTGCTCTTATATTTTGGCGTTTTTGTTTTAGAGTACCAAGGTTTAAAAAGAAGAAAAAACTCAGAAGAAAACTGATGTTTTTATTGGTTGTAATTGCTTCAAATATTGCTGATCATTATTACCATGATGAAATCCAGTCTTTTATATCTAATGATGAAGCTGAAGTAGAGCTAGAAGTGGAAACAGATACTGAAGTAGAAATAACAACAGTGCTTGAACCAGAAGCTGAAGTAAAATAATAAAGAGGAGGAATATTAGAAAAAATCCTCAGGAAAAACCTGAGGATTTTTTCTTTTTTTTAATAATTCATTATTATATTTATATTTTAAGGTTGACAAAATATTAATTATATGTAAAATAATAAAAGTTTATTTTAAAAATATTATTTATAACAATTAAAATAAACAGCTGTTCTTTAACATTCTATGTAAAATATTGTAGGAGAAATTATGAAAACTTTTTTTGTATCGTTACTTTGGCTTATTAGTTATGGTAATGTATTTGCTGAGGGAGTTTTGCTTAATTCCTCCGTAAAAGAAGTGTCAGGGCTTTTTTACCTGAAGGAGACAGGAACGATTTTTGCTATTGAAGATGAGGGGACAATTTTTGAACTCTCACTTAGTGGTGAAATCTTGAGGCAAAAACACTTAGGTGATTATGATCTTGAGGGAGTAACCAAAGGAATTAGACCTGGAGAGCTTGATATTGCAATTGAAGGAAGTGACAATATTCTTTCTGTCAGTATTGATACTTTAAGATCTACAAGAGAACTGTCCATTCACCGTAAGTGGGAAGGGAAGAAAGTACTCAAAAAGGATAAGAAGTATGGTATTGAAGGGATTCACAATTTTTCTGGTAGACTTTTTGTGGTCAACCAATCATACAATTTGAATCCAAAAAAGAAAGATCCTTCGATGTTGTTTGAAGTCAGGTTGAATGAAGATAAACGGAAGTACTATATCTACTCTATTACGTATTTCCCATTTCCAGACTTGGCTGGTTTAGCTGAGAGAGATGGGTTACTGTATATAATTAGTGATGATGAAGATTTGATTTTGGTGTATGATACTAAAACATTCGAAGTAATTGAACAATTTAATAATCCCATACCTGGAGATCAGGAGGGGATTACGTTTGATGAATCTGGTTATATGTATATTGCTGTGGATGGAGAAGGTATCTACAAAGTAAAATTTTGAAAATAGAAGAAAAAAAGGTAATTTGAAATGGATGCGATTATGAATTTGAGAAGTAAATGGTTTTTCTTTGATGAAACCAGAATTTTAACATTTTTAATTGGTTTCTCCATGTTTACAACTGGAGGAGCAGGGTTGGTTGATCAGTATATATTGGCCACTATGACCACGTATATCCTGGGAAACAGTATTGAGCAATTCTCTATTGTTATTGCATTAATGATGCTGATGATGGGGGTTTCTGGATGGGTTCAAGAAAAAACCTCTGATAATAATCTCGTAGAGAAATTTTTATGGGTTGAGGTGCTAATTGCAACACTTGGAGCTTATGCTCCCATTGCAATCTATGGTGCTTTTGGATACATGACAGATCATTTTTTGCTGGTTCAATATTTTTTCATTATCAGCATTGGTTTTTTGATTGGTTTTGAGATTCCTATTGTGATGAGAATCATTGATACACATGGTATCAAAATCAAGAAAAATATCAAGATTGTTTATGCGATGGATTATATTGGAGCATTTGTTTTTGCCATTATTTGGGTTAAGTTTCTTCTAAAAAACTTCCCATTGACAGAAATTAGCTTCATTGTTGGTGGTTTTAACTTTTTGGTTGCAGTTTTGACTGTTGCTTACTTTATGCATCAGAAAATGCTGAAATCATGGAAGGCGTCTGTAGCTATTTTGCTTATGACATCAATCGCCCTAGCGTATGGTTATACAAACAATCGAAACTGGAATGTCATGATGGAGCAAAAGTTTTATGATGACCCAATTATTCATAAGGAGACAAGTAGATATCAACATATAGTGATGACAGAAAACAAAGAAATGGGAGATGTAAGAGTATTTATTAATGGTAATAATCAATTCTCATCTACGGATGAAAAGAGATACCATGATTTGCTGGTACACCCAACCTTTGCAGTAAACCCAAGAGCTGTTAATGTTTTGGTTCTTGGTGGTGGTGATGGCTTAGCTTTACGAGAAATCCTTAAGTATCCTACGGTTGAATCTGTTTCATTGGTTGATCTTGATCCAGCAATGGTTAAGTTTGCATCTACTAATGAGGTAATGCGTAAGCTCAATAACGATTCTTTTGCTGATGCAAGAGTTTTGGCTCGAGCAACGGATGCTGTAACAGGATTAAAAACTGAAGGGGTTTATCTGGAAACAGATGAACTTGGTCCTGATGGGGAATACAAAGTAGAGCATGTTGCTGATATTAGCGTCTATAATGTAGATGCTGATAAATTTGTGAGTGAATTACACGGAAAGAAATGGGATATTGTGATTATTGATTTCCCTGATCCTTCTAGCGTAGAGCTAACCAAGCTTTATTCTCGTGAGTTTTTCACAAAATTACAGTGGCATATGAATCCAGGAGCAGTTGTAAGTATTCAGTCTACTTCACCATACTATGCAAAGGAGTCGTACCTAACAATAGGACGTACAATGAATTCTGCAGGTTTGCAGACCATTCCTTATCGTCAAGATATTCCTTCCTTTGGAGAATGGGGGTACTACCTGGCATGGAATTCAGATATTAGTGTGGATATGATGAAAAGTCAGATTCGTGCTATTGAAGAGTTCGGTGTAGAGACAGACTACATTACACCTGAAGTTCTTGTAGCCTCTTTGGCGTTTGGTAAAGGAGAATTGCACTCTGAAGATACATGTGTTAACACACTTATGTATCCGTGCCTCCTTGATCAATACGTTGAAGATGCCTGGAAGAGCTATTAATTTTAACACAAGGGGGGACTTTCGAGTCCCCCCTTAAATGAAATAGTTGTAAAAGAGTAAAATTTTAATGAAATAGAAAAGAGGTAAAAAATGTAAATGAAAAAGTTAATAAGAGGATTTATTTCTCTTTTGTTAAGTCATGGTTGGGTTATTATTTCCTCTCTACTTGTAGTTTTGTATGTAGGAGGATATATCTCAATGACTTACTTTGGAGAAACAGCTGTCACTGAAAGATATACTTGGTGGTTTATGGTAACTGTTACTACAGTTGGTTATGGAGATATTTCTCCATCATCTTCAGGTGGTCAATGGATAGCCATAATTGTCATGATTCTTGGAATTGGAGCATTGGCTTTAATTATCGGAAAAATTGCTGAAGGAGTTGTTAGAATGAGTGAAAAACAGTACAAAGGCCTTGTCAGTCTCAACGAAGAAGATCACATCATTATTATGGGCTATCGTGAAGATAGTACACTGAAACTGATTGATGAGATTCTCGGTGATAAAGAGAGGGAAAAACGAGAGATTATTTTGTGTTCGACAAAACTGGAAGAAAATCCGGCTAAAGGAAGGGTAAAGTTTGTAAGAGCAAAAGACCTTTCGTCGAATGACTTGCATAAAAGAGCATGTGTAGATAAGGCTTCAAGAGTAATTGTTCATGGTGATGATGATGATCAATCATTTTTCACTGCCTGGGCGGTTCGTCAAGTTAACACTCATGCTCACATGGTGGTTTACATGAATAATGAAGACCACAGAGACAAGGTGTATAGCATGCCGGCTGATCACAGAGATCTAAATCAAGTTATTGTACCTTCCAGTACCTATCTTATGGTTCAGGAAATGCAAGATCGTGAAGCAAGTAACGTGCTACAACATATGATGTCAAACCTTGAAGGGCCGACATTGTATCGAGTAGATATCCCTGCTGAAATGTATCAAGAATGGATTTTTTCAGATGTCTTTCTGGGTTTTCGAACGAAGTTTGGACTAACGGTATTAGCTGTAAAAAATGGGGATGTTATCACAAACCCTCCCATGGATATGGTTATACGTGGTGGAATGGTAATATTTTACATAGGTGAAAAAAGAGCCAAAATTCCATGGAACGAATTAGAGTTCATGAAGGCTTAAAACAGTAATAAAAAAGGAATTTAAAAAAAGGATTTGACTTAATGTCAAATCCTTTTTTTTATAATCCTAATAAACCGTTTATATCAAGCTCATCTTCTTCTGAAGTATTAAGCTCTAATTTTTCTTCTAATATTTCTTTTAATGCTATTATTTTAGAATTTATTTCATCAGCTTTTTCTTCACTTAAGTTCATTTTAGATACTCTATCTTCTATTTGTTCTAATTTTCCTAAAAGTCTTTCTATTTTAGAATCAGTCATTTTGTCTAAAGCTGCATTTATTCTATCCAAGAAAACTGTTTTGTGTTCTACTACTTTGTCAGCAAGTTCAGCTCTATAAGCTTTTCTTGTTGCTTCATTTTCTTCTCTTATAGCTTTATTTTCCAAGAATACATCTTTTCTTTTATTTATTAAATCCAAAGCTACAGCTGAAGCATCTCATATAGCATTTTTTGTATCTTCGTAAAAACTATCTCTTAATTCTTCAAGTTCTTCTATATATTCTTCTTTTAATTCATAATCCTTATAACTGTTTTTGATTTTTTCTTTTAACTCTTCAGCATTTTGTTCAAATATTTCTTTTATTTCTTTTAATTCTTCTTTTTGTTCTTCTGATAATTTAGCTAATTCTTCTTTTAAGTTATCTCTAAAACCTTCATTAAACTCTTTTAAATTATTTTTTATTTCATCTTTATTCATTCTTAATTCTTCTTTCTTTTTTTCTTTCATTTCTTCTAATTTTTCTTTCATTTCTTCTCTTTCTTCCTCAGCCATTTCTTTCATTCTTTCTCTTTGTTCTTTAGCTTTTTCCATTCTTTCTTCAAATTCTTCTCTAGATTGTTCAGCTCTTTCTTTAGCTTTTTCCATTCTTTCCTCTAAATCTTTTTGATGTTTTTCTCTAAGAGACTCTATTCTTTCTCTCATTTGATCCATTCTCTCTTTTAATTTTTCATTATGGTCTTCCATTTTTTCCTCAAAACTTTCTCTAGCTTTTTTAATTCTATCCATACCAAATCTATCATCATCATCATCATCATCGTCATCTTCATATCTATCATCGTCATCTTCATCTTCATACTTATATTCATAATGATCATCATCATATCTATCATCGTCATCATAAGACGCATAAACACTAGTTAATCAAATTAGTAACATAGTTACTATCAAACTTATAATACTTTTCATAGTAAAATAATTAAAAAAATAAAATAGTCACAATAGTTATTGTAAGACTATTTTATAAAAGTCAAGTTTTTTTAAGCTCATAAATCCATTGATTTATCTGCCACTTTTTTGAAATACCTAACACTACCGGATAAAGAGTGTTTTAATTCATATACAGGTAAGTTTGGAGCAAGAGTATGAACAGTATTATAAAAATTTATATCTGTTTTTCTTTGAAACATCTCAGTCAAAGTATCAGGAGTCAAGCTTATACTAGTTCATTCTATAAACTCTCTATAAATTTTTCTAGCTATTTCTTTGTTTCTTATAAAAGCTATTTTTGGAGTATAAACAAAATATTGTTTTCCATCATGATTAGCATGAATACTATGATGAGTAGAGTATAGTTTCATAATAGCTAACTCTTCATGATCTCATTTTAATACATTTACAATAGCTTTATCACTATATTTTTCTATAACATCTTTTATATATACAGCACTTTCATCTGATAAACCATATTTTTCTCTAGCTTCAGTTGATAACATAAGAGAAATATGACCACATCAAAAACCTCAATCTAAGTGATGATCATCAGTATGAAAACTTAAATTTTATTCCCCTCATAATACATCAAAAAGTATTTCCAAAGCTTTTTCTCTGAAATCTTTTTGTTTTGAAATAATAGTTTCTTCAAGTACAGCTAACATAACAGCTAATTGTCATATACCTCAACCTGGTATACTCATACCCATATTACTTTCATTTAATGTTCTTCTACCATCTATACATTGGCATATTTGTGGATTTTTTAAATAAAAAGTAGAACCTTTTACATGGTCAAGTAGATCATTAGATATTTGTGTATCTATAGTTCAAAATTCTGAAATCATATTTTTATTATTAAGTTTTAAGCAGTCTGATTGTAACAATTTATATTATAAATCAAGTTTTTATAAAAAAATAGAGCCTGACAAAAATGCCAGACTCCTAATTTCAATACAACAAAGAACAAATTTCATACCAAAATCATCCTCTGTTTTAAAGTTTTTACCGCAGGTGTTTTATAAAAACGATACCCAACATAACATGTACCTTTTTCATAATTACAAATAACACTATCAAAAGATGCATTATGTAAATTTGATATTTTTTTCTCTTCATTAGTAGAAAAATAATACCAAACACCAACGATAAAAGCTACAGCAAGAATATTTAAACAAACTTTCCACTTCATAAGCTTCTCCTTTTTCCCCACACATTACCATACAATATTATATTTTAATACAAATTAAAATCAAAAGTTTTTTTAATTAGCGGATATTGACTTTAAAAATATAATCCTTATAATTAAAATCATAATAATATAACAAATAAACATAGATGGAACAACTAAAAACTGTAGAAAGTATAAATGAATTAACAAAAATAGCACCAAAAACGGTAAAAGACTTCACGGATCAACTAGACTTCTTTTTTAAATTATATCTAAAAGAATATAATATTCAAAACAGCTTAGCTAGCAAAATAGTTAAAGAAAAATGATGAATCAGTTCAATGATTAAAGAAATATTTTGATATGAATTTAATTGGGAATCAGATGAAAAAATAGATATACATAATCTAGAATTCTTTTTGTTTTATTTAAGTAAATTCTTAAATAAAATATATACAAATCATCCTGAATTAAAAGATATATTGAAAGAATGATTATGAACAAAAGAATGAATTGCTGGAAAAGAATTTTTTAACAACCCGTCTGTTGATGTAAATGAAATATATCTTATAGAACTATTTTTTAAAGAATTTTTAGTAAGTAAATGGATAAAAAACACTAGTGAGTACAATAATGAAATAATAAAAAAAGACTCTCAAGAAAGTTTTAAAATACTTGTAAATGATTTAATAGAGACTGTTGTTTTTATTAAATGAAAAAACAACAACGTAGAATGATGATCTGATTTGATACAGTTACTATTACTATTAAAAACAAAATACCATCAACTTAATTTAGAAAAAATTGAAGATTTTATAGAAAATATAAATAATAGTTTTGAGATTTTTAGTAAAACTGAGTTTGAAGAAAAAATAATAATTTTTGTATTAGAACAAATCAAAAAATTTTTTCCTGAAATATATTGAAGAGAACTAATATTGTATAATATAGAAGCTGTATTATTATGAAGATGAAAACCTGAAAAATCATACCTACTAGATAAACAAAATTTTTATTTTAAAAGACAAAATGAAAAAAAAACTGGAGAAATGGATCAATTTCCCAGAAACTGAAAGCATTTAAAAGAAAGTAAAAATGATGAAATATTTAAAGATATAAATATTTATGATATATATTGAAAAAAAGTATATTGGTGAGATATTACAAAAAGACATTTTAGTAAATTAACTTGAACATATTTCATACTAACAGAAAATGATGCTATAGACAATATACCAAAATTTGCAAAAACAAATGTAAGAGTCTTATGTAAAGACAAAAAAACAACCCAACATGAAAATATCACAACAGCCTATATAGACACAGATTATATGAGAATAAAAGCCATATGAAAAATACAAAATTGAGAATATATTAAAAATGTTTTTGGACCTGAACTAGAATAAAACAATTAAATAAAAATATAGCTTGAAAATAATTACATTATCCTTAGAATAAGATTAAATTAATTTAATCTTATTTTTTTATATGAACCAAGTAAAAAAAACAAATATAGAAATCTTTTTTGAGGACTGGATTGATAAGAAAAACAAACACACTATAGTTATACTACACTGATGGTGATGAAGTTCTCAGAGTTGGTTAGAAGCTTGAGAATTATTATTCAATCATTGATTCAATGTAATAGTACCTGATCTACCATGATTTTGAAACACAAAACTAGAAAAAGTCTTTGAGCTGGATGACTATGTTTCTGTTATAGAAGAGTTTATAAGAAATAGAAAACTAAAAAACATAATCCTATGGTGACATAGTAATGGATGAGCTATAAGTATAAAAATAGCAAATAGATGAAAAATAAAAATAGATAGACTTATACTAAATAATTCAGCATGAATCAGAAACGATAAAAAAAGATCACTAAAAAGAAAAGTCCTAAATACTATAATTAAACCTTTCAAAATACTTAAAAAAATTCCTTGAGTCAGAACAATATTTTATAAACTTATCTGATGACAAGATTATTTAGAAGCAGAGAAAAATCCATATTTAAAACAAACATACTTAAATATGATTAAATCTGATCTAAAAGATGAAATAAGTGAGATAAAACAAAATACTCTACTTATATGGTGAGAAAAAGACACATACACACCAGTGTCTGATTGAAAATATATGAGAAAAAATATAGTTAACTCAAAAATGATAATACTAGAAAACGAAAAACACTGAATACACCTACACTCACCAGAAAAACTAATAAATACTTTTTTAAACAATATATAAAATCATAACTCACCCCTAACCCCCCTCTTACTTAAGAGAGGGGAAAAACAAAAGGGTAGCCTCCTTCTCTTAAGTAAGAGAAGGAATTCAAGGATGAGTTATGAAAAAATATCTATTTAAATTAATAACTACTTAAAAATGTTTTTTATAGAAAACATGATGCTGTTTGAGCATTATCTTATTTTGACATTAGCAACTCTGCCATTTTTTTATAAATTTTCTTTTTGGCTTTACACTATTCAACTAAAAGAATATAGATGGGATAGATTTAAAGAATACATATTTACACCTCAATGAAAAAGTGCAGCAATAAACATGTGGACAGTACTAGAATTCCCACTACTTTTATTGAGTATAATTGTTTTTATAGACAGGCCTTTTGAAATAATAATGTATAATATATTATTATATTTTTTACTTATACAAAACCTATTCATACTACGTAAAATAAAACAAAAAACTCTTTTACTACCAAAACTTACATGAAGAATGAAGCTAACCATAGCTCTACTCTTAGTATGACTATCAATAGATATTTGATACATAGTATACTATGAGTTAGGTTTTTGGGTACATACTTACATACTTTCTATACTACTATTTTCACCAATAGTTATATTTTTTATAATACTACTTACTTTACCTCTAGTAAACCACTTAAAAAATAAAAAAATAAAAAATGCTATAGAAAAATCAAAACAAATTAATTCTCCTATAAAAGTATGAATAACTTGAAGCTACGGAAAATCAAGTGTAAAAGAATTTATAGCATCTATTTTAGAACAAGAATGAAAAACACTTAAAACACCAGAAAATATCAACTCAGAACTATGAGTAGCTGATATAGTATTAAACAAACTAAAGGACTCATATAAATACTTTGTAGTAGAAATGTGAGCTTATAGAGTATGAGAAATAAATACTCTTTGAAATATAGCAAATCACAAATACTGATTTTTAACAGCTGTATGAAACCAACACATATGATTATTTTGAACTCAAGAAAATATCAAAAAAGCTAAATCTGAAATAGCAAACAAGGTACTAGAAAACAACTGAACACTATATGTAAACTGGAATAATGATAATATAAGAACTATAAAATTTAACAAAGAACTAAACATAGTAAAATATTGAAAACACTCAAAAGCAGATGCAAAATACAATATATTATCAAACAAAAATTGAAAAACAGAGTTTGAGTTTGAATACAAAAAAACAAAAACAAAAATAACAATAGACCTAATAGGTGAGCACAATATCATAAATTTAACTTGAGTAATAGCCTTTTGTTATGATCTATGATTTAAAACAACTGAAATTAAACAATATCTAAAAAATCTAAAAACACCACAAAACACTCTACACATAGAAAAAAGAGAAAAATACACAATAATAGATGATACTTATAACTTATCAGAAAACTGATTACAAGCATGAATAGAAGTATTAAATAGTTACAAATGAAACAAAATACTTGTAATGGATGATATACTAGAACTTTGAAAAGATTCAGAAAAAATCCATTATAATATATGAAAAAGCATAGCTAAAAACAACCAAGTTAATCAAGTACTTTTTGTTTGAGTAAACTATAAAAAATACTTAGAAAAATGATTAACTCAAGGAAAATTTAAAAAAGAAAATATACTACAAAACCTAAATAATGTAACAGAAAATAGCACAATACTTTTTGAATGAAAAAAAGCATTTAATTATATTAACAAACTAAAATAATATGTATAAAAAATCTATTATATCAGAGTTTTTCACTACAATAAATTTTAAAATATACCTAAAAACTCTAGCACTAATTACATATAAGCTTCCTGCTCTTAGATACGGAAAATCTACAAGTCTTATAGAAAATAAAATCTTGTCATATATCTGAAAAAACAAATCAGAGATAATCTCTCTGTACAACTGAAGAAGTGCTATTTACCGGGCTTTAAAAATACTAAAAGTAAAGAAAAATGATGAAGTAATAGTACCATGATACACTTGTGTATCTGTTTCAAATGCAGTAATACAATCATGAGCAAAAATAGTATACTCTGATATATCAAAAACAAACCTTTGATTAGACCCAAAAAAACTAGCAAAAACTATTAATAAAAATACAAAAGCTATAATAGTTCAACACACTTTTTGAAAAGCCTCTGAAATAAAAAAAATATCTAAACTAGCAAAAGAAAATAAAATTATTATAATAGAGGACTGTGCTCACAGTCTATGAACTAGAAAAGATGATGAAAAACTATGAAGTTTTTGAGATTTCGCTATTTTTTCAACAGGAAGAGACAAAGTTATCTCAAGCGTAACAGGAGGTTTTTTAGTTATAAACAATAAAAACTATTTCAAAGAAATCAAAAAAGTTAAAAGTGCATTAAAAATGCCTAGCATATGACTAACCCTGAGAAATCTTTTTTACAACCTAAGCTGATATGAAGCATACAAAACTTATGATTTTTTCAAACTATGAAAAGTGATTATAACACTAGCTAGAAAAACAAAACTAATAACTGAAATACTAACAAAAGAAGAAAAAAACTGTAACTTCAAAAAATTTAATCTAAAATTACCTAATTCTCTAGCTTATCTTGCTTCTGAATCTATGGATCACATAAAAATAGACTCTATACACAGAAGATCTATAGCTGAGTATTATGATGAATTAATAATAAACAAAAATATCAAAAAAATATTCTGACCACTAAAAACAGAAAAAGTAAACTATTTTAGATACCCAATTTTATTAAAAACAGAGGCTCAAAAAATAGAATTATATAATTACATGAGAAAAAACTGAGTAATTCTTTGAAATACATGGTCATGAATAAACATAGCACCAATATGATCAAATCTAAAAAAAGCAAAGTATGAAAAATGATCATGTCCTACAGCTGAAGATATATCTAGTAGAATATTAACTCTACCAAACCATACTTTAATATCACCAGATGATGCAAAAAAAGTAACTTTACTACTAAATAATTTTAAAAAATAGATGTACAAACTTAATGAAATATTAAACAAAGATATTTGGGAAAATTTTATAATCCACTCTGATTTCGAATTTTATAGTTTTTTGGAATCTTGGGAATGGTGAGAGTTTCAAGAGATATCATGAAAATCTATAAAAAGATATTGAATATATAAAAGTGATTGAAGAAAAGATCATTTGGTATGAGTTTTTTTGGTTATAAAAGTCAAAGCAAAAAGATGAAACTATTATTTTATACCACATTGACCTTTAATTAAATGAGATTTCTTCGAAGTTTTTTCTGCAGTATTACCTGATTTACAAACATTTGCAGATCTTGATTGAATGAGTTTTATTAGAATAAACTCAGCTCTTAAAAATACTATAGAAAATAGAAAAGCTTTTAGAAAACTCAAATTTATAAATGCCCCTATGCATGAACATGCAGAAGACACTCATCTATTAAACTTAAAATTATCAGAAGAAGAACTACTACAAAATATAAAGAAAAAAGATAGGTATTACATAAACAGAGCAAAAAAAGAATGAGTAACTATAAGGATAGATAACAAGATAGATCATATTGAAAAATTGATAAAAATGCATCAAGACCACGCCAAAAGAGAAAATTGAAAAAGAAAATACTCTGCTTTTTCCACTCATTTTATAAAAAACCTTTACAAAGTCTTTTGAAACAACATAAATACTATCTCAGCAAACTACAAATGAGAAACTGAGTCTATCTTGATGACTATTAAATTTTGAAAAACATGTGTTTATTACATAGCTGCTTCAAATATAAGACATCCGAAATTTTCACCAAACTACTTATGTCAATGGGCCGCTATAACAAAAGCAAAAGCTGATGAATGTAGTCTATATAATTTTTGGTGAGTTTCTCCTGACAACAATCCAAAACATCCAATAGCATGAGTAACAAAATTCAAAAGAAAGTTTGGATGATTTGATTATAGTTTACTACATGCTCAAGACATAGTTTTATGACCAAAATATTATCTAAACTGGTTAATTGAGACTTTTAGAAGAAAAAATAGGGGATATTACTACAAAAAACCTGAGTAAAAAATTTGACTTACGAATATTAATATAGTATAATAACTGTATTATACTATAATTAACAACAGATGCAATCTTCTAGAAAACATAATCTCTCTAAAGCAAAGTCATATAATTATGATAGAAAACTTAGCAGATCTAGATCTAAAAAAAGAGAAAAATATATAGAATTAAGAGATATATTATCAAATATTTATTAAAAACTCTAAATGAAAATCTGAATATTTATAGGAAGATTTAATCCTCCTCATAAGTGACATCTAAATACAATAAAAAAATCTCTAAAATTTAATGATTTAACAATTGTAATACTTGGTTCTGCTAATGTGTTTGATAAATTAAACCCATTTGATGTGATAACTAGGTGACAAATGATAGAGGAATATTTTGAAAACAATGAAAAACTAATTCTAGAAAGTATAGATGATGTAGACTCAGATAAAGACTGGGTATCTGAAATATGAGATATAATAAATATCTACAATGAAAACCTAGCAGAATTATCTATTTACTGATGAGATTTTGAAAACGACTCAGCCATAAATGTATTAAAAGAATTTGAGGGTGAACTATGAAACTATAATAAAAATTTTGTAGAGTTTAACAGATATGATCACAGTTTTAAACACAATTGAGAAACAAAATATTATTCATCAACTCTTGTTAGAGAATGTTTAGAAAAAAAAGACCATGAATTACTTAAACAACTAATACCAAATAATATATTAAAAAAAATAAGCTAAATTATAATTTTAGCTTATTTTTTTTATTTATCCATTATTTCACTTCCTGAAATCAACTTACTAGCTCTACCTTCCATATCTTCATTTAGATATACTAGTTTAGAATTATCATTTGCTCAGATATTACCTAGAGTTTCTATTCTAGAACTATCAAGTAGAAAAGCAAGTACTTTTTCAGCATTCAGAGAATCATCAGTTTCTTTTATTAAATCAACAGATTCTTTAAATCATTCTGCTATTTTCATTCTTTGACCAGCCATACCTTCTCAAAGTAAAACCTTTGCTTCTTTTTCAGCTTCTGCTTCTTTTACTTGCATTATTTTTTTAGCTTCTGCTTCATTTAATGCAGCTTGTTTATATTTAAGTGTTTCAACTACCTTGTTCATAGCTCACATTACAGTAGTATCTAGTTTTACATCTCTTACTTGGATAGAATCAAGTCTATAACCAAAAGTTAGAAGTTTTTCTCTAAGTCTTTCTTCGATTGCTTGTCATATTTCTTCTCTTTTTTCAAATATGTTTTTATGAGTAAAAGTAACCATCATAGCTCTTAGTTGTTCATCTATAGTTGATCTCATCATAGTTCTTGGGTCATCTATACTATATACTGATTTATATATATTTCATTTTTTACTTACATCATCATCATCATTTACATAATATATAACATTTAGTCATATATAAGCTGTAACTGTATCAGAAGTAACTCATTCAACTTCAACAGGAAAGTTTTTTCTGTATAGATCTTGTCTTCTTACTGTAGTTACAAATGGTATTACTAGATTGAATCATTGTCTTAATATACCTGTATATTTACCAAAAACTTCTTTTGTTCTAACTGTATTTGGTTGTACTATTACTATACCAGAGTAAAGTAAAAATATAAAGTAAAGTAAACCTGCACCAAAACCTATTTCAGGAATCATAAGAATCCCTAATCAAATAAGTATTTCTATCGCTAATATAATTATTCACATAATTTTCTAGTTAAAAAATAATACATGTATAATGTAACCTTTTATTATTTTTTTGCAAATTCTTTTTTTTGATTATATTACATATATTACTTAATAACAAAATATTATGGGTATTGAAGCATGAGCTCTAAAAGAGTCTGAAAAAAAGAAAAAGGAAGCTACAGAGAAGGAAGTTAGTGAAAATAGGAAAAAGGTTTTAGAACATCAAAAGGTAAAAGAAAAAATATCAGTGGAAGTACAAGCAGAAGAAGATCTAATGGACTTGAAAGAATTGGTTGAAAAAGGTGTAATTACTAAAGAAACAGCTAAAAAAGTAGTAGAAGGAGAGGAAATAGATGAAAATACAGTAAAAGAAATTTTTGAAAAAATAGACAGGATGGATGAAATAAAAGATATAGATGATTACCTACCAGCTGATCTAAGAGTAACAAAAGAAGAATACCAAAAAGCTCTACAAGATGACGTATTCAGAGTACAAACTATAACAAAACTAAACTCAGCTTTGACTCTAATAGCTAGTAAGATCAATCCAGAATCAGCTATGTGATTAAATCTTTTCTCATGATTTTTAACTGTTCTAGATAAAAATCTTATCCTTATTCAAGAAAATACAATTGATGTAAAAGAAAGTCTAGAGGAGGTAGATGAAAAGAAGTTTGGTAAAAAAGAAGACAACAGAAGTCTATGGGAGAAGTTTTTAGAAATATTTAAATAAAAAAACATATGTTTTACGCAATACTTTCAACATTCCTCAATTCACTTGCAACTAGTTTTTGGAAAAAAGCTTTAAGTTTTAATGCTCCAAGAGAATTTTTTAACTTTATAGCTTATTTTTCCATTGTTTTAATATCTTTGGCTTTATTCTTTTTGGATAAACTAGTTTTATCAGATATCAACTTAAAAATTTTCTCTTTAATTGTATTTTTATACTTATTACAATTTGTAATAGTACAACTTAATCAATATGTATATTCAAAAGAAAAAATTTCATCTATACTACCTTATCAAAATATACATAAGGTACTTGTAATCATATTAAGTTTTTTGATTTTTTGAGATATATCATTAATTACATTAATAATTGCTCTGTTTACTGTACTTATAATCATACTATTTACTGTTGACTTTAAAACGCTTAAAGTACCCAAAAGTATTAAAATATTTTCTTTTTCACAAATACTTGAAACAATAAATTTCTTACTACTTTGATACTTATTCACTCAAATATCTAATGTAACATTTTTTATATATTCTTTTATACTTTGAATTATCTTTGTTTGATCTATAATTACATATAAAAAACAACTATCTTGTTTCAAAACCCTACCAAAATCATTTTTTAAATACAGACTAATTGCTGCTCACATTTGATGAACTTCATATATTTTATCTCTTGTTGTAATCCAAGAACTATGACTTAGTTTAGGTATACTTTTATCCTATATTTGACTTGGTATGACTCTATTTTTCTCATATTTAATGTTTAAAGATAAACCAAGTAAAAAAGATCTAAGCTTGATAATTATTGTTTCAATATTAATTGGAGTGGGATATTATTTTAAATAATATATTTTATATTGACTTTTAAATTTTATTAATTATAATTAAATTAATTAACATTAACAATAATACATGAAAAACTATTCTATAGATTTTGATCCTATTATTAATGATCTAGCTATAAAAATACCATTTCTTCAAAAAGATAGAGAAGATTATAAATTACAAATAATAAAATTATTAGAAAAAAATTGAGATTATAATATAGATGCATATAAACCAGCATACTGGAAAAACCTAGTATTATCTTGGCTTTTATTTAAACTAGAATGAAATCAAATAAGCTACCAACAAGAAACATTTAAAGAAGCAAAGTTACTAGAAATGTATATGGGAATAGATGGTCACCATTTAGATAAAGTAAATACAATGAACCGTGCTTTTATGGTTGCTGTTCAAGAAGTAAAAGTTGAATTAGATAAAAATACTTAATATAAATAATAAAATAGACCTATGGTCTATTTTTTTCTTGACTCAATAAAAAAAATCAATATACATATAATCCAGTATTTCAAAAATACTAAAAACAAAAAAGGAGAGGTATCTTTATGGATGGTATACAAAGAACAGACTTTGATGGTTTTTCTAAAGTTTTATTACCTCCTGTAGAAATACTCGAAGGTAAAAAACTGGAAGATTTGCCAAGTATTATAAGAGAATGGTTAAAACAAAGAGATGTAAGTATTGAAAATGGTTTATGTAATTTTTATGGAAATAAGGTATTTTTATCAGGTTTTTTAAGTAATCAAAAACATGTATTAACTTTTAACAATACACTATTAATAGGTGATATAGTTGAAAAATCTGGTCTATTATCAAAAATTCCTAAAAAGTGTAAAAGCTTAAAAATGAAAAAAGTAGTAATATTAAACTTTTGCATAAAAAGAGATGGAATAAGAGAAATAAAATATGCTATAGAACTTGAAACTGATTTTTTTATGGAATCTTGTTCTGTTTATAAATCAAACGGTAGATTAGATCCAGATATTATGTGGTATCTGATGAATGAAGCCAAAGATACTTAGAAAAGGATTTGCAAAAATCCTTTTTTTTTAACACAGAAATCATAATTAACTTGAATAATAACAAAAAACTATATAATTTACTAAATTTAATAAATTATATAGTTTTTTTATGAAAATTAACAACCAAGATGATAATCAAGTTTTTATAAGACCAAATTTTTGGTATGAAATACAAAACAACTCTCAAAAATATGCTCATATCATTATGATTGCGACAAAACCTGATATTATCAAACAAGCTCCTTTATATCTAGAATTAAAGAAAAGAGGAGAGCTAGTTATACTTATACATACAGGTCAACACTATGATTATAACCTAAGTAAGTGAGTTCTAAAAGAGTTTAATATGGATGTAGATGTAAACCTAAATATTTACTGAAAAATACATAAAAAATTCTCACTTGTGATTGAAAGATTAGGTGACTTCTTAATAGATTTATTTGAAAATTATAGAAAAATCCCTGTTCCTTACGTTCACGGTGATACTCTTACAGCAACAACAGCTGATAAAGCAGCATTTTTAAACAAATTTGCAGTAGTACATGTGGAAGCATGAATCAGAACATTTACCCCAAACAAAGAATTCTATCACAAATTATTCACAGACTATAATGATTGAAAATTTAACTGGGATAAGTATCACAAAGACCTTCAAGATTTTGATGTATATGAAACATGAAGTATAGAACCATATCCAGAACAATTTGATACTAGATGAATAGAAGCATCTACTTGACTATTTGCTGCACCAGTTGATCTATACAAAAAAACACTTAAAAAAGAATGATTTCCAAAAGAGCATATAAAAGTAGTAGGTAATACTGTAGCTGACGCCATAGAAATCTCAAAAGAAAAAATACCTCACTCAAATGCTTTTGAAAAATTTCCAAATATGAAAGATAAACCTTTTATATTTATAACTATTCACAGAAGAGAAAATACAGAAAAAAAAGAAAGATTTTTAGTTATTTACAATGCTATTAAAAAACTTATAAAAGACTGAGTATATGTTTGTTTTCTAGGTCTTTATGCTTCTGAGTTTGCAATTGATAACTACTGACTTAGAGATGATATAGAACACCTAAAGAAAAAATACAAAGATAACTTTGTCTATGGTCCAGCATTAGCTCACCATGCTGAAGTTATAGATATGATAAGTAAAGCTTGAGCTGTTGTTACAGATTCAGGTAGTATGCAAGAAGAAGCTAATATAGTATGAGTTCCTTGTGTTACTGTAAGATTTGGGTCTGATAGAACTGAAACAATACTTGATTGAACAAATATAATTGCTCCACCTATTAATTCAAACCTGATAGCTGATATCGTAAAGGGAAGTATATCAAACAAAGATATGATAAAAAAACACCACCTTTATTGAAAAAATGTTTCTGAAAAGATAGTCGATGAAGTACTTGAAATGCTGAAAAAAGACTGAAAACTATTCAAGTTTGATGATGAAAGACTTGATCTAGAAAAATACTTTGATTGGAAGATATAAAAAACTAGCCTAAAAGGCTAGTTTTTTATTTAAAAGTACTTTTGAATTCCTCTAGTTTTTCCAAAGCTATATAATAAGTTTGAATTTTTTTGTTTAAAATATTTAGCGATGGAGCAAGTAAGCTTCATGAAAAAGAAGTCTGTCTTGATTCCTCTAATTTTTCTGTTTTTTTCTTTATTTTTGAAATAGTTTTTTCCAAAACTTTTACTTTTGATTTATCACTCAAGTTAGCAAAACTTTCATTATTACTCAAGTTTCCTATTTTTTCAGCTAATCTTAACTCTATAAGCTTTTTAATATTTTCATTTATAAAATCTTTATGAGCTTTTATCTTTGTTTCTATATTTTCTACCTTGTTTTCAAGTATCTCTTGTTTTGTTATAATATCAGTTTTGATACCTTTTTGTTTATGAAATATTTGAGCATCTCATTTTATATATTCTAAATAATCTTCTTTAAAAGATATATTTATATAAGGTATAAGTCAACTATATAGTTTTCTTTTCTCTTCAAGTAATTGTTTTTGTTCATCTATAACTCATTCAAAGTTTTTAGCTTTTTTATATAACTCTCTTTCTATTTTAGTTTTATTTTCATTGTATTCTGATACTATTTTTCTTATCTTATTTAAATCTACTACAGACAAGTCTCTTATTAAAAAAGTTTTTAGCTTGTAATCAGTATTAAGTTTTTTAAATTCATTATCCAGGTTTTCATCAATTCTATCTAGACTATCTATGTTTTGTTTCAGTTCTTTTATCGTTGTATTTCACCCTAAAACAGCCAATTCATTACTATATGATGAATTAACTGGAAAACTATAAACGAAAAGCAATAAAGCTATGATTGTATAAACTGTTTTTCTTATAAACATTTTTAATCAAAATAAAATTAGGGAAATATTAAGTATTATTTTTGGCTTTAACCTTAAAGTTTTTCCCTAACTTGGAAATATAATAACTATTTTTTTCTTATATTCAAATTTATAATGTGAATATTTTGTGAAGATTTAGATTATAATTAAAATTACTATAAAGTCAATATTATCTATAAATAAATTTTAAAACTAAATCATTTTCATTTATCTGATTTTATCTCATATCTCCAGTTATGGGATAGTATAATCTTACTAATAATACTTAATCAAACTCATATTCACCTAGAACTAATATCTCAAGTTTTTTCAATTTTTCATTGATAGAATTTTTCTGTTAGAAAAGGGACTTCTGAAGCTTTTATTCAAACTCAATCATCACTAAAGTCTATATATTTTTTAGTTATATTTACTTTTAATAAAGTATTTTTTCATGCGTATTTTAAAAAGTTTCATATTATATTATGGATTACTTGTTTAAACAAGTTCATATCTGCTGATATTTCTAGATCCTCATCTCATGTAATTTTTATTCTTTGTTTATTTTCTTTTAATCTTTTTTTATGAGTTTCTACAAGTTGTTTTATTAAATCAAATGTATTTTTCTTTTCTAGTACCAGATTAAGCTTTTTTCTATCATCTTTTTCATACTCCATTATCTTGTTTACAAGAGATATAAGTCTCTTCATCTCATCTGTAATAGAAGTTAAATTTTTTTGATCAAGTTTTATTACTCAGTCAGAAATTCATTCTAAATAACATTGTATAGATGTAATAGGTGTTTTTAATTCATGAGATATATCAGCTAATAGTCTAGATCTTATCTCATCCTGCATATTTAGTTTTCTATTCAGCTTATTTATGGCTGTTATAAGTAATCAAATCTCATCTTTTTTGTTATGATATTTTAACTCTATTTTATCATCATTTCAAATAATATCTTTTGCTGTTACAGCATCTTTTATACTTTCTGTTACTTGTTTTATAGGCAAGATTGTTCTTCTAATAAAAATAAGCAAAGCAAAAATAATAATTC
This sequence comes from uncultured Candidatus Peribacteria bacterium, assembly GCA_964344155.1. Lineage (GTDB taxonomy): Bacteria > Patescibacteriota > Gracilibacteria > BD1-5 > UBA6164 > UBA6164. The sequence goes on along the minus strand of CAYFMG010000005.1, from coordinate 10,457 downwards.
ATATAGATAATACATTTACTATCAACATAGAAATAATCATCTTGTTAACAAACTCATACTCCAAAGAGTTTTTATCTCTAAGCGCTTCAAGTACTTTTCAAAAGTTATCTGTAGGAACTATTTCTTCAATATACTTAGGAGCAATACCACTTTTAACCAAATAATTGATTACTACATCCATATTTTTTTGTTTTGTAAGAGGAATCTTACCATCATTATCTTCCAAAAGCTCAAAAAACTCTATTTCTGTATCTGTAAATATACTATCTATATCATCTATTGTTTGTTTTTCAATAACACTATTTATATATTCAATAGTTATTGTATCCCTTGACTTAACCTTTTCAACAAAATAAGCTTCTAGATAAGAAGAATAAAACACATAAAAAGATATTATATTTATTCAAGCTATAAATATAATACTAAAAATCAAAGAAATTATAAATTTTCTAGTTAGTGTCATTAATTATTATTAAATATTAATTCTATATCATTCTCATCTAACAGTAACTATCAAATCTTTTTCTCATAGTTTTTTTCTCAGGTTTTTTATATGAGTATCAACAGTTCTATCATAAATATATTTATCATATCAGATTACTTCCTTCATTATAGTTTCTCTTGTAAGTATTCATCCTTTTAGTTCTACTAGTTTTTTTAGAATTTCATATTCATTTCAAGTTAAAGAAACTTCTACTCAATTAATCTCAACAGTTTTTTTGTTTATATTAATAGATATATTTTTACATCTAATAACTTCTGAGTTTGAGTTATCTTCTTCTTTTTCTGATACTCTTCTGATTATTGTGTTTATTCTAGCTAAAAGTTCTCTAGGTGAGAAAGGTTTAGCTATATAGTCATCTGCTCAAATTTCAAGCCCATTAACTCTATCAATCTCGCTAGATCTAGCTGTTAACATTATAATAGGCACTCTAGAAAATTCTCTAACATCCTTTGTTATTTCTATTCAATCTTTTCAAGGTAAGTTTATATCTAGTATAATCAAATCAGGATTAAGAGTTTTTATTTTATCAACTGCTCAATTTCATTCATCATACAAAAAAACTTCATAATTAGAGTTCTCTAAATACAATTTTAGTGACTTTGATATTCAAATATCATCTTCCACTATTAAAATTTTACTCATTCTTATTTAAAATATCATATAAATTTTAGCTTATTATACACAAAAATGATTTTTTTTCAAATTAAATTTGCAATTTTAAAAAAAATTAATAAAATCCCTTGCGTAAAAAACGATCTTTATTATTTAAATATATATATTATGGCATTTGGACCTACTAAAAAAACTTCTAAATCTAGAAGTAGAAGAAGAACAAGTAATTGGATAAAACTAACTGCTAAAAAATTAAAAGACAGAGTGATGTTAAACAAAGAAGGTAATGGTTTAGCTCATTTTATGGCAGAAGATGGAACTTACAACGGAAGAACTGTTCAAGCTCCAAAAACTAAAAAAACTAATACAACTAGAATATAGTTTGTAAAAATTAAAATAACATAGATATTATTGTAATAATCTATGTTATTTTTTGTAATTATTTTATATTTTTATATACAATAAATGCCAATCAAAGGTAATCGTAAAAGAACAAGAAAGCTTCTTTTTCAAGAATTATATTCTATGTCATTCAATAAATTTGATTCAAAACTTTTTACAGAATCATTTTATGATAAAAAATTCACATTTACTAAGGATGAAGACTATTTAATAAAAATGGAAAAAATAGTCACTTTTTATGAGCCATTTTTTATAGATGTACTTAGTAAATATGCTCCAAAATTCAAAATAGATAAAATGAGCTTATCATATACTCTACCTATTTATATAGCACTTGCTGAAATGTTTTATTTCGAAGAAGAAATCCCAGCAGCTGTATCTATAAATGAAGCTATAGAGTTAGCTAAAACATACTGAGATGATTCAGCAAAAAAAGTGGTAAATGGTGTTTTAAACAAAGCTCTTGAAAACCATGAAGAACTAAACAAATCAAAAGATAATGATTTTAAGAATATAACAGAAAGTTGCTTTAAAAAATAAGAAGATAAAATATGAATTCACCAAGTAATACAAAAATAGTAGAACCTAGTCAATCAGATACTATCAGATATTATAATTTTATAGAAAATCTAGAAAAAGCTCTAAAAATAAAAATATCTAGATATGTAAAAATGAGAAATTTTGTTTTTTTCCAAACAATGCTTCCATATAATTGAGATATAAGTTGAATAGATAAGTATCTAGAAAACTCACTTTATAAAACTGAAGCTAAATTTGATCAAAAATACCTAGAAAAAAATATTTTGAAATATAAAAATGAAATCCAAACATGAAAGATTCTTATATGATTCTATGTAGATCATGAAACAAAAGAAACAAAAAGAGTAATATTTGCAAGTGAGTATAATTTAATGAAAATAGTAGCTCAGAAAAAAGACGAAGTACTATGAAAATTATTTTGATGACAAAAAGTTAATTAAATACTATTTCAAATGAAAAATAAACAAAACATATCAAGAGAAGAAATAATAGAAGCCCTAGATAATTGAGTAATATCAGAAAGTGAACTACTAAGCGCTATGGTTGACAGAATATTAGAAGAAAACAGAGTATCTTGCAAAATAATAAAGAGTTTCTGAAATAAACATATAATACACAATAAAGAAGAAAAATATTTTTCTATAATAGAATCAAACTGAGAGGATAATATATATTTAGCAACAAACATAGAGCACGTAAGGGATACAGATGTAGATAACTGGATAGAGGTAATTAAAAAAAGCCCTAAAACTATAGTGGATGAATCTGGTTCAAGCTGATTTACTATTACAAAAAATCTCAGAGCATACATGTATATACCGGAAAACTGAGATATAAAAACTCTAAGAGCTCATGAGACAATGAGTCCTCTGGGACAAATTTGAAATTTTGTTTACTTCACAGTACCAACAAAGGATAAAAGAGGTTCAACTTTAACTATATCAGATGGTTTAAGACAAGATACTTTAAAATACCGTATGTTAAACCTAAAGTTTATAAAACTAGAAAATTGATTAACTATAGTGTGTTTTAAATACTTAAATTACAATGGTGTCAGAGAATGAGTATACAACTTAAGTGAGATGAACCTACTAGCTGAAAATGTAGAAAAAACTGTTGTAAACAAAGAAAACAATACTGTTAGTTTTTTTGAACCAACAGGTAGTGGTTGATTACTAAAACAAGAAATTAGTTTAATTTTACATTAAACAGGTAAAAGAATCTTTACTTTTACAAAAAACTAAGTATTATATAGATACTTAGTTTTTTTGATCTTTACAATTTTTTCGTTTTTTTCAAGGGAGAGTATAAATGCAGAAAGCATTAACAAAACAAGAACAAAGACAAGCTAATTTTCCCATATGGGGGATTATACTTGTTTTTAGTTTTTTTTATTTTTTTCCTAAAAATAATTCACTTACAGATATTTTTAGCATTGGTTCTTTTTTAGCACTACTATTAACGATGCATTTTTTACAATTACATCTTAAAATGACAAAGTATAATAGTATAATTATATTTACATTTCCAATAATAATAATAAGTTCTATAAATATAACAATATACATATTAATAGTCAACAATTTAGGAGAGTTTAATGAGATAAATACTTTAAGCTCTTTAGCTTTAAGTTTTATGTTATGTGTAATATTTTTTATATCAAAAGAAGTAATGGATAAAATAAAAACAGAAGAAAATATAATTATTTTATCAATTATTTTTGCTGGAGTCTCTACATCTATTGCTACAGATAGTTTATTTGGTATAATAGCAGGGTTATTAAGTGCTTTTGGTATAATTGGGTTTTTAAATCATTACAAAAATAAGAATTTTAATAACTCATATAAAGTACTACTAGTGTACTTACTTGCTTTTATTTTTGTTTCAACACACATATATTCCTTTTCAGATTTTACTGTTATCAAAAACAGTGATGGAAAGGTTTTAAAAATTTTGGAAAAAGGGGAGTCTGTTGTAAACATAAACAATTCAAACTACGAGGAATTATACGATGTAAAAACATGGAATGAAAAGAAATTTTTCACAGGTTATAACAAACAAAATGCTGAGATAAGCATTTCAGCAATAATGGATCCAAGCCTAGTAAAACAAAACAAAGATGAGTCTCTTCTAAAAGAAATGGAAAAGTTCGATTCTGTAACCAGATCTGATATAGACGAGTTTATAAAAGAAGTTGGTTATATAAACGCAGAGAGCATCAAACAAGCTTTTGAAGGAGTGTTTCCTAATCTGTACTTTGATGTAAGTGTTACTTACTATTAAGGTTCAGATACGGATAGAGCAAAAACCACAAGCCCTGCGGGCTTGTGGTTTTTTTCTTTACTTTTTCAAAACAATAAATAGTATTTTAATACTTACTTTTGTTGAGCAACCAAATACGAGGTAAAAAATGTTTTCTGAATTAAAAGTTATAACAATTAAAGAGCCTGATAAAAACATACACTTCAAGAAACAAAACTATCCAACAGCCTTAATGTTTGTTTTATTTCTTAGTATATTACTTCTGTTTTTTAAAGAAGTAACAAACAAACAAGCATTCACTATCGGGGTAATTATAAGTTTTTTGATGGGGCTCATAACCTTTAGTCTTCTATATGCTAGCTGGAAAAAAGACTATGCACCAGTTCTAGGAACAATTATCATTTTTGGAGTTTTATTTACTGTCCATAACCTAAATATAAACCAAGAATCTCTAACAAGAGAAATAATACTTAACATTATTTCAACAATATCCTTTTTTACCTATATATGGTTGCAAATAAATAAAAATTTTATTCTTTCTCAAGGAATTCTTTTTGTTTATTTAATAGCATTTGTAGGATTTTACTATGATACTTTTGTTTAAAAAGGAGAAGGGAAAACTATTCCTAAAAAGAGACCTGGATAATATCTAGGTCTCTTTTTCTTTACTTTTTCAAAAAAAAAGCTAAAATAAAGGAAAATAATTTATAATAATAAATATTATGAAAATAATAATAAAAAAAGATTGAGAATGATATTTAGCAGAAGTTAAGTGATTTGATAATCTTTATGCATATTGAGAAACAAAAGAGTCTGCCGAAAAAGAGCTACTATGAGTGGTTGAAATGACAATGGATTACCATCTAGAATTAGCTGAAAAAGAAAAAAATATAAAAAACTTCATATTAAATAACAAAAATCCTGAATATGCCTTACAAGTATAAAGATATTGAAAAAAGGTTGATAAAACTTTGATACAAAATTGTAAGACAAAACTGAAGTCATGTTATTTTTTCCAACTGATTAAAAACACTACCTGTACCAAAACACTGATCAAAAGATATATCACCATGAGTTGAAAACAAAATTATAAAAATATTATGATTAACAAAACAAAACTTTAAAAATATTTAAAAAATCCACAACTTTATTGCTTGTGGTTTTTTTCTTTACTTTTTCAAAAAAAAAGCTAGAATAACAAAGAATTATTTTAATACTAAAAATATATTTAATGGTTATCAGAAAAAAAGCAGTAGAAAGCGAGGCCGTTATAGAAAAAATAGAAAAACTATTAGAAAAATTAAACATAGAACATAAAAATATATCTCACTACATACTAGCATTTGTTCACAGATCACTAGTAAATGAAAAACCAGACTACACTCCAGAGCACAATGAAAGACTGGAGTTTTTAGGAGACGCCGTACTAGAACTGGTTATAACAAACAACCTATTCAAAAACTATCCTCAAAAAACAGAATGAGAACTAACAGACATAAGAAGCGCCCTTGTAAGGTGAACAAACCTAGCAAAAACAGCAAAAATGCTAGACTTCTCAGAATACCTACTACTTTGAAAATGAGAAGAATTAAGCTGATGAAGAAATAATGATTACCTACTAGCTAACGTAGTAGAAGCATTAATCTGAGCAATATACATAGACATCTGACTAAAACCAGCAACAGATTTTATAAACAAATATGTATATCCAAGCATAGATGAAATAATGGAAAACAACCTGATAAAGGATTTTAAAACAACAATACAAGAATACGCACAAGCTAAATACGAAATAACACCAACATACAAAATCATAAATGAATCATGAATGGACCATGACAAAACATTTGAAGTATGAGTGTATCTGAATGAAAAACTAATTTGACAAGGAAGCTGAACAAGCAAGAAAAAAGCGCAAGAACAAGCAGCAAAAGACTGATATAAAAAAATTAAAAATAATTCTTAAAATAAAATACCATGTGAATATTAATGGCACTAATAATATTTATAGAAATAGTATCATATATAGTAATCTTTGATGTAATACTATCTTGGCTAATGCTATTTTGACTTAGATTTAGACCACAGTTTGTAGCTGATATAATAGACCCTTTGTATGAAAATGTGAAAAAAATTATACCCACAACTATCTGACCAGTTGATTTTACTCCAATAGTTGTAATACTGCTACTGATTTTTATCAGATGAGCACTTTTTATTATTTTTCCAGAGCTTCAAGTAGAAGCAAGTAACCTTTTGAACTAAAATATGAAAAACAACGTTGATTACAAATTATTTTTTACAATACTATCTCTAGTAATATTCTGAATGATAATGATATCATCTGTTTCTGTTTATTCTTCTTTTAGGGTTACAAATATTATGGCCCAATCATGATATATAACAGAAGCTTATAACTATTTCTATGTACTTAGAAATATATGACATGTCGTTATCTCTCTTATCTTGTTATGAATAGTTGTAAAAGTACATTATTCTATATTTGAAAAATATTCCAAACATATTTTTTGATTTGCTATAATTCTATTACTTGTTGTTCTACTCATGTGAATGAGTTTAAAATGAGCCAGATGATGGATAAGCATCCCCTGAATACCATTTACCATACAACCAACAGAGTTTTTAAAACTCTCACTTATTATATTCTTTGCAGCATTTTTCAAGAAATATAAGTGACTCCTACAAGACTTTAAAAATGGATATATGCCATTTATGATGTTTTTATGTTTGGTAGTACTACTAGTATGATTACAACCCGACTTTTGAACTATTATGGTTATTGTACCTGTTTCTGTAATTATGTACTTTTATGCAGGTATAAATGTAAAACATCTACTTGCTACAATGATTCTTGGTTTTGTCTTGATTTTTTCTGTATACTCAGCATGAAAATATGATCCTGATACTTGAAAAAACTTGAATAGTTTAGGATATATAAGTCAAAGAATAGACAACTTCCTAGCAGACAACAAAGAAGCAATCAAAAACAAAACAATCAACTACCAAACAGAACAAGCATTAATAGCAATATGAAGCTGAGGTTTCACATGACTAGGTTTTGGTTGATCTATACAAAAATTTTGATATCTACCTGAAGTTCAATGAGATTTCATTTTTTCGGTAATATTAGAAGAACTATGATTTGTATGATGACTTGTTTTGATGTCCATGTATTTGTATATATGATATAGATGATTTTATATAGCATCTAGAGTATCAGATATGTTTGCTAAGCTTACAGCAGTAGGTATATCATCACGGATACTGATTCAAGCTTTTATTAACATATGAGTTAATCTAAATATAGTACCACTGACTTGAATTACTCTTCCGTTTGTAAGTTATTGATGATCATCACTACTATCTCTATCACTATGATTAGCTATACTTCTAAACATATCTAGATACACAAACATGACAAAACAGTTCTCAAGAGTAGACAGACAAAAATTTATGTTTTAAGAGAAATAATCCATCCGGTCTTCGACCACCTTCCTTTAATACTAAAGGAAGGAACATTGATTATAGTTTAATTTTAATAGCAAGGTTTCCTTTAGTATTAAAGGAAACTCCCTGAAAGGGTAAAGGATTATCACTAAAATACAATTTATGAACTTAACACCAGCTATGGCTCAATACTATGAATTAAAGGAACAACACAAGGATTGTGTCCTTTTTTTCAGAATGTGAGATTTTTATGAAATGTTTGATGAAGATGCAGATATAGCGCATAAAGTATTATGAATAGCTGTTACAACTAGAAACAAAAATGCAGAAAAACCTACACCATTAGCTGGAATACCATTTCATGCAAAAGAAAAATACCTACCGATACTAGTAAATGCCTGATACAAAGTAGCATTTGCAGAACAAGTCTCTGACCCAAAACTAAAATGAATAGTAAAAAGGGAAATAGTCAGAGTTGTAACACCATCAACACTAAACCTAGAATGAGAAAGCTACGATCAAAACAATGCAAGTAATTATATAATAAGCTTAACTCAAAAAGACTCTAAGTACTGAATAAGTATGATAGACCTATCTACAAACAAATGGCAAACAGGAGAGTTTAACAATTTTGACTCACTTAAAACTGAGCTATACAAACTATCTCCAAAAGAAGTAGTACTAGAAAAAGAACTATTTCAAAACGAAGAAATAAAAGAACTATTAGAAAAAAAATACTCTCTAAACCTATACTATTTCCAAGCTAACAAAAAAGCAAGAGAAGTATTAAAAGAGCACTTCAAAGTAAAAAACCTAGACTGATATTGAATAGATGAAAAAGACTTAGCAATTCAAGCCTCAACACTATTACTTGAATACCTAGAAGCAAACCAAAAAACAAAACTAAACTTTTTGGATAAAATCTCATATATAAGTTTTGATTCATATATGAATCTAGATGAAGCTACAATCAGAAACCTAGATCTGATATACAACTTTGCAACAAAATCATCTACACTATGAACTCTTTTTTGAATACTAAACAAAACCAAAACTCCAATGTGAACATGATTTCTAAAAGAGCAAATCATAAAACCACTTAACAATATAGATGAGATAAACAAAAGACTTGATTTTATAGAAGAGTTTACAAAAAACAAAATACTACTTGATAAAACCAGGGAAAAACTATCAGGTGTTTCAAACATCAACTCTATACTAAACAGACTAGCTCTAAACAGAGCAAATCCTAGAGACCTACTAAACCTTAAAAGATCACTAGAGTCTATTATGTGAGTATTTGAATTGATAGAAAAAGAGGGAAGTGTAAAACTAAAAGAAATAATAAAATAAAAACATGATATACTTTTTTACATGAAATTCTGAGTTTTTGGTAGCTGAGCAAGTAAAAGCATGGAAGCAAAAGTTTGTTTCTAAGTTTTGAGATTTTAACCTAGTTCACATCAAAGACATAAAATCAGTAGATGATAATTTTTTAATAGAAAACACTACATCTACAAGTTTTTTAAGTGAAAAAAAATTAATAATAATAGACCTAGAAAAAGAGATTCCTGAAGATAAACAAAGCTCAATACTATATATGCTAAACAAAGTACCAGAAGACAATATAGTATTATTTAATTCTACAAATCCAGACAAGAGATCAAAGATATTTAAAGAGCTAAAAAAATCATCTGATTTCAAAGAATTCAATACAAAAAATGATAATGATCTAGAAGCTATTATCTCAAAAAAGTTTGCATGAAAAATATCAAGAGATGCAAGCTCTACCATAATCAGATACAAGGCTTGAAATATGAACAAGATAAACTCCGAGATTGAAAAACTACTTATATTGTACCCATATATAGATAAAAAAGAGGTAGTAGAAAACATAGCACCAGAGCTAGAAGAGAGTATATTTCAAGTAGTTGATAATATCTTAAATAGAGAAGTAAATGAGGCTATATCAAAGATAAACATCATACTATCAGATACAAATATATATGCACTATACAACAACCTAATAGCTAACCTGAGAACAAGTATTTTTATAATGCACTTAAAGCAATTAAAAATACCAGAAAACGAGATATCAGAAACACTAAACCTATGAAACAGATCTTTTCTAATAAACAAAAGATACAAAATTTCTTATAACACAGCTAAACAACTATATATAAATCTAGTAAACATAGACAAAAAAATGAAGTCGTGAAAACTACTCTGAACAGAGGATAAAGATTTTAAGTTTGAGCTAGAAAAAATCTTATTATATTAACAAAAAAAACACTATTTTTAATAAAAAAACACTATTTTATAAAAAAATAGTGTTTTTTATTTCCCTTAAAATAGCCAATAAATAAAAGAAGAAGAAAAAAAGTCAAAAAAAGTCTCTGATTTTAAGCGTTTTTTAATGCCTCATCAGTATAATGGTTTTGCTAGCACCTTTTATATTATAACATTAATTTTATGACAAAAATTATTAAGTGAATTAGTAGTTTTTCTTTGTTATGTATATATATAGTAGGAATAATTTGAAGTCCCACAATATATGCAAATAAACAAGTAGTAGAAAAAAAGACAAATGTTGTAAAAGAGAATAAGAAGAAAATAAAAAAAGTAAAAAAGAAGAAGACAAAAAAGATATCTAGGAAAAAACTAGATA
>CAYFMG010000004.1:0-83517 GCA_964344155.1 uncultured Candidatus Peribacteria bacterium | reverse complement strand
GCTACCATTATTACATCTATATGTATTTGTTACTTGTTCTGATCAGTTTGTTATAACTGTAGATCATGTCTTTGTTTGTGAACTTGTAGCTAAGTGTCATAGTTGTGGTATACTGTGACCATCTTGTGTTGTTGCTAAACATCATGTATAGGTAACTGCTGTTGTTGCTAATGCTACACTGTCACTTGTTAGACTCTTTTTGTTTCAGTATACTACTTTTCTTGTTACTATTTCTTGTGCTTTTGCACCACTTGGTTTTAAGTTTGTTAGTCTTGCTATCTTTGTTGTATTTTGGATAGCTGTTCAAGCATAGGCATTTTTTAGTTTTGTTAGCATTGCTTGTTGTTTTGTTGTATCTGTTGCTAAATCATTTAAGTTTCAGCTAAATACTTCTAAGTCACTTGCATTTACTAGTTTTAATGCTTGTGTCTCTCAGATTTGTTTAAAATGTCATCATGCGTATTTTTGTGGTAGGTTTTTGTAACCATCAAATGCTAGTTTATCATTTGCTACTAGGTTCATTAAATCTCATGGTTCTGTTGAGATTATTGTTGGGACTGCTAGTACATATGTTGTTGTTCCACTTTGTACTTTGATTGTTTCCCCGTTATAGTTTCATGATACTCTTAGTGTTCATATCTCATTGTTGGCATTTAGTTCTGTTGTATTTAATGAAGTATATTCATCTGTTTCCATTACTCATGATAGTTGGTACTCCTTTTTTGTACTTATTACTGAGTATACATATGTTTCTTCTGTTAATGGATCTACTGGTAGCTTATCTAGTTTATCTACACTTTGGAAAGCTATTTGTCCAAAGTCTCATTGGCTCCATGCTGTTGTACCACTATATGTAACTGCTCCAGCATTATTTGGATCTGGATATCTTGATGATTCTATTTGATATAGTTCCAAACTTGTTTTCATTCTACTTATGTCTGAGATTCTTACTGAGTCTCTTGAATTTTTACTGTAATTTTGCATTGATATAAATGCGATAGTTCCCAAGATAATCAGGATACTTATCACAACTATTAATTCTACTAATGTAAATCATTGTTTGTGTATTTTTTTCATAATTTTTTAATTATGTAATAAATTTAGACCACCCCCTTTCTCTTCGTTTCATTCCCCCTCCTTAGTAAGGAGGGGGTTAGGGGGTGGTAATACTACTTTAATATATTGTTTTTATTACTATTTGCAAGTTTTTTTAAGACAAAAAAAGAACACATGAAGTGTTCTTTTTTATTTATCTTAATTTTATTTTCTAACTTCTTTAAGTCTAGCTGCTTTACCTGTAAGATCTCTGATAAATTTAATAGATTTTCTTCTAACTTTAAATTGTCTTAATATATCAATTTTTTGTATAGTTGAAGAGTGAACTGAAAATACTTTTTCTACACCAAAAGCACCAACTTTTCTTCTAACTGTAATTGTTTTTTCTAATTCTGATTTACCAGCAGTTTTAATAACTAAACCTTTGAATCTTTGAATTCTTTCTTTGTTACCTTCTTTAATTATTTGGTAAACTTCAACTTCCATACCAGTTTTAATTTGTTCTCTACCTTCTTGTAAAAAGTCTCATTGAACTTTTTTAATTAATTCACTATTTGTCATAATCTGTGTTTTAAAAATAAATATTTCTTTCTTGAAATTGCGCATATCATATAAAAAAAAGAAAATATGTCAAACTTTTTTGCAAAAAAAAGCAAAATATATTAAAATAAAACTATAATATATATTAATCTAAACAAATGGATTTCAAAAAACTAAAAGAAAAAGCATTAGAAAATACTAATAAACTAATAGATTCAGCTGCAAAAAAACTAAGCGAATCTAGTTTTACTATCTCTAAAAAAGAGGATTTTTTAAAACTAATAGAAAAATCTAAAACAACTACATTTAAAAATAAAGAAACTTGAGAAGAAAAACAATATAAACATAAATCTATTGTAATTATAGCTGAACAAGGATCTAAATTCTTCAAAGATGCATTATATATGTTCCCTGTTATATCAGCAAAAGCTTTTAGTCAAAATATAAATACTAAATTGGCTATATCAAAAATTGAATGAATAAATATGTCAGATTACAAAGTTTGAGAGTTTCCTTGTATGATAGTTTTTGAGGAAGAAAAAGTTTTAAAAACTATAACTTGAAGTGAAAATATATTAAAACTTGTAAAATCTTTCGATTTGGATATAAATAAACTAGTAGATGAAATGTAATTTATTCTAATAACTTTCAAAAAATGATTTATATAAATATTATTGATTTGTTTTATGGTGTACTTTTAGTGTTTACATCTATTATAGGTACTCTTCTTGTTCTTATACTTATGAGAGTAATGAAGATATTGTGGCCTCTAGTTGAATTAGCAAACACTTATGAGAGAATAAAAAAGATGTTTCAAGCATATTCTAGTATACCAGACATGGTTAAACAAAAAATTTCAGAAATAATTAGTGGGAAATAAGATTCTTAAAATTAAGAGTCTTTTTTATTTGCCTTTTTTTAAATCTCTTGTAAAATTAATATAAAATATATTTAAGATTTTTTTAACAAAACTATGTCAAAAATTATAAAACTTGATAAAAACCTAGCAAACCAAATAGCTGCTTGAGAAGTGGTAGAAAGACCTATTTCCGTTGTAAAAGAGTTAATAGAAAACTCTATAGATGCAAAAGCAAATAATATAAAAATAGAAATAGAAAACTGATGAATAGATAAAATAATAATAACTGATAATTGAGAATGAATAGAAAAAGATGATCTACCTTTAGTTATAGAAAAATACTCTACCTCAAAAATAAAAAATCTAAATGATTTATATAATATAATGATTTTTTGATTTAGATGAGAAGCTGTTGCCTCAATTTCATCTGTATCAAATATGGAAATAATAACTAGAAATATCGTAGACAATTTTTGATCTAGTTTAAAAATTGTTGGTTGAGATACCCAAAAAATAACAGAGACAGCTTCTGAGATAGGTACAAAAATAATAATTGAAAACTTGTTTTATAATACCCCTGCTAGGCTTAATTATCTTAAAAAACCTAGAACAGAATATAATCATATACTATCTTTTTTACAAGAAGTTTCTCTATCGTATCCTGAAATAGGTTTTGAGTTTGTATCTGATTCAAAACAAGTTTTTAAGTACTCAGAAAAAGAAGACTTAAAAACAAGAATTTATAGTATATACTGAGAAGATTTTTCAGAAAATCTTTTAGATATAAATTTTGATTTAAATTGAATAAATATTAGTTGATATATATCTGATCCAAAAGTAAGCTTTCCTAATAAAAATAGACAATCTCTTTTTGTAAATAAAAGGGTTATAAAATCAAGCTTAATATATAAAGCTATTAGTGATGCTTATAACAGATTTATTCCTCATAATATGTTCCCTGCTTATGTGTTAAATCTACAAATAGATCCAACTCAAGTTGATGTAAATGTCCACCCTAGAAAACTTGAAGTAAGATTTGCTTCTGAACAAAATATATTCAGATCAGTTTATCATGCCTTGCAAGAAAAACTAGAAAAAGTAAGTCTTGTTTCAACTGATACTGAAATAAAACAAGATAATTTTTATAAACCTAGTTTTACTCCTCCAAAAACAAATAGTACATCTACATGATATACTTGATCATGAACAAAGTTTAAGGCATATTCTCCATATTCGGATAAGTCTGCTAGTACAAATCAAACAAAAATCGATAGTGCGCTCAATTTTTCTAAAGCTATTCTAGACAACGAGACAGAAAATAATAATATTTTTGAAAAATCAAACGATTTACACGATACTCCCCTATGAAAAATAATATGACAAGCTCATAATTCATATATAATAGTACAAACTGACGATTGAATAAAGTTTTTAGATCAGCATGCTCTAGCGGAAAGAATCATATATGAAAAATTAGTAAAGTGAGATTACGGACATAATACTCAATGACTTCTTATTTGAGAAAGCTTATCTTTAACCCCAAAAGAAATAGACATTGTTGAACAAAACTCTAAAACTTTGTCTGAAATGTGATTTGATTTTGAAATAATGCCTTGAAGTATTGTTATAATAAATACAATACCTGATTTTATAAAAAAAGAAAATATTTGAGAGGTTTTTTATGAATAATAGAAGATATTTGAAAACAAAATTTTTCAAAATCTACTAACCTAGATGAAATAAAAAATAAAATATGGGCATATACTGCTTGTAGATCAGCTATTAAGTTTTGACATAAATTAAATTTATTTGAAATGAATAAGCTTTTAAATGATGCTGTTATGGATTACTCTTCAACTTGTCCTTATGGAAGACCTGTTGTTTTTGATATTAGTTTAATAGAACTAAAAGATAAATATGAAAGATAAAAAAACTTAACTATTTTAGTTAAGTTTTTTTATCTTTTTTTATTATGGTATCCCCAGCTGGAATCGAACCAGTATCTAACCCTTAGGAGGGGTTTATTCTATCCATTGAACTATGGAGACTAAAAAAAGTTTCTGTATTTTATTCAAAAACAGAAACTTTTCAAGTTATACTTGTATAAACCATACAACAACTGCTGCAATAAGAAGTATTATAAGAAAAGATGTAAGTAAATTATTTGTCTTTTTCTCATACTTCAACTCCCCTTCTAGTCTGATTTTTTCTTTTTCTATATTTTCAATTTCTTTAGATAAACTATCTTTTGATTCTTCAAGTAAATATTGAGATTTTTTAAATTCTAGTAGCGAAACTGAATTTTTTGCAACTTCTTCTGATTTCCCTACTCTCATAGCTAATGTTTGTATAAGTTCATCTTTTTTTTGTAATTCTTCTTTTAAGTCTTTATATATAGCTCAAAGAGTTCAAGCTACATTTTCACCACTTTTAGCAACAGATTTTGTTTTAGGTTCTTTATCTATTACTTTATTCTCAACAATTACTTCTTGCTTTACATCAGAGTTTCACATTAAATTATTAACATCATCATCGTTTACATATACAATCTTTCATTCTTTTTTTGATCTAAGTTTTCAAGATTTTATATATCTATCAACACTACGAGTTGAAATATTTAACTTTTCAGCAACTTCTTGCCTTGTTAATTTGTACATAGACATTAAATTAATTAGTAATTGTCTACAATATAATCACTTTTGCTAATTAATCAAGTTTTTTAGTAGACATTTTGGACAATTTACTAAAAAATGTCTACTTTTATTTATAAATAGGAAATTTTTTACATAGTTCTAAAATCTCTTTTTTTAATTCTTTTAACTTATTTTCATCATCTTTATTAATAATAGCCTCTTTGAAAACTCTAGCTATTACTTTCATTTCTTCTTGTTTCATTCATCTTGTTGTAGCTGCAGGTGTTCATACTCTAATTCAAGATGGATCCAAAGGTTTTCTAGGGTCATAAGGTATCATATTTTTATTTGTTGATAATCATACTTGTTCTAATGCTTTTTCAGCCTCTTTACCTGTAACTCAAAAACTACCATAAACATCTATTAATACTAAATGGTTATCTGTTCATCATGATGTAATTGTAAATCAATGGTCTATTAACTCTAAAGCTAAGGTTTGAGCATTGTCTATAACTTGTCTAACATATGTTTTAAACTCTGGTTGTAAAGCTTCTTTGAAAGCAACAGCTTTTGCTGCTATAAGATTTTCATGTGGTCCTCATTGTACTCAAGGAAAAACTGCTCTAGCTAAATCTTTAGCATATTTTTCTTTAGACATAATCATCGCTCATCTTGGTCATCTTAATGTTTTATGAGTTGTTGTTGTAACAACATCACAGTAAGGTACAGGGTTTTCTAAAGCTCATCAAGCAACAAGTCATGCTATATGAGCTATATCAGCCATTAAAATAGCTCATACTTTATCAGCTATTTCTCTAAATCTTTTCCAGTCCAAGTTTCTAGGATAAGCTGAAAATCATGCTAAAATCATTTTTGGTTTATTTTCTATAGCTAACTTTTCTACTTCATCCATATCAATTATTCCTGTTTGCTTATCTAAAGTATATGGAATTATATCATATAATAAACCTGAAAAATTTAGTGGATGACCATGACTTAGATGACCTCACTGATCTAGACTAAGTCATAAAACTTTATCTCAAGGATTTAATAATCATAAATAAACCGCTAGATTTGCAGGGCTTCATGAAAGAGGTTGAACATTTACATATTCTGCTCAAAATAGTTTTTTAGCTCTATCTATAGCTGTATTTTCTATCATATCAATATATTCTTGACCAGCATAGTATCTTCTACCAGGATATCCTTCAGAATACTTATTTGTTAATATACTTCAAGCAGCTTCCATTACATCCATAGATGCATAATTTTCAGAAGCTATTAGTTCTATTTCTGTTTCTTGTCTATATTCTTCTTTATTTATTAAATCAAATATTTTTTTATCATTTTGTTCTAACATAGTTGTTTAAAAGTTACATTATTAATATATATTTCTTTATACTTAAAATTAAAAAAAAAGCTAGATAATCTAACTTTTTTTGTTAAAAAGCATTAATTGCTGCTTTTATATTTTTCTATACTAAGTTTGTAAGCCCCATTTTCTATAAATGTTTTTAAAACTTTTTTAGCTTCCTCTAGTTGTCTATCATAAAGTTCAAATTCTTCTTCTTTTCATGGTTCTGGTGTATAGTCTTGTTTTTCAAAGTCTACTTTTATATCAGGTTCTATTCATTCTTTATCTATATTTATATCTTCAGGTGTAAACCATTTTGCTATTGTTAATTTTACCATACTACCGTCACTAAGTCTAAAAGGTTTTTGAACCGATCACTTACCGTATGATTTTTTTCAAACAAGTATAGCTTTTTTGTAATCTCTCAAAGTTCAAGCTGTTATTTCTGAAGCTGATGCTGAATTTTCATTAATCAAAATAACAATTTTTCAGCTATAAATATTTCAATTATTTATAGAAGGATAAGCTATATTTGAAAATAATTCCTTGTATTTTGTAACAACTAATGTTTTATCGTCTTCTACCAAGTTACTTAATATTGCTACTGCTGATTGTAAATATCATCATCAATTATCTCTTAGATCTATAATTATACCTTTTGTATTCATATATTTTCTTAAAGCATTTTCAAATTCAAAAGATGTATCATCTCAAAACATATTTAATGCTATATATGCTGTTTCACCGTCTTCTAGTAGTCTTGAATCAACTGATGGTATTTTAATTTTATCTCTAATAACCTCTATTTCAAGCACATTTCTTTCTCAAGC
The DNA here is from genome assembly GCA_964344155.1 of uncultured Candidatus Peribacteria bacterium. GTDB lineage: Bacteria > Patescibacteriota > Gracilibacteria > BD1-5 > UBA6164 > UBA6164. Next base: position 76,245 of record CAYFMG010000004.1, on the reverse strand, counting down.
TCTAATAACTTCTAATAATACTTTTGTTCATGCTGGTCATTTTATTTTATTTACAGAATCAAATAAATCTAGGTCAGCTAGTTTTTCACCATTAGCTTTTGTTATAATATCTCATAATCTTAATCCAAATTTTTTAGCTGGAGATCATTTTATAATTCTATCTATAAAAACTCACATAGGATTTTTTTCAACAACCGCTCATATTCATTCAAAATCTCAAGATAAAGCTTGATTAAATTTACTAGTCTCCTCTTTTGTCATATATTCACTATGCTTATCTCACAATCACTCAACAAGTCATTTAATAGCAGAATTAACTAAATCTTCTTTATTTATTCAATCAGATCAATAATTATGAGCTTTTATTAGACTATATACTTCCCAAAATTTAGTTAGGTCTAAATCATCTTGGGATAAAATAGATATTAAATCAGACTTATTATTATTTTTTAACATTTCTAAGGTTGTTTTTTGTCCTATAATAAAGGAAAAACTAACTCATAATAAGAAACTTGTTAAAAAGATTATAAAAAAAAGTAAATAATTTTTTTTCTTTTTTAACTTATTCATTTTTATATAAATTTTTTACAAATAAAAGTTAACATTTTTTAATATAAGATTTTATGAAAAAAAGACAAGTCAATAATTTTTTTTTATATAGGTAAAAAAAATGTTAAAAATTTTTTATCCCTTAAAATAGAGTATAAAATTAAGTTTTTTAAAAAGTAAAAAAATTTAATTTTTTAGATTCCCTTAAAATAAAGAAAACTCAATTTTAACAAAGCTTATTATTAATAATAATATACTTATATAAATAAATATAATAACATATATATAGAAAACAATGTTATAAAACTTAAAATTTTTGATTTAAATAAAAATATATGATAAAATACTATTATATATAATATCTAAAAATAAATATGATTTTTGATTTTTTAAAAAAACAAAAAGAAATTACAAAAAAAAGAAAGATTATTAAACTAATAATTATTTCTTTAAATATTTCTGAAGAACAAAAAAACTTATACTTAGAAACTATATTAGTATTAGATTCTAAATGATTAGAAAAACTATATATAAGTCTAAGTAATTTTGTTAAACAAATAGAATATCAGGAACTTGATAATATAAATAAACAAAATTTTTCAAGAATAACTTGATTAAGAAAAAAGGAAGCAAAAGATAAACAAAGAGAAATTAATTCTTTTTCATTTTTAATTAATAATATATAAAAAATGTCTAGATTAGAAAAATTAGAAAATAGTAATAACATAGATCAAAACCTAGAACATTTAGAGGATTTATGAAGATTAACAGATTTTGTTGATACTTATGTAAATACAGATAAATCTAGAATAGAAGATTTAAAATATATTTTAGATTCTAATACTTAAAAAATAAGCTTTATTTAAAAAAACTATGAAAAATTATAAATTAGCCGTTTCTAAAAATGGTAAAAAATATACAATAGTTTTCAAATCTGAAACAGAAAAACAAGCTAGAGAAAGAGTTCATAAAGAATGATACTCTATTTTAAGTATTGAAGAAAATACACAAAAAAGAGAATTAGGAAATATTTTTATTTTCTCAGCATATACAAAAGAATGAGAATTAAAAAATTGAAAAATAGTTTGAGATGATATATTTAAAACATATGTAAAATTAAGAAAAAATCTAGATTATGATGTAAAAGGACTTTTTTCTCAAAAAGATATAAATGCAACTGAAGAGGAAAAAGAGTTAATAATGAGAGATCTAAAGGAAGAATATAATATTTTATATAAAAAAGAAGAAGAAAAAGAGTTAAAAAAAGAGAAAGAAACAAACAAAGATAAAGAGTTAGATAGTTTTTATTTAAAAAAAGAATTAGAAGAAACATATAAGTTACTTGATTTTGTTTTAGAAAAACTACAAAACCTAATAACATGACAATCATCTATAGAATTAGACCCAGAATCTAAAGAAAAATTAAAAAATGTCTATAATTCTATAATAAAATTAAAAAAATCTACAAATTTATCTAAATTAAAGGAAATCTGAGAACTAGCATTATTAAAAATTTGAAGAATAGAGCTAGAAGAAGTAGAAAAAAAACATGAAGAAAAAGGTAAATTATTACTAAAAGAAACAAACTCTTTATTAAAAAAGATTTGATCAAAAGAAGTTTTTGTTGAAAAACATAAAGATGTATGATTTTTGATAAATAGTTTTTTTGAAAAACTAAATACATATTTTTTATCTTTCAAAAAAGAGAAAAAAGAAGAAATAGATAAACATTCACACTCTTATATAAAAAATGCATTATTTTTAAAAAGATATAAAAATAAATTACAAGAAAATAATATAGAAATATTAAAAAACTTATTTTTATTACCTTTTAAAAGAGAAAAAAGAAGAAATCTTTTTATAAAAAGAAGGGTTATAAAGCAAAATATTGTTATACTTAAAGCAAGAGAATGAGGTTTTAATTTTTCTTATACATCTATAAAAAAATGATTTAATAAAATATTTGATTATATTTTAGTTGCAATAGAAAATATAAGACTATATTTATTTGTAATTATATTAATATATACATTAGTCTTTATATTATTTTTAAATATAAATTATTATTATAATATAAAAGATATAAATTACGAGTGAATCTTTTATTTTACCCTATTGTTGTTTGTTTATATATTATTATATTTTTCAAGAAATACACTTCTAATTATTTTAAATTTTGTAATTTTGTTTTTTATTGTTATATTCTGAGTAGTTAACTTTTAATTTTTATATTATGAGATTTCTACTCTTTTTTGTTTCTTTAGTATTTGCTGCTATATTTTATGCTTTTAATATAGCGTCTGAGTGAACAAATATATTTGACTTAGGTATTGTTAAACAAGAGCAAAACACATGAACATGACAAGTGGTTGTAGACAATATTGAGGCTGTCAATATTCAGTCTTTAAGTTGAAACTTATTAATTGAAAGTTTTACATTTTTTGTTATTTGACTAGTTTTTATTTATATTTTTTCTGTTATAAAAACACAAAAGAAAAAAATAAAAGAAGAAAAAACTGTAAAAACAAATAAAAAAAGTTTTAATTTTAAAAAATATAAAAAACAAATAAATTACTCAGTATTTTATATAATACTTATATGATTAATATTGTTTTCTCAAATAGATAAAATAACTATTATCTTTGTTGTTCTTTTTATTTTATCAGATCTTCTTTTTAATCATATTTCAAAAATAGAGTCTCTAAATAAATATAAAATTAAAATGAGATATGTATGACTTATATTAAATTATATCGTTTCAGTTTATTTTATATTTTTTATTATAAAAAACGAAATAACTCTTGTCTCAGCATTAATACTGCTTTTTAATATTATTTTTAATATAATAGTTCATAAAAAATATATAAACTATATTTCTTTGTTTGTATCTATTGTTTTAACAATATTTTTACTTTATAATTTGTCTTTATTGTTATTATAGTTATATATATAACTATATTATTTTATAAATTATAAAAATATGCTAAAAATAAAAACTCACATAACAGATATAAAAGATTCTAATTTAGTATTTTTAGTTGAAAAAACAACAGATATAAATTTATTAAAAAAACTAAAACTAGAAAAAAAGATTACTGAAAAAATAACAGAGATTATAAAAGCTTGAAAAAATACAAAATTTTCATTTTTTTTATGAACAAAAAGCTATGAAAATTTAATTATTTTGTTTTTTAACCCTAAAGAAAAACAAACATTAATAGAGTTTTTATGATCAGAATTCCCTAAACTATCAGATAAACTAACATTATTATCAAATAATGAGAAAAACATAGAAACTATAATGGATACTGCCCTACTTTCTAGATATAGTTTTGAAAATTATAAAACAAAAAAGAAAAAACAAGAGATTAATATACTTATTAACAATGAGAATAAAAAACTTGTTAAAAATAGGTTAGAAACTTTGGAAAATATAATATTAGCTAGAGACTTATGAGAAACACCTTCAAGTGATTTATATCCAGAGAGTTTTGCTAAATTAATAAAAAAGACAAAGTTTAAAAACACAAAACTTAAAATTTTGAATTCTAAGCAAATAGAAAAAAAATGACTAGGATTACTTCATAATGTTTGAAAATGAAGTTCTAAGGGGCCATATATGGTTATATTTGAAAGAATTATAAACAAAGACTTCCCCACTGTTTGAATAGTTTGAAAATGAATTACTTATGATACATGATGAATACAAGTAAAACCATGAGATCATATGTATGAAATGAAATGAGACATGTGTTGAGCAGCTAATGTTTTTGCTACAATGAAAGAATTAGACAATAAAGATTTAAATATTAATATTGTTGCTTGTTTAGTTTTGGCAGAAAATCATATATCATGAGAATCTTACAAACCTTCTGATATAATAAAATCATATTCTTGAAAAACAGTTGATATTATACATACAGATGCTGAAGGAAGACTTGTTTTGGCTGATGGAGTTAGTTATATATCAAAAAATTATAAATTAGATAAAATAATGACAGTTGCTACTTTGACTTGAGTAGTAATGGTTGCTTTATGATTTAGATATGCTTGAATTATGTGAAACGACAAAGCTTTAATTAAAAACTTTATAGATTATTCTAAAAATAACTTTGAAAAATATATAGAACTTCCTTATGACAATTATTTTATAGAAAAAACAAAATCAAAAATAGCTGATTTAGAAAATCTAAATAGATGAATTTATGCTTGATCAAGTATGTGAGCAGCATTTTTAGCTAATTTTGTTTTAAATTGAGAAAAATATACTCATCTTGATATTGCTTGAGCAGCAATAAATTCTTTTGAACCTTATTGATTAATTAATAAATGAATGACTTGATTTTGAGTTGATTCAATAAGTAGTATTTTACAAAAACTTAAATAAAATGTTTAGATTTTTAAAAGATATATTAGCTCCTAAAAAGTGTTATTCTTGTAATAAAGAGTGACGCTTTTTGTGTCCAGAATGTTTGTCTAAAATAGAAGCTTTTGAAGATGTTTGTTATGTATGTAAAGGTAAAACTAATAATTTTGAAGTCCATAACAATTGTCTAAAAGAAGTAAGTTATGATAAAATTATAATAATGTCACATTATAAAAACAAACATATAAAAAAATTAATCAAAGATTTAAAGTTTTATAAACTAAAAGATATATCTGAGGATTTTTGATATTATTTATCTGAACTATTTTTTGAAAATGAAATATATAAAAATACCAATGATTATATTTTAATATATCCTCCTATGAGTTTTTTAAAAAAGTTAGAAAAATGATACAATCATTCAGAATTGTTAACTTCTAGTATATCAAAAAATACAAAAATAAATATAAGTAAAGGTTTAATTAAAAAAACAAAGACAACTAGACAACAATCAAAGCTTTCAAAGTCTCAAAGAATTAAAAACTTAGAAAAAGCCTTTAAAATAAACAAAAACAAACTCGACAAAATTGACAATAAAACATTTATTATAGTAGATGATATTGTTTCCACATGAACAACTATAAATGAAATAGCAAAAGTTTTAAAGAAAAACTGAGCAAAAAAAGTTATATGATTAGTTGTTGCATCAGATTAAAAAATATGATATTATATTAGTAATAATATTTTAGTATATTTTTATGGAAACTTTGGAATTAAAAAACTTAATAGAAAAAAGTATATTATTAAATAATAATCAAAGGAATTATATATTAAATAATTTCTTATTATTTAGTAGTTCTAAAAAGCAAAAAATATTAAATTTTTTACAAGAAGAAAAAAATATATTATCACAAATCTCCCCTGATTTATTAAAACAAATAAGTCAAAAATTAAAAAAAGAAAAATTAAAGATAATTGAAAAAAAAGATAATGAAAAAAAAGATGTAAAAAAACTACTTTTAGAATTAAATAATTTATAAATGGAGGAATTAAACTCTCAAATAGACGATTTACAAGAAAAAAAGCTACTTGAATGAAGTGAAGATGATACTTTTGATCAAGAGCTTTTAAATGGGCTTATAAATAATATACAAGAGCAATTAAATTCTGAACAAGATCCTGAAGTAAGAGAACAAACATTGGAAAAACTATTTTTATTTTTAGACACTTTACCAGAATATCAAGAATGAGTTATTAGATTAAGAAATATAAATGAGTTTTTTGATACAATTTATCCACAAAATACAACAGATGATTTATTATTAGTATTAAAATCTAGTTTGTATTATAGCCGTTCTGATAAAAATACAGGATACCCTATTTTTGCAATACCAGATGAGTATAATAGAGATTTTAATGATGAAGTATCATGAATGACCAAAGAAGAAATATATGAATATATCATGAATATGAGTGGTAGGGGTGTAGATTATAATTCAATCGATTCTAGTCAAAACACAAAAGCAATTAAATGAATATTTGCTCCATTTTTTGAACACTCTGATCATCTAAAAGAGTTTTTAATATATTGACCAAAACTATATAATGATTTACAAAACAGAGATGTGGTAAACAAAATAAGAGATATATGAAAAAAAAGTATATGAGAATTAATTTCTATGTATTAACCTGAGGTAACACAAAAAATTATATATATAAATAGTTTTTTAAAATCAAACCTAAAAGAGAGAAAAGAATTTTTACTTGATAAATGAAAAAAACTTAAGGTTTATTGATTTGATTTACCTGAAGCTGTTTTAAGTTATTCTAATGATAGAGAGTCTAATTTAATAAAAAACTCTATAATTCAAGAAATAGAAAATTTAGATATATCTCAATCAGAAAAGGAAAAATTGTTATCTGTTTATTGAGTGTTTATAAGAGAGATTAATGAAAATATTAATAATATTGTTGTTTATAGAGATGTTTTAAAAGTTTTTAAAGAATCTTTATCTAAAGAAATAAATGAAGATAATTTTAATGTAGAAAACTTTGTATCTAGAGTATTATGATTAGTTACAAATGTTGTTTGAAAAAAATTTGAGATATTAATTTTTCAGAAATAAGTATTAGTTCAGTATTAAATGATTTAAATAGGTTACGTGCAACAGATTTTATATCAAGGAATGAAAAAGAGCAGGTTCTTGAGCAAGGATTATTAGTTGCTTCATTTATACCATTTGCATGAGATTGTATTGATATATGATATGGTTCTTATAAATATATAAATTGAGCTGATATTTCTTGAAATAATGTTAATAATTATGATGCTGCAATACAAGCTAGTTTTTGAGTAATATGATTATGATTAAATATTTATACTTGAGTATGATGAAGTTTATTAAAAGCTTTTTTAAAAAGCCAAGAATCTTGAGTAGTTAATATTTTAAAAAATAAGATTCCTAGTATAATAGAGCCATTAATACCAAAAATTAGTGCTATATTTAATAGTTGAGAAAATATAATGTCTTCTATATGAAAAATAAAAGAAATAATTACAAAAGAAGTATTGCCTCAAATCAAAGATGATTTGTTATTATTAAGTAAAGAATTACAATATATTCAAAAATAATTTGAATATATTTTTTTTTGAGTAAAATAAGATGATGAAATTATTTTATAAAACATGTGTTATGTCAAAATATTTAGAAGTTGTTTGAGCAAAAACTCATAACCTAAAAAATGTAAATGTAAAGATTCCTAAAAATAAAATGACAGTTATTACTTGAGTATCTGGTAGTTGAAAGTCTTCCCTGGCTTTTAATACCATTTATAATGTTTGACAACAAAAATACTTGGAAAGTTTGTCTAGTTATGCGCGTATGTTTATTTGATGAATGAAAGAAGAAGCTGATGTATCAGAAATAAATTGATTGTCTCCTACTATTTCAATAGATCAAAAAACAACTAGCAAAAACCCTAGATCAACAGTTTGAACTATAACAGAAATATATGACTACTATAAGCTTCTTTATTTAAATATATGAGAAAGAAGGTGTGTAAAATGTGATACAGTAGTAAAAAAAGACTCTATATTAGACATTATAGACTACCTGTCTAGTTTAGACGAAAATGAAAAATATATACTAAAATCCCCTATTTCTTGAGATTTTGAAGATTTTGAAAAATTAAAAAAACAAGTACTAGAGCTTGGTTTTATTAGGTTTTCAATTTGAGATAAGACATATACTGTAAACGATAATTTAGAAGAAAAAAATTTAACAAATTGTTATATAGTTATTGATAGGCTTGTTAAAAAAGATTACAAAAACCCTGATTCACCAGATATAAAAAGATTAAAAGATTCTATAGAGTTGGCATATAAAGTATGAAATTGACAATTATTAATAGAAGTTTTATGAAAAGAAAAAAAAGACTTTTCAAACGTTTTTGTGTGTTCTAATTGTGGACATGTGCCAAAAGAACTAAATATATCTAGTTTTTCTTTTAATTCACATGCTTGAGCTTGCGAATGATGTCATTGATTATGAGTTAAAAAAGTATTTTTAGAAGAAAAAATAATAAACCCTAATTTAACATTACTTGAATGAGTTGTTATAGCTCCAGGTTACTGATGAGACTATTTTTTAGAATTAATAAGAGAGGTTTGAAAAAAATATAATATAGACTTAAATACTAACTATTCCCTGCTTTCAAAGAAAGAAAAAGACATAGTACTCTATTGAACATGAGATATTAAATATAATGTAAGTTTTGTAAATGAACAATGAACCAGAAACACCTATAATTCAAGGTTTGAATGAGTTGTTAATAGTCTTACAAGAAGATATTTTGATTGATGATGAGAAAAATGAATTTATGATGATTATGTTGTAGATATGCAGTGTCATGAGTGTGATGGGCATAGATTAAACAAAGAAAGCTTAAGTGTAAGATTAAAATGATTAAATATATGAGAATTATCTAACTATAGTGTGACAGAATCATTAAAATTTGCACAAAACTTAAAATTGACAAAATCTCAAGAAAAACTGACTAAAAAAGTCTTAAAAAATATTAAAGAAAGGCTTGAATTCCTTGCTTGAGTATGATTGACATATATGACAATTTCAAGAAAAGCTGGAACATTATCTTGATGAGAAGCTCAAAGAATAAGATTAGCTACACAAATTTGAACAAAGTTAGAGTGAATAATTTATGTTTTAGATGAGCCATCTATTTGACTTCACCCAAGAGATAATGATATGCTTATAGATAATTTAAAAAAACTAAGAGATATATGAAATACTCTTATTGTTGTTGAGCATGATGAGGATATAATGAGAGAATCTGACCATATTATAGATATATGACCTTGAGCATGAATACACTGATGAACAGTTGTTTCTGAGTGAACTATGACAGAAATAATACAAGATAAAAACTCTATTACATGACCATACTTAGATTGAACTAGAAATGTTATAATAGAAAGATCAAAAAGACCAAACTTTACAGACTTAGTTAAAAAATGAAAGATATTAACTATAAAATGAGCAAAAGAAAACAATCTAAAAAATATAGATGTATCTATTCCCCTTTCAAACTTTGTTGTTACAACATGAGTATCATGAAGTTGAAAATCAAGTTTAGTTAATGATATACTAGCTAATTACCTAGCAAATAATCTTAATAGAGCTAAAAAAGATGTATGAGATGTTGAAAATATATCTTGATTAGAAAACCTTGATAAGGTTGTTATTATAGATCAATCCCCTATATGAAAAACCCCTAGAAGTAATCCTGCTACATATACATGAGTATTTACTCCTATAAGAGAAGTTTTTTCTATGAGCGAAGAGGCTCAAATAAGATGATTTGCTCCATGAAGGTTTAGTTTTAACACAAGACAATGAAGATGTAGTGAGTGTGATTGAGATTGAGTAAAAAAGATAGAAATGCACTTTCTACCCCCTGTTTATGTAGAATGTGAGTCTTGTAATTGAAAAAGATATAATAGTGAGACTTTACAAATTAGATATAAATGAAAAACGATATCAGATGTACTTGAGATGACTGTTGAAGAATGATTAGATTTTTTTGCAAATCATCCTAAAATAGTTAAAATACTAAAAGTACTAGATGATGTTTGACTTGGTTATATAAAACTTTGACAATCAAGTGTTACATTGTCTTGATGAGAAGCTCAAAGAATAAAATTGGCAACAGAGTTGTCTAAAAGGTCTACATGAAAAACCTTTTATATACTTGATGAACCTACTACAGGACTACACTTTCAGGATGTAGACAAATTATTGACAATCCTACATTCATTAGTAGACAAATGAAACTCTGTACTTGTTATTGAGCACAATATGGATGTTATAATGAACGCTGATCATATTATAGATATATGACCAGAATGATGAGATAAATGATGAGAAATTATAGCATCATGAACTATTAAAGATATATCAAAATGTAAAGATAGCTTTACATGACAAGCTATAACAAAATATATTAATAAATAAAAAATGATACCAAGTTATTTAACAAAAGACAAAGACATAACAAGCTTATCTAACTATAGAACCAAAGCTGTTTCTAAGTATTATTTTGAAATTCATTCTAGACAAGACTTAGACAAGGTTATAGAAATACAAGATTTTGCAGATAAAAATGATTTAAAAGTATTATTTGTTTGATGATGAACAAATATGCTTTTTGCTTTTGATGTTTTTGATTGAATAGTTATAAAAAATTGTCTAACTTGATGGACATATAATAAGGATACAAAATTACTAGAATCTTATAGTGGGGAAGAAATATCAACTATAGCAGAAAGCTTATATAATAGTGGACAAAAGTTATGGAAAAGATTTATATGATTACCGTGAAGTATCTGATGAGCAGTGTTTGGAAATGCTTGATGTTTCTGATTAGAAACAGAAAACAACTTTTTAGAATCAGAGGTTTTTGATTTAGACAATTGAGAAATAAAAACTTTTTTTAAAAAAGACATGGATTTTAATTATAGAAACAGTATAATAAAAAAAACATCTAAATATTTTATAATAAAAGCAAGCTTTGATTTATCAAAACTTGTCGAGAAATATAGTTCTGATGTAGACAATATAGAATTTAGGGAAGTGAAACAACCAAAATGAAATACATGCTGAAGCTTTTTTAAAAATCCAAGTAGGGAAAACTCAGCTGGTAGTTTAATAGAAAAAATATGATTAAAAGGAAAAAATATTTGATGAGCATGTTTTTCTGAGCTACATGCAAACTTTTTAATGAATGATTGAACAGCTCATTACAAAGATATGTTAAATCTTATAAATTTAGCACAAAAACAGGTAAAAAAACAATATAATATTGATTTAGTACCTGAAATAAGAATTATTAAAAACTAACTATTATATCTTATGAAAAAAGCTTTTGAAATATTTATAGTTGTATTTGTATTATTTAATACTATATATTATTTATGATATGTGTTTTTCTTTGACTCTATATGTTCGAGATATGCATGAAAAAATAATACAGACATATATAACTCTATAGGTAAATTAGCAACATGTAAAGATAGCTTAATTTGTTATGCTAGTGATATAGATGTTAATAAAACAAATATTTCTAATAGCTGGAATTGTTCAAAAAAACAAAATCCTGTTTTTTGATGAGAAATATATATGAGAGCAGTTAATCATTTTATAAATAGTCTTACTAGATAATGGAGAAAATAAGAATACAAAAATATATGTCACAAGCATGAATATGTTCTCGTAGAAAAGCTGAAGAATATATAGAAAGATGACTTGTAAAAGTAAATGGACAAGTTGCCAAAATAGGGGAGTCTATATGTCCAAAAACAGACAAGGTAGAGCTTTTAAATAAAGCAATACAAGAACAAAAAAAACTTGTCTATTATAAGTTAAATAAACCTAGGTGAGTTGAAACAACTTGTGCTCAGGAAAAATGAAATAATATAGTTGATCTAATGGATGTAGACAAAAGAGTTTTTCCTATATGAAGACTTGATAAGGAAACTACAGGATTAATACTTATGACAAATGACGGAAGACTAGCTAATTTTTTAATGCATCCTAGATATGAACACTCAAAAGAATATATAGTTGAAACATTTTGATCTATAAATGATAAACAACTAGATTCTATGAGAAAAGGTTTATTTATATTATGAAGCTATACAAAAGAAGCTATAATAAAAAGAATATCATCATGAAGATTTAGTATAACAATAACAGAATGAAGAAATAGACAAATAAGAAGAATGGTTGAAAAAGTTTGATCTAGAGTAAAAAAATTAAAAAGAATTAGAATAGAAAATATATTATTATGAAAACTTTCAGAGTGAGAGTATAAACACTTAACAAAGAGGGAACTAGATTGATTATTTAAAATTCTAAATATAAAAAAATAAAACTAGAAGCATATTGCTTCTAGTTTTATTTTAAGGTACTTTTCATTACATTAACCTCATTTTTTATATTTTGAAGTATTTTTACAAAAGCTTTTTTTATTTCTTGTTCAGAAGAGAAGCTGTAGTAAGAGAAATATCTTAATTTTTTACTTTCATTATTTAGTTTTATTAGATTTTTCTTTATATTAGATTCTCTTAAAGATAAAACATCTTTATTTTTAAATATTTTACTTGCTATTTTTAGATTAATACTGTCAATTTTGTCTGCTATTTTGACTCATAATGTAGAGTATATAGCCTGTTTTTTGTCTATATTTCTTTGATGTTCAATTTTTCCTTTTTTTAACTCTTCTTTTAGGCTATAGTTTATATTTCTTATTCTTACTAGTACAGATTTAAGTACACTTTCAGCTATACTTTTTTCTATATTTGTATTTTGAATTTTTTGTAATGCTTCTATTGCTTCATTTAACTTTTTTAAATCATTATTTAGATTATTATTACTTGATAGGTTATATTTTATTATAAATCATTTTATTTTTTCTTTATGTTTAACAATATAATCTTCTACTAAAATAGCTTTTTTTACATTAGATTCCGTATTGTATTGGTTGTTTGAAAACGCAATACTAGGGAGTAAAAAAAGAATTATAAATAATATATTGAATATTATTTTTTTCATTTTAGTTTTTGTTAATTGCTATTATTAAGTATATTATATGTAAGTATATATTTTATTCAAGATTTATTTTAAAAAATATGATAATTTGCTTTGATTTAGAAACTACAGGGCTAGATAAATATAATGATAAGATTATAGAAATAGCTGCTGTAAAGTTTGATGAGAAAACATTTGAGATAATAGACACATATAATTCTTTAATTGATCCAGAAACAGATATCCCAGATATTATATCAAATATAACTAATATAAAAAATGAGGATGTTTTATGAGCGCCTAAGTTTGGAGATATAAAACAGGAGTTATCAGATTTTATATGAGATTTACCTATTTTATGACACAATGTAAGTTTTGATGTAGATTTTTTGTTTAGGGAATGATTAGATGTAAAAAATAATATAATTATAGACACTTTTTTTATTTCTAATATTTTATGTTTTAAAGAAGTCTCTTTAAATTTGGAGATGCTTAGTAACTCTTTTTGAATTTGATTTTCTTGAGCTCACAGAGCATTAAATGATGTTAAAGCAACTATAAGATTATTTGAAAAATTAAAAGGGAAGTTTAATAAATTAACTAAAGAAAAAAAACATCTGCTTTATTATATATTTAATAAATCAGAAGATAAAAATATAGAATACTTAAGAGATTTCCTTTTTTTGAATATAGATTCAAATTTGAAATTCAATGATTTTGAGAAAAAAATATTAGATAAAATTTGAGAGTTAGACAATAATAGACAAATAGTAATAGACACAAATATAAAAAATGACAACATGTCCAATATCTTTGATTCTATTGATAAAGTAGAGAAAAGAGAGAATCAATTAAAGATGACAAACATGGTAATGGACTCTTTTAATAATTCAAAAAAGACAGTTATAGAAGCCCCAACATGACTATGAAAAAGTTTTGCATATTTAATTCCTTCTATTATACATTCAGTAAAAACTTGAGAGAAAATTTTTATATCAACAAAAACAAAAACACTTCAAGATCAACTATATTCCAAAGATTTAAATTATTTAAAAGAAAACTTAAATATAAAATTTAATTATACAAAATTAAAATGAAAAAGAAATTATTTGAGTGTTAAATCTTTTTTCGATGAATTTTGGATAGAAGATTTTACATATACAAAAGTTTGATTTTTATCCAAAATACTTTTATGGATTTTTGAAACAAAATATTGAGAACTAGATGAACTTAATTATTTTTGACAGGAGTTTTCTTTTTTAAGAATTATTAATGCTGATAGTTTTTGAGCGCTCAGTGATAAAAATCTTTATAAAAAGTATGAATATTTATACAAAGCTAGACAAAGACTAGAAAGTTCAAATATAATAATTATAAATCATAGTTTATTATTTTCTGATATAAACACAAAAACACCAATACTGACAAAACTAAATAATTTAGTTATAGATGAGTGACATAATATAGAAGATTCTGTTACAGATTCCTTAAAACAAAAATATAGTTTAACTAGTTTAGTAGACACATTTGAATTAACAGAAAAGATTTTGTCAAAAATAGAAGCTAAAAAAATAAACTTTTTAAAACTAAAAGGGGATATTATATCTAGATTAGAATTATTAGATGATTATTGTTTTAATTATGTAAGTAGAAATACAAATGCAGATAGTTTATTTAAAACAGTGCTTTTAAAAAAAGATTTTTTTTCAGATATTGATTATGAAAATATATTACAAAAAGTAAATTTATGATTTGTAAACATAATAGACATTTTATCAATAGAAAAAGAATATGATTTTTCTAAAGAAATAGCTTTGTTTCAGTGATATATAGACACTATTAAAATAATGTTAGACAAAAAAGCGGAGTCTACATATATAAAAATAATAAGCTTAAATGATAATAGTTGACTTAGCTTTGAATATACTTTATTAAACCCTTGAGAATATTTACAAAAGAATTTATGGGATAAATTAAGCTCTTGTATTTTAACTTCAGCAACTCTTCAAATAAATTGAAAATTTGATTATTTTAAAAAATTACTATTTTTGGATAATTTTAGTTTTTATTCTTTTGAAAGTGATTTTGATTATAAAAAACAAGCAACACTTTTTATACCAACAGATTTATGACATATAAAAAATAACCTGGATACAAATGTGAAGTTTTTGTGAAGATTTTTTTCTATAGTGAAATGAAAGGTTTTAACACTACTTACAAGTTTTGCTGTAATTAGGGAAATATATACATCTTTGAATAATGATTTAAAAAAAGAGGGAATATCTTTATATGCTCAATGAATAGCTTGAAGTAAAATAAAACTAATAAGTTCTTTTTTGAATAGTCCAAAAAACTCAATACTGCTTTGAACAGATAGTTTCTGGGAGTGAGTGGATATTCCTTGAGACGATATAAAATACCTAGTTATTCATAAGTTTCCTTTTTCAGTACCAACAGATCCTATATTTCAAGCTAGAAGTGTATTTTTTGAAGATTCTTTTAAAGAATACTCTATACCAAAAGCTATTATTAAGTTAAAACAGTGATTTTGAAGGTTAATTAGAACAAAAAAAGATAGGGGATTAGTAATTTTACTTGATAATAGAATAATTTCTACTGCTTGGTGAGAAAAATTCTTTGATGCATTCCCAAAGAATATAAACATAAAGAAATGAAGAAATCAAAGCCTTTTAGAGGTACTAGAAAATAGTTTATAAAGATATTTAATAACTTTATAGGCTATTTTTTTGTTTTTTTGAAAAATATATGATAATATTAAATCAGTTATTTTATTATATATACCTTATGGCTGAAAAAAACAAGGAAATAAATCCTGAAATAGAAACATCAAATATATTTGATGATTTTAGTGATGATTCAAGTTTAGTTGAAGAAGTAAACAAAATTAAAAAGGAAAGCAATAGAGATTTGTTTTTCTATATTTCAAAAGCTTGATCTTTTTTTCAAACAATCTTTTTATTTTGAATAGCAGTTGCATCAACTCTTTTCTTGTATATTTACATACAAAATGATGAAAACTTTAAAAATTCAAATATTTTAGATCCTATATGTCCAGTGTTTTTAAGTGATATAGAAAATGTTTCACCATTTTGTTCTTCTATATCATCTTTACAAGTTGACTATACAAATAAACTAAATTCTTTAAAAGAGTCTCAAAAAAGTAGTATATTGCATATTTTGGAAAGATTATATGAAATAGAAAACTTTACTAAAACAAAAGAGGTTTTATTTTTAGCAAATAAATCTGAAGATAAATTAAAGGTTTTAGATATTATGAATAAATTTGATGATCTAAAAAATGATTTTGATAGCTTAGATAAACAAAAAATACAGTGTGATTCTATAATAATTGATTCTCAAAAAGAAGTGTTAACAATGAATTGTACAGCATATTCAGCTTGATATGAAAAAGGACTTAGATGATTTGATGGTTCAGCTAATACAAACGTAAAAGGAACAAGTTTATCGATAGCTAATAGTTTTTTAAATTTTATAGAGAAAAAATCGGACGTATTTACAATAATAGATAGACAAAAAGTATTTAAATCAGAAAAAATAATCTGATGAAAAATAGACTTTACCAATAAAACAGTTTTTAATTTAAAATTAAAATATAACCTAAAATAATTATGAACAGATCAAAAAGGGAAGAAAACGGAATAATTATACATTTTACTTTTTACTTTATATTAACTATTTTGTTAGTATTGTTTGTAGTTAGTAATATTTTTCCTAGAATAACTGAAATAGAAGCCAAAAAGGAAACAACTAGAAATTTATATAATACTATTCAAAGAGTAGATAAATCATGAATAAGTTTCACAGAATTTAGAGTTTTAACAGATTCTTGAGATTCAAACAGAGTAGTTAGTGAAATATTGAAAAATATGACAACGGATTTTTACAGTGATAATTTAGTAAATACAACAAGTGCTTCTTATAAAGACTTTTTAGAAACAAAACAATTAAGTCTTAATAGTGAAGAAAATAAAGAAAAAGTAGCAAAAAATATATCAAGAATTAGGGAAGTATTACCTTCTTATTCAGAAAATGCTGTTGACTTATGAGAAGACAATGTTTTAACAGATTATAAGTTTGTAAATTATGTAGAATCTATACTAGAAAGTTTTAACTTATCAACAAATAGTTCTATATGAATTTGAAAAGTAGTTTTATTAAAAGATTTCTCAACTTGAGAATCTTTAGATTCAAATATTTTTTATATACCATTAAATCTTACTTTAATTTGAACTAAAAGAGGAATTATAGAATTTTTATACTTTATTGAAAATGTATGAAATATATCAGTTGAAGGTAGTGATATCTATTTAAATACAGATGATTCATTTTTATCTAAAAATTGAATCAAAAAAGTATTAGAAGGGGATAGATATTCTAGAGACTATAATATATTTGAAAAACAAATAGTAGATATAGATAGAATTTCAATGAAAAACTATATAGATTCATCTTATATATCAAGAAAAACAAAAGACCTAAAAGATTTTATAATAAAAACTCAATGAAATGATAATTTTGAAATAAATGTAATTTTAAAGTTTTATGTAAAATGACAACCTACATATAAAATAGAAGAGTTTATAACAAATGTTTTAAATAAACATAAAGAAGTACAAGGACTTGTTAATCTAGAATTAAAGAAAACAAATTTAAATGCAGTAGAAGTTATTAACTTAAAAAAGGATAATAATACATTAAAAGAATTAAATAAAGAAGTTTTAAATATAAGAAAAGAACTTAAAATAAAAGACAAGTTGGAAGAATTATATAAAAGATCTATAGTTATAGAAGAAGTAATAACACCTATATATAATAAATTAAAAAAATAAATATGACTTATAAAGAAGTGGTTACTAAGCTAAAAGACTTAGCTTATAAATGAGACAATATACAAGAAATATGCGACTATATTATATTAGCCGCAGTTCTTTGAGAGTCTTCAGATATACATATAGAACCACTTACTTCATATGTTAGATTAAGATATAGATTAGATTGAGAGTTAAGAGAAATACTTGAGTATCAAAACTTTCTTCACAGTTGAATTGTTGCTAGATTTAAAATAATGTCAGATTTAAAAATAGATGAATCTCGTATTCCTCAAGATGGTAGAATTAGTACTACTATAGAAACAAAAGCTTTAGATCTGAGAGTTTCTACTTTACCAACAGTACACTGAGAAAAAGTTGTAATGAGAATTGTTGATAAAAGTAAAACAATTCCATCGTTAAATGATTTATGAATAGAGTGAAGAAACTTTGAATTAATAAAAAAAGCCATATCTTTACCAAATGGTATTATTCTTACATCATGACCAACTTGATCAGGTAAATCTACAACACTATACTCAGCTTTGACTAGATTGAATAAAATATGAGTTAATATAATGACACTAGAAGATCCTGTTGAAAATCAAGTTGATTGAATAAGTCAATCTCAGGTAAAACCAGATATTTGATACACATTTGCAAATTGATTAAGGACAGCTCTTAGACAAGACCCAGATATAATAATGGTATGAGAAATGAGGGACAAAGAAACTGTTGATATAGCGATAGAAGCATCTTTGACATGACACTTGGTGTTGTCGACAATCCATACAAACAATGCAGCTGAAACAATTACAAGAATATTAAATATGTGAGTACAAGCATTTTTAATACCAGCTTCTGTAAATGCTATTATAGCCCAAAGACTTGTAAAGAAACTATGTACTTGTAAGAAAAAAATAAGTTTAAAAGAAGTTTGATCACAAACATTGTCTAGTGTAAAAAATGCTATAAGTATTACAAACAAACAAGAATTAAGTTCAAGAGTTTGAGATAAATTAAAAAATCCATATTTCTATGAACCTGTTTGATGTGATAAATGTGATGGAACATGATATAGATGAAGAGTTTGATTATATGAGGTTTTAGAAATAACCCCTTGAGTAAAAGAAATGATTTTATCTTGATCTTCTGCTTTTAATATAAATAGACAGGCAATAAAAGACGGAATGGTTTCTTTAGAACAAGATGGTATAATGAAAGCTTTAAATGGATTAACTAGTTTAGAAGAAGTATATAGAGTATCTAAAACTCAAAAATGATAGAAATAATTAATTATTAATAATAAAATATGACTGATTTCTTAATATTAGATGAAGAAAAAAAATCTTCACAAAGTAATGATGATGTTATTACACAAACTACTACTGACACAAAGTCTAGTAGTTTTATGGATCAGTTAAATAATTTTGTTGTTTCTATGCAAACAGTTAAAACAAAAGAAAAAGTTATATTTTATCGTTTGTTAGCTACAATGACCAATGCTTGAATGACTTTATTAAAAGCTGTATGAGTACTAGAAGCCCAAGAAAAGAATCCTGTATTCAAAAAAGTTTTGTGAAGATTTTGTGAAGATTTGAAAGAATGAAACACTTTGTCTTCTTGTTTAGAGAAGTTTCCTGCTAGTTTTGAGGAAGCTGAAATAGGTATAATAAAATCTTGAGAAAAGACATGACAGTTAAATACTGTATTAAAAGACCTGGCTTCACAAATAGAAAAAGTAGAATCAATTAGTTGAAAAATAAAATCAGCTATGATGTACCCAATGTTTATTATTATTGTGGTTATTGGTGTTATATCGGTTATGATGACAATGATTGTTCCAAAACTTCTAGAAATATTTGATGATAAATCAACTCTACCATGATCAACTAAGGTATTAATGTGGGTATCTGATATGTTTAGTAATTATTGGTTTATATTTATACTTATCTTGATAATAATATATATATTAGTTGTTATATGGAAAAGAACACCAGATTGAAAATATGTATTTGACTGATTAATACTAAAAATACCTATCTTTTGAGAAATAAATAGAAAACTAATACTATCAAAGTTTTCAAGAATCTTTTCATGATTAGTATGATCTTGAGTTTCTGTTGTTGAAAGTTTAAAGATAACATCATCAGCTGTATGAAATGAAGTTTACAAACAAAGATTATTACTTTTAGCAGAAGATATATCTGTTTGAATAAAAATATGGGAGTCTTTAGATTGAGATAAATTGTTTCCAGAAATGATGATTCAAATGATACAAGTTTGAGAACAAACAGCTAAACTTGATCAAACAATATTAAAAGTTGCTGATTTTTATGATGAAGAAGTAGACAATACTATAAGAGTTTTAAATAAATTACTAGAACCATTTATTATAGTTACTTTAGCAATTATTGTATGATTTATAGCTCTTGCTATAATGCAACCAATTATGAATTTAGCAGATACTGTTTCTGGTTGATAGAAAAAAATATAAAAATAAAACCTTAGATTAAATTCTAGGGTTTTATTTTGTTTTAGGGAATAGTTGAATAGTTGACATAAAAATAACTTTCTTTATTCACAAAATCTTCACATTTCTTTTATGTGAAGATTGGGTGAAATATACTGTCTGGTGGTTGATTTAATAATTAAAAGAGTTAAAATTACCCACGTTAAATAGTTTGGTCTTTAACATGATCTGAAAAAATAATTCCTTTAATTAGGAAAAACAATTTTTATATATATAAAATAGTTTTGATTCAAATGGTCTATTATGACTTTGGGGAATAGTTCAATAATGATTTATTGGATTGTTTCCCAGAGTTGTAAACAACTTTTGGGTTAAGGCTTTAACCTTTGTATTTTGCTATACCATAATTATGATTCCAACAAATAAAAAAATAGCAGTTCTTCATGCTTATTTAACCAAAGTATGATGAGCTTCTAATATGATGATCTATTTATCAAACTTTCTTTCAAATAATAATAATGTTACCTTTTATACATTTTCTTACAATAAAGACTTATTTTCTAAAAATAAGTTTGAAGTAAAATATTTTAAACTACTTAAAATATTAGCTGTTTTTAAAATAGCTTATGATATAAAAGATAAAGATTATATTTTTATTTGAAATTCACCTATGCATTTTGTATGAGTGATTTCAAAAATATTATTTAGAAGTAAAGCAAAAATTATTTGGTGGCACCATCATTATCCATGGTATTATAGTAAAAATGCAAATGTATATATAAAGTGAAAATGATTGCTTGAAAAAAGTATTATAACAAAAATAGATCTATTAGTCTCTAATAGTAAATATTTACAAAAAGCAATAAAGGATATTTATAAGTTAGATTCAAAAATACTGTATCCAGTTTTGGATGATAAGTTTTTGAAACATAACAGCGAAAACAAAAAAAATACTTCAGAGTCAAATATTATATTTACATATGGTAGATGGGGAAGAGGTAAAAACTTAAAACTTATTTTTCAAACTTATTTAGAATTGAAAAACAAGGTTCCTAATCTTGTTTTGATAATCTGATGAGATTGAAGCAATTTACAAAAGTACAAAAATAAATTTAATACCGAAGAAAATATTAAGTTTTTGTGACATATTGATAAAGAACAAATTATTAAAACTTTATCAAAGTCTAGTTTATTTTTATTTCCTTCAAAGATAGATTCTTTTTGACTTGTCATATTAGAGTCTATGAGTGTTTGAGTTCCTGTGATATCTTATAATAAATCTTGAGCTAAAGAAATAATAAAAAATTGAGTTAACTGATTTTTGGTAGATTCTGATAAAGAATTTATTGAAAAAAGTTATTCTGTTTTATTAGATCCTAGTTTAAGGCAAAATCTTTGAAAAGCTTGAATAAAGACTTCTAGAGATTTTTGAAGTAAAACTTTTGAAAAACAATTAAATGAAATTTTCAGCTTTATATAATTTTACATATATTTTATTTTTATTTAAATAATTTATTTATTTATGAACTTATTCAGAAAAGCTACTGCTACTGTTGCATTAGTTACTCTTGTTTCAGGGGTTTTCTCTACAGGAGTATATGCATCAAGCAGTACTGAAATTGAAGCAGCTAACGCTTTAGCTGCTAAAGGTTATATTAATAACCACTCTGACGACACTGCTGCTTACAACCTTAATCAAAATGTATTAAGACAAGAAATAGCTGCTGTTGCTAGAGGTGTTGCAGGATTAGATAAAAAATCATCTTGTGACGGATCATTTGCAGATACTTCTGCAACTACTCCAAATACTTGGGCTTGTTATTCTGTAGAAGCTTTATTAGATGCAGGTTTAATTGCTGCTAATGATAACTTCAGACCAGAAGCTAAAATATCTAAAGCTGAAGCTGTAGGTATGATGGTAAAAGCTGCATTTGGTGATGAATATGCTTACGATTCAAATAACTCTGCTTCTTGGCAAGAACAAGTTGTAGATTTCGCTGTATCTAAAGGAGTTGTTTCTAACTTCTCTAACTATGATACTGCTGCTACTAGAGGTTTCGTTTTCGAAGCTGGTAACAACGCTATTATAGCTTCTGAAGAAGTTGCTGAAACTTGTGATGAAGTATCACAATTATTAGGTTTATGTGGTGAAGAAACTGCTGAAGAAACTACTGAAGAAGAAACTACTGAAGAAACTGTTGTAGTTTCTGGTGATAATGTATTAACTGCTGAATTATCAGCTGATACTCCAGTTGGAGGTGACTTACCTCTTATAGCTGAAGGTGTTAGCGTATTAGCTGTTGATGTTACTGCTGGAAGTGAAGATGTATCTATTTCTTCTGTTGATTTAAAAAGAACTGGTTTTGGTGCTGCTTCTGCAGTAGACGGAGCTGCTGTATTCGCTGACGGAGAAAGAGTTTCTAAATATAAAACTTTCAACTCTAATGACGAAGCTGTATTAACTTTCTCTCCTGCTTTAAATGTAAAAGCTGGTGAAACTACTACTTTAGTAGTTAAAGTTAATGCTGAAGACGATACTGGTGAATTCGCTATCTCATTAGAAAACATTACTGCATCTTCTACTGTTGAAGCTGCTACTATTGTTTCTGATACTTTTGAAGTTAAATCTGCTACTGCTGCTGTATTAACTGTACTTGATACAGATGTTAATGCTACAGTAAAAGCTGGTGAAGAACAAGCTGAATTAGCTGAATTCAGATTAACTAACAACACAACTAATAATAATGAATCTGTTGTTATTTCTTCTGTAACTCTTAAAGAAACTGGTACAATTGATCAAGAATTAAATATTGCAAACTTAACTTTATCTATGGATGGAAATGTTATTTCAACAGTTGCTTCTATGGAAGGTAAATATGTAACTTTCAACTTTGATCCAATTACAATAGCTGAAGGTAAAAATGAAAAACTTGTAGTTAAAGGTGACATCTTAGGTGGTGCTACTGATACAGTTATTTTTACTTTAGATAATGTTGTTGATATTAACGCTACAGCTTCTACTTACGATGCTGTTAATGTAACTGTTACTGATGGAACATTTACTACTGTTACTATTGCTGCTGGTGAATTAACTATCTATGCTATAGATGCTACTACTGACGAAGTAAGACAAGATAAAAAAGATGTTGAATTTGGTCAATTAAAAATAGTTAACGTTGCTGGTAAAAACTTAGAATTAGATAACTTAGGTGTTACTATTACTATAGCTAACCAAACTGCTGGTCATACTCATGCTGATGTAATAGAAAATGTAGAATTTGAATTAAATGGTACTTCTTATGATTTAACAGGTGCTGATACTACTCAAACTTCTGCTACTATTTACTCTGAAAGTGATTTAGATATAGCTCTACCTCAAGGTACAACTATATTAACAGTTAGAGGTGATATTTTAGACACTCAAACTGATTCTACTGATATTACTTTAAGTATAGCTGATGCTACTGCTACTGCTCAATTTAAAGTTGTAGAAACTGATGAAGATAATACTGTTACAGATTTAACTCCTTCTTCTTTAACTTGGAAGAAAGTTGAAGTTGTACACACTTCTGCTACTGTTTCAAATGTTCCTTTAGCTGATGTTACTGTTGTTAAAGGTACTTCTGATCTAGTTGCTTTACAATTTGAAGTAAAAGCTGGTAAACCTTCACCTGTTACTATGAGTGAAGCTAATGTTACTGTATTAGTTGATGATGATGGTACTTTTGGTGCTATTGGTGCTTCTGGTACTGTTGCTGGTGATAATGATGTTATCACTGAAGTTAAATTATATAAAGGATCTGTTTCTGATTCTAACTTATTAGATAAAGTTTCTGGTTCTGGTTTAGCTACTGGTGTTGCTAGCTTTGATGGTTTCCAAGTTGAAATCGCTGCTGATTCAAGTGAAACATTTATTGTTACATTATCTACTACAGATATATATAATGCTTCTGAAGATCAAATTAAAGTTACTTTAGATGCTTCTACAATTACATTAGAAGATGATGAAACTGATACTGTTTCAGTAAGTGGTACTTTATCTGATAAAGTAATTACTATATCTGATACTGGTAGTCTTACTTTAACTGCTGATAGTCAAAATACAGATAATACTGATACTAAAACTATCCTTTCAGGTACTGATGCAACTGTATTCTCATTAGATGCTTTATCTACAAATGAAGATGTTAAAGTTGAAACTGTTGTATTTACTGCTTCAGAAAACTTAAAAACTGTTGCTAAAACAGCTAAATTATACTTAGGTGATACTTTAGTTGCTACAGCTGCTAACTCAGATGTAACTGATGCTACTACTGTTGCTGCTGCAACTATAGATGCAACTACAGCAGGTGATTTAACTGTTACTGCTGATGTTAAAGGTACAGAATCAAATGGATACCAAGTTATTATTAATTCTGGTGGTGCTGATACTACAGGTGTAGTTGTAGCTTCATCAACTTCTTCTGCTATTACATTAACTGTAGAGGATGATGGTGCTGGTGCTGCTGATCCTGATTGGGATGATATAGTTTCTGCTATTAATAATGATTCAACTGCTTCTAATCTTGTTACAGCTTCAACATCTAATGGAAGTGATACTTTCGTTACAGCTGATGCTGAAACTCTTACATTAGCTTCATGAGTAGATGGTTCTACTATTACATTTGAAAATATTTCAAACTTAGTAATACCTACAACTTCTACAGAACTTAGATTAGCTATTGAAACTGATGTTATTGGTTTCGAAAAAGTTGGTTCTTCTGTTTCTAATGTAGAAATTGAAAATGTTGCTATGAGTGATGCTACAGGTGATGAATCTGGTGAAACTGTAACTGTAACTGATCTTTCTACTACTTCTTCTAATAGATTTAGTGTAGTTCCAGGTCTTATTACTCCAAGTGTTACAGCTAGCTTATCATCTTCTACAACTCCACAAATTACTATATCTGCTAATACTGGAGATAACTCTAAAGCTGCAAGTAATGATGCTCCTGTTACTTCTGTTGATACTATAGAATTCTCTATTCTTGGTACTACAGATGCTGACTCAAGCTTAACTTACTCATTAGTTAATATTGAAGATAGTTCAGATACTATTTCTGGTACTGTTTCTGGTAATACATTAACATTTGATTTAGCTGCTGATGCAACTTTCGTAGCTGCAGGATTAGATGAAATTACAAATGGTGGTTCTGAAACATATAAAGTTATTGTAACTGGTGCTACAGCTGATGCTGATACACTACAATTAACTTTACTTGAAAGTGGTATAACTTATGATGTTGATACAACTACTGGTATTACAACTAATTTATCAAGTGAAATTGATTTCGGTTCTAGATCTTACTAAGATTAAAACCTAATCTAAAAACTTATTCAATTAAGTTTAAAGAACTCTTTCTGGTATATCCAGACAGGGTTCTTTTTTTATGTTAAAAACTAAGAGAAAAAATTTTACTTTAGGTTATAGTTATATATAATAGCAGGCGCATAATTTTATTTTATATGTCTAAGAAAAGAAAAATGGAAGGACAAAACGGATGAATGGATAGAAATACTATCCAAATGGCAGGAATAATAGCTTTATTAGTTATAATAGCTATTATGGCATTCTTTTTAGGAAAAAAAGAATGAACAACAACAAACAATACTACTGTTGTTAATAATTGACAAGATGTACAACCTATAGCAGAAAAAACTGATGGTGAGTACGAAGAATTATCTATAAAAATTATAGATGATGTAAGATGTGGAGAAAAATGTCCTACTGATATGATTGTTGATCAATTAAAAAAATTACCTTCAATGTCAGGAGCTACAATGGAAAGAAAAGATTTCGCTGATGAAGGTGTTGAACAATACTTAAAAGACAATGAAATCACAAAATTACCTCTTATAGTATTTTCTACAAACAATTTTGATGTATCTTGAGACCCAGAACAACCTGGACCAAATGGACAAGTAGCACCTAAAATAAATACTTTCTTAAAAGAAATGCCAGGAGGTGAATACTATTTAGAAGTATGATCTCAATTTAATCCATTTCAAAAAAGAAGTGAAAATGGTTTCTTGATGTTAGACTTAGAAGATTTAAAACAACTTAAAGCTAACTCTTATATAAAAGGTAACAGTGAAGCTAAAATAACTTGGATTGAATACTCTGACTTAGAATGTCCTTTTTGTGCTAAACTACACAATGCTGGTACAGATACTGACTTAGCTAAAAAATATGGAGATGATTTAAATATAGTATTTAACCACTTTCCACTATGATTCCACGCTAATGCACAAGTATGAGCAGAAATTATGGAATGTTTAGCTGATCAAAAATGATCTGATGCTTTCTACTCATTAATGAAAACAGCATTTAAAGATGAAAAATCTGATAAAGATTACTTATTAGCTGAAGCTGTTAAAATATGAGGTGATAAAGCAAAAATAGAAAAATGTTTAGAAGATAAAACACATGAACAAAAAGTAAAAGATCAAATGGCTAAAGGATGAGATTTGTTTGGTATTACAGGTACTCCTGGAAGTATACTAGTAAACAATGAAACTGGAGAATATGATATTATCTCAGGAGCATATCCAACAGCATCATTTGAAGAAATTATTGATAGATTACTAGGAAAAAAAGTTGAAGAAGAAACTAAAACTGAAGAAAAATAATAAAAAAAGAGCTAATTTTAGCTCTTTTTTTTAGTTTAAAATATTTTTTATTAACCTATCATCTTTTCTCCAGTTTTTCTTTACCTTTACTCTTAAAGCAAGAAAAACTTTTTTTTCAAATATTTCTTCTAGTTCTATTCTAGCTTCTTTTCATATTTTGGATACTAGAGTACCAGATTTTCATATAACGATGTATTTTTGAGAATCAGACTCTGTATATATATAAGCAACTATTTTTAATAGGTTGTCATCAGATTCATCTATTTCTTCTACTCATACATAAATACTATGAGGAAGCTCTTCTTTTGTATGTAAAAAAGTTTTTTCTCTGATAACTTCACTTATTCTAAAATATATGTCTTGCTTTGTATAATATTCTTCAGGGAAGAATAAAGGTCATGAGTTTAAGTAGTTTTTTATTTTTTCTAATAAATCAGGAAATCAGTCTTTGTTTACAGAAGAAATCTTTAAGTAGTCTTTGTTTTTAGGAATATTGATTTTTGCTTGTAAATCTGTTTTTGTATATACTCTTATAACAGGTTTATTAACCATATCTATGATATTTTTTATATATTTTTCTTCATCACCTCACTCTCTGCTACTATCTATAAAATATAGTATAACTTCGGCATCTTTAAAGCTAGAAATAGCTACATCATTTATTTTTTCGTTAAACTTTTTCTCTGATTTATGTATTCAAGGCGTATCAAAAAAGATAATTTGAGAGTCAGAGTCATTATATATAGCTAAAACTCTTTTTCTAGTAGTTTGAGGTACATTTGTAGTAATTGATATTTTCTCTCATATCAAAGAGTTTACAAATGTTGATTTTCAAGCATTTGGTCTACCTATTATTGCTACATATCATACTTTTTTCTCTTTTGTTAAATCACTAGTATTTTCAAGTATTTCATTTAAATTTAATTCTTTCATTAGATTTTTGGGTTATCGTTTGATGCTTGATGACTATCTCTATAGTCATCAACTATATTTAAAACTTTTCTTGCTTTTTGCATAGAGTCAGGGCAAAAATCCATTTTTAAAGTAGTCTTATTTCAAGCTGTTTGTATTGATAAAGTTCAGTAATTAAAGATATTTGCTAGTAATCAAGAAGTTTTTGAATTTACTTCTTGTACTTGTCATAAATTACATTCAGAAACAGTCCTGTTTAAAAAAGAAATTTGATCTATTCATATAACTCTATTATTACTCACTATATACATATCAAGTTCATGGTTTAACCATTCTATATATAGAAAAACAGAGAAAAACAACCAAAATACTATATTGATTAAATTTGAAAAAATTGTATTTCAAAAAAGAACATATAATCATATAGATATAAAAACACCTACAAGAAAATAAACAAAAAGCATTATATAAACTATCCAATGCCTTCTAATAACCATTAGAACCTCTTCTCAGGGTCTTAAGTTTTTTAAATTTAACATAGTTATTTTTTAAGAAATATTAGGTTTTTTTATATATAGAGCTCAAACTTGTTTTAAATTATCAAACTTTATTTTTTTAATTATACTTTTATAATCAATTTTTTCAAGTCATTCTATATTAATTCATTCTTTTGTTAATATATCATTTTGAACTATTTCTATTTCAGAGTCTTTAGTTCTTTGTATAAAACAGTCTCTTTTTGAAGAAGCTTTTACAATAGGGTATGTAGTAAATAAGTCAAAATAGCTTATAGCTGTCATATTTTTATTTATAACATAATTTATACTGTTAGCAGCTAAAATACTAGTTCTAACTCATGTAAAACTACCTGGTCAGTTGACAATTACTATATTTTTTATATTATTATATCAAATATTGTTCTTTTCAAGTAGTTCATCTATTTTTGGTGTTATTGTAGAGGATTCGTTTCATATAACATCCCAACTTATATTATCAATAATTTCTCTGCTATCATCGAAAATAAAAACATGAGCCTTGCTTGATATTGTATCTATAAATAAATTCATTTTAAAAAATTGTATATAAACTTTGTTTTATTGTAATTTTTTTATATAATTTGTAAAGAAATATATAATCCATCACCCTATCGGGAGCTTCCTTTAATACTAAAGGAAGCCTTGCTATTTAAATTTTATTTTTAAAACATGAGTTCGTATATACCAGATATTATAAAACAGGCAGCTAGAGATTTAAGAAAAAACATGACAAAGTCAGAAAGGATTTTTTGGTAAAATGTTAGGTGAGATAAATTATGAGAAAGAGTTTTAAGGCAGAAAATCTTTTATGTTTATACTGAAAATGATTGAATGAATAGATATATTATTCCAGATTTTTATATAGCAAGTAAAAAATTAATTATAGAAATAGATTGAAGTATTCATAAATTATCAACTATATTATCTTTAGATAAAATTAAAGAAGATTTAATTTTAAAGAGATGATTCAATATAATAAGAATAACAAATAATGAAATTGAAAACAATATAGAAAAAGTAATATTAAGAATAAAAGAAGAACTTAATTAAAAATGCTCCCTTTAGTATTAAAGGGAGCTGTCCGAAGGACTGAGGGATTATAAAAATATTATATAAATAAAAATGATAAAATTAAATCTAAAAATAGAAAGAAATAAACATTATATAAACTACTGAAATATATTTTCAAGGTTACTTTTATTAAAAAAAGAGTTATTAAAAGGGGACTCTTTTTTAATCGTTGTTGAAAATAATCAAACATTAAATAGTTATTTAAAAATTGCTAAATATTTGTCTATAAACCTAACAACACTATCAACTATTTCAGATTTTGTAAACTTTTACTATAACAAAAATGGACAATATATAGTATCTCAGGAAATTTTTAATATAAAAACAGATAAAAAAGACCAGTTTGAATATCATAATATAATCAAAGTAAAAAAATCAGATAGTATAGATATATCAGAAGTAACTCAAAAACTAAGCAACTTTTGATATAGTTTTTCAGAGCATAATAATAGAAATACTTTTAATGTTTTATGAGATATTTTAAGTATTACTAATAATAATGAACAAACAGTAAAAATAAGTTTTTGGTGAGATACCATAGATAATATAAGTATCTGAAATGATAGTTTCGAAGAATTTTGTATTTGAAAAAATACTTTATTAGAGATTTGATCTAGTTTTAATACCCATATAGATATACCATCTTGAGTTTTTGTTATATTAGATTCTCTAGATTTTTATTCTAGTTATGATAAAGTAGTAGATAAACTAGATGACTTTATAATATTTAATTCCATATCAAGTAATAATAAAAGTATTGATTTAGGAATTACAGATTTGTTTTTAGAAAAAATAGATGATTTAAAGAATATATTAGAAGATAAAAAAATAGATAAATATATATTTACAAAAAACAGAAAGACTATAGAAAATTTTATAGACTTAAATAATCTAACACAGGTTTGTATATATGAAACAAGCTTAAATAATCTAAAAAGTTTTAAAACAAAAGATGCTTGTATTATTACTGATGATAATATATCAAGAATTTTTGTAAAAAAGAGAATAAAGAGAAACCTTTCAAAAAATCTAGATTTATTAATGAAAATAAAACCATGAGACTATATAGTACATATAGACCATGGAGTATGAGTTTTTAGGGAAATATCAGAAAAAGAGTTAAATTGAATAAAAAAAGAATATATAACTCTAGAGTATAAAAATAATGATAAGTTATTTGTACCAATAACAGAAATCTCTAGAGTATCAAAATATGTTTGAGCAGAACATCCAAAACTTACGTCACTTAGTACTAAGCAATGGGAGAAAAAATTACAAAAAGCTAGTGTTGATGTAGAAGCTATAGCATGAGAATTATTAGAATTGTATGCTAAAAGAAAAATGCAAAAATGATTTAAGTTTGAGAGTTTTTATACCAAAGAGCAAAAATTTGCAAATTCGTTTAATTACACTTATACAGATGATCAATTAAATATAATCTCAGAGATATATAAAGACATGGAATCAATACACCCTATGGATAGGTTGGTTTCTTGAGATGTATGATTTTGAAAAACAGAAATAGCTTTTGCTTCTATATATAAGTCTATTATAAACTCAAAACAAGCTATACTTATATCACCTTTAGTAGTTTTAGCTTATGAACATTATGAAAAAGCTATAGAAAGATTTAAAGATTTTCCTATAAATATATGAGTTGTTACTAGATTTGAAAAACCAGCTGCAATAAAAGCAACTTTAGAAAAATTAAAAAATTGAACAATAGATCTTGTTATATGAACACATAGGCTTTTAAGTGATGATATCGAGTTTAAAGATTTATGATTACTTGTAATTGATGAGGAACATAAATTCTGAGTAAAAGACAAGGAAAAAATCAAGAAATTTAAATGAAATATAGACATACTATCTATGTCAGCTACACCTATACCAAGAAGTTTAAATATGGCTTTGAATGGTATAAAGAGTGTTTCTATGTTAACAACACCACCTTTAGGGAAACAAAGTGTTGATACACTTGTGTCTGCTTTTGATGACCAGTTAATATTTGATGCTTGAAAAAATGAGTTTGATAGGTGATGACAATTGTTTTTTATACATAATAGGGTAGAAACAATAGAAGCTATGTGAAACTACCTAGAAAATATTTTTCCTTGAAAAAGAGTAGTTATAGCTCATGGACAGCTTTTTTGAGATAAATTAGAAAAAAGAATAATAGAATTTAAAAGAAAACAACATGATATACTCCTAGCAACAACAGTTATAGAAAACTGAATAGACTTTTCAAATGTAAATACTATATTTATAAATGAAGCTCAAAATTTTTGAATAAGCCAAATACATCAGTTGAGATGAAGAGTATGAAGATCTAATAAAAAAGGTTATTGCTACCTATTATTTAAAAAAGATAAGATAAAAGAAGATGCAGCTAAAAGACTTAAAACAATAGTTGATTATAGTCACTTATGAGCTTGATTTGAGCTTGCTGTAAAAGACTTAGAGATAAGATGATGATGAGATTTATTAGGTATTAGACAAAGTGGACAATCTCAAGAGATAGGTGTCAACTTGTTCCTAGAAATGTTAGAAAACAAAATAGAAGAATTGAAACAAAATATAGAAAAAACAACAAAGACAACCAAAAAAATACAATTAAGAAAATCAACAGTTATTGATTTGAATATATCAGCATATATAGATGAGTCTTATTTTTGATCAGAGCTTGATAAAATAAATTTTTATAGGGAAATAGAGAGTTTAGAGTACTTAAAGGATTTAGAAAATATTA
Source organism: uncultured Candidatus Peribacteria bacterium (assembly GCA_964344155.1). GTDB lineage: Bacteria > Patescibacteriota > Gracilibacteria > BD1-5 > UBA6164 > UBA6164. The sequence goes on along the minus strand of CAYFMG010000004.1, from coordinate 43,965 downwards.
TCTCTGATTTTAAAGAAATAAATAAAAATCTTCCAGATTATACAAAAAACTTTTTTAACTTACTTAGATTAAAGCTTAGAGCATCAAAACACAAAATATCTTTAATAAAAAAAGTTTGAATAAATTATCAAATAGATTTTGATGAAAACATAAGTTTAGATGAACTTAAAGAGTTTTTGAAGCTAGATAAAGACGTTAAATTTACTATTATAAATGTAAATAGATTAAGAAGTTCAATAAAGAATTTTGAAAATGAAGAAAAGTTCTTACAATACATGCTGCAACTTTTTGATAAAAAACTTTGAAAAAAGATTATTAAGTTAAAAAGAAAGATTTAATTATTAATATAAGGTGCTATGAAGAAAATACTTATTTTATTAACTATTGCTATTTTTACAGTTTCTTGTTCTAAAAAAGAAGATAATGGTGATAAAATGGTAGAAGGATCGCAAAACACTTCTACACAAACAAATTTAGATACTAACAAAAAAGAAAATATGAGCTTTATACAAACTAGAGAATTACAAAAATGAGATGTTGTTGCTATTATGAAAACAACAAATGGTACAATTAAATTAAGATTATTTACAGACCTAGTTCCTGTAACTACTACAAATTTTATAGGTTTAGCTAAAAAATGATACTATGATGATGTAACTTTTCATAGAGTTATAAAAGATTTTATGATTCAATGAGGTGATCCAGATGGTACAGGTAGAGGAGGAGAAAGTATTTATGGTGAAAATTTTGAAGATGAATTTAATTTAGACTTAAGAAATATAGCATACTCTATATCAATGGCAAATGCTGGACCTAATACAAACGGTAGTCAATTTTTTATAAACCAAGTTGATAATAACTTCTTAGACAACAAACATTCTGTTTTTGGGCAGGTTGTAGAATGAGAAGACAATGTAGATAAAATAGCTAAAACAAAAACATGAGCTAACGATAAACCAGAAAAAGATATAAAAATTATTTCTATAGAAATAAAAGAATATAACGGTTCTAGTTTTGTTGATTATGATTTTGATTTAGATGCCACACTAAAAGAAATTGAAGAAGCTAAAGCAGCTGAAAAAGAAGCTAAAAAAACTAAAGCAGTTGAGGATGGAGATACGGTTTCTGTTCATTATACAGGTACTTTTGAAGATGGAGAAAAATTTGATTCTAGTTTAGATAGAGGAGAACCTTTAGGTTTTACTGTTTGAGCAGGGCAAATGATTCCATGATTTGATGCTGGAGTTGTATGAATGAAAATAGGTGATAAAAAATCTTTAAAATTATCTCCAGAAATGGCTTATTGAGAAGAAGAAGTTAAAATATCTAAACTACAACTACAATCTTTTATAGACGCATGAATTAAATTAGAGGTATGAGAGAAACTTCCAACAGCACAATGAGAAATAGAAATATTAAAAACAGATGAATTATCAGTTACTATAAAAAACACACATCCTTTAGCATGAAAAACTCTTAATTTTGATGTTGAATTAGTTGATATTAAATAGGAATAGATATGTACAATAAGTACATATCTATTTTTTTCAGTTTTTTTCTTTTTTTAATAATTATGATATAATTACTTTATAAAATAATTATATTTACTATGAATAAAACTGAGTGAGATAATAGGGAAGAGTTTTTAGATATTTTTGATTTGGATTGAACTTTTCTTTGAATTCAAGAAAGAAAAAGTTTTCAAGAGGAAATAAAAAAAGAATATTTAGAAAAATGAGAAATTACTCGTATGGTTAGAAGTGTGTGAGCTTTTTTGGTTAATGATAAACAAGAAGTATTTCTAGTAAAAAGATGAGATACTTATGATTCTCCATGACTTATAGATAAAACTGTTTGATGACATGTTTCAAGTTGAGATAGTTATAATCAAACAATAATTAGGGAATTAAATGAGGAAGTATGAGTGGATTCGATAGTTGCTGAGAATGATAGTGAATTTAAAACTTTATTAACTACAATTGATTTATCAAAAAAAGCAGTATTACAAATAATAGGTAATAAAAAAATATTTGTTGATGTTGAATCTAATCCAAATTATAAAAGGGCTTTTAATTCATGAATGTATTTTTGATTATATAATTGAGAAATTGAATCTTTTCCAGATTGAGAAGCAAAACAAGTTGTAAAATTACCATTAGATTGAATAGAAGAGGAGATAAAAAAGAATAAAAATCTATATACAAAAGATCTTTTAGATTTAATAGGTGATTACAAGAACTTGATTTTAGATAAAATTAAAGTATAATACAAATTATTATACTTTAAATTTTTTTATGAACTCAATATATTTAGAAAAAAATAATAGTAAAGAATATAGGGATTTTTTTTCTAGGAATGATTTAGTTGTTTCTTGAAACTTCTCTTTTCCTTGGGCTCCTTGATGATACTGAAATAGATCAAATTTTGCATTTATTGTACAAAAAATAAATTTAAAATGTTATGTATGATTTAATAAAACAAAAGAAAAATCTATAAAGTTTGGTAATATAAATTATTATGATATATCTCAAGAAAAATTTATAAAACAGGAATTTATCAATATATCTGAAGAAAATGATAAGCTATGAGAACTAGTGAAAAAACTTTTTAATATAAAAGATTTTTGAGTTGAAATAGAAATTTTATCAGAAACAACAAGATGACATTCTTTTTGATTTTTTGGGACATTTTCTAGTATTTTTGCTACGGGGTTATCTATTTTATCAAATAGTTTAACTACAGAAGAATTAGATAATTATAGTGAATTTGTAGAGTTTTGAAAAAAAGATAAGGTTTTTGAAAAAGCATTACAGTTTGAATATTTAAGTAGGTATTGAAATACTATAGGTCAAACTTGATTATCAGTATTAAATAATAGTATTTGACCTTTTTACTTAATATCAAATAAAATAGAAAATAAAGATTTTAAATTATCAGACTTAAACCAAAAAGCAGTTTATTTCTCAGAAAATTATGCATGACCAATAGTTACACAAGAGCTACCTTTTGATTATTGTATGGTGTTTACTTGATTACAAACAAATACTAAAAACATAGAATCATATAAACATTCTTGAGTAAATAATTTATATGAGTTAGCTGATTTTATAAAAACAGATATAATTTGAGAAAATAATAATTTGTTTTCTAATTTTACAGATAAGAAAGAAGTAAAAAAGAATCATATATCAAACATAACTTTATCAAGTGCTAAAATGATAAGATCTCTTTCTAAATTATATAGTTATTGATATGATCAAAATTTAGTAGATGACTTTATTCATAGTGCTAATGAGTATAGGTATTCAACATCTTTAATAGAAAAACAAAGTAATTTTGCAGAAGACTTTATTTATTACTTTAGAAAAAATACTAATAATATATGACAAAAAATAGGTGTAGCACCAGTTTGTTCATGAAAGATAGGTGGGGGATATTTAATAGTAACACCTCTTTGAAGTTCTAGAGAAGCTATTAAAAAATCAATATTAGACTTGAAATGATCTTTTCCAAATATAGAATTAGAGTATAGTTCATTTGATGATTGAGTTTCTAGTGATTGAGTAAAAGTTGATCAATTTATAACAAAAGAAATATATTCTAAATATATAGATAATACTAAATATAAATATAAGGATAATAAATGAAAAACTTATATATGAGATTATAATGACATAATAGAGGCCGAAAAAGAGTGATTATTATTTGATATGATAAGTAATAAAATATATTTAGACTGAAAGAAACTTACATCAAAAGATATACATTCTCAAACGACAACGATAGAAATTTTAATAAAATTATTAGAATCTTCTTCAAAAGAGATTTTAAATAAAGATTTATCTATATCAAGTTACTCTAAAAATAAAAATGAAATGGTTTGAAAAATAATACTACCATTTATTAAATTTATAGATTCTAAAACAGGGTATAAATTAAATATAAGCTGTACTTGAAGTATTACGGATTTTAAAATAGTAATGAGTGACGTAAAATTAAAAATAGCTATATTAGATAGATTTTAATACTATTGACAAAATAAGAAAAATATGTACAATAACTAAAATAGTTATTGTACATATTTTTTATGAAGGAAATAAATAAAAATAATCAGTTATTAGCTACAAAAAAAACTCAGGTATCAGAAAAACAAGTTGTATTTGATAGTGTTTCTAATGAAGTAGTTAATATAATAAATAATAAAAGCCTAAAGGAGTATATAGAAGAAACTCCTAGTTTTAATAGATTTTATTTATTTAGGCATTTAGATATAGATAAATCAACTTGAAGTGATAATATAGCATTAAGTGGTTTTTGAACAGAAGAATGAAGGCAAAGAGATAAACTAAAACAAGTAGATAAAAGTTCTTTTATTTGATCAAAATTAGATAATTTTTTATCTAATTATTGAAAAAGAATATATATATTCTGAGATGAAGATTGAGAAATTAATAACAGATCAAAACAAACTATAGAGGTATTAAATGAAAAATGATATAAAACTTTATGATGATGATTACAGTGAACAGATAAGTGATTAGATGAATGATGAGCTTTATTAGAAGTTCAATGAGAATTTAATCAAGTAGCAGATGATATTATTTTAGAGAATATATGAGAGGATGTATTGATGATTTGAAATAGGTCATATGCTCATGCAATGAAAATAAAATGAATACAATTAAATGAAAGTTTATTAGCAGATGAAAAGGATTTTGAAAGAAAATGATATGATTATATTGATTTCTACGTAGATGAAAGTAAAACGGGTTGGTTTCAAGTTGTATGAAATGAGAATACGTATCTAAGAGTGACTTTAGAAAATGAAAGAGAAATAAAGAGTATATTTTGAATAGCAGAAAATCTAGACTTAAAAAATACTCAAAATTGATTAAATAATTATTTCAAAGATAACCCAGATTTATACCTAGAATACTTAAACTCAGAAAATTTTGATATAAGTTATTTTTGTTTAGCTAATTTGTTAGAAAGAGAATATTTATTTGAAGATAAATATTATGTTGAAAAAATAAGTGATTTTTTATATAAATCACTAGAAAGTAATACAGAAAAAGAAAAGTTAGAAATTTTTGAGTTATTAAAAGATAAAAGAAAAGATGAAAAAGAAAAACAAAAAACAGCTTACCTTAATAGAAGAAAAGAAAGAAATGAATATACATTAGGGGATTATTATAGAAATATAAAAGAGATAAGTAGGTTATCAGACATATATTTATTAAAATTAAAACAAATAGACATACATCCATCAAATATAACAAAGGAAGAAAAAGAGTATTTCAGGCAATTAGTAGATGTACTAAGAAAATCAGAGCAAAGAGCACAGGATATATTTGATAAATCTTTAGATGATTTAGTAAAAGCTTGAGAAACAATAGATAGATGATTCTATACCTATAAAAGAAAAACTGATAAAGAAATAGGAAAATTAAAAGAAAAAAAATGAAGAGAGTTAGTAGAAGAGGATTATTATAAAAAAGTATCAGTTTTTACTAGTAGTATATTAAATGAAAGTAAGGTAAGTGTATTTCTAGCAAATGTATGAGAATGAAAATCAACACAACTAGCTAAAATAAAAGAAGAAATAGATACAAATATAGAGTATAAAGATTTTATACCACTTTTTTATAGAGCAAAAGATTATGGTAAAAGTGATAGTTATGATAGTATAATTTGAGAAATTGAAAGTGCTATACAACTAATAGGGCAAAGATTTCTTTCTAAAAATATAGTAATATTTTTTGATGGAATAGATGAGCTTGATACTATTTATAAAGAAGATATAAAACAAAAATTATTAGAAAAACAACATATAGTTAATCTAAAAGTTATTTTATGATCACGTAAATCAGAGTTCAATGAATATCCTACCGATAAATATAATTCAATATGATTTGATGAGTTAAGTGAAGAAGAAATAGATATTTTTATAAAAGATCGTTTAATTTGATTAGGTATTAAAGAAGAAGATGTAACAAAAAAAATAAAAGAAATAGAAGAATTTTTATGAAAAAATATAATAGAAGAGGAATTAAAATCAACACCATTAATTTTATTTTTTATTGTAAAATTATCATTTGAATGAAATTTAGAAAATATTAATAATAGAGCACAATTATATAAAAAAATATTTATAAGTATATTAATAGAACATAACTGAGAGAATGAATATTTTTGTGTAAAAAATTATTTACCACATTTATCTAAAATAGCATTTGATATAGAAAATGGGGTTATGGACAAAATACCAGATGATGTAGTTCAAAGTTATGCTGTTCTTTTTAAAAAAGAAAGAGAAGAAAAATATAGTTTTATTCATAAATCATTTCAAGAATATTTTTTAGCTGAATATTTATCAGATATTAAGGATTGAGAGAAATATATATTTAAAGAAATAAAAAAATGAAGAAATGTAGAAGAATTAAGGCATATAATATTACTTTATTCTGAAATACTATTTAATGAGTCAAAATTTATAAAGTTAAATAAACTATTAAAATGACTTTTCAAATATGATGATATATTTTATAATTTATCTATGATAGGTTGAAATATTTTGGATAAATTCTGATATAAAGAAGAATTAATAGGTATTAAAGATATATATTCTAAAAAAATAAAACAAAAAAGTAAAAAAAATATAGTTATAGGCTTTAACATAAAGTATTCTAAACAATTGAAAAAAAATGTTGAGTATACTATAGAACAAGTAATTGATAGTAGAAATAAGAAAAGAGTATTAAATATTATAGATTGAATAAAAAATAATAAAATAAACTTAGAAGAAGAACATAAATTATCAATATATACTAAACTGGTAGAAAATGGTTACTTTGAGTTTATAAAAGAAGAAGTAGATGAATTGTTAGGTTTTATAGAAGATGAAAATATTTATTTTGATATTTGAGTTTTATATGTTAGTTTATTAGAACAATGAAAAAAAGAATATTTAGAAGATTTTTTAGATTTCTTGAAAAATAAATATAAATGGTGATGAGTTTTTTATATGCAACTATATAAGAGTCCCTATATAAACAATAAAACTAAAGTTTTAGAAGAAATAGAAGATTATATTAATAAAATGTATGAAATAAATTGATATGAAGAAATTGAATCAATTTATATAGATTTATTAAAAGAAAAACCAGAAAAAAATAAACAGTTAGTTTTAAAATGATTTTATAAGCTAATTGAAAAAACAATACCAGTTAGATTAACAACAACAATATTAAGTTTTTGATATAAAGACATTTTAACAGATAAAGTTAAAGAAAAGTTATGAAAATATGATAGAGAAAATACTGAAAGACAATTAATATGGATAGATTTCCTTATAGAAATGTATAAAATTTGATACAAGTGAAATATAGAACTTATAAAAGAAAACATACAATGGCTGATACATAGAGAAAAATATAGACAATTAACAAGCACTTTTAGGAATTTATTAGGTACTTGAGAACCAGAACTTATAGAATATGTAAAAAAATTTTTATTTATTATTGAATGACAAGCAGAGGTTATGCTACAAAGGTTTGTTAATATTGAAGTTTTTAAAAAATGAGAAGTTTTATTAAAAATAAAAATATATAAAGAATTAATAAATAAAAATATAGAAATAGATGAAGACAACTTATTAGTATTTCTAAATACTATAATTTTAACTGAAGATTTAACAGGATTATGAACTTTATTAAATATATTAGTAAAAAATAATAAACAAGATCTTGTTTATAGATTTTTAAAGAAAACACCGAGAGAAGTATTGAAAGAAAATAATGAATTATACACAAAATTTCTAGAAATATTAAGAAATCTAAACATAAGAATAACAGAAAAAGATATAAATTTTTAAAAATTTATATCTTTTTCTTTTTTTGTCAGTTTTTTTCTAAGGGTCCTTTTATAAAGTAAAGAGCAATTATTTTTTAAATTTAATATTATGAATAATAGCTTAGAAAAAAGAGAACATAATAATACTATTTCTCAGGAAACAAAAATACAAAAAATAAAAGATTCAACAAAAAATAAGGTTTTATCAGTTATACTTATAGTAGCAGTAGCCCCAAATATAGAAGCAGAACCTCTGTGAAATTTTGGTATGCCACAAGTAAGTAAAGAGCAAAAACAAAAATATACTCAAAATTATAATAATTATCTTTTGAAATTAATGAAAGAGAACTGAATAAGAGTGGACTGAAATAATGTTTATGTAAAAAATAAGAAAGTAGAGCAAAAATATATAAATAGCTATAATAGAGAACAAAAAAGAAAAAGTAGTTGGCAAGACTCTCATACGGTTAGTAGTTGAGTAAATTATTCTAGAAATTCTAAAAAACTATCACCAACATTATCTTATGATGTTAATTTATCAAACGGAAAACAACAAATTGACTTTTGAGTAGAAAAATCAAGAGAAGATACAATATTTAAAGCATGAGCATCCACTCAGTTAAGAAAAACAACAAGATGATATGTATGAGTAGAAACAGGAAAAAAACATAGAAAAGTATTAGCTCAAATATGAGAAGAATTAAATTACCCATTTAAATCAAAAATAGTAGTTTGAGTACAAAAATTAGAAGAAAATATAGATTCTACCTTTTCAAGTATATGAGAAACAAAAACTTCAAGAATGAAAGAAAAGGGATTATTTGCAAAATGGAATGCTCCTATAAATCATAATATTATAAAAGAGGTATATGTAGGAGGAGGAGCATATAAATCAAAAAATATAGATTATTGAAATGTGTGATATGAGATAAGAAACAATGCTTTTGAGTTTGATCAAAATTTAATACAAGGATGAGAAAGAGGATGAAAAACATATTCTTGAGAAATTTGAACAGTTTTACAAGCATGAGAAAAAACAAGATTTGATATTTGAGTGTGAGTAGATAGAACAACATATAACTCTATGTATGATAAACAAAAAGAAACAAAATATTATCCTAAAGCAAAGGTAAAAATGCTACATCAAGTAAACGCTAATAATCAATATTATGCTGAATTAGAAAAAGAAAAACAAAGAGTTAAATCAGAAGTTTGATATATACACGAGTTTTATAACTGAGTTGTAGCAACACTATGAGTAAAACATATAGATGAAAGAAGACCCTGAGAAAAGGATGATACACAAGCATTCTTTAACTTAACAAAAAATTTTACTTCTATAATTACAAAAAATGATGAATAATAATTTAATACAACAAAAACAGGAGTATAATAATAGTTTTAATAATAAAATATCAGATTTAAAATATTTAACAAAACAACACTTGTTAGCTGTTATTTTATGAACATGAATAACTACAAATGTTAATGCCTTAAGTTTATGATTTGAAAATATAACAAGTGAAGTAACACATCAAGATGTATCGAGCTCTATTTTTTCTTGAAGAAGTATTAAAACACATGAAACAGTAGAACACAAAGTTCATGAAATATACATAGATAAAACAGTATTACCATGAGATTCATATATTGAAGTAAACAATAATAATGGTAGTTTCAAAGCTTTATACTTAGATATGCAAGCTACCAATATTTCTAGTATTGATTCAATAAACTATAGTGAACATAGTGAGTATTTCTCAATACAAGATGGTAGATATATACGTATAGACAACTTTGAAAAATTATATAAACCACATACATATAATATAACACTAAAAGATACAAGTTGAGCCAATATATTATATAGTTTTACAACAAAAGTTTGATCAGTAATCCTTGATATATCACCTAGAGTAGCAAAATGATTATCTGATAGGGTTATTCAGGCAATAAAAGACTGAAAACTTGATGATGAAATAGTTCAATGACTACTTGCTGATCCAAAATCTAATATATATATAACAAATGATGAAGTAGAATTAATACTTGATTGAATAATATCACAAGAAGATTTACTTGATCTGAACGTAATGGTTAATAATTCAGATTACTTAGATATTATAGATCATACATCATCATGAGTATTTGCATATATATGAAAAACACAATGAAGCTATTTGGTAGAATTAAGTAATTGACAAACTATCAATTTAAAAGATGCTTATTTTGCTAGATCAAAAACAAGTAATGTATTACAATTGATCTCAACATGATGAAGTGGAGGACATATAAAATGAAAAGATAAAGCAGGAAATACTGTATTAATACCAAAATGAAACTATAATTACAAAATAACATATTTATGAAAATATACTAATGAAAAATGAGAAGTATATTTCAAAATTAGAAAAGGTACAGGATGAACAAAAACATATAAAACTTGAGAAATAGATCAAAAAGTAAAAAATGAGTATGAAAAAAGAATAGAACAGGAAGCTCAGAGAAAAGCTGAAGAAGCTAGAAAAAAAGCTGAACAAGAAGCTAAAAGAAAACAGGAAGAGGAAGCAAAAAGGAAACAAGAAGAAGAAAGATTAAGGGAAGCAATAGATAATGTAGGTTGAGGGGTTTGAGAAATTATAAAAGATATTATAGAAGAAGCAGAAGATATTTCACAAATGATTGATGAAAAAATGAAGATTGATTGACCTCCTGAATCTATAAGTGCTCCTTGAGTATGAGGATGACTAGATGATTGAATAACTTGAAAACCTTGAGAAACAGAAGAAAAAATATCATGACAAGAGTGAGTTATTTGGGATAAAACAGGTAACAGTTGAGTAGATAATCAGGTGCAAGATCCAGAACCAATTGAAAAAGTAGAAGAAAAAATAGAAAAACCGGAAGAAACAAAAGAGCAGATAAAAGAAGATACAAAAGAAAAAGTACAAAAAGTTATAGTAAGTAATAAACCTAGACAAAGAACTGTTTATTGAAGTCCTAGAAGAGAAGAAAAGGTATTAGAACCTGTAGTTGTTAATAATAGTAGAAATCTAGATTTAGAACATTTAAAACAAATATGATTATCTAGTAAACAATTTATTAAATGATACTGAGACTGAGCTCTTCAAGCAACAAAAGATTCTGCAACTGGATTAATAGAAACTCCAGGAGTATTAGTAGATATATGATACTGAACAGCTGAATCTATGGCTAATTGATTTAAGAGAGCTTGAAAATGGTTAGCTGTTTGAGCAGCAAAAATAAACAAAGAAATAAGAAATGATAGAATGGGAGACTTGGTTATGGAAAAAGCTTTAGATGATATAGAAAATGAGTGAAGAAAAGTAAATCAAGAAGTAGATAAATTTCTTTCAGAATCAAAAGAGGTATATGAGTCTTTGAATGAAGTATTATGAAATTTAGACAAGATAGAAAATGGAGAATACTGGTGAGGATATGTAACATCATATGCAAAAGTATTAGTAGCCGAATGAGCAGCTTTAGCTGCAACAACAAGAAGTGCAAAGGTTTCATGGTGAAAAATAAAGTGATCAAAATGATATAAAAAATTTATTACAAAAGTAAATGAATTAAAAGGGAAAATAAATAGATTTGAAGCTAAAATGGAAGCTCAGAAAGAAATATTAAAAACAAGTTTAATACCATGACTTAGTAATCCTAACAGAATAAGGCAAAATAAAAATAAAATAGAAGAAGCAGTATTATTATATAGAGAAAATGATGTTAAAAATGTATCAGGATTATATCATGTTAATTATTGAGATTGGGATAATGGTAGATTGACTTGATGATTACATAATATGGGAGAAGTAGAGAAGCTGTTAGAAAAGTGAGATATAAGAGTAGCTGTTAAAAAAGATGGTGATAATAATTGATGGAGAGAGGTTGATTATAATGAGTACGCAAGTTTAGATGAAGATAAAAAGTTAAAAGTAAAAATAACTACATATAAATGAAATACTATTATAAACCCTGGTAGATGGCCAAGACATATGACAAAGGATTCATCTTTATTCCCTTCAGATTTTACAGAACAAGATATAATAGAGACTTATGTAAAAACAGAAAAAGAAATAAAAAATATATTATTAAAAAAATATTGATTACCTGAGTATTTTAGAGAATGATCAAGATATTGGAAAAATGCACCTGTTAGAAAATTAGAAAATTATTTAGGTTACAAAGAAATGGGACCTTATAATTACAAGCTTAAAAAAGAAGAAAATATAAAAACAAAAATAGTATGACCAGAAAAACCATTAAAAAAAGAATCTACACCAATAATACATAAAATAAAATTAGATAATTGAAAAGAGATAGAACTTGAAATTTGAGGAAAGTATGATGAAACTTGAAATCTTGATTTTCAAGTAGAGACTTTATACCCTAATTACTAACCTATGCATACATATATTAAAGCAAGAGCAATTATCATGAAGTGACATAAAATTTTCTTGGTAAAAGATTCTACATGTGGACTTTTTATGTTGCCATGATGAACTCAAGAAAAAGGAGAAAAAATAGAGGATACTTTTTATAGGGAAGTAACAGAAGAGCTGTGAATAAGGCCAGAAATAGATAAGTTTATATGATTTAAGGAGTATATAAGCATAAATAATGATATAAGTTTACAATTTTTGTTCAAAGTAAAAAATGTAGATGATTATTTAAATGTAGATAAAGAAAACTGTTCTCATTGAGAAGAGTGGAGTGAGGCAGGGTTTTATGATATAAATGATATAGAAAAACATGAAGAATATATATCTGAAGACCTAAAAGAAGTATTTTATTGTACCTTATTCAATAAAAAATATCAGTCTTTCTTGTAAAAGTATTAAAAACTACACTTTTAGAATGAAAAAGCATCCTAGATCATAATAAGAACAAATTTAAGTTTGAATGAATATTAAGATATAAAAAATAAATATGTACATCATGTACATATTTATTTTTTTATAAACATAGCATCTCAAAAAGAGAAAAATCTAAATTTATTATCAACTGCATATTTGTAAGCATTATCTGTGTTTTGTTTTCAAACAAAGCTAGCTACTAGCATAAGTAGGGTAGACTTAGGTAGGTGAAAATTAGTAATCATAGCATCTACAAATCTCCATTTGTATCATGGATAGATAAATATATCTGTGTCTTTTTTTCAAGGGTGAATAATTCAAGACTCATCACTCATTGTTTCAAGTACTCTGATAGCTGTTGTTCATACTGCTATAACTCTTTTTCACTCTGATTTATAATTATTTAACCTTAGAGCTACCTCTTTTTCTAGCTCTATGTATTCAGAGTGCATCTTATGTTCTAGAATATTATCTGTTTCAACTGGCATAAATGTACCAAGTCATACATGCAATAATACTTTTTCTATTTTTACTCATTTTTGTTTTATTTTTTCTAGTAATTCTTTAGTGAAATGTAGACTAGCTGTAGGAGCTGCCACACTTCATTCTACCTCATTAAACACTGTTTGATATCTTTCAGAATCCTCTAGTTGTTCTTTTATATAAGGTGGCAGAGGTATTTCTCATAGTTTTTCAACTATTTCTAAAAACTCTATTCCTCATTTATTAAACTCTACTATTCTTCAAGCTTCAGATATATCTTTTATTTCTGCTTTTAACTGCCCCCCCTCTGACTCCCCCCTAGCAGGGGGAGAAAATATTATTTTTCTACCTGGCTTTAGTTTTTTTCAAGGGAAGACTAAGCAATCCCAAGTATTATCTGATATTTGTTTATGAAGAAATATCTCTACTACTTTTCAAGAGTCTATTTTTCAATGAAGTCTAGCATTTATAACTCTAGTTTTATTTAATACTAATACATCATTTTCTGATAGCTCATCGAGTATTTCAAAAAATTTAGTTTCATCTATATTTCAAGAGTTACTACTTAGTTTTAATAATCTAGAGTGATCTCTTGGTTCAGCTGGAGTTTGAGCTATTAGTTCTTGAGGTAGATGATAATTAAAATCTGATAGTTGCATATATCTATAAACAAAAAAATATTTAGCAGTATTATATAGATTTTGCTTAATAGTCAATAAAAATGACTTTTTTCAAAAAAGTCTCTGATTTTAATCACTTTTTAATGCCTCATGAGTATAATGGTATTAATTAATTTATTAATTAAGTAAAATGTTAAAGCAAGAATTATATAATTTTTGGAATAATTTAAAGCAAAGAATAAATACTAAAGAGTTAGTTAATTTTTATATAAATCCAAAAGAAATATGGTACATACATAGTTGAATTAATATTTGATATGAATCAAATGGAAAATGACTTGATTTTAAAAGGCCTGTTTTAGTTATAAAAAAAGTATGAAATTTATTTTTTGTAGCATCAATGACAACAAGATAAAAGAATACAAAATTTTATTATCAATTAAGTAATAGTTATTTTTGAAAAGATAGTTATATTGTCTTATCACAAGTAAGAGTTGTGGATAAAAAGAGGTTTTTAGAACGGAAATGAGAAATATCTTGAGCTGATTTATTAGAAATAAAAAAAGAGTTAAAAAATATACTTTTTTAACTCTTAATTCTCCTCTCTGTAAAGAGAGGGAAAATCCACAATTAAGGGACATTAGTATAGTTATTATATTAAATAATAGACAAAAAGTCAATATTTTTGTAATAAAAAAATAAAAAAAGTCTCTGATTTTAATCACTTTTTAATGCCTCATCAGTATAATAAGCTTATATTTTAATTTATAAACATATTTTTATGAAAAAAAATTATAGATGGATATATATTTTATGATTTGTATTAATCTATTTTTTGTGGGATAGGTGAGCATATATAACTATGTCATGTTGATGATGATATATAGATTTGTGAATATGCCCTACATATCACTATATATGGTGAGTTTATTCTTATTTAGCTATATCAATATTTTTAATTTCTTTAATATTGATCTATTATTTTACAAATATAGATAAACACAAAAAAGGATTTATCATAATATTATTAGCTATGTTTTGATATCTAGCTTCTTATATATTATCTCATGATATGAGAATATATTATGATTTTTCTTACCAAAATCATTTAGATAGTAGTTGAAAAGTAGAGGATATAGATAAATATATATTATATATGCAAAAGTATTGTTTGGAGGATGATATAGATAAATATAGAATAGATCATTCATATGAACCTACAACTATGTGTACAAAAAGAAAAAATACAGCCTTGTAAAAAGCAGAGCACTACGCACAAGTCTTTGAATACGCTAAACAAAACGACTTAAAAGAACTATATGAGTACAATTTTGAACAAGCTAGAGAATTTTGATTAAGAAAAATAGCTGAAATATATAAAGACCCGACTTTTTGATACTATGTAGCTTTGCACTTGTACATAAATTTCCAAAAAGATGATATATGACTTAAATATATAGATAAAGAGATAATAGAGTTTTATGAAAAAAATTTAATAGAAAATTGATTGTTAGAGAAGTTAGAAAGATCTAATCCTTATTGATATGATTATAAAATAAAACAGATAATAAAAGAAAAACTTAAACAAAACAAAGAAGTAAATAATAATATATTTTAATACTAAATACACATGAAAAAATTAATAGTAGCCATACTAATGGTATTTTTAAATGCGCCCCAAATCTTAGCAGTAAACAATCTACAAGAAACTGTAAAACAAACATTTACATTTAAAAATAATAGCTGTAAAGATATAAAACAAACAGACATACCAACTATTTTTATTCCATGAATACTTGCATCTTGGTATAGTGAATATTGATATGAAAATACTAGAGTCAAAAGATGGATACCAGACCCTATAACTCACTCCTATGACACACTTTTTTATGCATTTAAACAAAATGGATATCATATAAGAGACGTATTTTATGCAAACGAATTTAAAACATATATAGAGGGGAATCCAAAACAATCACTATATCTATTTTGATATGACTGGAAAAAAGATAACAAAATAACAGCAAAACTACTAAGAGACCTAGTAATGGATATCAGGATAAAATATGAAAAAGAAAACTGATGTGATATAAAAACAGTAAATATAGTAGCACACTCTATGTGATGATTGGTAGCTAGAGCTATGCTTGAAGATATGTGTGCCAGTGAAAAAGATATAGATAATTATTATAAAAATACTAAAAAATGACAGATAAAAAATATAAAAAGTGATTTTTGTTATAATTTTACTAGAGTGAACAAACTAATAACAATATCAACACCACAAAGATGATCACCAAATAGTTTTCCATTATGGACAAAGTGAGACATACACAATACAACAGAGCTAGTCCAATCTTTGGTATTAAAAAATCAATTATGAGTATTTAAAAATGATGATTTGTACAAAATAATACATTGATATGATACTAAAATACCAAATGGAATAGTGACTATATGACAATTATTACCAGATATCCAAAAATCAAATAAGTATAATAATGAGTTATCATACTTATACAAAAATAATAAAAAACTAGATAGAAAGAATCATCCTAGAAATAACTTCCTAGAAGAACTAAATCTAGATACAAACTTAGAAAAGATGTTTGATAATATATCATGAAAATACACTCTATTTTATTCAAACAAAACATGATTTTATGAAAAAAATAATATAGTCTGATTTGATTTAAAGGACACATATTTATGAAGCTACAAAGACAATAGTTCTAGTCATAAATGACAGGATCTAGACAGCTTGTATTCAAGTAGTCCAAAAGTAGATATTTACAACATAGAAACAAACAAAAGAAACCAAACATGACAAGGTTGAGATGGCACAGTACCTACAAAAAACCTGCAACTAATAGTAAATGATACATACAATAAAAAAGAAATAGATAATAATAAATTTGAATCTATTGAAATGTTATGTTTTGATCGTGAATTAGAAGAGAATAATACTTCAAGAGACTTATGATCACATTTGTGAGAGTTATGTTCACATACTAAAATGCCTATAATGGCAACAGTAGATGTTATAGAAGAAATAACTTGAGAAAATCTTTGAAATAATAAAGAAGAAAAAACAAAAAAACTATATTCATATATTTGATACATAGACTATATTACCAAGTTGGACAATTCTAAAAAGGGGATTAGTAACATAGAAAAAATAGATGATATAATAGAAACAAACTACAAAAAACAATTTGAAACTAGACAGGATGTTGATAAATTTTACACACAGAGGAAGTTTTTTTGAAGAGAAAAATTTGATTTATGAAACAAGCTAGCATCTATAATCAGATATGAAATCAGATCACCTATAAACTTGATAATAGAAGATGAAAAATGAGCAAAAATATGAATAGATCCAGAGAGCTGAAAAATCATAAATCAGATACCATAAGCATGGACAAGTTGAGATACAGAGTGAAGCTCAAACAAGGAATTTTTCCTTGTACCTAAATATTGAACATGACAAATTAGACACAAGATTCATAGCTTTGGAACGGGAAACTGAAGCTATAATATCGTTGTTGACGAGATTGTCTGAGACGGTGTCCAAAATAAACTTACAATTTCTTGAAAGGCTAAAAAATGAGAGCTAGAATGATATGAATTAAAAATAAAAACATGAGAAAAATCAAGCTACAAAAAAGTAAAATCAGATTATTATACAAGTAGGAGTTTATGAAAAAAGTACTGAGTTATTTTAGACAAATTGTATAGAATTGTAGACTCAAAATATAGTCAAAAACAAAAGCTTGTATTAAAAGAAAGGCTAGAGTTGTTTTTACAAAATATTTATAATACTAGCTTTAAGGATAATAAGAAGGTGATTTATCTTGTAGGGAAGTTGATTGAGTATTTGGGGGAATAAAAAAACTGCCTTAGGCAGTTTTTTCTATTCTTCTTCATACAGCTTTAACAAAAGTTAATGGAGTTGTTTTTCCTTCTTCTGTTTCTAATTCAACAGGAGATTTTTTTATTCAATCTTTAGATATTAAATATTTTTTAATAGTATCTTTTAATCAATCTCTATTAATTGTTTTTGGTCATATTTGTTCATTATGTAATCAATTAACTAAAACTTCATAAACTTTGTATCAGTTTAATTCAGGATTATAAAAAGGTATGTCTTTTCAGAAATGAGATGCTTTAGCTATTTCATTTAATACATTTTTAAATTTTTTAAAATATGTAAATATTTCTTCTCATCAAGAAAATTTTACAGCTTCTCATCATCATTGTACGATAATTTCTCAAGATTCTTTTAGTTTAGCTAGATATTTAATTCAAGCTTCTTCAAATATAAGTTTTATACTAGTATTTCATATAGAAAATCATTCAGCCTCAGTAACTAATGGTACTTCTTTAGGTGCTACTTGTATAGCTGGAGGAGTTTCTTCTTTTTTTACATTGGGAGCTTGAATTTGTTCAGTTTGTGTTGTTTGGTGTTCTGTCGTACTAGTGGATTCAATTATGGGTAGAGTGCTTTTTACAAATAGAGCCTCGTCTTGTGCATTTTCTTGTTCTTCAGCTTTTCTTTCTTTAATTATTTTTGTTTGATATTCAGTTGCTGTTAGTTTTGGATTTGTTTTTTGTTGAGATAGGAAACTGTTATAGTGTTTTATAGTTTTGCTTAACTCTTTGTAGTTTATTTCATCAGCATTTATTAAGTCTCAAATTCATAAACCATCTTTTACATCATTGTAAAAGTTTATAAGATCTCAACCTTTTTTAAATAAGCTTTCAATAGCTTCTCATAGTTTTTCATCTTTTTTATCTCAAATAATACTTTTTATTCATTGAGAAAAAACTAAATCATCTTTTCATGAGCTATTTTTCATAAAATCTTTAGGTATTTTCTTTCATTCAAAAAAGCTTCAAGGTTTTACTATACTTATTTCCATAGCTTTTTTAGTTTTTTCAAAGCTTTCTCCAGAAATAATATCTTTTAGATTAGATATACCTAAAAAAGAAAGAAATGATGATACAATACTTCATATAAAAGGAATGCTTTCTAAAAATCAAAGTATAGATAGAATAGTTTTGTTTCATAGGATAACATCTTTTACGCTATCTTTTCATTTTTCATATATTTTTTTAACTGCTAGTCCTTTTGATAAAACTTTTCATAAGTTTGGACCAACTAGGGTAGTTAATTCATCTCATATATTTTGAAGTTTTGTTTTTTCTGTTTCATTAAACTCTGTATTAGTATCTTTTTTTGATTTTACGTATTCAAGAATTTGTTCTTTTGTTATGTTTTGAGTATTAAACACAAAAGCCATAAAATCATGAGATTCCAAAGGATTTATAAATATACCATTTGTTTCTCATTTAGTTTCTATTTTTAGTTCTTTAAGTGCTTCTTTTAATACTTTTAATTTGTCTGAACCAAAAAAACTATCAAAAGTTTTTCATAAATCACTGAAATTTATTTCTTCAAATAGTTCATATCATTTACTTACTGAGTCAACAATAGATCATCCTTGTTCACCTATTTCAGGTAGTTTTTCAAGTATACCTTGTTCTGAATCTTCTCATCCTAATAATCATACAGCAATTTTTGATATGTCTCATTTTAGATTACCTGTTTTTATTTTTTCATTTATGTATTTTAGGATAAAAAATAATACTCATGTTGAGAAGTTTCTTTTTTCGTCTTCTGATAATTTAACTGTTTTGAAAAGAGCTTCTTTGTCGTTAAATAAATAATCATATGTAGCAGAGTCTAATGCATCTAGGTAAAGTTTTAGTTCTTCTTTTCAACCTAGGTTTTGCTCTAGTTTACTTCAGCTCATTATTTCTGTAGAAGTGATTGTTTCTTTTTCTTGTTTTTCTAGGAATTCAGGTAGGGAACTAGGATCACTATTTATAGAACCTTTTAAGGCATCTAATTCTTCAGCTGATATTACAGCAACAAAGCTTTCAGCTTTTTCTTTTTTAGACTCCAAAAAAGCCAAGATTTCTTCTCTTGTTTTTTGATCTATTTGTCCTTCTACTGATACTTCACTTGATCCAGATGTGATTTTTTCAACTTTATTTACCATATTGTTTATTTATAAAAAAATAACTATAAATATTATATCATATTTATAGTTATTTTTGCAAATTAATTGGAAGCAAATGAATATACTTCTTTGGCCCAATCTGGAATCATAAAATCAGAATTTTCTTTTATGTAATTTTTTATTATATCATCAAAATTATCTTTATTTTCTTCAAACCAATTACTTGCATATTCAATAGAAAAATGTCAAGCTCAATAAATCATACCTAAAAATATTCCTGCTCATATTAATTTATTTGAAAATCTATTTAAAAAACTTCTTGCTTCAGGATTATTTTTAATAGCATTTTCAGCAATTTGTAAATTTAATGCTTGGGAAGGAGTTATTTCTATTGATTGAGTAACAGATATACTTTCTCTATTTTTTAAGTCTCAAGGTTTTTTTATTTTGTTTCAGCTTGTATCATAATATACTTTTTTTCCTTCTTTTTTAATATAATAAGCCTCTACTTTTCATTTTGAATATATTGCTTTTAAATGTCAGCCTTGCTCTATACATAAATTTATTAACTTATTATTAATTCAATCTATATTTCTTATAGATATATTATTTATGTTTTTTGTTATAGGGTCTTTTAATTTTATTTGGATAACTTGAATATTTTCTATAACTTCTCTTGAAACACTTTTTAGAATAATTACTTCAGGGATTTCAATAAGTCTCTTTCACATAAATTTTAATTGTTTTTCTACAATATTGAAACCTTCATATTCAAATAATCTATTTCTTAAAGGAGTTCACTCATTAAAAAACTTTTTACTTTTCATCTTAGCTAATATATTTCATCCTGATCTTCATAATAGAATAGGTAACATCATAACTCACATTATTGATGCTTGTGTAGCCATATTTTCTATTTCCATAACTGAAACAGATTGCCCATTATTTAATTCTATAGCTGTTAATCATACAATAGATCATAGACCTCAGAAACCAACACTACTTATTGTAGATAATGTAGTCTTAAACTTTGAAGTTCAAGGTTTTATAAGTTTTCATCCAATAGTAAATCATGCAACACCTCATCAAATCATAGCTAAATTTTCAATAAAATATTTCATTGAAAATTCTCCATTATTTAAAGAATTACTTGCAGCAGTATATATTGCTACCTCAGAAGCAAGATTAGCTCATCTAAGAGTAAATTTACTTATTCTTTCTGTTCTGTTTAATCATGTTAAAACACGTCACCCAGTATTTATAGCTAGAGCTCCTACTGTTGATAGACTGGCAATTCTAGATATAGCTCATATAGAACCTGCTAATAAAGCAGTACTTATAGCAAATAATATAGCTTCTCTAATTACAAGGTTTCATATTTCTTTTACATTTCTGTTTGTATCATAAAAGTTATCTAAGAATTTCTTTTGTTCATTAGATAGTTTTTTTGATAATTTTCCACTTTTATATGATAACCTAACAGCATCATATTCAGCCATATATTTTATTCAGTTTTCTTTTGCTTGTTCTACAAAATGAGTTAGTAACTTTCCATCAATGTTTCAACCTATAGTTATATCATTATTTTTAAGAATAGCTTCTTTTGTATAACGAGGAATTTTTTCTATTTGTTCTTTAAATAAAGATATTTCTTCGTTTGAAAAATCAATATTTAATTTATCATTATATAATTTTTTTTGAGCTTCTACTTCGCCAGGGATTAAACTAACAATATCATTTCTTACTAAATTCCATCATTCTTGTAGATTTGCAGTGTTTGAATAGAAAGGTAGTTCATCAAAACCAGCTATTTCTGATGTAACCATGTGGCTAGCAAGACTTGTTTTTAAAGTATGAAAATCTATATCTTTTCAAGTTCATAGATTTTTTATAAAATTATCTATTTCATCTATACTTATATGAATTCTTTTTCAGTCTTGTCACTCTATTCATTCTAATAAATATTCATAAAAATCTTCAAGTCTATCTTCTAATTCTCAATCAACTCATAATTTAGCTAAAGAATCACTTCAAGACTGAGCTTCTTTTATTAAAAATTCAACTTCTTTAATTACTTCTTGATCACTTTCATTACTTCATTTTCATATACCTTGTTCTACTCAAGAGCTTAAGTATGACTTAAATAAATGTAAAAATTCTATTAGATTTTTTTCTGGTTTTCAAAGAGTTTCTATTTTTTCTAAATACTCTCTATATTCCCATGGAATATATCAATTTTCTTGTTTTACTTCTTTTATTATTTGTCTAAATTCTCTTGTCATTTTTTCTATCAGAGCTTCTTTTATTCTTCAAGTTTTTTCTCAAGATAATATTTTTTGTATTGTTCTTGAGTTTTTTTCAAAGAATCTAGTTGCTTTTTCAATTCAAGGGTAGCTTAATTGTTTATCTGCATTGTCTAAGTTAGGAGAGATATATACTTCAGATAATTTTTGTTGTTTTTTTCTTAATCTTGATAGTTGAGTTTCTGTTGATAAATAGCTATAATATGTTGCTAAGTCCAAAGCTCAATTTTTTATTCATATATTTGAAATTTCATTGTATTTGTGAGCAAAATTATTTGGGATTAAATCTTTAAATATTCTATTATTACTTGATAAAAAAGTATCTATTTCTGATATAGTTTGTATATCTCTTAATGATATAGTTTTTATTTGTTTTTCTAAGTTTTGAGGTTTTGGTTTTTCTAATATTGTAATTGTACTGGAATCTAGTTTTTTTAAATACTTTAAATAACTAATTATTTCATTTTGGTATATTGATTCTATTGCTTTTGTTTTATCGATAAAACTAGAAAATGTATCAATTCCGTGTAATTCTAGAGTTTCTGTTTTTTCTTTAATTTCAAAGCCATCAAATTCTTCTTGTAATTTTTGTATTTGAGAATCACTAAAATATGCTCTATTATTCTCAGATAATAGAGCTTTATAGTCTTGTTTTGTTTTATTTTCTCTTGTATATAAAGAATAAATATCAGGGACTCTTTTTATAATTTTAATATATTCATTATAAAAACGTTTTTCTGTATATTTTTTTGGTTCTTTTGATAGAAAAGTTTTCAAATCAAGCTGAAAATTCGGAAATCTTTGTTTAAAGCTTTCCGATATATTATTTACAATAATTAGATATTCATTTTTATTTAGAATATCATTTATATTTTCAGGTGAATGTAAGTTTTTTTCTATATTTACCATTTTTTCTTTTTAAACTATGATATAGTAATAGTCTTTCACATTTCTTTAATCTTGAAAGAAGTGCCATTTATTAAAAAATCTTTAATTTGATTGTTATAATCTTTAATTATATCACTTCTTACTAATCAATTATCTATAGCTACATCTATTCCTCTATTTATAGCATCTATCCTAGTCATTACAGTATCTCTTTTTTCAAAAAGATTATTTCATGATACAGATTTTAATTCATTTAGAGTTAATTTGTTTACTTCTGGTAAATTATTTGTAGTATTTTCTATCAATTGACCTCTTCCTTTTGTAAGTTTTCTTTTTAAATCAGCTATAGAGTCTCAATTTTTTTCAGCTTCAAGAACTAGCATTTGAACCATAGGATCATTACTACTTTTATTTATAAAACCAAAATTATCTAAATCTCTACCACTTCTTTCTCAAAGTACTAATAAGGCTAATGGAGCATAGTCTTCTTCTTCAAAATCATATCTTTCAGCTTCTAATTCTTTTTGTTGTTTTTTGTAATCCTCTATATTATTTGATCATACTAAAAGTTCTATTGTTCAAACTAATCATTTTTTTAAATATGATTCTCAAGAATATACTTGTCAAGCAAGGTCAGCGGCTAAAGTTCCTCATATAACTTTCCAAAAATGTCATTTAAGTGGAGATTTATCCCATAATAACATTATACCTTTATAAAGTCAGTAACCAAGACCAATCATACCTAGTCATTTTTGTAATCAATTAGCATTTTCCCAGTTTTCTTTTAATGACTTACCATTTAATCATTCTATATCAAATTGTCCTAAAAGAGTTTGCATAAATCATTCTTTTTCTTCTATTGCTTTTACTCATTTTTGTACTAAATTAATTTGTACCGCTTGCCACATAGAAACTAACTCATCTTCAGTAAGTAGATCATATATTGTAT
Organism: uncultured Candidatus Peribacteria bacterium; assembly: GCA_964344155.1. Classification (GTDB taxonomy): domain Bacteria; phylum Patescibacteriota; class Gracilibacteria; order BD1-5; family UBA6164; genus UBA6164. Next base: position 19,968 of record CAYFMG010000004.1, on the reverse strand, counting down.
TATTACTTGAATCTTTTAGTTTTAAATAATCTCTAAATTGTTCTATATTTGCATCAAATTTTATTTTTTCTTGTTTAATATCTTGTTCAGATCTAAAATCAGATTTAAATTTTTCAGCAACATGTTTAGAAATTTCTTTTCCATTTTTCTTTTCATAACCTTTTACAACAAAGTATTCAGTTAATCATCTTTCTATATCATCTGTAGATATATCATCTATTTTTGTATCAATACTATTGCTACTAGATAACTCAACAGTAGTTCCTGAAGTTCTTATTGTACTTATATCAACACCATGTTCAAAAATATACCCTCAAAGAATATACATCATAGTATCTCTATGTGCTTCTTTTATTTTATCAGAAGTTGATTCTCTAATCTCATTTCTTTGTTCTTCAACTTCTTTTATGTCATAAGACTCAAATTTAGCTTTTAAATCAGCTTCATTTGCAGGAATGTTTATATTTCTCATATAATTTATTATTAAATATTTAAAATTCCTTATTATTTTATCATATTTATATAAGACTTGTCAAAAAAATAGCATGTATGAAAAAATATATCTTTTTTGTTTTATTTTAATTTTTATGATAGACTATAGTCATATAAATATTAATATTAAAAACAAATGGCTATAAATAGAGAAGTCTTAAATGTACATTTCAATGAAGATGAATATCAAAAAGTAGAGCAAAGAATAAAAATAGATGACGATACATCTTTTAAAGAAAAGTATGAAAAAATAAAACAAGACCCTGAGTATAGATTATCTGTATTAGAAGAGAGAATAGATAAAAAAGAACAAAAATTTGCTGATAGGTTTGAAGCTTTTAAAAAAGCTGTTTTGGATCTAGATTCTTGAAACGAAACAACTCAAAGATGAGAAACTATAACAGATAAAAAACAAAAAATAAAAGATGCTTACATAAAAAAATTATCAGATACTCCTATTATCTGAGGTATTTTAGTTTGAATGCTAGAATCAGCTGAAGAATATGAAAAAGAAGAAACAGGTTTCTTTAAAAAAGTTATGTGATTTTTCTCAAGCATGATTTTATGAATATTTTGATATAATGATTATAAAAATGAATTAAAATGATTAGCTGATATCCAAACTGAATTACCTGAAACTATAACAAATGCTGTTACTGCTGTTGTACCTGAAAAAAAACAACAAGTAGAAAAACAATCAGAGCAAAAAGAGGTAAGTATAGAAGATAAAAAAAATACACACTTTGGTATTTGAAAACTCATAGTACAAGAAATGTGATCAGATGAAATTTTCTCTGATGCAAGTGATAATACATTTTATGTATTTGATGCTATAAAACAACAAACATATAATGGATTAAGTTCTTTTGATTACATTCAAACTGATGATTTTTCAAGAGAAAATTTAGATAAAGTTAAAAAAACAGTTTTAGGTGTGGACTCAGAAACTATTTTTGAAAATATTTTAACTCAAAAAAATATAGATAAATTATTATCTAAAGAAAGTTCAAGAAAAATATTATCAAATCTAGATTTATGAGATACTAGTAATTTTGACTGGAAAAAACTAAAAATAGAAGACTTATTAATCCTTTTATCTGTATCTATATCTAGCTTTTCAGCTATAGCTTTAGGTAACTTTTGAAAACTATGAGAAGATGTAATATCAAACTTATTAGACTATAGGTTAGATATATCTTTTGATGATATAAAAGAAGATTTAAGTGAGTATGAAAAAGAGGTAATACCAAAAGAGTTACTTCTAAAATTAGATGACTTAGAAGAATTAACAGCTTCTAGTAGTAAAAATATGACAAAAGAAGAATTTTTATCAAAATTAGAATTAACTGAGCAAGAAAAAATATATATAGATAGGTTATTTGATTTTAAAAACTTTGTTATAGAGAATATATTAAATAATTCTAGATATACTTTATGAGAACAAACAAATATTTCAAAAGAAACTAGTTTTAAAGATATAATCCAATTATATGTTTTATTTTCTTGAGAAACACCTAGTTGACCACAAGCTATTGATTCTATTAAATCGTCATTAGTTTATATATGGATTTATAATGGTCTTGATGAGAAATGATTACAATGAGCTTATATTACTAGATTATCAGAAAATCTAAGCTCAGAGGAAGAAGATTATGTAAAAAAAGAAGATAAAAAATTATTAAAACTACTTACCAGAAAATTTATAGATAAAACAATGTGGGAAGATCTTAAAAAAGCTATTTGAATAACAACTGATTGAATATGAACAAAAATAGAATGAAATGAATTTGAAGTATCTGCCGCTGCAACAGCTAGCCTTTTAGCTTTATTCAAAGTCACTCCAATATGAAGACTTGTTAGTGTATTAAAATATGCCAAAGGAATAATATGATCTACAGCTTTATTTGTATTTGCTTGATTTTATCAATCATTAAAAGCTGAAGAAAGAAAAGAGGTTGATGTAATGTTAAAAAAAGCCTGATTATATGATGAGTTACAAGAAGAATTAAAAAAAGAGCAAGAACAAGGTTTTAGTATAAAAAAATGGGTATCTGAATTAGTGGAAAAATTTAGTGATTAAAAAACTAGTAATTTTAAATTACTAGTTTTTTATTAAGAAAAATTTTATTTGCAAAAACCACTATTTTAATTAAACTAATTATCAAAATTAAAACCTAAATAAATAAAAAATGCTAGCACGTATATCTAAGTACTCTATAAAAAATATACTCAGAAATAAATTTCTTAGTTTGTCATCAATACTAGTTTTAACACTACTTATGTTTTTTATCAATATATTAGTAGTTTTACATGATGTGAGTTTTAAACTAATAGACTGAATAAATTCAAAACTTACTATATCTCTATACTTAGAAGAAGAATATGATAAAAATACAATAGAAGTAATAGACCTAATAGAAGATATAAAAAAAGTAGATTCAAAAGAAGGGAATAGTATTTGAATAGAATACAAAACAAAAGAAGATATACTAGAAGAAATAAGATTAAAAGAACCAGACTTAGTAAAAATACTAGAAAGAAGTAACCCGCTACCAGAAACAATAGTATTATCAAACATATGACTAGATCAATACGCTAGCTTGAATTCAATAATAGAATCTAAGTTGTTTTTACTATCTCAAGAAGATGCTGATAAAGAATACTTTGCAAACTATACATCTCAGTATGATAAAATAACAAATATAATAAGTATACTAAATATATTACAATTATGACTTTATGTTATAATCACTATCTTCTTAGTATCTATTTCTATAATAATCTATTCAGTTATATGAAACTTTATATATTACTATAAAGATGAAATATATATAACTAGATTAGTATGATGAGGAAAACAATTTATATATGGACCATTTGTAATGCAATGATCTATATACTCTTTTATAGCGTTTTTATTCAGTTTATTTGTATTTATAATTATTTTGAACAACATAAATGGACGTTTTGAATGATTATACACATTTTCTTTCCCAAATTCACTATTGTTTATAGAATGACTTTTATTCGTATTTATAGGGGCTTTTGCAGGGTTTCTTTCTTCAAAAAAGTATTTAAAATAAAAAAAGTCAAAAAAAAAATTTGCTTTTAATATTTTTTTTAATATACTCCCTCCTGCATTACAAGTGGATGCGTAGCTCAGTTTTGGTTAGAGCGCTGCACTGTCACTGCAGAGGTCGCGGGTTCGAGTCCCGTCGTGTCCGCCATTAAATACATAAATACAAAACATATATTTTTTATAATCATTTATAATGAGGCGAAAGTAAATGGCTTGTGTTTTATTTATACATATTTGGGGTCTTAGCTCAGTTGGCTAGAGCGCCTGCCTTGCACGCAGGAGGTCAGGAGTTCGACTCTCCTAGACTCCACCATTTTTATTTTAAATTGTAATTTTTGTTATAATGCCTGCTAACAAAAGACCGAGAAGATTAAATTACGCAGTTAATAAGAAATGACCGAAAACTTGAGGTAAAGTTGGGAAAGCTATAAGTCATTATAAAAAACTGCAAAAAAGAATAGAGTTTGAATGAGAAACTAAATGGTTACTTAATGCTATGAGAATAGTTTCTGTAAAACTAAAAAAATACCAAATAAATCTTAACAAAATATAGTATGCCAAGATTAACAGGACACACGCACAGAAAATTAAGAAGAGCATTAGCTCTAATTGAAAAAAAAGTTAGGAAAACAAGAAAGTAAGAATTATTCCTTTTTTTAATTATATTATTAAAGTTTTAATACTTTTATTTATTTTATTATTAAACAAATATTATTATGAGTTTTGATAGATCTAAACCACATATGAATATTGGTACTATTGGTCACGTTGATCATGGTAAAACTACTACTACTGCAGGTATTTCTGCTGTATTAACTGCTAAATTAGGTGGGGAAGTTAGAGATTTTGCTTCTATTGATAACGCTCCTGAAGAAAGAGCAAGAGGTATAACAATCAATACTTCACACGTTGAATATGAAACTGATAACAGACACTACGCTCACGTAGATTGTCCTGGACATGCCGATTATGTTAAAAACATGATTACTGGTGCTGCACAAATGGATGCTGCTATCCTTATTGTTGCTGCTACTGATGGTCCAATGGCTCAAACTAGAGAACACATTTTATTATCTAGACAAGTAGGTGTACCTTACATCGTTGTATTTATGAATAAATGTGATATGGTTGATGATGAAGAAATGCTTGAATTAGTAGAAATGGAAATCAGAGACTTATTATCTAAATATGACTTCCCAGGTGATGATACTCCAATTATTAGAGGATCAGGGTTAGTTGCTTTAGAAAATCCTACTGATATGGATAAAGAATATGGTGCTAAAACTATTGTTGAATTATTCAATGCTATTGAAGAATTTGTACCAGTTCCAGAAAGACCAACTGATAAAGATTTCTTAATGCCAATTGAAGATGTATTCTCAATTAAAGGTAGAGGTACAGTTGTTACTGGTAAAATTGAAACTGGTATCGTTAAAGTTGGTGAAGAAGTTGAAATTGTTGGTATCAGAGATACTAATAAATCTACTGTTACTGGGGTTGAAATGTTCCATAAATTATTAGACGAAGGTCAAGCTGGTGATAATGCTGGTATCCTATTAAGAGGTATAGAAAGAACTGATGTTGAAAGAGGTCAAGTTTTAGCTAAACCAGGAAGTATTACTCCACATACTGAATTTGAAGCTGAAGTATATATCCTTACTAAAGATGAAGGTGGTAGACATACTCCTTTCTTCAAAGGTTATAAACCTCAATTCTACTTCAGAACTACTGATGTAACTGGTGATATTGAATTACCAGCAGGAGTTGAAATGGTTATGCCTGGTGATAACATTCAAATGAGTGTTAAATTACAACAACCTATCGCGATGGCAGATGGTTTAAGATTTGCAATCAGAGAAGGTGGTAGAACTGTAGGTTCTGGTGTTGTTGCTAAAGTTAAAGCATAATTAAATATGATTTAATATACTTAGTATTAGTCTGAAAAATGACTAATACTAAGCAATTAGACTATATTTATATATAATTTATTTAAGTTACTAATTGAAAAAATGTCTGCGAAAAAAACTACAACAAAAATGAGAATAAGTGTAAAATCTTTTGATCATAGATTATTAGATGAAGCTGTTAAAAAAATCGTTATGATAGCAAGTGATTCAGGAGCAAAAGTAGTTGGACCAATTCCTCTTCCTACAAAAATTGAAAAAATCACTGTTAATAGATCTACATTCGTAAATAAAGATGCTAGAGAACAATTTGAAATTAGAAGACACAAAAGACTAATTGATGTATTAGAACCTTCTTCTAAAACTATGGAATTATTACAAGATATATCTATACCTAATGGTGTTGGTATTGAAATTAAAGCATAATGCTTTGCTTATTTTAAAATTTATAATTAAAAAGAAACATGGCTAGAGTTTGTGAAATAACTTGAAAAAAAACAGCTGTAGGTAATAATAGATCTCACTCAATGAGAGCTACAAAAAGAAAATTTTACCCAAACCTATTTTATAAGAATATTAAAGATCCAGAAACTGGATTAACTTATAGAATTAGAGTATCAGCTAAAGGTCTTAGAACACTAAGAAAACACTGAGTTATATAAAATAAACAGTTTTAAACTGTTTAGGCCCAGATGGTGGAATTGGTAGACACGCGAGACTTAAAATCTCGTTTCTTCGGAAGTCCGGGTTCGATTCCCGGTCTGGGCACCATTGTTAAAACAAAAAGAACAAAAAATTGAAAATTTAGAGTTAAAAAATACTGTTTTTGGTTCTGAACTCTCAATTTTAAAAATTTACAAAGACTAATTTATAATTTACAAAGATTTATGTTAAAAATAAGATTATCTAGAGCAGGGAAAAGAAATATGCCATTTTTTAGAGTTGTTCTTACTGAACATACAGCTGCTGCAAAACACGGTTATAAAGAAGTATTAGGTTTTTATAATCCTATATCTAAAGAATTTAAAATCAAAGATGTAGAAAAAATAAAAACTTATGTATCTAATGGAGTAAAATTTTCTCCTAGAGTTGAAAAACTTCTTAAAACAAATAATATTTCTATATAGTATTTAAAAATCCTTCAATTTATTTTAATTTGGAGGATATTATTTTTTTAATATAATAAAACCTATGAAAGAAGTAGAATTTTTACAATTTATAGTTGAAAATTTAGTAGAAAATAAAGAAGATATTAAAATAGAAAGAACAGAAGACGAATTATGAGTACTATTAACCCTAAAAATTAATAAAGATGATATGGGTGGTGTAATTTGAAAATGATGAAATACAATTAATTCTATTAGAACACTATTAAGATTATTTTGAATGAAAATAGATAAAAGGGTAAACTTAAAAGTTTTAGATTAATTACTTAATAACTCTTACTATGATTATTGAAACTGTTTATACTGCGGGTCAAGCTTCTATATTTTGACCATCAATGGAGTTTTGAGACTTTATATTGTTATTTATATCACTATTTGTTTTAGCTTCATGAATCTTTTCTATAGTATTTATACTATGGTGAGGTTTACTTTTGATTTTATCATGAGGTAAAGATGATAAAATCAAACCAGCAATTAATACTATTAGATATGCTGTTATCGGTATAGTTGTAACAGTTTTAACTATCTTTGTATTTCCTATATTAGGGAGGTTATTAGGTTTAGATGTAGAAAAATATGCTGAACCAAAGAGAATTTTTGAAAAAATAGAAGAAATTTGAAATAAAATGTTCTGAAAATCAAACAATTTCGGAACAAGTATAGAAGATATAGACAATTTTCCTTCAGATTTCTCAGATTTATAATAAAAAGTTATGATTTTAACTAAATCATAACTTTTTATTTGCTTATTTTTCTAAAATGTATATATTAAGAGTATATAAAATAAAAAATTATGGAAAAAACAAAAGAAATATTTGACTCTTGGAATAAACAAAAGCAAAAAATAGATATAAAATGAAAATATAAAAGAGTAAAGGTATGAGAAATATGGTTATGTAAAATATGAATTAATATATGATGAGAAATATCAAAAGATTGAAAATTTATTAGACCAGTATTAATTGTTTCAAATAAATTATGATGAGATTTAGTATGAGTTATGCCTTTAACTACAGTTTATAAAGAAAAAAATAGTAAATATTTATTAGAGTTAGTAAATTATACTAAATATTGATTAAGTAGAAAAAGTTATTTGATATTAAATCAGTTTAAAATTATTAGTTTAAAAAGGTTAGAAAGAAAGTTAAATTGATATATTTTAAAAAAACACTTTATTCCCTTAGTTTCTCTTAATAAAGTAAAATTTTATTTGAATAAATATATTAAAATATTAAAATAAAAAAAGAACCCCTAACAGAATAAAATCTTTAGGGGGGGGGAGATGTAAAACCTCACTTGTATTTATATTATATAAAAAACTATAACAAAAGTCAAATTTAAAAATTAATAAATATTATGGATAAAAATGATTTAATATTCTTTGAAGGGAAAAAAATTAGAAGAGTGTATAGTGAAGATAATGAAAAATGGTACTTTTCCGTTATAGATATAGTAGCTGTTTTAACTGAACAAGAAGATTATTCTAAGTCTAGAAAGTATTGGAATAAATTATCTGAAAGATTAAGAAAAGAATGAAGTGAAGTGGTGACAAAGTGTCACCAGTTGAAATTGTTGGCAAAAGATTGAAAAATGAGAAAAACAGATGTAGCAGATATAAAAACTATATTAAGATTGGTACAAAGTGTACCAAGTAAAAAAGCTGAACCAATAAAAATGTGGTTAGCAAAAGTATGAAGTGAAAGAATGGAAGAAATAACTAATCCGGAGAAATCAATAGATAGAGCAAGAGAAAATTGGAAAAAATTATGAAGAAGTGAAAAATGGATAACAAATAGAATGTCATGACAAGAAACAAGAAATAAATTAACAGATTATTGGTCTGAAAATGATATAAAAAAATGACAAGAATTTGCTATATTAACAAATATTATACATTCAGAATGGACATGATTAACAGTTAAAGAACATAAAAAACTAAAGAATTTAGATAAACAAAACCTAAGAGATCATATGACAGAAGCAGAGTTAATTTTTACAGCATTAGCAGAATTATCGACTAGACAAATATCAGAAAATAAAAAATCTAAATGAATGAAACAAAATTCAGATACTTCAAAAGAGTGATGAAAAATAGCAAAAAATGCTAGAAAATAATTAGAAAAACAAACTTGAAAAAAAGTAATAAGTAAACAAAACTACTTAAAACCAGTAAAAAATTTTTTAAAAATTAATAAATAAACAATGATTTCATATATAACAGGAAAAATAATAGATCTAGATTTTACATCAGTTACAATATTAACAAGTGCTTGAGTAGGATATGATATAGGAATAAATGAGCTTACATATTCAAAAATAGCAATGGATAAAGAGGAAAATATGTATATTTATCACCATATAACAGAAAATAATCAAACATTATTCTGATTTTTAGACAAAGCAGAAAAACAAGTTTTCTCAGAGCTTATAAAAATCTCTGGAGTATGATGAAAAGTAGCTATGCAAATATTATCTTTAGGTATAGAAAGGCTACTTGTAGCTATACAAGGGGAGGATAATAAAACAATACAAGGTATAAAGTGAATCTGAAAGAAAATGGCAGAAAAAATTATACTAGAATTAAAAGATAAAGACTTTGGAATAATAGTATCAAGCGCGGAAACACTTCAAAAAGCAGCAACTATACCTGCTGACCTACAAAATTCTATCAAATCAACACTTACAAATATGTGATATAACCCACGTGATATAGATAGAGTTATATCAGAGCTACCAGAAGATGTAAATGATGCATGAGAAATTATACCATATGTAATTAAAGAGTTAAGTTAGAGGGAGAATCCATCACCCTATCGGGAGCTTCCTTTAATTCTAAAGGAAGCTATGCTATTTAGGTTTTCATTTTAATTTAATGTTAAGAAATAGAAAACAATATAGAAAAGGTAATATTAAAAATAAAACAAAGGCTTGGTTAAAAATGCTCCCTTTAATTCTAAAGGGAGCTGTCTGAAAGACTGAGGGATTATAAATTGAGTTAGTTTTTACTTATTAACAAAAAAATATGAGTTTAGAAGTTATTTTAATAGTAATAGTATCACTACTTTTAGGAATTATTGTGTATTTACTTACTAGACAAAGTTCTTGAGAGTGAACAGGGATAGATACAACAAATATAAAAATGCTACAAGATCAAATAATAGCATTAAATAAAAATATTGATTATAAACTTTGAGAATCAAATAGAAATACTCAAAGAAACTTTGATATTAATTCTAGAATAAATAAAGAAGCAAATAATAGAATAGAACAAATAACAAAGAAACTTACAAGCTTAGAAGAAACAAATAAACAAATAAAAGATATATGAGGACAGCTAGAATGACTTGAAAGGGTACTTAAAAACCCAAAACAAAGAGGAATACTATGAGAGTACTTTTTAGAAAATGTACTTAAAAATATCCTACCTCCATGAAACTTTGAATTACAGTACTCTTTTAAAAATGGGGAAATAGTAGATTGAGTAATATTTGTAAAAGACAAAATAATACCAATAGACTCAAAGTTTTCTCTAGAAAACTACAATAGAATAATATCAGAAGAAAACAGCTCAACAAAAGAACTACTAGTAAAAGAGTTTAAAAATGATTTAAAAAAGAGAATAGATGAAACAAGTAAATATATTCGTCCAGAAGAATCAACTATGGAGTTTGCTTTTATGTTTATCCCAAGTGAATGAATATATTATGATTTACTTATAAACAAAGTATGAAGCTTAAAAGCAAATACTGTTGATTTAATAGAGTATGCTTTTAAAGAAAAAAAAGTAATCATAGTAAGTCCTACAAGCTTTTATGCTTACCTTCAAACAGTATTACAATGACTTAGAGCGCTACAAATAGAAGAATCAGCAAAAGATATACAAAAACAAGTAGAAAAACTATGAAAACACCTAAAAGCTTATGAAGAATACCTACAAAAATTAGGTTGAACTCTATGAACAACTATAAATCACTACAATAATGCATATAAAAAGTTTAATATGGTAGAAAAAGATATTGTTAAAATAACCTGAAAAACAGATAATACAGAACAAAGTATGATGCAGTTAGATAGACCAGATTTAGATAAATAAAAAGATAAAAAATACTTTTTAACAATTTGGAAATATATTTTAACATAGTTGTTCTAAAAATTGTAGCAAAAATTTAAAAAATCTTTATATTATTATACAATCTATTTTATAAAAAAAAAGAAAAGACATGAAATTAAAAGTTATTAAAACAAGAGAGTGAGATTTAGTAAATTTCGATAGAAGTAGAATTGAAAGAGTAATAGAAAAAGCAGCAGAATCTGTATGAGAATTTGATTTATCATTTGTAGATGAAGTAACAGATAATATAGTAGATAGACTTAAAGAAATTATTTTAAACTCTGATGGTACTGAATTTATAACAGTTGAAACAGTACAAGACCAAGTAGAAAGAGAATTAATGGAATCTGGACATTTTGAAGTAATGAAAAACTTCATTATATACAGAAATGAAAGATTAAAGAAAAGAGAACAAGCTAAACAAAGTGTTGAGAAAAAATTAGAAAAACATACATTTAAGATAAAAAAATCTGATTGAACAAAAGAAAGCTTTGATAAAGAAAAAGTAAAGAAAACATACAAAATTGTATCTTATTGATTAGCTAGAAAATGTAGATTTGAAGAAATATCTGATAGCCTAAAAAAGTATATAGTAGAATGAATGAAAACTTCAGATATTACTAAAATGCTTATTAAATCAGCTATAGATCTTATTACTGTAGAAAATACTTCTTGGCAATTTATAGCCTGAAGGTTAGCTTTAATAGATCTTTATAAAGAAGCTTCAAATAACAGATGAATGGATATTAAAAAAATTTATGAAGCTAAACATTATAAAGCATTATTTGATGAATATGTTAAAAAAGGGTTATATTCAAAAGACTTTTATGACTACTATAGTGAAGAAGATATTATAGAAGCATGAAAATACCTTAAAAAAGAATATGACTTTGACTACAACTATACAACTATGATGATGTATAGAAAAAGATATTTATTAAATCCAAACAAAGTAGTAAAAGAATTACCACAAGAAATGTATATGAGTGTAGCTCTATTTTTAGCTATGCCTGAACCAAAGGAAAAAAGACTAGATGTAGCTAAAAAAATCTATGAATATTGTGCTACTTGAAAAATCTCACTACCAACACCAACTCTATTAAATGCTAGAACAAATTTCCATCAATTATCAAGTTGTTTTAAATTCAATATTGATGATGATCTAAGAGCAATATATCATTCTATAGAAAATATGGCTCAAGTATCAAAATATGGATGAGGTATATGAGTATATCTTTGAAATATTAGATCAAAATGAGGTTATATCAGATGAGTTAAATGAGCAGCTGGATGAGTAAATCCTTGGATAAAAGTAATAAATGATACAGCTGTAGCTGTAAATCAATTATGAGCAAGAGCATGAGCTATATCTGTAACACTTGATGTTTTTCATAGAGATATTTTTCACTTTTTAGACTTACAAACAGAAACATGAGATATTAGATCAAAAGCATTTGATGTATTTCCTGCTGTAACTTTTCCTGATTTATTTATGGAAAGAGTTGCTAATTGAGAATCTTGGACTCTTTTTGATCCTAAAGAAATTAGTGATAAAACAGGTAAAAAATTACAAGATCAATTTTGAGCAGATTTTGAAAAATTTTATGTTGAATGTGAAAACAATAATAAATTAGAATTAAAAGAAGTAGTAGATGCTAGAGAGTTATTTAAAACATACCTAAAAGCTACAGTTGAAACAGGTATGCCTTATGCATTCTTTAGAGATACTGTAAATGCTTTAAATCCAAATAAACATGCTGGTAATGTATACTCAACACAACTTTGTGTAGAAATATGTCAAAATACTAGTACTTCTAAGTTTGTAGAAGAAGCTTTAGAAGATGGAACTATAGTAATTAAATATGAACCAGGAGATAGTGTTGTTTGTAACTTAGCTTCTATAAATGTAGCAAAAGTAAATACTGATGAGGATATAAAAAAAGTAATACCTATTGCTATGAGAGTTTTGGATAATGTAATAGACTTAAATTTCTATCCAATAAAAGAAGCTGAAAATACAGCTAAAAAATATAGATCAGTATGATTATGATTTTTAGGTTTAGCTGAGTATTTAGCAACAAATAAACTTGCTTATGACTCAAAAGAAGCTAGATCTGTTACAGATAAATTATTTGAAAAATATACATATAGAACACTTAAAGCTTCAAACAAATTAGCAAAAGAAAGATGAACTTATGAGGTATATGAATGATCAGAGTGGTCAAAATGAATACTTATTTGAAAAGATGCTGAGTGGTTTAAAGCCAATTCAGATATGAGTAATAAGTGGTTAAAATTAATAGATAAAATTAAAGAGCACTGAGTAAGGTTTGCTTATCATCTAGCACCAGCTCCAAATACTTCAACAGCACTTGTTGTAGGTACAACAGCATCAATTCTACCTATTTATAAAAAATACTTTGTAGAAACAAATGCTATTGCTCCTTCTGTAAATGTAGCACCAAATCTAAATGAAGAAAACTTCTGGTATTACAAAGAATATGTAAATATGAATATGAATGATGTTATAGATATGGTTTCAACAGTATATAAATGGATAGATCAATCAATATCATTTGAATGGATGATTAACCCAGAACAAACATCACCAAGAGAACTGTATGAATACTATATGAAAGCTCATAAACAATGAATAAAAACAGTTTATTATGTTAGATCAATGAGTCTAGAAGTAAAGAGTTGTGAAAGTTGTAGTTGATAATAAAAAAACAAATATGCTAACAAAACAAGAACAAGAGGAGTTATTATTTTTTGCTAATAAGGTAGCAAATGTACATGGTCCTGAACATAGGGAATATATAGAAATAAACTCTATTTTATGTAATATAGAAAATATAGATTTAACTGAATCTGATTTTGAAAGATTAAGAGAATTAACTCATGGTTATGATGTTCCTGAATGAGCATGTAAGGCTCAAACAAGATTGTTAAATCTAATGAAAAAAATGGATAATTGAGAGTAGAAAATATAAATATAATAAAAACACACCACTATATATAGTGGTGTGTTTTTGTGATTAAATACTAGATGTAGTGGTTTATTTTTAAAAAAGTTGTAAAAAAATTTGCAATACACTAGATGTTGTATATAGTAATAACTACTACATACTAGATGTAGTGGTTATTTTAAAAATAATAGAAAAAATATAAAAATGGCAGTATTTAAGGTACAAAAAAGAAATGGTAATATAGTTACCTTTGATAGACAAAAAATAGAAGATGCTATTAAAAAAGCAATAAAAGCAACTGGTGGTAGAGATTTTTCTCATGTGCCTTTTATTACAAATATGGTAATAACTTTGGTCAAAGCAAAAACTGGTAAGTCTATACCAACTGTGGAATTATTACAAGATGAGATAGAAGAAGTTTTAATAAAAGAATGACATGATGAAGTAGCAAAGGCTTTTATACTATATAGAGAAAAAAGAAATGAAGCAAGAAATGATAAAAATGTGGTAGTAGAAGTAGGACAAAGTATGGAAGAATATTTAGAAAAATTAGATTGGAGAGTAAATGCTAATGCTAACTCATGATACTCTTTATGATGAATGATATTAAATCTTTCATGAAAAGTAACAGCTAATTATTGGTTATCACATGTATATCCATCTGAAATATGAAACCTACATAGAAATGCAGATTTACATATTCATGACCTAGATATGTTTTGTGGATACTGTGCTGGGTGGAGTTTGAGAGCTTTGCTTGAAGAATGATTCAACTGAAGTGATAATAGAATAGATTCAGCACCTGCAAATAATTTACAAGCAGCTGTGAATCAGATGATAAATTTTCTATGAACTCTACAAAATGAGTGGGCATGAGCACAAGCTTTTTCAAGCTTTGATACGTATCTAGCTCCATATGTTCATAAGTATAAAAAAGAAGTAAAGCAAGAATTAAAAGATCTATGAGTAACATTTAAAACAAAAGAAGATAAAAAGAAATATATATATAACAAGACATATAGTTATGTATATCAACAAATGCAAAATTTTATATTTTGATTAAATGTTCCTAGTAGATGGGGAACACAAACTCCGTTTACAAACATAACTCTTGATTGGACTCCACCTGAGGATTTAAAAGAAAAAGCTTTATTCTTATGAGGTATAGAAAAATGATACTATGAGAAAAAATATGGAGAACTAGAAGAAGAGATGAAAATAATAAATAGAGCTTTAATTGATGTATATGTTAAGTGAGATAATAAAGGAAGAGTATTTACTTTTCCAATACCAACTTATAATATTACAGATGACTTTCCATGGGATGATCCAGATATAGATAGTTTATTTGAAATGACAGCTAAGTACTGATTACCTTATTTTCAAAACTTTGTATGAAGCCAGTTTAAAAGAGAAAAAACTGAGGATTGAACATACAAAACAGTGGAAAATCCAGATGCTTATAAACCATGAGCAGTTAGATCTATGTGTTGTCGTTTACAACTTGATTTAACTCAACTAGAAAAAAGATGATGATGATTATTTTGATCAGCAGAGATGACTTGAAGTATATGAGTAGTTACATTAAATATGGCTAGATTATGATATGCTTATAAAGGTGATAAAGAGGCTTTTAAAAAGCAAGTAGAGTATTTAATGGAACAAGCAAAAATATCTCTAGAATTAAAAAGAAAAACAATTAGTAAGTGGTTATGAGAATGATTATATCCATATACATATAGATATTTAAGGAGTTTTAGAAATCATTTTTCTACCATATGATTAAATGGAATGAATGAGGCTATTATAAACTTTACAAATGGTAAAGAGGATATATCAAGTGACTGGTGAAAAGAGTTTGCAACTCAAATGATTGATTTTATGAGAGATAAATTAAAAGATTATCAAGAAGAAACATGAAATCTATATAACCTAGAAGCAACACCAGCAGAGTGAACTACTTACAGATTTGCAAAAGAGGATAAAAAACAACTTCCAAATATAGTTCAAGCATGAACTGACAATGCTCCATATTATACAAACTCTTCTCAACTACCTGTATGATTTACAGATGATGCCTTTGAGGCACTTGAAGAACAAAATGAGCTTCAATGTAAATATACATGATGAACAGTACTTCATTTATACATGTGAGAAAGACTAGAAACAAGTGATAGTTGTAAAAAATTTGTAAAAACAGTTATATCAAATTATCAATTACCATATATAACAATATCACCAACTTTTTCTATATGTCCTAAGCATTGATACATACAGGGGGAACATGATTACTGTCCAAAATGTGATGAGGAAATATGATATGAGTGAGAAAAATATGATGTTAAAGAAAGGGAAATTTATACTCAGAAATAAAAAAATAATAAAAATATTTTAGTAAAAAACTTTTGAGACTAACTATTTAATTAATATGAGAACTTCGAAAAAGTTTTGTCTAAATATATTTTTATTATTCATTACTTATATAATTAACCAAAAATAAAAATGGAAAATAAAAATTTAGAGAGAACTAGATGTCAAATATATACAAGAGTTATGGGATACCATAGACCAGTATCTAGTTTTAATATATGAAAAAAATCAGAGTTTTACTCAAGAGAATATTTTAAAGAAGCTAACTGTTAAATTATGCAAATATCTTGATTAACAAAGTTTTCTTTGATAGATTATCCAGGGGAAATAGCTTGTATAGTATTTACTCCTGGATGTAATTTGAGATGCTCATATTGTCATAATAGTGAGTTTGTCTTACCTGAGCAAATAAAAAATATAGACATATTAAAACAAAAAATATTTTTTAATTTTTTAGAAAAAAGAAAAGGCTTATTAACATGAGTGAGTATATGTTGATGAGAGCCAAGTCTTCAAAAAGACTTGGTCTCTTTTTGCCAAGAAATAAAAAATAGATGATTCTTGGTAAAGTTAGATACAAATGGTAGAGATCCAGATTTATTACAAGAACTGCTAGATAAAAAAATAGTTGACTATATAGCAATGGATATAAAAGAGGATATAGATAATTTTTGAAAACTATCAAAAACAAAAGAAAAACCACAGAAATATATAGAATCAATAAATATAATAAAAAATTCAAATATAGACTATGAGTTTAGAACAACAGTTGTAAAATGATTTCATAATACTACAATGTTGGAGAATATAGCAAAGATGATATCCTGAACAAAAAATTATTATATACAAAATTTTAGACCATGAAATACTCTGGATAAAAGTTTTAAAGCAAAAGCTTTTTTAGAAAAAGAATTAGATAGCTATGCAGAAATAGCAAGAAAATATGTAAAAAATGTTTGAATAAGAAATTAAAAAGACTATAATAGGCTTAAGTTATAATTAATAAATAAAAAATATGTATTGTATAAACTGTTGAAATGACGATACTAGAGTAATTGACTCTAGAACAAGTGATGATGGAAAATCTATAAGAAGAAGGAGAGAGTGTGGAGTTTGTCATAATAGATTTACTACTTATGAAAAAAGAGAAGCTCTAGCTTTAATAGTAGAAAAAAATTGAAATAAAAAGGAAAGATATAATAGAGCAAAACTAGAAGACTCTATTATGAGAGCTACAAATAAAAGAAATGTAAGTATACTCAAAATAAATGAGCTTATAAGAAATTTGGAATTGAAATGGTCAACAAAAACTGAAATCACATCAAAACAAATATGAAATGATGTACTAAAAGGTTTAACTATACTTGATGAAGTATCTCTTATTAGATATGCTTCTGTTCATTTAAAATTTGAAACAAAGAGGGATTTCGTTGACTTTATTAACAAAAAATTAACATAAATTATAAAAACTATATAGCTTTTATAAAAAAAATAACTAAAATCTTACAAGATTTATTTTTAAGATAAAAAATATGACAGAACAAATGATAGCAAACTTGATCTTTAACCCAAAAGGTAATGATGAAGTTGCAAATAGAACAATAATAAAATGAAATACAACATGATTATTTCAATTAAATGCTACAAAATATTCATGGGCAAAATCTTTATATCAAGTTATGATATGAAACTTTTGGGTGCCAGAAAAAGTATCAGGACTTTGAGAAGATGCTGTACAATTTAAGCAAACACTTGATGAGGATGAAAGAAGAGCATATAAATGAATATTATCATTTTTAATATTTCTAGATTCAATTCAAACAGTAAACCTACCAAACTTTAACGATTATGTAACAGCTCCTGAGGTAAACTTAATATTATCAATACAGGCTTATCAAGAAGCAATACACTCTCAATCATATGCAACAATGCTTGAAACAATAGTAGATGCACAAGAAAGAGATGAAATATACTATTTTTGGAGAACAGATAAACACTTACTTGAAAGAAATGAGTTTATAGGATGAATCTATCAAGATTTTATAGATAATCCTAGTGATGAAAATTTCTTTAGAGGAATTATTTGAAACTTCTTACTTGAGAGTATATATTTCTATAACGGTTTTGCATTCTTTGATACTCTTGCTGATCAATGAAAAATGGTAGCAACAGACAGAATGATTAATTATATTAGAAGAGATGAGTTAACACATGTAACTATTTTTGCTAACTTATTAAAAGAAATTAAAAAAGAATTTCCGGCAATGTATAATGAACAAGTTATACTTGATATGATGGATACAGCAGTTAAACAAGAAATTAAATGGTCAAAACATATTCTTGGTAAAAAGATTATAGGTATGAGTCATGAAAATATAGAGAACTATACAAAATGGTTAGCTAATGAGAGACTTAATATGCTGGGAATAAAACCACTTTATGATAATGTTGTTACTAATCCATATAAACACTTAGATAGATTACAAGATCAAAATGCAGAAAAAGGTAACTTTTTTGAATCAACAGTTACAAATTATGCTCAATCAAGTGCAATGAACTGAAGTTGGGATTTTTAATAAAAAAAAGAACTAAATTAAATTTTAGTTCTTTTTTTAAAATTGTTCGTTTAATTTAAGTTTACTTTGGTAAAACATTCTACTTGAACTTACTCCAAATCTTTGAGCAGCTATTCTATCTATTCACATACCAAAGGCAAAACCTGAGTATTTTTCTGGGTCAATTCATGCTCAAGATAGTACTTTTGGATGTACCATTCATGCTCATAGTAATTCAACCCAACCTGTAGCAGAACACATTCTACAATTTCAATCTTTTGTTTGTCATGTTCACCTACATAATTGACAGCTTATATCTATTTCAGCACTAGGTTCTGTAAAAGGGAATATACTAGGTCTAAATCTAAGTTTTGTTTCTTCTCAAAGTAGTTTTTTCATAACTGTATCTAGAGTCCATTTTAAGTCTCCAAAAGTTACTCATTCTCAAACAACTAATCATTCTAATTGATAAAAATTACAAGTATGTCTAGCGTCTTCTTGTTCGTATCTAAATACTCTTCCAGGAACAATTATTTTTATAGGAAGATCTCATTTTAACATAGTTCTAACTTGAACAGGGCTAGTATGAGTTCTAAGTAGATTTTTTTGTCCAGATTCTTTATTGTCATTAATCTCATCACTTATCCAGAAAGTATCCCATACATCACGAGCAGGGTGATTATCTGGTATATTTAATTTATCAAAATTTAATTCTTCTGTTTCTACTTGAGGTCAATCTTCAACTTTGAATCATAGAGATATAAATATTTCCTCGAGTAAGTTTGATGTAATACTTATAGGGTGTTTATGTCATAGGTCTTTAGAAGGAAATTCAGCAGTTACATCTATAGCTTCCTCTGTTTCTATATTTGCATATTTTAGGTCTTCTATTTCTATTTGTTTTTTTTCTACTTGTTCACCTATAAATACTTTTAATTTATTAGCTTCAGGTCCTACAATTTTTTTATCATCATTAGATAAATCTTTTATACCTTTTAGTATTTCGTTTAATTTTCATTTTTTACCCAAGAAATCTTTCTCTAAGTTTTCTAGCTCTTCTTGAGAAGAAATAGCTTCTAGATTTTCTATAAATTTTTCTCTTAAATTATTTAATTTTTCAATCATTTTTTCTTGTTTATTAAGTATTATAGAGGGATTATAGAGAAAAAAGTAAATAAATCAAAATTAATTTGCAATATATGTAAATACTATTATATTAATTAGGTCTTATTTTATTAAAAAATAACCATGAAAAAATTACATAATAAATGATTTACATTAGTAGAATTAATAGTTGTGATAAGTATCCTGATTATCTTGGG
>CAYFMG010000003.1:0-86325 GCA_964344155.1 uncultured Candidatus Peribacteria bacterium | reverse complement strand
ATGATCTAGCAACAGATACAACAAAACAACAAGCATTACTAACAAAACTAAAAAACGCTTACACATGAACAGATATAGTAACAGATTCAAGTATTTCAAGGCTAGCTAACCTAGGTCCAAGTGATGCTACACAACAAGAGAGTGTAACAAGAGCAGTGATCTACTGATCAAAGAAAAGCTTAACAAGTGATAGTATAAGTATAGCAACAACAGCAGTTACCTATACATGATGTTTAGCAACAACACAAGATGGACACGCAATACCACAACTATCACACCTACAAACAACCTCACACACAAGTACAGGTACAGTTACAACAGAGTCAACAACAATGATAACAGATACCTATAGATGTAACAACGGAACAATAGAAGATATATGACAAACAACAAGCTTATCATGTAACACAAGTTATCATGATGAAGGATGAACATGTACAAGTGACACAAGAAGTGTACAATGTATATCATGAAACAACCCAGCAGATTCAACAGAAACAATAGCCAACGTAACACAAACATGGTCAAATGGATGGTCAACAATCCCAGATTGTGCATGGATATGTAACGGATGATTCACAGAAAATAACGGAGTTTGTGAAGTTGCACCAATGGCTTCAGTAAGATTTAATGATGATGATAGTGCTTATCTATCAAGAACACCTAGCTCAGCAGGTAACAGAAAAACATGGACATGGTCAGGTTGGGTGAAGCTATGATCAAATATAGATGCTGCTAATAGAACTTTTTCTGCTGTCTCAAGTTCTACAAATTTTACTAGAGTAGCTATAACAAGTTGAAAAGTTGCTGTATATCAGAAAAACAATTGAACAGTAACTATGTCTCCACAGTCAACAGCAGAGTTTCGTGATCCTTCAGCATGGTATCATGTAGTATTTGCTATTGATACTACTCAATGAACTTCTACAAATAGAGTTAAAGCATATATAAATTGAGAAGAGGTGCTTCTTAGTTGAACATTTCCTTCACAAAATTTAGATACACATGTTAATAATACAGTAGAACAACAAATATTTAGAGATAGTGCTACATCAGCTTTTTGAGATGGTTATCTATCAGACGTTAACTTTATAGACTGAAAAGCTTACGATCCTAGTAAGTTTGGTTATACGGATGCAACAACTGGACAATGGTTACCACAAGATTATACAGATCCTGATAACTATGGTTATGGTACAAACTGATTCCATCTAGATTTCGGTGATAGTTCAAATTTAGGTAAGGATGTGTCAGGAAATACTAACAACTGGACAGTAAACAACATGGATGCAACTGATCAAATGTATGATAGTCCAGAGAATAATTTTGCTACGTTGAATCCGTTATTTCAAGGAGGGGAGCAATCAAGTTCAATATATGATGTATCGACTTTATCTAATTGAAATTTAAAAGCTTCAGTACCAACAAACTCTTATATTTGAGCCACTCAAAGACCGATATCTGGAAAGTTTTACACAGAAATAAAAGTAGATTCTGTTACAGCTGAAATTGCTTGGTGATGGATAGAGGCTAATGAGTATAATGTAGCACATGCTCATTCTGGTAATAGTAATAAATGGTGAGGTTATTATCATTCTTATAGTCCTTCTGATATTAGAGGTTTCGATGAAGTAACTGAATTATTTTCTCATGAAACTACTATTTCAAATGGTGATATTTTACAGCTTTCATGGGATATTGATTCATGAAAAGGGTGGATATGACGTAATAATTTGTGGTATGATAGTTCTGGATGAGTTACAGGTAATCCATCTACATGAGAAAATCCAACTTTTACTTTTACAGAAGAAGAAGCTAAAAATTTACAGGTATATGTAGCTAACTGAGCATCAACAGCGATTTTATCTACCAACTTCGGTCAAGGTTGACAAGCTGGATTACAATATTGTGCTGGGGCTGATGGTAACTTCAAATACTGTCCACCAACAGGATTCAAGGCTCTAAGTACAAAAAATCTACCGACACCAAGTATAGTAGATCCAAGTGAACACTTTGATGTTGTTACTTGGACAGGGAATTCTACAGCTCGTACTATATGAGGATTAGCTTTTACGCCAGATTTTGTTTGGACAAAAGATCGTTCAGTTAGTTCAAATCATCGTTTACATGATTCTGTTAGAGGAGGAAATGGAACAAGAATGTATGAATTAAATAGTGATTCAACTCAAATTGGAGGAACAGACACCTTAGTATCATGATTTACTTCAGGGGGATTTTCAATACTTTCTGGGACAGATCATCCAAATGTTTCTGGTCGTGAGCATGTAGCATGGAACTGGAAAGCAGGATGAGCTGCTGTTACAAATACAGATTGAGATATATCAGCACAAGTAAGTGCTAATCCTACTGCAGGTTTTAGTATGATAGGATATACTGGTAATTGAAGTAGTTGAAGTGTAGGACATGGTTTAAATAAATCACCTGAACTTTTAATATTTAGACATAGAAATGTTGCAACTCACTGGCGTGTATGGCATCAATGATTAAGTAGTGGTAATCATACACTTTTCCTTGATGATACATGAGCAGAACAAGTACAACCTGCCTTTACAGTACCAACAAACAGTGTTGTAAACTTACTTTCAGATATGGCTGGTAACTATAACTTTATAGGTTATGCATTCCATTCGGTACCATGATACTCTAAAGTATGAAGCTATACAGGTAACTGAAGTGCTGATGGACCGTTTGTTTATACTGGGTTTAAGCCGAAGTATGTGATGGTAAGACAAGCAGATGCTGTAAATTGATGGTATATTTATGATACAGAAAGAAGTAAAAATAATCCATTGGATAAACAACTGTATCCTAGTGTTTCAAATACAGAAAATACATATGCAAGTTTTGATTCTTTAAGTAATTGATTTAAAATAAGAATTTGAACATGAGAAATGAATAATAGTTGATGAAATTATATCTACATAGCCTTTGCAGAAGCACCGTTTAAGTATGCGAATGCGAGGTAGTAAAAAGAACGCGAAAGTGTTCTTTTTTTGTGTTAAAGACCACCTCCCAACCCCCTCCTTACTAAGGAGGGGGAGAAAAACAGAGTAACTAAAGAAGGGCGTGGTTTAAATGTAGGGGCGAACCTTGTGTTCGCCCTTTTATTTTGCAATAAAATAGTTTATGGATATAATAGGGAAAAATAATAAATAATTTAAGAATTATGGTATTAAATCAATTATGAATAGTTGTAAGAGAAAATGAATGATCTTATCTTATAACAACACCATTTGATAGTGGTATATATGCAGAATGAGAAACAGTAGAAGATGCTCTTATAAACTTTTTAGATGTTTATAAAACAGTTAAAGAATTAAAATGAAACAAATGATTAGCTGTAAATAAAACAGAAGAATCTTTATTTAACTTACCCGTGACAGTATAATGGTATCAATTAATTATTATTGAATAAAAAAGAAATTACAAAAACTTTGATTTGAATTTTATAGAGAAGCTAAATGAAGTCATGAGGTCTGGTATAATAAAGACTTAGATAAAACTATTATTCTACCAAATCATTGAAAAAAAGATATAAAAAAATGAACACTATCTTCTATAATAAAAGCAGCTTGAATTACTACAAAAGAATTTTGGTCACTTTAAAGTATGAAGCTCCGTTTAAGTATGCTAATGCGAGGTAATAAAAAAGAACACGAACACGAAAGTGTTCTTTTTTTGTGTTAAAGACCACCCCCTTTCGCTACTGCTCATTCCCCCTCCTTACTAAGGAGGGGGTTAGGGGGTGGTCTAATTTTGTTCTTTTTTATTGTCTTTTTTTTAAAATAAATATACTGGTAATTACTATAATTATTAGCAAAAAACTAAATGAAAAAAATATTACTTGTATTACTAATTTCTATCAGCTTTGTAATAGAAACATTCGCAACAAATGAAATAGAAATAATATCAAGAGAACAGTGGTGAGCAAATGAAAACTATAGATATCTAGATTGAAAAGAATGGAAAGAAATATTGAAAAATAGAAAAGAAAAAGCATCCAATCAAAATAAAATATATACAAAAGAACAAAAACAAAAAATAAAAGAATACGCTCAAAAAGAAAAAACAAAAAATAATATTATGTTAAATGAATTCTGAGAATATATAGAACTTAGAGATAAAATAAAATATGAAAACACAAGAAAATTAGCCTGGCCTATATCAAAAGCAAAAAAGATAAACTCTATAATAATACACCATACCCACCTAGACTATGAATCTAGTGTAGAATGAGTTAGAAGAATATATAAGTATCACGCATTAACAAGACAATGGTGAGATATATGATACAACTATCTAATAGGTAAAAATGGTGAAATATTTGAATGAAGAGCTGGATGAGATTACACAGTATGAGCACATGATAAACGGAATAATATATGAAGTATCTGAATAGCTATGATTTGAGATTATTCTGAAAATGATATAAATAAAAAACAATATACAGCCCTTAGAAAACTAACAAAATATCTAGTAAATAAATACAAAATAGATATATGAAAAAAAACATATTTTCATGAAGAATGCAATCTAGATAAATGTGAAAAATTACTTAAAAGTGAACTAAAATATCCTATAATCTGACATAGAGACGCATGACACACTACATGTCCATGAGATAAACTATATGCAGAAATAACAAAACTAAGAAAAGATATACTTTATGATAAACTAATAAAAATATATAAACAAAGAATATTTAAACCACTATCAAAATATTCAGATAGAGAAATAATAGACCTATTAGCAAAACTAGAAGTGTCTCTAGAAGAAAAACAAGACAAAGTAAAAACTAACCTAAAATGATTAATAATAGAGTATTTTAAATACAAAAAAAGCGAGATATACAATCATTATATATCTCAAGATAAAGAAGATAAAATAAAAATAAAACTATCATATCCTGATAATGATGAAATAACAATAAAAAGCTGATGAGTTAAACTACCACTTAAAAGAAAATGAAACCATATATATATCAAATGACAAAAATACAATATTTTTAAAGTACCTAAAAAAGTACAAAACTCTATCTTGGAAATATCCTCTTGGGAAAGAATTCCAGCTTGGGATAAAGAAAAAAGATATAATGATAATAGATTTAGATGAGATATATATGTATATGCACAAAACTGAAAACTAGTAGTAGTAAATGAGCTAAGTATGCAAGATTATCTAAAAGGACTATGAGAAGTAAGTAATTGAGAAGATCCAGAAAAAATAAAAGCCATAGTTGTAGCAGCTAGAAGTTATGCAACTTGGTATACAAAAAAAGCTAGAAAATTTAAGTGAGAATTTTATGATTGATCTGATGATCCAAATGTATTCCAAAGATATCTATGATATAGCTTAGAAAAAAGAAGTCCAAAAATAAACAAAATAGTTGATGAAACAAAATGACAAGTCATTAGTTATAATTGAGAATTAATTAAACCATGGTATTTCTCTAGAAGTAGCGGAAAAACAATGAGTTTCTTTGAATACTGTAGTATTAGATACTCAGAAAAAATTTGTAAAACAGAATCTAAAAAATACCCTTATTTACAATCAGTTGTAGATACAGGTAGTAAATGACAAAAAAAAGCATGACACGGTGTAGGTATATCTTGAGCTTGAGTAAGTTATTTTGCAAAAAAATGATGGACATACGATATGATAATAAAATATTTCTTGAAATGAGTTGATATAAAATGAATCTAAAAACTAGGCTTTTTGTCTAGTTTTTTTGTATTTTGAGAAAAAATAGATATACTAGGGAGAATTATTTATAAAAAAGAAAAATGAGTGAAAAAGTATTTAATCTAAAATCAAAATATACACCAAGTCCTGATCAAGCTCAGGCTATTAAATCTATAGTATGAAATATAGAAGACAAAGAGAAGTTTCAAACACTTTGGTGAGTTACCTGAAGCGGTAAAACTTTTACTATGGCAAATGTGATAAAAGAAGTAAATAAACCTACCCTAATAATAGCCCATAATAAAACTCTCGCAGCGCAACTAGCTCAGGAATTCAAAGAGTTTTTCCCTGATAATGCGGTTCATTATTTTGTTTCGTATTATGATTATTATCAACCAGAAGCATATGTAGCAAAAACAGATACATATATAGAAAAAGAAGCAACAATAAATGAAGAGATAGATAGATTAAGGCATGCAGCTACTCAAGATCTACTTACTAGAAAAGATGTAGTAATAGTTGCTAGTGTATCATGTATTTATGGTATATGAGATATATCATCGTATACAGAACAAGTATTTGATATAGAAGTATGAAAAGAATACAAAATAGAGGATATATTAAAACGTTTGATAGCAATTCAGTACAGAAGATCAGCTAGCGATTTTAAACCATGAAATTTTTTGGTAATGTGAGATGTACTTGAAATATATCCAGCAAGTAGTGAAACTGTTATAACTGTTGAGTTTTGGTGAGATGAAGTAAGTCAAATAAGTTCAAGGAATTATTTAACATGAGAAGTTTATGATTATATGCAATCAGTAACTATATATCCAGCCAAACATACAGTTACAACAAAGGAAAGAATAGAAGAAATAATACCAGAAATCAAAAAAGAACTAGATGAAAGATTAAAGTACTACAAAGAAGACCTATGAGATGTATTAAAATATGAAAGATTAAAAACAAAGGTAGAATATGATCTAGAAATGATGCAAGAAGTATGATATGTAAATGGTATAGAAAATTATTCTAGATATCTTGATTGAAGAAAAGCTTGAGTAGCTCCAGCGACACTTATGGATTATTTTGGTGATGATTTTTTGTGTTTGGTTGATGAATCACATATGACTTTTAGTCAAATAGGATGAATGTATGCTTGAGATAGAGCAAGAAAAGTAAATCTAGTAGAAAACTGATTTAGATTACCAAGTGCTATGGATAATAGACCATTACAATTTGATGAATTTGAATCTAAATTTAAAAATGTAGTAGCAGTATCAGCTACACCATGAAACTATGAGATAGAAAATAGCTGTAAGGATCCTTCAATATTTTTTGATTTTGATCCAAATAAAGATGGTGTATGGAAAGCATCTAAAAATAGTAGAGTTATACCACAAATGATGAGACCTACATGATTACTTGATCCTGAAATAATTTTGAGACCTATGGAATTTATGGTAGACGATATAATGAAAAATATAACTGAAGCTGTAGAAAACAAATCAAGAGTTCTTATTACAACTATTACAAAAAGATCAAGTGAAGAGTTAAATGATTATCTAATGGAAAACTGAGTAAGTGTTAAATATCTGCATTCTGAAGTAGAAACATTAGAAAGATTAGAAATATTAAAAGAATTAAGAGAATGAACTATAGATGTAATAGTATGAGTAAATCTACTTAGAGAAGGTCTTGATTTACCAGAAGTAAGTAAAATATGTATACTAGATGCTGATAAACAATGATTTTTAAGATCAACTTCATCTCTAATACAAATAATAGGTAGAGCAGCCAGAAATGCACAGGGGAAAGTATATATGTATAGTGAGCAAACCTCACCCCCAGCCCCTCTCCTGCCAGGAGAGGGTAGCTCTAAAATTAAATTAGAAGAAAAAAATCCATATTTATGAAATTTATATAGATTTGATAAATGAAAATTAATAAACGAAAATGGTTTATTTATTTCTGAAGCTATGAGGAAGGCAATAGATTTAACTTATTATAGAAGAAATTTACAAGAAGAGTATAATAGACAAAATAATATAACACCAAAAACAGTATACAGTGAAATCAAAGACATGTGACTTAAATCAAACAAAACTAAAAAAGATTATGCTGTACTAGATAAGCGCTCAGCAGAAAGAGAAATAGCAAGACTAGAACTAGAAATGGATATAGCCGCAGCCAATATGGAATATGAAAAAGCAGCAGAGTTAAGAGATGAATTATTGATGTTGAAAAAAGGAAAAAAGTAATCACTTAACATAATAAATATTATGCAAAATACTAATAATTCCAGAGAAAGAAATGAAGAAAATCCAATATTTTTAAAGATATTGGAGATAATTAGTCCTGCCAAAAAGACTGACCTACAGAAGCTTAGAGATAAATACGGTATTATGGATTCTATATCTAGAATTATACCATTTGAAAAGACAAACAAAGAGTTAGCCTTGTATCTGATTTCAGAATTAGGGGTAGATTATTTTAAACAATTTCCAGATTTACATTCAGATAAACAAGTAGTTAAAACAGCTTTGCTTGTAAATCCTAGTATATATAATATATTACCAGATATATTAAAAAAGGATACTGAGATATGAGTATGGGTTGTAAAATCAATGGTACATAAGCAAAGAAATTTTAAAGAAGTAGAAAAGTTTATAGAATCAAATTTTCCAGAAAAGAAAAACTTTTTATTTGCTAGGTATAGTGAATTTTTAAAAACACAATCTTTTATATTTCAAAACGATTTAAATAAACATCTATTTAAATTAAAAACAGAGAATAAGGAATTATTTGATAAATTTGAAGAACTCTGAGTTGTAAGTTATAAATGAGAAAAAGTAGATTTTAATACTGATTTTCTTAAATCTATTTTAGATGATTTATTAAAGTCAGAAGAATATTTAAATCTAGATAAAAAAGCTAAAAAAGAATACACAAAAAAATTTTTAGAAAAACTATTTGATATAAAAATCGAGAACTTAGAAAAAAATGAAAAATATATATTTAATAAATTATTAGCTATATTATGAAATCTAGAAGATAAAAATAAGCTAGCAAATAAAAAAATAACATGAGCTGATAATGAAAATGAACAAGAAGATATAGCAGAAAAAAGAGAAAGAAAAAAAAGAGAACAAAAACAAGCAGAAGCACAAAGGAAGAAAGAAAAAGAAATATGAGTACTTATAGATTACACATATCCAGACTGAAATTCATACAAAGTTTCATGATGATACAATATAGAAACACAAACATGAAAAACTGTTTTTATAACAGATAAAGAAAAAGATAAATTTACAAGCGAAGCTTTAGCTAACTTTATAAAATTTCAAAATACTTTATACAATCTATGATTAGGTTTTTTATGGGATAAATATTCTCATGATTTCAAAGTATTAGCTAATAATAAATTTGGGTTTGATTATACTAGTAATGAATGAATAACAGAAAACAAAACTCTAGCTATACTAAATATGATATGAAAAAATATCTGAATACCTGAGCAAAGTGTAATAGATGAAGACTGAAAAGAAACATGAGTAGTTAAATGTTTTAAGACTCTAGCTGATGCTAAGATGGCTTTTTGAGAAATAAAAGAAACAGGAGAGATAAACTGAAAAAAATACTCTGATGGTTCAGCTTTTTGAAACACAGCAGTTTATAACAAACTTATAGACTCATGACTTATTGATCCAAAATTGAATTGACTCAATATAAGTAAATGGAAATAAAATGGCTAAAAAATTAACTAAATACAAGGTAATAACAGTGTATTGTAAATGCTGAGAGAAGCTTGTTAAATACAAAAAAGGTCCTGGTAGAACTCTTTTAAAAATCCATAGGGATAGGATAAACAAAGACTACCAAGGTATTTTTCTTGATAATTTTGATCCAGAATGAACAGATATTTTCTGTAAATGATGTAATAATAGAATAGCTACAGTAAAGATAGTAAATGGTAAATATATAAACAAGGTAAATAGAGGGAATTTAGGTATAATTAGAAAAAGTTAAATATCTTGACTTTTACTATATTATAATTATAATACTTACAATTATTAAGAAGTAAATAAAAATCATGAAGTTATTAGTCGAAGCATCAGCTAAAGAAGAGGTTTCTAATGTAGAGACTATAATACCAGTTATATTTAATTTAGATACAGAAGAATACTGAGAGATGGTTAGGATAATTCTTGAGGAAGGTGTAAATTTAGTAGAAACAAAGAATCTACTTTTGGATCCATCTTTTGGTATAGAGAATTTAAAAATATGAGAGATTACAGCAGAACAAGCTTTAGCTTTATCTCTACGTTGAAGATTATGAACAGAAGTTTCAGAGAACAAAACTTTAGAAGACAGGGATTTTTATATAACTGTAAAAAACTTAGAACAAATATGATGAACAGCTTAAAAAATAATATAAAACTATGGATTTAGATAATAATTTTGAAGAAAGGCTTGTAAGTTTGAGAAAAAGATTAAAAGAAGCTAAGGATAAAATGGAACAGGTAAAAAAACAAAGAGAAATAGAAAAAAATAAGGAAATAGAAAGTAATAAAAAAAGAACGAGAACTCTTTTAGAAAAAACAGAAGAATTTGCTTTAGTGTGAAAATGAAAATCAGATTTATTAGATATAAGAAGATCTGATAAAATAGCTATGTCTAGATTTGCAGAATCTGTTAATCAAGAGTTAGATGAAGTATTGGTTACTGGTTCATGAAAATTATGAAGAGCTACTGAATTAAATAATTTTAATCATAGTGCTGCTACATTAAATTATATAAGAAGACAAAAAAACTAAAAATTTTACATTTTTAGTTTTTTTTATATAATACCGTTACGGGGCTAATCTTGGTTTCTATCGGGAGAATCGCTCGGGTTATATGCTATCAGGGAGGTGTCTTTGACTTCCTTACGTTCTTCGTTAAAACTTCGAAGTACAGGTAATCAATCAAAGATAACAATAAGTGCAAATACTTATGAAAGAGCTAAAGCTAGCCTAGCTAACTTTGCTGCTGGTCTTAGAACTCCAGCATTCGCTACTGCCTAACCAAAACTGGCATAGTGTGTAGCCTTCTTTAATGATGAGTGCCGATTGGCCTGCTACATAGTCTTTAAAAACTTCGACTCTTAA
Organism: uncultured Candidatus Peribacteria bacterium; assembly: GCA_964344155.1. Taxonomy (GTDB): domain Bacteria; phylum Patescibacteriota; class Gracilibacteria; order BD1-5; family UBA6164; genus UBA6164. The sequence continues at coordinate 75,472 of CAYFMG010000003.1, read as the reverse complement.
GGTTTTACTGACTTAACAAAATAGGGTTTTTTCATAGAAATTTTCTGATATATTTTGTTTTATGAAAAATATTTAATAATCTATCTTTATGTGTATTTTTGTTTGTTTTCTTGTTCACATAAATATTAAAATAAACTATGATAGTAGATGTGTCTCTCTAGCCTTCCGAGACGTCGGTTCAAATCCGTCTAGCTCCACCATTTTTCGCTAATTCCATTTCATTACATTAGCTTCAAATGGCACAGCCTGTGTTAATATAGTAAGGTAGTGGTATGAAATAAGCGAAAAATGTACTTCGTAGTCTTGTGCGAAGAAGTACTATTAAAATTTGAAAAATAGATTATGTATTATGTTTATATAATTAGAAGTAGAGAAAAACAGGATAAATTTTACACATGATTTTCTGAAAATTTAAAACAAAGATTAAAAGATCATAATGCTTGAAAATCAAAGCACACACAAAAATATAAACCTTGGGAAATAATATATTACTCTGCTTTCAATGATAAAAAGAAAGCTTTAGATTTTGAAAAATATTTAAAATCTTGATCTTGAATTGCTTTTAGAAATAAAAGGTTAATTTCTGATATTTAAGTAGTATAGAAAAAATAATTACTTTTTTAGTAATTATTTTTTTGTTTTTAATTATAAATAAGATTTTAAACTTTAATACTTTTTTAAGGTGATTTTAATACATTTTTAATATACTTTTTTTGTTTTGTTTAAGGGAAAGAGTTAGGGGGAGAAAAAATTGATTTTTTTTGAGTTTTGGTTATAGTGGGGGTTAATAATATTAATATTTTATTTATGACACAATATTCAGAATCAGATACAAGAGCAAATTACATAGATCCAGGACTAAAAGATAGTAACTGGGAATCATTTAATATTATACGTGAATATTATTTTACAGATGGTAGAAAAGCTTTGTGAAATAAAAGATGAAATAGAAAGTTTGCAGATTATTTATTAAAATATAAATGATCAAATTTAGCTATTATTGAAGCAAAAAAAGAATGACTATCTCCAACTGAATGATTAGAACAAGTAAAAGAATACTGAAAAATATTACATATAAGATTTGTATATTCATCAAATGGAAAAGAAATATATGAATTTGATTTAGAAACCTGAAAATGAAGCTTTATAGAAAAATATCCAACACCAGATGAGCTATATTCAAAGATTCACACACAAGTAAATACTACAAAAGAAAAACTACTAGCTGAACCATTTTTACTATCTGATAAAAAACCTAGATACTATCAAGAAATAGCAATAAATAAAGTAATGGAAAATATTGCTGACCAGAAAAATAGAATGTTATTAACTCTTGCAACTGGTACATGAAAAACTGTAATAGCCTTTCAAACAGTATATAAATTATTTCAAGCTAGATGGTCAAAAGATGGTATATGAGAAAGAAGGCCTAGAATATTATTTTTAGCTGATAGAAATGTATTAGTTGATCAAGCGATGAATACATTTAATCCTTTGGAAAAAGATATATTAAAAATAAACTGAATTGAAATTAAAAAAAGATGATGAAAAGTACCAACAAATGCTAATATTTTCTTTGCTATTTATCAAGCTCTAACTGGTTGAGAAACTGAAGATTGAGAAAATATTACAGAAAGTTATTTTAATAGGTATCCTAAAGATTTTTTTGACTTAATTGTAATAGATGAATGTCATAGATGATGAGCAAAAGAAGATTGAAACTGGTCTGAGATTCTTAAGTATTTTGAATCAGCAGTACAATTATGATTAACAGCTACTCCAAAAAGAGATGATAATGTTGATACATATAAATATTTTGGTAAACCTATATATGAATACAGTTTAAGAACTTGAATAGAAGATGGTTTCCTAACACCTTTTAAAATAAAAAGAATCAAACTTAATATTGATGAATTAGTATTAAATTCTTGAGATACTATTGTAAGTTGAGAAGCTGATAAAGATGTATATTATACTGGTGATATGGAAAGGAATATAGTAATAGATGAAAGAAGTGATTTAATAGCTCAAACTGTATTGAATCAGATTAATAAAATGGATAAAACTATTATTTTTTGTGTGGATCAATGACATGCGCTTAGAATTAGAGATAGTATAAATAAATATAAACAAGTTTCAGATTCAGATTATTGTGTAAGAGTTACAAGTGATGAATGAGAAATAGGAAGAACTTTTTTAGAAAGATTTCAAGACAATGATAAAGATATTCCTGTAATACTTACAAGTTCACAAATGCTTACTACTTGAGTTGATGCTTTAAATGTTAGGAATATAGTACTTGTAAGAAATATTGGAAGTATTGTTGAATATAAGCAAATAGTTTGAAGATGAACAAGAGTTTTTGATGGTAAAGATTATTTTACTATCTACGATTTTGTCTGAGCTACAAATGATTTCAGAGATGAATTATGGGATTGATGACCAGAAGAGGAAAATGTGGTTAATTCTGATGATAAGAAAAAGTATAGTAATGTAGTAAAAGAACCAGAGGTTTGATACAATATTTGAAATACTCCTGAACCTAAAGAAAAATTAAAGGTTAGGTTAGCTGATAATAGGACTCTTAGAGTAATTGACATAGAGACTAGATATTTAGACCCTGTTTCTTGAAAGCATTTAAGTAGTGAGGATTTTTTAAAAAAGATAATATGAGAACTGCCTCAATTTTATAAAGATGAGCATCAGTTAAGGATGCTTTGGTCTAATCCTGAAAAAAGAGAGGAATTACTAAACTCTTTATCATCTATTTGACTTGATAAAGAACAACTAGAAGAATTAAAGCTTATTTTTGAAGCTAAATGATCTGATATTTTTGATATTTTAGCTCATTTATCTTTTGATAGTGAAATCAAGTTTAGATCTGAAAGGTCTATTTATTGAGAGGCTGTTGTATGAAAATATGAGAGTTTGAGAGCTAAGGAATTTCTAGAGTTTTTATTGACTTTATATGTAAAGGATTGAATTATAGAATTCAGAAAAGATAACTTATCTAGTAAATTGGAGCTTTTTGGTAAATGACAAGCAAGAGAGATTGCTGAAGAGTTTTGAGGGATTAGTAAGTTGAAGGAAGCTTATTATGAGTTGCAGGAGAGTTTATATGTTAAGTAAAATGAATTAAATGACTAAGCCAAATGTAAGAGTTATTAAAAGATATAATGTGAATTTAGATAAGGATACAGCTATAGTACTATCTAAAGCTTTTAATGATGTTTTTTTAGGTTTTCAAAAAGATGAGATTAGAAAAAAATCAGCAATAAAACTTTCAAATAGAAATAAAAAACATTTTAATTTGTTAATAGAAATTTTTGAAAATTTTATAAAACTAAATTATCATCAAGATGATGTTAAAAGTTTTGAAGTAAAATCTATTAGAAAACAGTTTGATGATTGAGAATATAATATAGAATTAGTTAAGAAAATATGGATATTATTCAATAAACTTGATACATTAGAACTATTGATATATATTCTAGAATTTAAAAAGAAACATACTATAGATATACTTAGAATTATTGCAAAATTTTGAAACTTTATACCTTTTGAGACATTTTCAATTCAAGAGATATTATATAAAAAGTTTGAAAAAATTATTGATGATAAAAATAAAGAAATAGATACATATAAACATATCAATACTAGTATAATTACAATGGTTTTTTCTGCAATTTCAGCAATTTGAGCTATATTTACTATACAAACTCTACCAGAACAATTTCAAAGTCTTACTTATTGGTTTATTGTAGTTTTATGACTAGTTTTTATATACTATCTTTTTGATTTCATATCAAATATATTTCAAATAAGAAAAAATAAATATATATTAGACTCATTATATGCTTTTACAGAACCTTTTGATGATCCAGATGAAAATATAAATGAAGGATATATTGATTATATAAAAGTATTTCTATGACAAATAAGAGATTTTAAGAAGTCAGATGAAAATAAAGTTGATTTTGAAAATTGAAAAAAATCTTTAAAAATTTTTATGTATCATAGATCTTGAGATAAAATTAAGTTTTATTATACAGTAATAATTGATATTTTAAAAGATAGATGGATTACTTTAATATTTGTTATATTTTATTCTTTGTATTTTTATATATCACAGAATAATTTTATTAATTTATTAACATAAAATACTTAATAATCTTTGCAGAAAACTAAAAAATAATATACTAATAAAAATAAAATAATTTTAAAACATATGTCATACCCAACTAAAAAACTTTGAGAAATTTGTGATTTATATCAACCAAAAACCATTTCTAAAAAAGAAATGGTAGATAGTTGAAAATATCATGTATTTTGAGCAAATTGAATTATATGAAAATATAATAATTATAACCATGAGAAAAAAGAACTTTTAATTACTTGTAGGTGAGCTACTTGTTGAAGTATAAATATTTCAGAAGAATTTTCATGGATAAATTGAAATGCAATGGTTTCTCATATAAAAGATGATACTTTAGTTTGTTTTAATTTTCTTTATTATGCTTTTAAAAATATAGATTTTTCAAAAGTAATTTCTGGTTCTGCACAACCTCAAATTACGAGATGATGATTATTGGATCTAGATATCCCTCTCCCACCACTCCCAACCCAAAAACTAATAGTTCAAAAACTAGACTCATCTTTCGAAAAAATAGATAAATCTATAGAGTTAACAAAAAAGAGTTTAGAAAGTTTAAAAGAATTAAACAAAAGTGTTTTAGATAATATTTTTAAAGACTGAAAATTTGATAAAGTAATTTTAAAAGATTTATTAGATATATGTGAATATTGATCATCAGAAAAGTCGTTTGATTTTTTAGATGACTGAATTCCTATATTGAGAATGTGAAATATCCAAAATTGATGAATTGATTTTAATTGAATAAAATATGCAGATAAAAATTCAAAAACATTACCTAAGTTATTTTTAAAAAATGAAGATTTACTTTTTAATAGAACAAATAGTTGGGAATTAGTATGAAAAACTGGAATATATACATGATATAATAATGAATATACATTTGCATGATATTTAATAAGACTTAGATTTGATAATAATAAGGTTATTCAAAAGTTTTGAAATTATTATTTTAATTCACAACTTTTTAGAAAAACACAAATTGAACCTCAAATTGATCAACAATGTTGACAAGCTAATTTTAGTTGATGAAAACTAAAAGAAACTATATTTTTACTTCCTCCACTTTCAAAACAAAAAGAAATAGTTTCATACTTAGATAAAGTATTTGAAAAAAATAAAATGCTGAAAGAAAAATATGAGAAAAAACTAAAAGATTTAGAAGAGATGAAGCAAAGTATATTAAAAGAGGCTTTTGAGTGAAGATTAGTAAAAGAATAAGTTTTTAAGCTTATTGAGTAGATATAGGAAACCATTTTGCTGATGTCAGGAAAATGGTTAACATTATAATTATGAAGCTAAAGAAAAACATTAATACATTTAATCAAAATTAACAATGAAACAACAAATAAATAGAATTACTGATATACTTAGAAGAGATGATGGTATATCATGAGCAATGCATTATACAGAACAAATATCTTGGATATTGTTTTTGAAATTTATTGATGATTATGAAACAAGAGAATCAGACAATGCTTTATTAGACTGAAAAGATTATGAATATATTATAGATGAAAAATATAGGTGGAACAATTGGATAAATCTACAAAATGGAATGATATCTTGAGATGATCTAAAAGACTTTGTAAATAGTGAATTATTTCCATATTTGAAATCATTTAGAACAGAATGACAAGATTACCATTCTATAAAATATAAACTATGAGAAATATTTCATTTCATAGATAATAGAATTGAGTCATGACATACACTAAGAGAAATAATAGATATAATTGATGAATTAAACTTTCAAAAACAAGAGGATCTTTTTGAGTTATCACATATATATGAAGATTTACTTAAAGGAATGTGAAATGATGGTTGAAATTCAGGGGAGTTTTATACCCCTAGAAGTATTATAAAAGTAATGGTTGATACTCTAGATCCAAAAGTAGGTGAGACAGTGTATGATCCATCAACTTGAAGTTGTTGATTCTTAATAGAAGCATTTAATCATATGAATGCTCAAGAAAAAAATGATAATGAGTTAGAGTTTCTTAAAAAAGAAAGCTTCTTTTGAAATGAAAAAACAGGACTTGCTTATATTATGTGAGTTATGAATATGATACTTCACTGAATAAGTAATCCAAATATTTCAAAAAGAAATACTCTTACAACTAACATAAAACAAATACAAGAAAAAGATAGATATGATATAATTTTAGCAAACCCTCCTTTTGGTTGAAAAGAGAAAGATATTATTCAAGTAAATTTCCCAATAAAAACAAATGCAACTGAAATGTTGTTTCTGCAACATATTATGAAAAACTTAAAACTTCAAGGTAAAGCTGCTATAGTAATACCTGAATGAGTTTTATTTAATACATGAAGAGCTTTTCAGGAAATTAAAAAAATAATGTTAGAAGACTTTAATCTACATAGTATTGTAAGTCTCCCAGCTTGAGTATTTTTACCATATTCATGAGTTAAAACAAATATTATATTCTTTGATAGAGAATGATCGACAAAAGATATTTGGTACTATGAAATAGATTTAGATAGAAAACTTACTAAAAATAAACCAATTACATATGATGAAATAAAACATATTCCAGAACTGCTGCAAAAAAGAGAAGTTTGAGATAATTCTTGGATAGTAAAAGTAGAAGATATAAAAGACTATGATATATCAGCTAAAAATCCTAATAATAAAAATGAAGAAATAATCAGAGAACCAAATGAGATTTTTGAAGAATTAGAAAAAAATGATAAAGAGATAAATAAAATGTTAGCTGAATTGAAGGTTGTGTTGAAATAACAAAAGATTAATAAGATGTTTGAAGAATTGTAGTTTTATAAATTTATTAATAAATAGAGATTATGCTTAATAAAATACTAATAACAATTATTTTTATATTAATATGTATAAAAATTTTTATTAGCCCTGAAAACCTAAATAATATTTATATTTTTCATTTAATTTTCTTGATAGTTTTAGATTTTATTCTTATACTATATGTTATATCTCTTTTTATCTCATCATTACAAGAAAAAAAATCATATGAGATTCAAATTTTTATAGGATCTATTATTATTTTTTTTATTTCAATTTGATTACTTTTTAATGTAGTATTCTTATGAAATAGTTATTATGAAAACAAAGGTATGATTGAAATAAATGATAATTCTTATTTTGAGTATTATAATGAGTCGTATTGATGAGCTTTTTGATGATATCCACTTGAAATAAATAAGAATACCATAATATATCCTTGAATTGTATATAGAAAAAATATTTATTATTCTTGAAACGGTAGAAAAATTAAGTCAGTTATTAGGAATTGAAATAAATTCACATTTATAATATGAGAAGAGTGAGAAAAATTTAATTATATAATAAATAATTAAAACAAAAAATAAACCTTTCTAGGTTTATTTTTTTACCAACTTAAACACTCAAAAACAACTCATCCTTACTAAATCTAACCTTCTTCTCATCTTGATATTTATTATCTACACTTCTTTTTCAAATAGCAATAGCAACCTTTGTAGTTAGACCCTTTTCTTTTAATCAAAGAATCTTATCATACTCCTTTGGATCTAATTATTCCAAAGGACAAGAATCAATCCCTAAAACAGCTAGGGAAGTCATTAGATTTCATAATCAGATATAAGCCTGTCTAGTTAACCATTCCTCAAAGCTTTTTATTCAAATACTAGCTCATTTATGAATAATAGCATCATCCATAAAGTCAGCAATACCATCTCTTTTTTGCTTTTCCATACCTCTGATTTCCATCATATTATCCATATGTTTTTCTATATATGATCTATCAAAAAAAGTAGGTACAGTAAAAACTATAAATAAATCAGAATCTGTAACTTGTCACTGTCCCCAAGAATAATCTCTAAGTTCTGATCTTATTCCAGGACTTTTTGGAATAATAAATTTGTAAGCTTGTAGTCAAAATGATGTAGGAGTAAGTTGTAAAATAGAAGTAACTACTTCTTCTAGCTCACTAGTATCAATATCTCTTTTTTCAAACTGTTTTACAGCATATCTCTGATTTAAAGCTTCAATCAATTCACTACTTTTTAAAAATGTTTTCATAATTTGTTTATGTTAATTAATAATTTTTTAGCAATATTTAATCCATTTTATATTATAGATTTAATAAGTCAATAATTTAGATTATATAATAATTTACTTACCATGTTTGACAAAACATATATATTACATATAATATCCCTGATCTATTTATAGATCAAAAATAGTATGTATTCATGTTATGTTAACTAAGTAATAAGGATATATACATTTTTTCAACTACTTTTTAGTCTATAACCCTTAAATATTAAATTAAGTTTATTGGGTATGGTAGGCAAAGGATATTCAAATGGCTAAATCACAAATTAGATATTTCTTAGGTGGCGCTAACTGGGATGGAGAAAATCTTTATCCTGAATTCATTGAAAAAGGAATATGGCGTTCTGGGTGGGGTAGTGAAGACGATCAATATTTACATATCATAAAAGAAGTGAAAAAAGGTGATCGTATCGCTATCAAAAAAGGTATGGGACAGACTGACTCTCGTATCCAAATCCGAGCCCTAGGAATAGTTAAGGCTGTTGATCTTGAAGAAGAATACTGCACGATCTATGTTGATTGGATTCGTACAGGAATGAAAAGAATGGTCGAATCTCGTGGTTGTTATAAGACAATACATGGTCCTTATAAAAACATTGGTTCAACCGAAGAAGTAAACTGGATAAGAAGAATTTTCTGTCTTTAAACTCTAGTTGCTAAAAAAAAAGAGTTACATCCCCTTTTTGGGTGTAACTCTTTTAAAATTATTCTCAAAAACTCATAATCATGCTTTCAAATTAAGTATTTCAAAGAGGAATAAACTCTGTCTTTGAGTACATTTCTATTTCTACCTAAAAAACCATTAGCTTTTCCATCCTTGGAACATTGCTTGCGTATACAACCAATATATCTAAGCTTTCCATCAGGACTACCTTCATAGCTTATCGCTTGATTTAGAGACATAAAACCCGCCTCTTCAGGAGAAGTAAGTGTAATAGGCTCTCCTGGTAAAATAGAACCACCACACCATGTACATCTAATAGATGACTGCTGTACACAATAAGTACATAACTCAGCTTCACCATTTTCATCAAGTTTTAAAACTATTTCTCTACTTAATTCTTCCACACCATCATAAATTGGTGAATAATACTTAACCCTACCTTTAACTCTTGTTATGTGACCACACTTTGAGTTAACTTTAGAGTTTCTAAGTGTTAAAAAAAAGTTTTTTATTTCTCCTAACATCAATTACTCCTTTTTACCTAAAAATTTAAGTTTTTTTAGAGTAATCTAAAAATCATAAAAGTCAATTTTATATAAAAAATGAATTATAAATAATTGACAAAAAATCAAAATATTATATTATTTAAAAAATATTTAAGTAATGTAAAAGAATATGTTAGGCTCTATTCACGAATCAGTATCAGCAGAAGTAATTGAAGAAGGTAAATTAGATTTATCACAAAACTCTGAAAAAATAGAAAAACTATCAGCAAAGCTTTTAGAAGAAGTGGTATGACAGAAAAGAGCAAAACAGGTTTTGGAAAATATATTAGAAGAAATAATAGCATGAGTAAGTATAAGAAAAGCAGGATATAATAAACCAATGGCTAGTATGATTTTTGCTTGACCAAGTTGAGTATGAAAAACATTACTAGCTAGAGTAACTCAAGAAATTTTAAATAAACAATATAGTAATAGTATAGAATTAATCAAAGTAAATTGTGCTGATTTTTCTTGAGAAGCAGGTTATGGATTAACTAGGTTAGTTTGAGCAAGTGCTTGATATATAGGCTCAGATAAAAAACCTCAATTTCATCCAGATAATATTGAATGAAAATGAAGAGTAATACTACTAGATGAAATAGAAAAAGCATGACCTACTTTTTGGAATATGTTATTATCTATACTAGATGACTGAACTCTAGATGTAAACTACACAAAACCTAAACCAACTGAACCTCAAACAGCAGGTAATATAAATTATAGTTCTTGATCTTTTGTAGAAAAAAAAGTACTAGAAGAAGATTCCTACCTAAGAACATATTTCAAGGATTCTATAATAATAATGACTTCAAATGTATGAAATGATAGAATCAATAAAGAAGTATCAAATAGATGAATATGATTCACTACTTCAGAAACAAAAATAAAAGACTTGGATGTAGAATGAATAATACTTGAAGAGTTCTGAAAACAATTTAAAATAGAAATGCAATGAAGATTTGATTATGTAGTACCTTTTAATCATCTAACAGAACAAGATGCAATACTAATAATATCTCAACTTATTAATAGAGTCGTATCATCTACACTAGAACAATGAAATGGATTTGTTATAGAATTTTCAGAGTGAGCTAAACTATTCATATTAAATGAAATAGTAAAGTGAGAAGAATTTAGAAAATATGGTTGAAGGCATATAGAAAAATATTTCAAGAAAAATATACTACCATATGTAGCTAGAGCTATTAACTCATGAGAAATAAATAAATGAGATATTAATCACAGTTTACTTGTAGATGAAAAAAATACTAAACTATTTTTCTCAAAGATTCCTGTTATTAAACAAAAAGATATCCCAACAGTAGAAAAAGTAGACAAAATATTAAGCCCCTCTTAAGAAAAAGGGTCTTTTATTTTTTTATATATTCATTTCACAATAACAGCTCATACAAGTTCTTTATATCATCTTCTTACATGTCAAAGTCTGATTTTTCTTACTCTTGTAGTAGCGTTTTCTACTAAGTCTAAAACAAAATCTTCAGGAATAGAATCATCATAACAATTGGCTTTATTACTTACTCTACAAGCAAACGCATCTATTTTTCAGTAACATCATGTCTTTTTTGCAAGTTCACTTAAATTATATAAAGTTTTTCAACTACTAGTATTATCATCAAATATAAGTAAATGATTTTTTTCTTTGTGATATCTTTTTAACTCTTCTCATATTTCTTCTCACATAAATTCTTTAAAAGGGTAATCTATAATAGACAAAAAATCATTCGCATTTTTCAAATCATATATTGAATAAACTATATTTCAGTAAGTAATAAGCATTTGATTATTATCATTTAATTTATGAAATACATGCTTAGCAAAATATCATACTAAACTACCTCAATAATTAACACTCAAAATATGTAAACGATCATCTGGCTTATAACTATTATTTACAATATGATTAAATGAATTTTGAGCTGTTTTTATTATAGATAATGGATTATCTTCTTCTCTATGAAATCTTATAAGTTTCTTGTTTATCGAAGCAAAAGCATCTAAGTAGTTTTTGTTTCTAAAAGGTTTAATAGGTATAGGCTCTTTACTTTCTAGTCCATTTTTTATTTTTTTCTCATGTTTTTCAAGTAATCTTTCATATTTTTTTTGAATCTTTTTATCTAAATCTACTCAATACTTCTGTATTCATGAATAAAGTTGTTTTAAAAGTCAAAATGTAGATTTAAAATAATCCACCTCTTTTTCCACAAGTCATTCATAAGCCTCAGGAAAACCATTTACTACAGAAGGTATTACAGCATATAAATATGATTCCATATGATCTCATAACAATATATCTAAAAATAAATTTATATTTATATCGAGTTCTGCTGATAATACTCCTGTTGCATCATTCTGCTCTTTATTATATTCCTCCTGAAGTTCTTTATATTCACTTATTACATCTGGAGAAGTGTTATTTAAATGGGTAACCTGGTATTTACTAAGTACTAAATCTCATTTAAACCCTGGATCTAAGAAGTTTTTATTTCAAAGAATTTGAGATAAATTTTGCACAAAAGCTAATATATTTATTTTTGCATCAAGTAATCATAAAATAAACTTTTTAATAGATTTAGGTATATCTATATCTAAATGACTCCTAAGTATTTTATTTATATCAATTCAAAAAGTTTGCTTTATAAAATCAATATCTGTCTTATGTATATTTAAGTAATTAATAAATCTTAAAATACAATCAGGAGAACCACATTTTTTTAAATCTTCAACTGTAACTGTAATATTATTTAGAATATTAATAGAATGATCTATTTGTTCTTGAATTATATTATTAAAACTACTATCTGGTGAATCTTTAAAATTAAATTTTTTTATTCACTCTATTTTTTTACCTATTTCATCAATAAAAGAATCACAAAATCAATCTAAGTTGTTAATAGTATTATGAAAAAAACTATTAAGTATATATGATGAAAAAAAGCGTAAGTATTGATCTATTCTATTAAATTGCACATATAATTCTTTTTCAAATTGTTCTACATCTATTTCATCTATTCTTAAATCATTTATAGAAGCAAAATCATGATATTGTATATCATCTATTCCTTCTATTTTTATACTATTAAATAAAAAATAATACCTTTTATTTCTAAAACTTAAAGAGTTTTTATTGAGATCTAAAAAAAAGAATTTTAAATCCTCTACCAATCATAACTCAACTTGATCATCCATTCTAAAAATATTACCATCTTTATCTACCAATTTGAAGTTATCTATCATTTCCTCATAATCATCTGCCGTTATTTGTATAGCTCAGGATGTAGTAAAATAATCTTTTAATATATTTCAAGTATCAGCATTTGAAAAAACTTTATTTATATTATGTTTTACTTTTAATATTTTATCTATTTTTTCTTGAGTAGAACCTTTACTATTTCTTATCGCATCATATAGGGGAGAAATAGTTTCTCACATCAAATCAGATAAACGAAATAATCATAATTCATTATATTCTTTTGGTTGTTCTGTAAAATCTATTTTTACTAAAGTCATATACTTATAAAAACTTAAAATTATTACTTGTATTATATATAATAGTTTTACTTTGTCAAAAAATGAAATATAATACAAAAAATAAAACCACTAGATCTAGTGGTTTTATTTTAAATACATACTACATCTAGTAGTTATTACTCACATAATTCTTTACCTTCTCATCCAAACTTAGTAGCAAAGTAATCAGCTATTAATCAAATAAAAGCTCAATCTACCATAATCCAGTAAGGAGACCATCATTCAAAAGAAGTACCATTCATCATAGTTACCAAGTCACTATATATAAATAATACAAGCATAAAATTCATCCAAACTCATATAAATATTCATCTAAACCAAAAAGGGAATTTCCAATTAACAAAAACAGGATGCCTATCCATATATCCAAACAATCAAACTAATCCTCATAGAGTAGTTAACCATAATAACATAGCTACTCTAAAATACATATCTGCTTCAACAAAGAAATAAGGCATAAGAAAAAAACCTAATAAACCAAATATAAACCCAATAGTCTTTGCTGTAGCCATTCTTTTAGCAACTTTAGACTTTAATAATTTACACATGATAAAAAAGTTATATAATAAGTAATTTTAGTATATACTTTTCAATATAAAAATCAACCTTATTTAACTTTGCATTTAATTATAAATTAATATAATAATACTTATATTAATAATTAAAATAAAACTATGAAAAAGAAAAAGGTAAATAAAATGGAAAAAATAAAAAAACTATTTGTGTTATTAGCCTTGATAGCTTTTACTATATCTGTTAGTGTTTATATGTTTTTGGATATAAGAAGTATGGAAAGATTAAATAATTCTGTAAAAAATAATAATATATCTAAAACTCCAATTATAAAAACTGAAAATAAAAATAATAATTATAATGTTTTTACTCTTTCTGATTCAGATTACAATAGATTAATGTGAACTAATAAATATTTTTATGGTGAAAATAATTCAGACCTAACTATCCTAGAGTATTCAGACCTAGAATGTGGTTATTGTAAAAAATTCCATAACTCTTGAAATATAGATAAAATAATAGAAAAATATGCTGATGTAAATTATATTTTTAAGCATTTTAATATACAAAACAATAAAAGATCACCCAAAAAAGCAGAAATAATGGAGTGTGTTTGAGAAATAGCTTGAGAAGATAAGTATTATGAATTTATAGAATCTATTTTTGACTTAAATCAAGCAGAATTTAATTTTATAGACATAGATAAAACAATAGAAAAAGCTGTAAGTTTATGAATAGATAAAGAAGAGTTACAAACTTGTTATAATGACTCAAAAAATACAAATTTAATACAATCAGATAGAAGTTTGTGAAATGAACTATTTGATATTGATGCTAAAAAACAAAAAGTTATTATTATAAATAATAATACAAAAAAATATGTGAAATGTTTTGGAGGATATAGTTATGAAAGATTTGTTAGTGAAATAGATAAAATCAAATAGACCATTTTTTTGAAATAAATTAATAAATATGTTAAAATAATAGAAATATTTATTAATTTATTTTTATTTTGTCTGAAAAACTTAATACATCAACCGACTCAAATCTAGATAATGCTACAAATAATATATCAGAATTATCTAAAAGTATTGAAAAACAACAACAAGAATATGGTATATGAAAAATACAAAAAGCATATGATTCTTGAGTTGTTGTATGAGAAAAAGGTATAGCAATAATAAACAAAAAAGATAAAACACTAAAGTTTCCTGTTTATACAAAAGAGGAACTTTCTATGTGAGAAATTAAACAAGTATATTCAGATGGTAGAATTGTTTTAGAAGAGTGATTATGTTTATTGAACTTGGAGAAATGAACTATAAGACCTCTATATTTTTCTAGTTTTTGAATAAAATGATTTAAAGAGTTTAGAGATGATGGAACTTTTATTTCAGATACTCATATATTATTTTTTGATATCAAAAAAAGAGCTTTATTAAAAATAATAGAATTAAAAGATATATGAGCAATAGAAAAAACAATTCACCAATCAGATTGTACAATATACAAAGCAAAACAGTGAGTAGTAGTTATAAACAGTTATACAAGAAAGGAAAAAGTCGTCAAATATAGTGTTTTAGGTATTTGAAAGGTTAAAAACGTAAAAGAATCAAATTTCAGAGAAAATTCTTGAATAATAATAGAATGAGAAAAAGCAATAATTAAACTAGATATATTTTGAGAAATTTCTATAAAAATTAATGAAGCATCAAAACATAAATTCTGAGAAATAGATTCTATATCAAATAGATGATTTGTATTTTGAGATAAAGGAATAGCAAAGTTTGATGAAAATGGTAAAGAAAAATGGTACTTAAGTGCTAATGATTTAGGTTTTAAAACTATTACTACTTTTGGTTCATGAAAAGTAATTTGAGTTGATAAAAATTGAAAATGACAAGTAGCTAAAGTTAATTTAAGTATTTGAGAAGTATTATATAAATCAACTGATGTAGATCCTAGGAAAATAAAAAGATTATCTAATCTTTGAATAATGGATATAGATAGAATGTGATCAGAAAATTTTTTAGATCATATTATAAAAAATAGAGAAAATATTGAAGAGCTATGAAAAAAAGAAATAATACTAATAATTCAATCAAGATCTGATCATAATTGAGCTTTTTCTGTAGATAATCAAGATAATTTTATAGCTAGTCAGGATGTACTTTATTATGAGGTATGAAATGAAAAAGAACTAGAAGATGTATTTAAAGAGTTATCTACTAAGTTACCAAAAGATGCAGACATAGATCATTTTATACTTTGAGGACACTGAAGTCAAAAATCAATACAATTTTCTGATAATATATTTGATTTTGATAATTGATACCTAAATACTTCCGATTGAGAAAAGTTTAGAAAATATGCTCCTTTGTTCAAAAAAACTAAATCAATAGTTTTAAAATCTTGTTCTACTTGAAAATGAGGACTTAAAAGTGATAATATTTTAAATATGGTAGCTGGTAGCTTCTGAAGACATGTTAAAGATATCGTAGCACCACAAGTACCAACAAATAATTTGTATGATTTTCAAAAAGATCTACTTTTTAATTGAGTACGGCACTATATGTGACCATTATTTCATACAGATAATTTATCTATAGTTAAATGAATAGATTACAAAGAAAAACAATAAAATATCTGAATAAATAGAGCTGTCTTGACTTTTTTACAAAAATAAATAAAATATGGGTGCTAAATTTTGATAATAGGTATCAAAATAGCATAATTCTTTTTACTTAAAGGAAAAAGATATGAAAAAACCAATATTACAGGAGTATGTAAATGAAAGAGAAAGTAAGATATGGGAAAATAGGAAATAGAAGTAAAGAAGTGATATTAGCTAAACTTATAGAAATATATGGTTTATCTAAAGAAAAAGCATTAAAAATAATCAATACTTATAATAACGGTGTTGAATATGCTAATGCTCATAGATGTAAACTTTGTGATGTGTTGGAAAAAAGGTGTTTATGCGTACACCGATTACTGTGTTCTAATTCTGACTGGGATTACCCTGAAGATCAGATATTAGCATACATATTACGCTACAATCCTTTGTAATATTATAACAAAGAAATTTCTAAAAATAAATGTTATAATTATTCTTAGGAAAAAAAAGCGATCCTGACCAAGGATCGCTTTCAGCATTTTTAAGACTTAAATAATTCTGAAGCTTGTATTACTGTTGCAGTAGTTGACGCTGTTTTTCAAGAGTTAAGATAATTATCTATATATTCTTTATCTGTAAATCTATCAATCAATCATACCCTTTTTACAAAATCTATCATAATTATTTTATCTAATTCTTCATATTTTTTTCAAATAAGTAAATTAACCAAATCTATTCATCTTAAATCTTTATAATATTTTCTTTTAGAAAACTTATTTATATCTAATTCTAATAAATCTTGTTTATGTATTATTCATTTTTTATTTAATACTCAAGCTATTTCATCTTTTAATTTTAACCATCATATATTATGTATTACATGTTTTAATACATAATCAGTTATTTCTCATCTTTTAACTCTTTTTCAAGTAATAAGAGACATAGAACTTATTAAATCATATCATCATACTAAATCTAAGTCTTCTATTGATTCTTTTGATGTAGTTAATAGATCAATTACATTGTTTATACCTAAACCTTTCAAAGTAAGAACAATAGATTCAGATAATCATCCTGATACTATATCATTCAGTCTATTTTTATTCCTTTTAATAAAAAGAGTTACCTCATCTTCTTCATTTAAAACTTCATTTACTCTTTTTGATACAGGATTAGCTCTTAATAAATCTTTTTCAGGTAAATCTTGTATTTTATCTGCTATATCAAACTCTCAGATTGACATATATAAATCAACTAATTTCTCTCTAGATAATATTCTTAATTTAGGTTCTCATAGAATAATTCTTGCAACATCTAATATAGTTAATTTTTCAGCATATTTTCTATAAATAACTCTTTTTTGTAATTGTTCAACTGATTTTAAATGATCAACATTAGTTATATTTACCAAAGTATTTTCTATAGATTCCCATCATATACTATTAGCTATCTCTGATAATTCTTCATATCAGACAGTTCTTATATCTTCAGCAAAAGGGAATAGAGAAGCATATACAGCCTTAATACTCCTATGTTCACCAAATTTTCATTTTAACCTTCAATTTTTTTTAGTTAAAAATAAATCACAAATATTTTCTATTCATCTAGATTTTATTGCTTTTAAAATATTTTTTTCTTCTTTACCTAATTTTAAAGTATTATTAGGTCAATTTCCATTAGATTCCATTATATTAATTTAAAATTAAAACTTGACATATTATAGATATTATTTATAATAAGTCAAGTAAATTACAGTAATTTTAATTGTTACGATAAATATTAAGTATGGAAAAATTTGAATGAATAGATATATGAAATAATTCAGATGCTACCTTATCTTTTATAAGTGAACAAAAAGAAAAAGTACATGAAACAATTGTTTCTTATTGGGATTTATTAGAAAAAATAAATAAATGAGAATTCAAAGAGGTAGTTAATTTAGTTAAAATAAATGGTTTTGACTTAAGTCTAGAATCAAAAGACATTTTTGTAAATTGACTAATGAACTGATTATTATACAAGGATGTTTGAAGTATAGATATTAAAGATGTAATTGATTTTATGTTTTTGTATGAAGATCCTAGTGTATTTTATAATTGAGTTGTTTCAAGTTGATACCTAGAGCTTGGATACTATATAAAAGAAAGCTATCCTGAATTACAAGAGTATGATGATAAATTTATGGATGAGTATCTAAAAATGCTTTTAGAGAGACAAAAATGATGATTTAAATTTAACTGAGTAAATGTAAACTATAATGAAATTTTTTATAGTCTAACAAAAAATCCAACAAAATATATTCAAATATATAATAATAAAGATTACTTTCTTAAATATGATATTTCTTTATCTTTACTATTCGATGTTTATAGAGAAATTGATAATTTAGTATATGATTCTTTTTTCACACTAAGCTCAACTATATTTTATTCTCAAAAACTGGATATACAAGAATCTGATGAATATTTTGAAAGATCATTAATTAATCTTCAAAATAAAAATACCAAAACAGGTGTATATATAACTATGATAATGAGAGAAAAAAATTGTGATATATTACTCTTGAATGAAAATAAAGTTATAGAACCTAGACCGAGTAAGATTGTTTCATTTTTTACTGATAAGCAAATTTATATTAAAGAACTAGAAAAATATAATTTGTTCTATAAAAAAGGTTTAGAAGAAAAAAACTCTCCTTATGTAGTATTGTTTTTTAATTCACAACCAACTTCAAAAACAACATGACCTATTATTAATTTAAATAATAGAGAAGCCCTAAATGGAGATTTATTTAAAAAAATAGCTTAAATCTTGACAAAAACAAAAAAGTCTTTACTCTTTTAAAAGACTTTTTTATTTTTTCGGTTTTTTTCAAAAGGAGTGTAGTATGAAAAAGTTAAAATTCACTGAGGTTAAGATATCAGAAATCCTTAATCAAGAACCTTTTGAGGTTAAGATGAAAGGAATCCTTATTACTACTCATATTGTAAAAATAGGGAAGTTAAGATTTGTATTTGAGGAAGATAATGCTGTAAGTCTCAGACCCAAAAAGTTTGTATTATTTACAGGGGAAGCTAATATCCCTTATGATACTGCAGAACTATATAGTGATTTTATATATGATGGAGAAAGTTTTTTCTTGTATCAGGTATAAAAATAACAATTTTTAAAAAGCCCTAGAGTAAAAACTCTGGGCTTTTTAATTGTAGCATTTTTCTTCAAAATCTCTTGTTAAGGAAATAAGTAATTCTGGATTTTTTTCTATTGTTTCCAATAATTCATCTCTATTACCTGAAAAACCTGGCAAGAAAAACTTAGCTTGTTCTGTAAGAAATGGATTATTTTTATCTCAAGTAATACCTGTAAGATAATTAAAAAATCATATTTGATCTTTAGTAAAATATTCTATTATTCTTTCATCTGTTAAATCCTCCCTATGATTAGTAGTTTCCAATAAGTGTGCAATAGCTCCATTTAAAAAAGTATTAAAATCTTTTCAAAGATGAGAAATATCTGCATCTGCTAAAAGTTTTTGTTCTAAATCTACTATATTTCATCTTTCTGAAAAAACAGTTCACACAATCATATTTTTTACATCTTGAATATATCATCCCGGAAATCATCAATACTCTAGTAATATATTTTCTGCTATCTCAGCTGATTTTTCTTCATCTATAGGAGAATTAGCTATTCATGTATGTCCAGCATCATGAAAATATCAAGCCATTTCTCAAGGACTTAAGCAAGTATAATCATTTTCAAGTATTCTCATAGTCTCTCAAACAACCTTTCAATGTTCCCAGTTGTGGTAAGGTACTTGATTATAAGTTTCAGATATCATATTCTCTAAAGCAACAGGTAATTTTATCTCCATATCATTTCTTTATTTATTAATTTTTATTAATAATATATATTTTTAAAAAATAGTCAAAAAACTTGAATACTTCTAAAAAAATATATAATTAACTTATGTACTATTAAAAATACCAAAATGAGTAAAATACAAGATAAATTTTATAATGCAGCTAAAAATATACTAGAACAAAATTTAAAAATAGGAGATAAAGAATACAAAGACAATCCTATAATTTTAGTATATGATCAAAACTCTAGTTTAGCAAGAGAGTTAACTCAATGATACATAATAGCGCTGGAATGAATAAAAAATACTGAACTAATAAATTTTGATACAGTAGACAAAATGCAATTAAAAGAAAAACTATTATCTTTAAAACAAAACTCAACTGTTATACTGATCCAATCAACAAACTTTAGACTAGAAAATTTTAGAATAAGATTAAGTCTACATAAAAATTGAGTAGGATGTTTAGAACACAATCACTTATCATATATAAAAGAACACGAAATAGAAAATTATGCAGATGCTATAGAATACAAAACCCCTTACTACGAAGAATTATCAAATAAACTTAAGAAATTATCAGACAAAGCTGATACTATGAAATTTATATGTAATGATGGCTCAAAACTAGAGATAACAGGAGGTTTTGAAGACATGAAACAAAACACAGGAAATTATGAATGAAAAAATAGATGAGGAACATTTCCTATTTGAGAAAACTTCACAGAAGCTAAAAACTTTAACTTAGTTAATGGTGATTTAAGTATATATGCTTATCCAGCTAAAGATTTACAAGTACAATTTGTCAAACCATTTAAAATAAAAATTCAAAAATCAAAAATTACATATTTTTCTCCAGATACTCCAGGAGACTTTATCGAAATGTGTTATATGATAAAAGACGCTGAGGATAATGAAGTATTTATGAGAGAATTAGGTTTTTGATTAAATAATTGAATAACAAGAGAAAAAACTCTATCAGATGTGAATGCTTTTGAGAGAATAGCTTGATTTCATTTGTCACTTTGAAAAAAACACTGAATATATAGAAAAAAATTTGATAAAAAAATAACTCAAAGATATCATATAGATATATTTCCTGATATAAAAGAAATATTTATCTGAGATAAAAAAGTATTTGAAGATGAAGAATTTTTAATTTAAAACTTTTTCACATAAAAAATAAAAACCTATTGAAATAATACTTTTTAATAATAAAATAAGCACGTATTTTATTTTAAATAATTAATTAATATGGCTAAAACATATATAGAAGGAACAAGCTGTAAAGCTATAAACTGACAATTTGGAGAATTTTTTAATATGAGTTTTAATCTTGAAAAATTACAACAATATGCTAATGAAAAAGGATATGTAAATATGACGATGAGTAAAAGAAGGGAAGTAGGACAATATGGAGATACACACTACTTTACACTAAATGAATATAATCCTGAAAACACTTGAGGACAACAACAAGCTCAAAGTAACAATACTACATCAGATGATATATCAGTTGATGATATACCATTTTAATCCCTCTCCTAACCTCCCCCTAACAGGGGAGGAACTTTTTTAAAATTAATAATAGAGTTATGAAATCAAAGATAAATGCTATATTAGCAGAGATAGACAGAAAAAAACAAGAACTAAAAGAAGAATATATAAGACTTATGGATAAATATGGCTTTACTATAAAATGAGGTAAGATTGTATTTAATACAGAAGCTATAAGAGAAAATAAAAAACAAAAAAGGTCTATACTTGATACTATTTTTTCTGCTCAGATTAGAGAAATATTATCTATGCCTTTTATTTATGCTATGATTTTTCCTGCATTATTTCTTGATTTAATGCTTTTTATCTTTCAGCAAACAGCTTTTAGATTATACAAAATTCCTATTGTTAATAGATCTGAGTACATAGTTTTTGATAGAAAAGAATTAGATTACCTTAATTTTATACAAAAACTTAATTGTTTATATTGCTCATATGTAAACTGACTTTTTTCTTATACTGTTGAAGTATGATGAAGAACAGAAAGATATTGGTGTCCTATAAAACATGCTAGAAAATATCCATGATGACATAAATGGGAAAAAAAGTTTTCTGATTTCTGAGATGCTAAGTGATTTAAAAAAGATTTTTTTGATAGAGTTTGAAAAATTGAAAGCTACAATAAAAAATAGAAACTTAATATTAAGTTTCTATTTTTTTAATGAATAATTAAATAATTTAATTATAGCTTCTTTAGGTGTATTAGCTCATCTAACAACTAAAGAATTATTTATAAAAATATGTATTTTTTTGTTTTTTTCTCTTATAGTAAATATTACATCATTCCTTCTTCTTGTAAGTTTTGTTGAAGATATAGAGTTAAGAATATTTCTATATCTTCATTTTGACTCTCAGTTTAATAATCTATCTCTCAATGCTTCTATTATCTCTTTTTCATCACTAAGTATATATGTACCAATCAACCGCATCCAGTCTCATTTTATAGCTCATCAATTAATTTTATCTATTATATTATCTCTCATTATTTTTGGTAACTTTAATCATTGTTTTACTCAATGTTGTAGATTAATTTTCATATCTTTTAAACTAACATCTCAATTTGTTTTACTATGTACTTTTTTATATTTCTTTTTTACTTTTTCTTCAAAATGATAAGCTTTTTCTAGAAAATATACCTTATTAAGTTGTCCATTTAAATATCTATTAATTATTTTTCTCAGACTTTCCTCATCATATGGAAATTCATCATTTCTTAAAAAAGCTTTTAATTGCCTATGTAATATAAAATCAAAATACCTTCTTATAGGTGATGTAAAATGAGTATATGATTTTTCCTTTAATCAATAATGAAACATCATACTCTTTAAGTAAAATGCTCTTTCTAGTTGTTTTGGTATATTTATTACTCATTCCAATTCAGGCATATGATTCCTATATATTCAATGTTTTTCATAGTTCTTTTCTTGAAATAAAGCAACTTGAATATTAGTAGAGACCATTAGTTCTTCAATAAGTCTCGATGCTATATTTTTTCATCAAGAAAAACTTTTTCATAAATATCTCTCAGCATCATCAAAATCAACAATTATTCATTTAGCAAGTCTTTTTTTTCTTAATTTTTGCCCTATTTCATCTAAAAGCCTTAATCTATTATGAAACTCATGTCATTCATTAAAATACTGTTCTTTAAACTCAGAATAATCAAATCTATTTTTATTATAAAACTTTGATTCATAAATTTCAGTAGATATAACATCCATTTGATCATTATAATCTATTTGTACTGTTTGACTTAATCTTGTAGTATTATGATTTAAAGAAACCAAATCTGTAGCTAACTCTTTTGGTAACATATGAATAATTGAATCTTCATTTAAATATATACTTGTTCACTTATTCATAGCATCTATATCAATACTAGAAAGAATATCTATATACTCAGTAGGATCAGCAATTGAGACAAAAATAGTATATCATCAGTCTTTTTTTCTTTCTGCCCATATTCCATCATCTAAATCCTTACTTTCAGCTCAGTCTATTGTTATTCATTCAACAAGTACTCTTTTGGGAGCTTGGTCATTTACTCAGTTTTCTAGAATACTTTTTACTTGTCTTTTACTTCCTTCTGTATATTGAAAAGGAAGTTTACTATCTATATGTGGTATTAATTGATCAGGAAAACTATTTATTTGCATCAAAAAAACTATAATTAATCTAAATTAATTATAGTTTAAATCTTTTTTCTTATTTGTCAATCCAAAAACCTCTAAAGAATTTTGTAAAATCTGCTTACTACAATCCTCTCATCTGAGTTCATTTATTTTTTTTACAACATACTTTGTAAAGTATGGTTCATTTTCTTGTTTTCATCTATATGGTGTTGGAGTCAGATATGGAGCGTCAGTTTCTGCTAATATGTGTTGTAAAGGAATATTTTTAGCTGTATCTTGTACTTCTTTTGCTGAAGAAAAAGTCACAATTCATGAGAAACTAATCTTACAAATAGGAGAGAATTCTATTAAACTATTTGCGTATTCTAAATCTTCAGAGTAACAATGAAATATAAAGTTTTTATATCAAACTTCTTTCAATATTTCAAGTACATCATCCTTTGATTCTCTATTGTGGATAATTAAAGGTAGATCATATTCTTTAGCTAATAATATATGAGCTTTAAAAAATATTTTTTGAAAATCTTTTTTTAATTCTATAGCTTTTTGTTTATATTCTGGAGCTAATTTTTTTATTTCTTTATCTCTTTCAAGCCGATAATAATCAAGTCAACATTCTCATACAGCAACAACCTTGTCTTTATTTTCTAAGTATATTTTTTCTAGTTTCTTCATGGTTTCTTCTAGATCTAAATCTACTATATCACAAGGGTGTATTCATATACTAGCATAAACTCCATCATATTTATTTGCTGAATCTATTGCTTTTTTAGTAGTCTCAAGATTTGTTCATATTATATTTATATATTTTCATCCATTTTCAAAAAAATCTTCTATCGTTTTATCTCAGTTTTTTTGCTTGTTTAAATAAGGATGACAGTGTGTATCAAAAATCATATTAAAATGTTATTCATGAAGTAGAAAGTAGGTATTGATTTTTATCTTTGTCATTGAAGTTAGCATTTAGCATATTCATATTTTCACTTTTGTTTTCTTTTTTAGTAACTTCTATTTCTATAATCTTAGTTCAAAGATTTATATTTTGATTATCAAGGGTAAGTATTAGGGAATTGATTCATGGAGTATTTGATATATTTACAAGCTCTCAAAAACTAGATTTAATATCTAGTACATCTACATTAGCTGGATTATAAGTAATACTTAAAGATAAATTAGTAGCATTTAATATATCCTTATTGGAAACAATATAGAGTTTATTATCTATATTTTGAATTTCTAAATTTGCCTTGTTTTCAATATATGTATTTGTATCTATAATACTTGTTTTAAGATTTTGTCATAAATTTGTATTATCTACAAACAAGAAGTTTATTCAAAAAGCTAAAACTAAACTAGCTAATACTATATTTATATTAGTTAAAACTCTATTTTTATGGTATTTTTTTATAAAATCTTGCATAATGTTTTTTTATATATTATTTGTAACTATGTTATAGAAAAAAGTAGTTTTGTAAAGATATATTTATATTATAGAGTGATTTTCTAAAGTTTCTATTTGAGTTTTATTTAAAATAGTTTTTAACTCTTGTTTTGATACATCTTTTAGTTTGTCTATATCATGGTATTTATTGAGTAGTTTTTTTCTTGTCTTTGGTCAAAATCACGGCAACTCTTCTAGTATATTTTTTTTCATTGATTTTATTCTAGAATCTCTATTAAAAGTTATAGCAAATCTATGTGCCTCATCTCTAATTTTTTGAACCAACCTAAGTTCATTACTATCTTTCTCTAGTAGTATTTTTTTAAATCTTCCTTCTTGTTTCCCCTCCTTAGTAAGGAGGGGATTAAGGGGTGGTATTATAAATAATTCTTCTTCTTTTTTAGCTAATCATACAAGTTGTATATTTATTTTTTTCTCTTTAACTATTTCTAAGACACTACTTAGTTGTCATTTTCATCAGTCTATTATAATTAGATCAGGGATGTTTTTTAGTTTTTCTATTTCTTTAATTCTTCTAGTCATTACTTCTCTCATAGAATTAAAATCATCTATCTTTCATTCAGATAGAGTTTTTATTCTAAGTCTTTTATATTTTGATGTATTACTTTTTCAATTTTCTATAATACTACGACTAGCAACTGTATGATTTCATGAAATATGAGAAATGTCATTACACTCAAAAATTATACTCTTATTTATTTGCTTATATCATAATAAATCAAGCAAGTTTTGCATAGTTTTTTTTGTAAATCACTTTGTACTAAGTGAATCTATATGAGTTTTTGAAGCATATTCATATATATTTTTATAACACAGATCTAGTAACTCTTTTTTGTTTCAAATTTTCGGTATTTCTAGTTTTATTTCTATATCTCATAACTCAAGTTCAAAGGGAATTATATAATTAATATTTTTGTTTTCTATCCAGTTTTCTGATAATACCTGTTTTAATACTTCTTGCTTATCTTCTCATAGATTATTTTTTATATCATAATTACTAAATCAAACTATTTTTCCATCATTTATCTCTATTTTTCATACAAATATCTTATCAAATTTTTCTAATATATTAAATACTATAAAATTTCAATTAACAGAGTCTCTAACTATTTGATTTTCTTCTAATATTTGTATTGATTCTAGTTGTTTTTTTATTTTTCCAGCTTCTTCAAATTCTAGTTTTGTAGCTTTGCTGAGCATTTTTTGTTCTAAGTCTTTTTTGATTTTATAAGTATTTCACTTTAAAAAGTCTTTTATTTTTTCTATTTGTTTATTATAGTCTTCTATTTTTAAATCATTTTTAAATATATATTTATCCAAGTTATAACTATTTTTTGTTAGAAAAAAATTATGTTCAGCAACTCAATATCAAAATATATTTTTAATTAATTTTAATATATTATTCACATAATAAGTACTTATATATGGTCAAAAATATATTCATCTACTATTTTTTATTCTTGTTTTTATTATTTTAGGATATTTTTCATCTGTTATTTTTATATATATATGATTTTTCCCATCCTTCATCAATATATTATACTTTGGCTCATGTTTTTTTATCAGTGTTGTTTCTAGTATCAAACTTTCTGTTTCATTGTTTGTGATAATTGTTTCTATATTATCAATTTGCTTAACCATTTTTTGTTTAGCAAAATTGAGTTTAGTTTTTCAGTTAAAATAAGAATTAACCCTTGAATATAATTTTACAGATTTTCAGATATAAATTATTTTTCATTTTTTATCTAAAAATTTATAAATTCAAGGGGACTTTGGTATTTTTTTCAAAAGATTAGTTATTTTTGTAGTCATATTGATAGTATATCCAAAAAAAACAAAAACGCCAGCCATTTCTGGCTAGCGTTTGTTGACCTTAAAATAATTAACACCTAATGAGTAATAATTTTACCATTGGCTAAATCTTCCATCAACTCTGTAATTACACGAGTTCCAGATGCAAGACTATCATTAAATTCTCTGTCTTCTTGCATCATAGTAAAATTATATCTGATTACAGCATGCAAATCACTGATTTGTCTACTGAGTTCCTCATTTTGAGACTGCAGTGACACGATTTCAGCTTTATCAAGCATACTATCACTTTCATACTGTTCCTGTACTTTTAGCACCTCCTGAGATAATTCAAAAACTTTTACTGTAAGCTGCTCTATTTCTCTCTGCTTATACATCAGCTCAATTTCATGCGCGTGTTTTTCTTTAGACATTTTTAAGGTACTCCTTTTTCTATAAAAACACCTAACATATAATAAAGAAAAAATACATTTGTCAATCTTTTTTTAATTTATCTTAAATCTATAGTTCAATCCTTACTTTCAGTATCTCTTATAATTATTTCTTCTTCACTAAGAATTTCTTCTTCTTGTTCTTCTTCAGGAATATTATTCATATGAGGAATAGGTCTTCTTTTATTTCTATGTAAATAGTTTTGGACAGCACCTCATAGAGTATTCATAATTACATCATAATTTTCATCTATATCATCATCTTTTATAACAACCTCATTAAATGCATTTTCAATTAATTCTGAAGCAAGAAATGGTTTTGGTAGTTTTTTTAAAACAACCTCATCAGGCTCATCTTTTTTAAGCAGAGAATCATCAGGAAATAAATGAGCAACAAGATCTCAAGTTTTTAAGCTTTTATTAAAAATACCATTTTCCAATATTTCTAAATATTCTATTCTTTCATATGTTATATAAAATTTTTCTAATTTTAGAGATTTAACAGTTAGTCGAATCATTCAAAAATTAGTTATAACAAAAACTGTATAATACCGAATAAAAATATCTATAAGTATTTTTAGAAAAACTGCAAAAAGATAAAATTCTAAGCCAGAAAAAGAAACAAAATCATTTACTATCTTTACATTGAAATAAATCAATATAGGAATAATCGCAAATAATATAATATTTAAAACAACTTTATTAAATATAGTTAAACCGTGAGTACGTAAAACTCATAGAACTTTTTCTCAAGGGTAAATTGCATACTTACCAAAAAAATGATTATCAAATTTATTATTCATAATTTTATTTTAGTTTTAATAAAACAGGACAATGATCAGATCATATAACATCAGTTAAATATTCTATATCTTCTATATTATCTACAAAATCATTATTTACAACAAAATAATCAATTCTCCATCAAACATTTCTAGGTCTAGCTCAAGCCCTATAACTCCACCAAGAATATACATCAGTTTTTGCTGGGTTAAAATGTCTCCATACATCTGTATTTCAATCATTTATTAGTTCTCAGATTTTTTCTCTTTCAATAGGGAGAAAACCTATAGAGTTTTCATTTTCCTTAGGTCTTGCTATATCTATTTCAGTGTGACATATATTAAAATCTCATGTCATAATTACATTTCTTCAGTCTTGTTTCAATCTTCTTGAATAATCTATAAGATGATTATAAAAATCTAGTTTGTATGTTACCATTTCTGTACCATCAGCTCTTGTTCAACCATTAGGGAAATAACCATTGATTAAAACAAAGTCTCAAAAATCTATTTCTGTCATTCTACCATCTGTATGAAAGTGTTCTATTTCATCAAAATGTTTTTTTGTATCTTTTACTTCTAAATTTTCTTTATAAAAAATAGCTGTTCAAGCATATCAAGCTCTTTCTCAAGCATGCCATAAGTAATTGTATCATTCTAACTCTCATACATCTTTTAAAAATTGATCTTCAAAAGCCTTTGTTTCCTGTATACAAAGGATATCAGGTGATTCTCATTCTACAAAGTCCTTAAATCATTTTTTAGCTACAGCTCTTATACCATTTACATTCCAAGATATTATTTTCATAATTATATTTTATTAAATAATTTATATTATTCTATTTAGTGATTAAGAAATGTAAAGTTTTATTAAGAAAAATAAATTAGACTTGTTTTTTTAGAAAAATCAATAAGATATATTGAATAATTACACCTTAAAGAAATTATTATGACAAAAATATGAATACTATGAGATTGACAATTATGACAATTAACAGCTTTAGAGGCACAAAGTATGTGAATAGAAACAATTGTATATTGAAATGAATGAGAAGAAAGTCCTGCATGACAAGTATCAAAAATATTATCAGCAGATTGATATAGTTATTTATCAGATAATATAAATTTATTTGTTTCTGAGTCACCTGATGTAATTACTATGGAATGGGAAAATGTTCCAACAGACTTATTAATAGAACTGGAAAATAGATGATTAAATATAAAACCTAATTCTTGAGTATTTCACTTAATTCAAAACAGATTAACAGAAAAACAAGCAGTAATTGATGCTTGAGCAAAAACAACAGCTTTTCAATGAATAGATAATATTGCTGATTTAAAAGCAACTTATTCTGAATTATGAGAATGAATATTAAAAACAGCTAGAGATGGTTATGATTGAAAATGACAAGTAAGAATATATAGTGAAGCAGATATAGGAAGTGCTATGGAAGAACTAAGTTGAAAAGAACTTATCTATGAAAAAATAGTTGATTACAAAATGGAGATTTCTGTAATCCTTTGAAGAAGACCAAATTGAGACATGATAGCATTTGAGCCAGCTGAAAATATTCATAAAAATTGAATATTAAGAACAACAATAACTCCAGCAAGAATAGATGAACAGATTGCAATGCAAGCAAAAAACATAACTATGGATATAGCTGAATCAATGTGAATTGAATGATTACTTGCTGTTGAAATGTTTGTTTTAAGCGATTGAAGCATACTTATAAATGAATTAGCGCCACGTCCACATAATTCATGACATCCAACTATAGAAAGCTATAATCAGTCTCAATATTCTATATTTATAAAGGCAATTTTAGATCAAGATTTCTGAAAAATAGAATTATTAGAAAGAACAAGGATGGATAATTTGCTATGAGATAAAATAAACTCAATACCATGAAGAGACCCTAATAATCCTAAACAACAAATTACACAAATATGAAATAAAAGATTTTACGATTATTGAAAACAGGAAACAAAACCTTGAAGAAAAATGTGACATGTAACTGAAATATTAAAATAATATATTAGTTGATTTTTTTTCTTGATTTTTTATATTTTTCTATATAATTTTTATGTTATAAATTTTAATTATAAAAAACAAATAAATATGACAACTGATGATAGAAACAAACAAGAAGAGCAAGATATTATAGAAGAGATGGAAGATGAGCTAGAGGAAATAGAAAACGAAGAAGGGGAAATAGATGAAGAAAAACTAGAGGAAAGTATACACCCAACAGAAGAACAAAACCCAGAAGAAGAAAAATGTAGAGATGTATTAGCTAGAACTATGGCTGATTTTGAAAACTTTAAAAAAAGAACAGAGAGAGATAAACAAGATATGATCTTTTTCTTAAAACAAGATATATTTAAAAAAATACTACCTAGAGTAGATGATTTAGAAAGAATTATACAAAATACACCAGAAGACTTACAAAACTGAGCATTATTTGAATGATTATTATCACTTGAGAAGAAATTAAAAAAAGATTTAGACTGAATGTGAGTTAAAGTATTTAATTCTAAATGAGAAGAAGTAGATCCAGACAAACATGATGTAATGACTACAGTCCCATGACAAAAAGAGTGAATAATTTTTGATGAATTTGAAAAAGGGTATAAGTTAGAAGATAAAGTACTAAGGCATGCAAAAGTAGTAGTTTGAGCATGAGAATAATCCTTTTAAATATTAAAAAAATATTATGAATCTAATAAAAAGCTTTGTTTTAGCTTTTATATCAATATCTTTGTTTTTTTCTTGATTAGCTGAAAGTTTTGCAGCTAGTTTTCCTGAGCTTGAAACTCAAATACACTCTTGATTAAAGGATAAAAAAATAAGAAAAATGCAGTTAGCAATGAGAGATTTTTGATTATATGATTGAGAAATAGACTGAAAATATTCAAGTACAAAAAAAGCTCTCTTAGATTATCAAAGAAAAACATGATTAATTAAGAAAGAAACAGATTACTGAGCTTGATACTTTGGAATTAAAACATTAACAGCCTTGCAAGAAGATTTTCCAGATAATTTTGATGAAATAACTAAAAAATACTTAATAATGGATCAACCTGATACAAATATAAGATATTTTTATGTTACTGCATATTATTCTCCTTTACCATGACAAAGAAGATATACAACATGATCGTATAGATGAGATATAAGACTTAATTGATGATGAAAACTAACAGCATCAAAGAAAAAAGTTTTTAATTGAGTATTAGCAGCACCTAGAAACTATAGATACGGTACAAAAATAGAATTAGAATGAATATGAGTATGAGTAGTAGAGGATAGATGATGAGCTATTGTAAATTCTTGAGAAAGATGATTTGAGTATGATAGGATAGATGTATGGATGTGATACTGAGATGAATGATTAATAAGAGCACTAAAATGGTGAAAAAGAAAAGTAAAATGAAAAGTAGTACCAAATACTAGAGAAATAAGTATAGAGTTTGATGAATCTCCAGTAGTAAAATACAATGGATTAACTCTAAATGCAGAAAAACCTAAAAAACAAAATGTAGTTAAAGTACAACAACTACTAAAAGAATTAAAACTATATAATTGAAAAGTAGATTGAAAATTTAGTAGTGTTAAATCTAGCTTAGTTAGATATCAAGTAGCAAACAATGTAATCAGTTCTAGCAGATCACCTAGTGCCTGATATTTTGGAAAAAGAACATATGCAGCACTAAGACAAGATTTTGGTTGATGAATATTCAAGAAAAAGGATAATAAATTGGATGAAGATGTAATCCTAACAAAAGAATTAAGAGAACAATTAAAAAAAGTAAGTAATAAAATTAACTCTATAGTAGTTAAAAAATACTGAAGTCATGACTCATCTCTAGCTATAAAATACAAACGTAACCTAAGAAAAGCTATAGATACACACTCAAAAAAAGTAAAAGATGAACTTAAAAAAAGGCAGTTAAAGTACCTAAAAAGTATTATTTAACAAAGATTTAACAACAAAAAAGCTAATTCTCTAGCTTTTTTGTTTTTTTGTATTAAAATACTTGTAATAATAATTATTAAAATTGAATAGATGAAAAAGATTCTCAGTATCTTACTAATAATCTGAACTTTTATACCTTTCTTTACTACAAAAGCTCAAGCAGCTAGTAATGAAAGATATTTTGTCGTTACAGCATATTATTCACCTCTACCTGATCAAAAATATTACCTAAAAGGGAATTATAAAGCTGAAAAAAGATTAAATGGGGAATGAATAAGATGAGCATCTGGAAAATGAGTATTTTCATGAATGTTAGCAGCACCAAAAAACTACAGATTTGGTACAAAAATATATTTAGAATGATTATGAGTATGAGAAGTATCTGATAGATGATGAGCGATAGTTAATGCTTGAAATAGATGATATTATCATGACAGAATAGATGTATGGATGTGATACTGAGATGAATGATTAAGGAGAGCATTATACTGGGGAAAAAGAACTATTAAATGAAAAATATTAAATAAAAACTCAAAAGTAAATCTAAACTACAAAAGAGTAAACTCTCCATATCGGGCAACAAAATGATTAAAAAAACAAGAAGCTATAGATATATTTAAAACCTCTGCTAATAGTCCGGCAAAAGTAAAAAAATTACAAGAATTATTAAAAGAATTAGATTTATACAAATGAGAAATCTCATGAGTATACAAAGATATAATAGACTCAATATACTATTATCAATTATCACAAAAAATAGTTAAATCTCAGTGGAGTCCTTGAGCATGAAGTTATGGTCCAAAAACAAGAAAAGCACTGAAAAAGACTTATGAAAACTATTTAACTAAAAAAGATGAAATAGAAAAAGAGAGAAAAAGAAAATTAGCATTAGAAAAAAAAGCAAAAGAAATGAAGAAAAAATCTCTAGCTAAAGCAACTACAACAGTTAATTATATTTGAGATTCAAAATTCAAAGAAGTATCTCATAGAGTAAGAGATTTACAAAAAACATTAAAAAATTTATGATATTTTGAATATAAAGATACAGCAATATACTGAGAAAAAACAAAAGAAAGTATTATAGCTTATCAAATAGATAAAAATATTATTTCAGATAAAGATCAGGCTTGAGCTTGAACAATTTGACCAAAAACAAAAAAAGCATTAATACAAGATATTCAAAAAAATATCCTAGAAGAGATGATTTCTAAGGATTCTATAAACTCTAAAGAATTATCATTAATACTATGAAATAAAATCTAATAAAAAGTAAGCTTAGCTTGCTTTTTTATTTTTTTTAGATATAAGACTGGTACACAAAAAATTAATAAGGAGGTTTTATTGTGGAATGGCATTATATAACAACCCCTATATTACTCCTGGTTTTTTATTCAGGAATATATAGATTTGGAGTCTTAACAAAACCAGATTATTCATTTGGATATGATGGAGATTGTGAAGATTTTCTTTTTTATGATTGTGAAGGGAAAGGAAAACTATTGGGAAAAACACTTTTTTCAATACCTTTTGCACTAGCAACAATGTTTCCAATTATAATTGGCTACCAATCTGTTGATGTATGGATAATAGCTGTATTGATTAGCTTTTTTATTATCTCAACTTTTGAGTTATATAAATCAGTAAAAGATTCATCTATGTATGAAATCGTTTATGCTGATATTACAAAAATGAGTATTTTTCTATTTTATGTAGCAATTACATTCTTTGGATTAATAATTTCTCCGCTTTTATTTTTAATAGATCCTAATTTAATCCTTACTATTGTAGCAATAGCTGTAGCAACAGATATTTGTGTCAATATGTTTGGGAAGATATTAGCCTATTTACCCGAAAATTATCAAGCTTGGAGACTCAGATATCCAGAAAGCATATCTAGTAATAAAAGTTTTATGGCTGTTTTAATGGCTCTGGGGGTACTTGTTGAAGTAACTATATTCTTTGATAAGGAGTATATACCGCTCACAACTTTTGTTGTTTTTGGAACAGTTTTTGGTGACGCCTTTTTCTCTGTATATAAAAGACTGATGGAAAAAGATGATTTTTTTCCAACATTGGGACCAATAGGAGGTTTGTTAGATCGTATTGATGGATGGATTTTTGCATTTATTTTCGGTGGTTATTACTCTATTTTTTACATACTGTAGTAATAGCTAATTTTAAAAAAGACAGTTTCTTTTCAGAAACTGTCTTTTGATTTTTATTTAACCAGGTCAAATCTTAAATTGTCTACATCTCAAGCTCAAAGCAATATAATAACTAATCAGTTATTATTTTCAGAGTCTAATTGTTTTATAATATCTAATGTATTTTTAAATCACATACCATCATGCTTATCATTATGTTTTATCAAAGCAACCAATAAAGAAGGATTCATACTTTCTTTATCTCTAAGAGTATCTCTAGATTCATATATATCAGGGATAATAAGAGTATCAGTATCTTTGAAGCACTCTTTAAATCAATCAATTAATTCTATTGTTCTATTGTATTGATGTGGCTGAAAAATAGTTACAATTTTTTTATCTGAGTATTTATTTTTTATAGCATCTAAAGTTAAATAAATCTCAGTTGGATGATGTCAATAATCACTTATTACTAAATTTTTATTTTCTGTAAATCATACTTCTTCCATTCTCCTCCATACTCAATTATATCTCTCTAGGGATGTTATTAATTTCAAATCATCCATTCCAAGCATTTGTCATACAACATAAGCTATTTTTGCATCATATAATATATGATCTCAAGGAACTTTTAAGTGAATATTAGGAAATGCTACCTTTTCTCAATTAAATTCAAATCTATCAGCATAAACTTCTATATAATGAATATCTTGCCTTAATCATACTAATTTTTTACAATTAGAGTCCATTCAATTTAATACAACAAAACCTCATGGCACAACATTATCTACAAACTCTTTATATGCTGAAAGATAATCATTTCAATCCTTATAATAATCTAGATGATCTACTTCTATATTTGTAATTATAGCTACGCTAGGAGTATATTGTAAGAAACTTCTTTTGTATTCACAAGCCTCAATTATAAAATAATTTTCATTAGATTCTTCTCAAGAGTGGTAAAAATTTTTACCACCAAATTCTTCCAAAACAGTTCAAACTATACTTGTGAAATTGTTTCAAGAGTTTTTAAAAATTAAACTTATAAGAGAACTTGTGGTAGATTTTCCATGAGTTCATGCTACCGCTATAAGTTTCTTTTTATTAGCTATTTCTCATAAAGATTCTGGATAAGTCAAAGTCTTTATTCATAACTCTTTAGCTTTTTCAAATTCAGATTGCCTAACAGATACAGCTTCAGTATATACTACCAATTCAAAACTATCATCAATTCTCTCTGGTTTTTCTCATATAATTATATCTATTCATTCATCTTTTAATTTATTAATTAATTCTGATCAAACTAAATCACTACCAAATACTTCATATCATTGGGCTAAATAATATCTAGCTATAGCTGAAACTCATATTCAACCTATTCAAATTATATATACTTTTTTATTCATTTTTTAGCTTATTACTTTTATAATATTTACCATATTATATGTATTAACAGATTTTTCAAATAAAAAAATAATAATATCTTAAAATATTATTATTTCATTTTCTTTTTTTAGTTTCATTTCTTTTATTTCTTTTACTGTTTTATTATTTTTTCAGTTTATAAACTTGATTACTTCAGCTATATTTGCTTCACTTAATCATATAGTAGATTTTCAGTTTGATATATAAAATATATGTCTAATTATTTCTTTTTGAATTAAACCTGATAAAGAGTTAAAATCATTTATATAAAAATAACCATATATTTCCAGTGTATTTATTTTATATTTTCAAGAATTAAATATTTTTATACCTTGTTCTTTTAAAAAATCCTCTACCTGAAAATCTATATTTTCCTTTACTTCTTCTAAGTAACTAATTAAGTTATTAATATTGTTTTTATAATTTCAGTTTACTGCTTCAAATTGCGGTACTATATCATGTCTTAACTTGTTTCTAGTTATATCAGTATCGAAATTCGTTTCATCTATATTGTATTTTAGATTATTTTTATCCAAGTATTCTAAAATATCTTTCTTTTCTGTATTAATTAACGGTCTTATTATTTGTCATGATTTTTCAGTCATATTAATAAGTCCTGTAAGTTTTGATCATCTAGCTAAGTTAAAGAAAAAAGTTTCTATTTTATCATCTAAATGATGTCATGTAATTATTTTATCAGCATCATATATATTCAAAACAGCATTTAAAAAAGCATATCTTTTTTCTCTAGCTACTTCTTCAAGTCACTTACTAGGATAAAACTTATCTCTTATTTCTTTAACTCTACACTCAGCTACTTCAACTGTAAATCATTTTTCCTTTCACATATTTTCAATAAATTTTTCTTCCGCGTCAGCTTCATCTCTTAATTTATGATTAAAATAGCAAACCACTAAGTTATCCTTATATTTTGTTTCCAAAATTTGATACAATAAAAACATACTATCTGGTCATGTAGAACAAGCTAGTACAATTTTCTCACTAGAAGAATAATATTTATCAAGATTTTTTTCTATATTAATCATTTTGTTGACTATTTTTTGTAATATGTATAATTATATAGATTATACTTTATAAATCAAGAAATTATGGATAATAGACCAAAAGTATGAGTCTGAGTTGCAATTATTAAAAATAATAAAGTATTGCTAGGAAAAAGAAAAATGTGAAAAATGGGAGTGGTTTGAATGGCAAAACTTACCAGAGAATCTTTTCTTACCACTAAGAAATTTAAAAAAACAATGATTTAA
Organism: uncultured Candidatus Peribacteria bacterium; assembly: GCA_964344155.1. GTDB lineage: Bacteria > Patescibacteriota > Gracilibacteria > BD1-5 > UBA6164 > UBA6164. The sequence continues at coordinate 38,483 of CAYFMG010000003.1, read as the reverse complement.
TCCGATAAAAAATGAAACTCGATAATTATATATTTGAATGAAGACCTGATACACCTGAAGAACTATATAAGATTTTTGAATATGAGCTTGGTTCTTATGACTGGTGACTTAAAGAATTTGCTACTAAAATAAAAGATTTAGCAAAGAAAAAATGACTTAACCTTAACAAAGAAAGACTAAAAAGTTTAGATGATTTTGTAGATGAAATAGAGAATGAACCATTATTTGATCATGATGATTGTATAGATTGATTTTTTCCATATTCAAGTCTTTTGTATTGAGAAAATATATATGCAGACTATATTTCAAATTGACATAAAAAAATAAAGATACTTTTTATTTCTAGATTTATAGATATTTTTGATGTATTCTTTGAAAATAAAGATATAGAGTATGTGTGAGAAAATATTAAAAACACCGTATCTAAAATACTTAATGATTCATACTTAAGTGATAGTTATGATGTTATAACAAAAAATAGTGTATTTAAACTTCATCAAACAACTGATGGAGATGTAATAATTAATAAGTATTCAAAATTTAATCAAACATGATTTTTTGATTTACAAAATATTAATAACCCTTGATATATTTCTCAAGAAAGAATATGAGACTTATATATTTATCAACGGCCAATAACTCTATTTACAGCTTTACTTGAATTTATTTATAAGTACTCTGACAATAATTTAATATCAGATATTAAAACTATTTATAATATTCAATGAAGAATACCTCATGCTACAGATGCTTTAGATATAAATAATTTTACAATATGAAACTTTGAAAGAAGATTAGAAGATACAGAAAGTTATACTTATGATATGTGATTATCTTTTTACAATAAAGATAAATATATTTTTATTGAAGTTACAAATGATTGAATTAATGTAAAAATTATATGAAAAGATGAAAAAGAAGATAATATTTTAAAAATTTATCCTGATGAAGTTTTAGCTCTTTTAAAATGATTAATACAATTACCTTGAAGGTCTTTTGCAGAAATGAGAGCTGTATTAGATGTATTTTTAGGAAAATATAATAATAATTAATAAAAAAACATGAAAGCAATAGTATTTGATTTTGATGGAGTTATCCATGATACACTAGAAGATTTACATAAAGTACATTATGATATACTTGAAAAAATAAGTATAAAAGAGATGATTGATAATGTATTTGATTGAAATCCAAGAGAGTATTTTGATAAATTTAGCCCTGAAAAACAAAGAGAGTTTGAAGAAACTTGGCAAAGAGTATATAAAGAATTAACACTTGAAAGAAATATAAGAGAAGAGTTAGAAAAACTAAGTAAGAAATATTTATTATACATTATATCATCTAATAATGAATACAATTTAGAAACTTATTTTGAAAACAATAATTTCTTAAACATCTTTAATAAAATATATTGAGTAGAAACTCATAAGTCAAAAGTAGAGAAGTTTAAAATACTTTTTGAAGAAACAAAACTAAAAGTAGACGATTGCATTTTTGTTACAGACACTCTATGAGATATACTTGAAGCAAATGAAGTATGAATAAAAACAATAGCAGTTGATTTTGGTTATCATAACAAAGAGAAATTAAAACAAGGTAATCCTTACAAAATAGTCTCAAGTTTTGAGGAAATAAGAAGAATAATAGATAGTATTTAACATTAATTAATCTTTATAGCTTGATTTCTATTTTATTTTTTATATATTTTTAAAATATTTACAAATTATATAAAAAATATGAAAATTTGAATCTCTTGAGCATTTTCTACAGGAAAGACAACTATTGTGAATCTATTAAAAAAAGAAAAAGCATTAGAAAAATATATAATACAAAACGAATTAGCTAGAGAATACCTAGAAAATAACAACTTAAATGCAAACGAATTATCTACTCAATGACAAGAAAAACTACAATCTCACATATTTTCAAACCAAACAAACATAGAACATAACAATAAAAAATTAATTATTGATAATACTGTATTTGAATGAGTAGCGTACTCAAAATGATTAAAAAACTATAATCATATATATAACAAAGCTCTGGTTCATTATATAATAAATCCATATGATATAATCTTTTATATACCACCTGAATTAAATATAGAAAATGACTGACTTAGACATGTAGATAAAGTTTTTCAAGAAACAATAGACAGAAGAATAAAAAAGCTAATAAAAAAAGCTAAACAAATAAATACAAATCTAAAGATATTCACAATAACTTGAAACAAGGAAGAAAGAATATCATCAATATTGAATATTTTAAAATTACACAATATATAAAAAAAAGAAATAAGTTAAACTAACTTATTTCTTTTTTGTACAAAACTTAAAAAATCATCATCAGGGGATACTTTATTTAAAATCTCTTTACCACATTTTAAACATTTATGTTTTATCATATTTCATTTATTTTTTTTATAATCTATATCTATTGGCTGCATTAAAGAATAACACTCAGACTCTCTATCGCCAGGGAAGTCTTTATCTAGATGTTTTGAATACAAACAAAAAGGACAATGATTTCTAGCTGATCATTCAGGATGCATCTCTATTTTTTTTCAACAGTTTTCACACACAAAACTTTCATTTATCATTTTAAATCACATAATATTTATTTTGTTATTCTTTTAAATATACTATATATATAATATATTATTTAAAATAAAAGCAAGGGGAAGTTATTTTTTAGCCTAAACTTGACTTTTAAATATAAATCATTATAAATAACTAGTAAAATATTTAATTGATTTTTAATATGCCGAATTTATTTAATAGCGCAAATTATCCTTGGAAGGAAAATAAAATTACTCCAGCAAAGTTAACTAAAACAACTGAAGAGGAAATATGTAAAGAAATAGCCAGAGTACTAGAATTAGAAATATATGATTTAAGAGTACAGTGTTTACTTGAAAGAGTATATAATGATGTATCTCTTTTAATACAAAAAAAGGGAGCTACTTGAAAAACTTTTTATGAATTAGCTCTTGAAAATATACAAGACTATAGTAAATGAGAAAACTACTACATTTTAGACTTAAAAAGAGACTTAAGCTTTGAAGAAAAAAGACAAATAGCACTAGAGGAATTATCATCAAACAATTTCAATAATATTGAAGACTTGTATCAAAATATAAAATCTTGATTAGTTTCTTGAGACTTTCCTACTTTTTGAAGTTTTAGATGATTATATTTTCATTTAACTTGAAAAAAGATAAATTATTTTTCAGTTGATAACCTAAACTATATTGCTCAATTTTTATGATGGTGAAAATATGTAATCAAAGATTGTGAAGAAAATGAATTAATAGATGAACAAGAAATAATACTAGATTGATTAATAAGTAATTGATATAGTAAAACAAATTTTGATTTATATATGTTACTTAAAAATAGTTATATTAATAAATATTATAAAAAAATAATTGACTCCTATAGTAAATTAGCCTGAGATCAAGAGTGAATTGAAATATTAACACTAGATAAATTAGATAAAATATCACAAGAACTATGACTAGAGGTATTAGATTTTTCTGATTTATTCACTAGTCAATCATTAAAATGATTGAAGTTTTCCAAAGAATTTTCAAGAAAGATTTTTTATAAAAATGATTCTGTGGAGACTTGAGTCAAAGTATTAAGATGAGTAGATATAGTAAATCTTTATATATGAACTAAAAAAGGTTATATAATAAAAAGCGAAATAAAGGAAGCTATGCAATCTTTTTGAAAGCTAGATTTAGTAAGTTTTATCTTAAGTGCAAAAAGACATGATATGGATAATAGAATTGCTGTTTTTCCAAAAGATTCTCATAAAACAAGTAATCAAAATACTATATCACTAACACATTAAAAAGTAGTAATTTAAAAATTACTACTTTTTAATTGCAATATTATATATTATTATAATTTAACTACATTTTTCATAACTAGTTATTTTTAAAAAAGGACCTTTAAAAATGAAAACGTACTTCTGTAAATTAGCTAAAAGATGGGGGACATGCTCATCCAGGTTATTTATTGTATCTATGCTTAGCATAGGTGCTATTGCGGCAGGTTTTACTTTGTATATGGAATATAGGATTCATGAAATGAGTATCACGGATGTATCAATGATATCTTTTGGATTAGTTGTTTTTTTCCTATTTTTATACAAATGCCAATTTGGTCAATGCTCTTTCGGACAACCTGAGACCTGTTGAGGAGGTGGCGAGGGGGGTATAATAAAAATAACAAGTTGTGTACTGAATTGTTTCTAGTGTATAATTTTATTGTTATATTACTTGGGGATAGATTCTGTTTAGGAGCTACTAGTAGCTCCTTTTTTTTATTTTGTTTTTTTATTTTTTTCTATAAAATATTATTAATAATATTTTTAATAATAAAAATGCTACAAACAAAATCTATATTTAAAGAAATTGAAGAAACAGATGGATTCAGAATATCTATTATGTCTAGACATAAAATGGATTGAGAATGAGAATTTAATTTTAATATTGAAAAAGAAAGATATAATGTTTGGATGAGAGTCTTTGCACCACCTTTGACATTAGTATGAAGCTATTATAAAAGATGAATGAGCTTTGAAGAATACTCAGAGAAGTATTTAGAATATATAAGAAATGAAAATGTAGCAGAAGAAGTACAAAAGTTAGCTAAAAAAGCAAAAATGAAAACGTTTACTCTACTATGTATGGAAAAAGAAGCTACAAAATGTCATAGAAAATTATTAGCAGAAGAATGTAAAAAGTACGAACCTGACTTAATTATTAGACATATTTAAAAAATAAGAGAAACTTTTTAGTTTCTCTTATTTTTGTAATATATATGTAATAATTCAAATAACTGAGGTAATAATTCAAATTAACCGTAATCTGAAAACTACATTTTCTTCACTCCATCAAATAGCTTCTAGATGATGATGAAAAGGAGCTATCCTAAAAATTTTTTTTCAATTCCTAAGCTTTTTACTAGTTAACTGTATAATTACACTTAAAGTTTCAAGTATAAAAATAGATCCTATAATAAGAAGTACAAATAATGTATTGGTAATCATAGCAAGTATTCATAGCGTAGCTCATAGAGATAAACTTCAAACATCTCACATATACAACTTAGCTGGTTTTACATTAAACCACAGAAATGCTAACAACGCTCCAACTATACTTATACATAAAGTCGATAACAAAAACATTCACTGATCAAAAGTTATATAAGTATATATAGTATAACAAAATAGAAGTAATCCTCATGCAAGTCAATCAAGTCAGTCTGTTATATTTACACTATTAGCAGCAGATATTATAACAAGTATAAAAAGAGGAATAAAATAAACTCAGATTTTTAAATTTTCTCAAAAAGGATTATTTATTCATCTTACAAAGTCTCAAACTCAATTAGTCACATTCCATCAAAGCTTATGATAAAACCAGAAAGCTCATATAGCTGCAAAAGTTGTTAATCAAAGCATTTTTACTCTAGCTGAAATTCATTTTGTTTTTCATATTCACTTTGCATTTAAATAATCATCGACCAATCCTAGTATTCATATAGTCAAAAGAGTAAAAAGAGGTAGATATGTTTCTTGTTGATTTAATAGGGAGTGATTAATAAGTCATAGTTTTTGGAATAAAATACTAAGCAAAACCATAGAAAAAACTATCAAAATAATTACTGATCATCACATAGAAGGAGTACCTGTTTTTTTCTTATGTAGCTTTGCAAATTCTGTAGCTTTTCATATTGTAGCATCTTCTCTAATTTGTTTTCATAACTTGAGAGTTCTCATATGATTTATAAAAATAGGAATCATTATAAGTCATACCAAAAAAGTCATAATTCAAAAAGAGAATATAGGTATTAAGTAGGAGTTCATATATTTAGTTATTAATTATTTTAAATTTTTAGTATTTTTCATAAAAGATATTCTCTTCTTTTATTCAAATCTTCTTTAGTTTTTCTATACTAGATTCTATCATAGCTGGAGCTCAACATATATAAAATTCTTCAAATTTATTACAGTTTTTTTCAGTTAAATAGTCTGTTGTATATCATTTATTGATTCAATCTATATCAGCTTTACTCAGAAATAATTCATAATCAAAGTTACTATTTTTTTCTTTTAAATCTTTTAACTCATCAATATAAAATAAATCTTTTTCTTCTCTCACTCAGAAAATAAGCTTTATATCACTTTCTTGTTTTTGTTTTAATGCTCCATTAATTTGGTTATATAATGGAACAAAACCTGTTCAAGTTCATATAAAAAGTTTATTTTTATTGTTTTCTTGTAATAAGAAATGTCATGCTGGTCAAACTCAGTTAAGTACATCTCAAATTTCAGATTCACAAATAAACTTACTTCATCATCTACCTCACTCATTTTTTTCCCGTTTTTTTATAATTAGTTTTATTTTATCTCCATCCAAGTCTAAAATAGAATAAGCCCTTCATCAAATATTATCAAGTAAAAAAGTTATAAATTGTCATGATTTCATATCAAGTTTTTTTTCTCACTCAAAAATCATCTCATAAACATTATGAGTTAAATTTATTTTTTCTACTAACTTAAATTTTTGTATCACTCTTTTTAATATATTAATTATTATTTATAGTATATTATTTATTTTTGAATAAAATCAAACTAATATTAAAATTATTTTTTTTCTTTACATTTTTAAAAATAAAAATACACTTTTTTAGCACTTTAAAAAATAACAATAAAAAATGAATATACTAGTTTCTGGTTCTACAGCCTATGATCATATAATGGATTTTAATGATCAATTCAAGAACCATATACAAGCAGATAAAATACATAAATTAAGTGTAGCTTTTTTGATAGATAAACTCAGAAAAGAGCCTTGATGAACTTGATTAAATATAGCTTATAATCTAGCTCTATTATGAAATAAACCTATATTGTTAACATCTATATGAAAAGACTTTATTTTTTCTGATTATATAAAAGAAAACATAAATTTAAATCATATATATAAATCTGAAGATCTTTTTACAGCTAGCTCTTTTATAACTAATGATACAGATGAAAATCAAATAACAGCATTTTATCCATGAGCCATGAATAAAGCTGATGAAACTTCTGTGAATAATATAGAATCAGAATTAGAATATGCTATAGTTTCACCAAACAAAAAAGAAGCTATGCTAAAACATTTAGAAGAACTAAATAATAAATGAATAAAATCATTTTTTGATCCAGGTCAATGATTATTTGTATTTACAAAACAAGATCTAGAACAAGCTAGTAAAAATGCTAATTTTTTAATACTAAATGATTATGAATACAATAAATTTAAAGAAATAATAGAATTAAAAGATGAAGATATACTTGCTAGTTTTGAAAAAGTAATAATCACATACTGATATAAATGATCAAAAATACTATCTAATGATTGAGAAATTATAAATATAGCTCCTATTTCAAATCATAATCCTATTGACCCTACATGAGCCTGAGACTCTTATAGAGCAGGATTACTTAGATGATTACAATTATGATATGATTGGAGTAAAGCCTGAAAAATAGCATCTCTTATTTCATCCATATCTGTATGACACTATGGATGACAAAATCATTTTATAGAAAAAAAAGATTTTGAAGAACTGTTTAAAAAGGAATATTCTGAGGAAATAAAGTTATAAAATAATAAAATACATTAATACCTAACTATAAAAAAAAATGGATTACAAAGAAAATAGCTACAAAGTAGCTGATTTAAGTTTAGCTAACTTTGGTAGGAAAGAGCTAGATATAGCTGAACAAGAAATGCCTGGTTTAATGGCAGCAAGAGAAAAGTATGGACAAGAAAAACCACTAGCTGGAGCAAAAATAGTTTGAAGTTTACACATGACAATTCAAACAGCTGTACTTATGGAAACACTAGTAGCTTTATGAGCAGAATTAAGATGGGCAAGTTGTAATATATTCTCAACTCAAGATCATGCTGCAGCAGCTATGGTAGAAGCATGAATACCAACTTTTGCCTGGAAGGGTGAAACACTAGAAGAATATTGGTGGACACTAAGACAAACTTTTAATTTTGAAGGTGGTCCAAATATGATACTTGATGATGGAGGTGATGCTACATTGATGGTACATAGATGAGTAGAAGTAGAAGCTGATCCAAGTTTACTAGATAAAGAATACGAATGAGAAGAAGCTTACTTAATGGCTGTATTAAAAGAAGATTACGCTAAAGATAATACTTACTGGACTAGATTATCAAAACAAATAAAGGGGGTATCAGAGGAAACAACTACATGAGTACATAGATTATATCAAATAATGGATGCAGGAAAATTATTATTCCCAGCTATAAATGTAAATGATAGTGTAACTAAATCAAAATTTGATAACCTATATGGATGTAGAGAATCATTAATTGATGGTATAAAAAGAGCAACTGATGTAATGATAGCAGGTAAAATGGCTGTTGTATGTGGATACTGAGATGTTGGTAAATGATGCGCTCAAGCTCTTAAAAATTTCTGAGCAAGAGTAGTAGTAACTGAAGTAGATCCAATATGTGCACTACAAGCTGCTATGGAATGATTTGAAGTAAAAACTATAGAAGATTGTTTAGATGATGCTCTTATTTATGTAACTACAACATGAAACAAAGATATAATCACTCTAGAACATATGAAAAATATGAAAGATCAAGCTATAGTAAGTAATATAGGTCACTTTGATAATGAAATAGAAATGGCTAAACTTGATGGTTTTGACTGAGTAAAAAGACTTAATATTAAACCGCAAGTAGATAAATATATATTTGATGATGGGCATGAAATTTTTGTACTAGCTGAAGGTAGACTTGTAAATCTTGGTTGTGCAACTGGTCACTCAAGTTTTGTTATGAGTAACAGTTTTACAAACCAAGTACTTGCTCAAATAGAATTATATAACAATAATCTAGATCTAGGAGTACATATCCTACCAAAAAAACTAGATGAAGAAGTAGCAAGATTACATTTAGATAAACTATGAGTAAAATTAACTAAACTTACTCAAGATCAAGCTGATTACCTAGGTATACCAGTTGAAGGACCATATAAACCTGATCATTATAGGTATTAAAAAAGAGTTTTTTAAAAAACTCTTTTTTCTTTACAAAATACAAAATAAAGATACTATAAAATAGTTACAAAATAATAAAAAATCATGAAGAAAATATTTTTGATAGATGGGAATAGTTTTATATACAGAATGTTTTTTGCGCTACCTGAATTTGCAACAAAAGATGGAAAAATAGTAAATGCAATATTTGGTATGGCAAAGTTTTTTGTAGAAAGCCTTGTAAAACAAAATCCTGATTATCTAATATTTATAAAGGATGCTAAATGACAAAACTTTCGTCACGAGATATACGCTGACTATAAAGCAACAAGAGATAGAATGCCTGACAATCTAAGAACTCAAATATCAGACATAGAAAAAATGATATGATTAATGTGAATAGATATAATAGAAGTAGAGTGATATGAAGCTGATGATGTTATATGAACACTAGCTACAAAACTATGAAAACAAAGCTATAATGATATATATATACTATCTTGAGATAAGGATTTATATAGCTTGATAACAAATAATGTATCAGTATATGATACAATGAAAAAAAGAGTATTTAATAGAGAACTTGCAGAAGAAAAATTTTGAGTAAAACCTGAAATGATTATTGATTACCTAGCAATAGTATGAGATAAGGCTGATAATATACCATGAATAGATTGATTTTGACCCAAAAAAGCAATAGAACTAATAAATAATATATGAAGTGTAGAGGAAATATATAAAGAAGCGGAAAAAATAGAATCATGAGAAAAAAACTTTAATGATTATGGAAAAAGCCTGCAATCATGCTTTAAATGAAAAACATTTGAAAAATTAATTAACTCAAAAGAAGATGCGTTTTTAAGTAAACGCCTTGCTACTATAGAATTAAATATAGACTTAGATAAAAACTTACTTATAGATGAAGTAGCTTGAGATTGAATAGTAAGCAAAAAATTTGAGTTGGAAGACTTTAAGTTCAAACCAGAAGAATTATTAAACGAAAAAGTAAAAGATTTTTTTAGAGAGTTAGAATTCAATAGTCTAATAGGTGAACAAAAAGAAGTAAAAAGTAAAATTTGGAAAGACTTATGACTAAAAGTACAAACTATAACAGACAAAGATTGATTAAATGAATTATATGAGAAAATTAAAACAACAAAAGAAATAAGTCTTGATACAGAAACAACAGCTTTAGATATAATAGAAGCTGAACTAGTATGAGTAAGTATTTATATAGATAATGAAAATATATTTTATATAAACAGACTTCATAATTGAAATAGAGTAGAGGATAATGATTTAAAAGACTTTCTAAGCAAAATATTTGATTTAGATATACTTATAATCTGACATAACATAAAATATGACCTAGAAATAATTGATTTATTTTTAGATAATACAGAATGAGAAAAACAAGAAAATAATTTTTGACAAACAAGTTTATCTCTATAAAATGAGAATGTATTTTAAAACTAACTTTAATAAAAATGTTTAAAAGAGTATTTCTATTTTTAGTAACAAACTTAGCCATAATTGTTGTATTAACAGCAGTTATAATGCTTATAGAAAAGTTTTTTGGGATCAATATAACAGCATACATGTGATGAGGTTATACTTGATTACTTATATTTGCTTTGATATTTGGTTTTGGTTGATCTTTTATAAGTTTGGCTATGTCAAAATGGATGGCAAAAAGAGCTTATTGAGTACAAATAGTATGAGTAGATAAATATTATGATTTAGATGAAAAACAAAAAGTAGTATTTGATGTAGTTAAAGATTTATCAGAAAGAAATAATATAAAATTACCTGAAGTATGATTCTATAACTCAGCTGAACCAAATGCATTTGCAACTTGAGCAAGTAAAAACTCTTCTCTTGTGGCTGTATCATCTGGATTATTAGATTTAATGGATAAAAAGGCTATAGAATGAGTAATATGACATGAAATGGCTCATGTATTAAACTGAGATATGGTTACTATGACTCTATTACAATGAGTATTAAATACATTTGTTATATTTATATCTAGAGTTCTTGCTTGAATAGTTGAAAATTTTATAACAAAATGAGAAAGTGAATGATGAGGATGGATTTATTTCTGAATAGCTATATTCTTTGAAATAGTATTTGGTATACTAGCATCTATGATAACTATGTGGTTTAGTAGATACAGAGAGTTTAAAGCAGATGCAGGAAGTGTAAGATTTGTAGGTAAAGAAAAAATGATAGTATGATTAGAAGCTTTAAAACAAATGCAAAATATGGCAGCTTGAGATGATTCAAAACTAGCAACAATGAAAATATCAACAAAAGGGAAATGATGACTTATGGCATTATTTTCATCTCATCCACCACTTGATGATAGAATAAAAGCTCTAGAAGAATTAAGAATATAATTTTAAAACCTGATTTAATTCAGGTTTTTTTCTTGCATAAATATTCTATTTTATTATACTAAAAATCACTTAATATATAATTTTAAAAACTATGTTTAATAAAGTACTTTCTTCTATAGCTATAGTATCTATTTCATGAGCAGTTTCTTTTGCTATCTATGATCCTGAAAATACAGATGATAGACTTAGAAACTGAGAAATAACTATAATGACAACAGCAGTTGTTGATAATAAAACTGAGCTTGAATCAGCAAACAGTTTAGCAAAACAAAAAATAATAAATGATCGTAGTAGTGATCCTAAAAAATACATGCTTGATAGTCATGTATTAAGACAAGAAATAGCTGCAGTAGCTAGATGAGTAGCGAAACTAGAAAAAAAAGGGAAATGTGATAATCTTTTTAAAGATCTATCTGATACAAAACCAAACTGATGGGCTTGTAGAAATGTAGAAGTACTTGTAGATAATGATTTAATATCTAAAAATGAAACTTTTAGACCAGAAGATAAAATAACTAAATCTGAAACAATAGCAATGCTTATAAAAGCTATAGGTTTTGATTATAAAATGGATCCAGATAGTGATAAAAACTGGCAAGAACAAGTAGTAGAATATGCTATAGAAAAAAAAGTAATAGAACCATTTACTGATTTTAATACAAATGCAACTAGAGGATGGGTATTTCAAGTAGCTGATACTACAATTAGAAAAGATATAGAGATAAAAGCTAAAAAAGCAGAAGAAGCTAAGAAAAGATTAGAAGAAGAGAAAAAGAAAAAGTACACTGATGAAGCATTATAATATTAAAAATAAAATATGGAGCACAATGAAAGATTAGAAAATTATAGAGAACAAATAGATACTCTTGATAAAGAATTATTATATCTTTTTAAAAGAAGATTTGAGATAGTTTTTGAAGTATGAAAACTAAAAAAAGAACACTGAATAAAGCCTCTACAAGAAGATAGATGGCAAAAATTATTAGCAGAAAACATAGAAGCCTGAAAAAGACTATGACTATCAGAGGAATTTATCAGAGATATCTGGGAAAGAGTACATAAAGAAGCCTTAGAGATAGAAAAATAATTATATTTTAATAGAAAAATATGAACATAATGACACCTGAAGAAAAAATAAAATCAGAAGAAAGTTCAGGATGCTTACCTCCAACTAGAGATGACTTATTACTAACAAAAGAAAATTTTATGTATTTACATAATTGAGTAAAAAAACTAATTGAGACAGTAAAACAAAACTCTAGAATTATTTTTAATTATTATAAAAATTAAAAAATTTGACAAAAAAGAATTTTCAGATATTTTATCTGCGTTAAACAATAACAATAAAAAAATGAGAACAGTTTTTAATACATCTTTATTATTACTTTTAGGATAAAGCCTAAGAGTAGTTTTAAAGTGAATAAAAATCTCATAACTCTCTTAGGTATAAATAGACCTAAGAGAGTTTTTTAATAAGTAATTTTTGTGTAAAATGAATAACAATGAAGTAATATGATCTGACTGAAGAAAAGAAATAATTCTTTTTGATACTACTTTAAGAGATGGTCACCAATGCCCATGAGCATGAATAGAAAATGATAAAGATTATTTTAATATAGTTAGAGGACTTGATAGTATAGGTTTTGATATATGCGAAGTAGGATTTCCTTCATCTTCAAAACATGAATGATGGAGAGTATCTGAGGTAGCACAAATGGTAGAATCATGAGAAATATCAACTATAGTATGATGATTAACACAAATGGTTGATTTTCAAGTAGATGCAACCCTTAAATCACTAGAAGCTGTATCAAAAATAAATAAATGATTTTTTCATATATATTTTCCTGTTGATCCAAATCTAAGAGAAGCTAGTATATGAAAAAAAATATCTAATGAACAAGCATTAAAAGATATTGCTAAATTTTCTAAATTAGCTTCTGACATGTGATTAATTGTACAGTTTTCTCCAGAAGGATATTCAAAAGTATGAAACGATTTTGATTTTTGTACAGAAGCAATGATTACGGCAGCAGAAAACTGAGCTACATACTTTAATTTACCAGACACTATATGATGACAAGATAAATATAATAATAAAGATGAATATTATGTAGACAAAGCAATTAGACATAGAAAAATCATGGAAAGAAAATTTCCTAATAATAGCTTTGTTTTTTCTGTACATAATCATAATGACCTATGAACAGCAGTTGATAATAGTATAGCAGCAGTTCTTGACTGAACTTGAATATCAAAAATAGAATGAACAATTAATTGAGTATGAGAAAGAGCTGGTAATGCTGATCTAAATCAAGTCGTTACTCGTATGAAAACATCTCTTGATAATAAATTTAATATAGATCATATAAACGCTTCAGAAATAACAAGAGTTTCTAATCTTGTTTCTAATATAATGTTACCAGTACAACCAAATTATCCAATCGTATGAGAAAATGCTATGAAACATACTTCTGGTTGACATACTAGAGCTATGCTAAAAAATCCAACTGTATATCAACCTTTTGATCCTGAAGTTGTATGATGAGAAATCTCATTTGTATATTGACCAAACTCTGGTTGAAATCTAGCTATTGATATTATTAATAAACAATGATACTTTTGTTCTTTTGAAGATAAAAGAGAACTAGATGAGTTTTTAAAAAGCCGCATGAAAGAAACAGGTAGATATAAATGATTAACTAATAATGAATTACTAGATCTTTATTTTGAATTCAGAAGTCCCATAAAAATAAATGACTATTCAAAAACAAAGCTTGAAAACTCAGAAAATATATCTGTAATATTTGATGGAGAAATATTTTGAGAACAAAGTATAGAACTAGAATGAGAAACTGTTTTTATGTCATTAAAAGAATATTTATCAGACAAAATACCATGATACAATGTTTGAAAATATAGCTCTCAATCAGAAACATCAGGATCTAGTTCAAAAGCAGAAACTATGATAGAAATAATGAACAAAGACTCTTGAGAAAATATTATATGAATAGGTAGAGATAATGACACAGAAGTAGCTTTATTAAAAGCTCTAGCTAATGCTTTTAATAAAATATACATAAATGAGAATTATAAGATATAAAATAAAATTGACAAAATCTAAAAAGATCATATTGTCTTAAGGTCTTTTTATTTTTATAACAATAATACTAAAATGACAAAAGTTGAAATGAAAGATATAGTAAATCTATGTGGAAATAGAGGTTTTGTATATCCAGGATCTGAAATATATGGTGGTTTAGCTAATAGCTGGGATTATTGACCATATGGATCACTATTGAAAGAAAATATAAAAAATCTATGGTTAAAAGAATTTATTCAAAAAAGAACAGATAATATGCTAATAGATTGTTCTTTAATAATGAATCCAAAAGTATGGGAGGCTTCAGGACATGTATGAGGTTTTGCTGATCCATTAATGGATTGTAAATGATGTAAAGCTAGATGGAGAGCAGATAAATTAGTAGATAATAAAATAGAGTCTTGAGAAGCTAGTGAACCAGAATGATATGCTTGAGATAAAACAGATACAAAAAGACTTGATGAAATAGTAAAAGAGTTAGAAATAGCATGTCCAGATTGTGAAGCAAAAGATTTTACTGAAATAAAAAAATTTAATCTAATGCTAAAAACTTTTTTATGAGTTACTGAAGATTCTTCAGCTCAAGCATACCTAAGACCTGAAACAGCTCAATGACAATTTGTAGATTTTGCAAATGTTGCTAGAACAAGTAGAAGAAAACTACCTTTTGGTATAGCTCAAGTAGGTAAAAGTTTTAGAAATGAAATAACTCCTGGTAATTTTATATTTAGGACAAGAGAGTTTGAACAAATGGAAATAGAATATTTTGTTACTCCATGAGAGGATGATGAGGCTTTTAAATTATGGAAAAATGAATCTGAAAGATTTTTTACTGAAGTAATTTGATTAAATAAAGAAAATATTAGATTTTCACCAATTAAAAAGGAAGAATTGCCTCATTACTCAAAAGAAGCAGGAGATTTTGATTATAAATATCCATTTGGATGGTGAGAAATAGAAACTCTAGCAAATAGAACTGATTATGATTTATGAGCACATATGAGAGAATCAAAACAAAATTTAAGCTATTTTGACGCTGTAAATAATAAAAAATTCTTACCATATGTTATAGAGCCAGCTATGTGATTATGAAGAGTTACTCTAGCAGCTATATGTGATGCTTATACTGTAGAAGAAGAAAGAACTTACCTAAAATTTGATCCAAAAGTAGCACCTATAAAAGTATGAGTACTACCAGTAGTTAAAAAAATAGGAGATCTAGCAAAAGAAGTATACGCTAAATTATCAGAAGACTTTGTATGTGAATATGATGAAGTAGGTTCTATTGGTAAAAGATATGCTAGAATGGATGAAATATGAACACCATTTTGCGTAACAGTTGATTCAAATAATTACGAAGAAGGAAAAGTTACAGTTAGATTTAGAGACTCTATGGAACAAGAACTAGTTGAAATAGAAAAATTAAATGATTTTATAAAAGAAAAACTTAAATAAAATTTACAAAAACAAGAATATAATTAAAATATTCTTGTTTTTATTTTTTTAAATATTTTACTATGTTTCAAGCTAAAGAAAAAGTACTAGACAGAATAGGACAATCATACAGTTTATTCAGAAAAAATTTCTATTGAATTTTTATGCCCATATTCATATATAATATTATTTTTGTAGTATTAATCTTTACATTTATAATGCACCTAATATTTTCAAGCATACTAGCATGAGATTCTTTATCTTTATTAAGTAGTGCAAACTTCATTATCTCGATAGCTGTTTGAATAATAATATTTATAGTGTATTTAATACTTTATATATGAGTATTTCTTTGAACTATAAAATGAATAAAACAGGCAACTCAAGAAGAAAAAATAAATATAAAAGAAAATATATTCTATGGTTTTTCAAAAATATTTAGCTCTTTTAAAATATACTGGTATATATTTGTTTACGTAGCAATGATTCCAGCTTTGTTATTTATAGTATGATGACTAACATTTATAGCATGAGCTAATGAGCTATGACCAGTAAGCTTAATAGAAAAAACTTGAGTAGTACTTATGTGACTATGAACTACATTATTTATTGTTTTAGCTATTTATAGATGAATAAGAGCTGCTTTTGCTATATATAATAGTGTAGAAGAAAACTCATTTACAAAAAAAGACTTTTGGCTTTCTATAAATATCACTGAAAACAACTGGTGGAGAATTGCCTGAAACTTCTTACTTACATGACTTATCACAGTACTTATAGCTTGAATTGTATTATGAACATTTTCTTTATTTATATGATGAATTGATTATGAGTGAATTGATAGTTTAGATGCTTTTACAGCCTTAGCTTCTCAATTTTCTTTAACAACTGAATTATTAAAATGATTTATAAATAATTTAGTAAGTACAACAATATCTGTTTATATGATTGTCTTTACTTATATATTCTATCTAAGACTTAAAGATGAAAATAAAACTAATGATACTAATGAAATAAAATTATAAAAAAAATTTGACTAAAAAATACTTATGTATATAGTATGTGTATATTATTTTATGTAAGTGTTTTTTTTATGAATGAAAAAAATTACTTAGCACTATTACATAAAATTTGATTAAACCAAAAGAAACTACATATTATATTTGAAGATAATGAAAATTATAAAGATTTTTATGAAAATCTTGATTCAAGTACTCTATATACTTTTGGTTTTACTCCTAAACAAATTGATTTTATTCTAGAGAATAAAAATAAGTATAGTATAGCTAAAATTAAACAAAATTTAGAAAATAGATCTGTAGAGATAATTACTATAAAAGACCCTAAATACCCTGATTTATTAAAACAAATAGCAAATCCTCCATACCTGTTTTATTTAAGGTGAGAAATAGATAACTCTCCAAAATTTAGTGTTGTAGGATCTAGAAAAATAAGTTTTTATTGAGAAAAAGCTATAGAAAAAATAGTTTGAGAAATATCAAATTATTTCACTATAGTCTCTTGATGAGCAGCTTGATGTGATACTCATGCACACTTAACAGCACTAAATAATCAAAATAAAACTATTTCTGTTATATGAACATGAATTGATGTAGATTACCCAGTAAAAAACAAAAAACTATATGATGATATAGTATTGGATTGATGAGCTGTTGTTTCTATTTTTCCAATATGAGAAGTATGAAATCCTTATAATTTTCCTGTAAGAAACGAAATAGTAGCAGGATTATCTGTATGAGTCCTTGTAGTTGAAGCTGCTAAAAAATCATGAACAATTATTACATCAAATCTAGCTCTAGATATGTGAAAAGACTTATTTGCTATACCTTGAGATATATTTAAAACAAGTAGTGAATGATGTAATGATTTAATAAAAAACTGAAATGCTAAGATAACAACACAAAGCAATGATATTTTAGAAGAGTACAATATATTAAACAAACAAAATACCAAACAAAGAAAAATAATATTTAATGATAAATTAGAAGAAGAAATATACAATACATTAATTACAGACTCTTTAAATATAAATGAATTAATACTAAAAACTTGATTAGATATAACAACACTTAACTTCAAATTAAGTATGATGGAAATAAATAATTTAATAAAAAATACTTCTTGATGAAAATATGAAATATTTTAACTTGATTATTATAAAAAAAAACTTAATATAGTAACTAAGTTAATAAATATCTTTTTACAAAAAAATAAATGGAAAATCTTTTGTTTATAAAAATCGAAATTTTTATTTTGATATTATCTTTATTTTACTCTTTGTACTATATATGAACAAAGGCTTTTAAATTGTATTTTAATGTAAAAAAAGTAATCAAACCCGAAAATATAGAAAACAGAAAATCTGCTTTAAATAAAGTAAACTTAAAACAAGCAAAAGAAAAACCAAAATCAAAGAAAAACTCAAAAATATCTCTAGATGACAAAGATAAGCTAGAAAAAATAGTAAAACAAGTAGAATCAAACATAGCAAAATGATATGAAGACCTAGCTAAAAGTAGAATAGTAGAATGACTAAGTATTGATAAATACAATAGGGAACTTAACCTAATACTTGCCTGAATATATGAAAAAGAAAAAAACTACATAAATGCAGAATATATTTATAAAGATCTATTAGAACACCTAAAAACAGATTTTGAAATAATGAAAAAACTTTGATATGTTTATGCTCTACAAGAAAAACTAAAAGATTCTTTAAAAATATATGAAAATATACATAGAAAAAAAATGGCAGATGATGAAGTTATAAATATCTTATCAGAGCTTACTTACTCTATGTGATTTTACAAAAGATGTTTAAAATATACTACTTTGTTCTTAAAAAGTAAACCTAGAGATGTAGAAAAGCTTTTCATAAAAGCTGAGTGTCTAACTCATG
Organism: uncultured Candidatus Peribacteria bacterium; assembly: GCA_964344155.1. GTDB lineage: Bacteria > Patescibacteriota > Gracilibacteria > BD1-5 > UBA6164 > UBA6164. Next base: position 19,543 of record CAYFMG010000003.1, on the reverse strand, counting down.
GTTGAAAAAAATGACAAGCTATAGATACTTATAAAAAAATTATTGAACTACAACCTTATAACAAAAAAGTACAAGAAAAAATAAAAGAACTTGAAGAAAGTTTAGATGAATAATTTTTAACATATCTTTTTTACATTTTCTAAACATAAAAGCAACTATTACAGTTTACTTTTATGTTTTTTTTATTAATCTATCTTAAACGAGAAATTACCCCCTAATAATTGATAATGTTAAAAGTACCTCCACATTCTATAGAAGCTGAACAATCAGTATTATGAAGTGTATTAATAGATAAAGACTGTTTTTTATCTATTTGAGATTTATTAAAGCCAGAAGATTTTTATAATGATTCAAATGCTACTATATTTGAAGTTATTTTTGATTTATATAAATTTAATAAACCTATAGATCTAATAACAGTAAAAGAAAAACTAGATGATAAAAAATTACTTGATAAAATAGGATGAATTTCTTATCTAACAGAACTTACAGAAATAGTACCAACTACAGCAAATGTTTTTGAATATGCTCAAATAGTAAAAAATAAATCTGTTTTAAGATGATTACTAAAATGTTGAAATGAAATACTTGCTTATTGATATGATGAAGAAGCTGCTATAAATGAATTACTTGAAAAAACAGAAAAATCAGTTTTTAATGTAACTCAAGTATTTATACAAAATAAACTTGTTCATATAAATGATATATTAACTCAAAGATACGAAGAATTTGCTGAAATACATGAAAATCCAGAAGCTATAAAACAACATAGACTACAGTTATGATTCAAAGATCTAGATCATAGATCATGATGATTAAAATGATGAGACCTAGTAGTTATAGCAGCAAGACCAGCTATGTGAAAAACAGCATTTGCACTAAATCTAGCTCAAAATGTATGATTAAACAAAAAAAATGTAGCTATTTTTTCTCTGGAAATGAGTAAAGAACAACTAACAGATAGAATGATAGCTGCTGCCATGCAAATAGATAGCTGGAAACTAGCTAAATGAGAACTAGAAGATCATGAGTTTGCAAAGATATGAGAAGCTATGGAAAAATTATCAGATGCCAATATATATATAGATGATACAGCAGGTGGTAACTTGGTAGATCTAAAATCAAAATGTAGAAGACTTAAAATAGAATCAGGTCTTGATTTGATTATAATAGACTATTTGCAACTTATGAGTAATTGAAATTCTATGAATAGAGTTCAAGAAATATCAGAGATCTCTAGATGACTTAAATCTCTAGCTAGGGAATTAAGTGTACCTATCATAGCTCTATCACAATTATCAAGAGCTGTGGAGCAAAGACCTGATAAGCGTCCTGTTATGTCAGATCTGAGAGAATCATGAGCAATAGAACAAGATGCTGATATGATACTTATGATATACAGAGAAGAGTATTATGATGAGTTTACAGAAAAAAAATGAATCACAGAGATATTTATGAGAAAAAATAGAAGCTGACCAATCTGAACTACCGAACTTATGTTCGATAAGTGAGCTCAAAAATTCATAGAAGTAGAGAGAAATCTACACGAACCAAATGAAGCATTTTAAAAGACTAACATTTTTGTTAGTCTTCTTTTTTTTCTATCTCACCTAAACTAGGTCTTTTATTTAAGTCCTCCTTAAATTCTTCTCTTATTTCATTTATTACATTCTGAGTATTCTCAAAACTCTCAGTTGTTACAAGTCTTTTTCTGTAAGCTTTTACTCATGGGAAATGTTTTAAGTATTGTACTAGATGTTTTCTTATTTCTAGATTTCATTTTCTTTCTCATTTTGTTTCAACAAGTTTCAAAGCATGAAATTCCATTTGATCTAATATTTCAGAAAGAGTAGGATTTTGATCTCAAGGGAGAAAACACCATGGATTACCAAAGCTACCTCTACCTATCATAAATCAATCTAGATCTTTTACTTTTTGCATACCATCATCATAGTTTAATACATCACCATTAGCAATTACAGGTATATTTAAATGTTTTTTTAATTCATATATAGGATTTAAGTCTGCGTTACCAGTATATGCTTGTTTTGCAGTTCTACCATGAACAGTTAATAAACTACATCATGCTTTTTCTAAACCTTTTGCAAAATTAATCAAGTCTTGTCATCAATCAAAACTAAGTCTTGTTTTAACAGATATAGGTAGATGTGTTGCTTCATCCAATGCTTTTACTATATCAAAAGCTGTTTGTTCATTTATAAGTAATCATGAACCATGACCACTCTTAACTACTTTTTTTGCAGGACATCACATATTTACATCAATACCGGCAATATTGTATTTTGGATCAGATATAATTTTAGCAGCACGAGCAAACATTTCAGGATCTTTTCAGAATATTTGAATAATTAAAGGATTTTCTACATCAGAGTGAGGTAAAACACTATCAGCTAAAAATTTGGAATGTACAAGTCAGTCAGCACTATAAAACTCAGATATACATTGTATATCTGGTGCAACTCTCTTCATAGCTTGCCTGTAAGCACTATCTCCATATCAATCCATAGGAGCTAAAAAAACAAGCTTACCATGCTTTTCTATTTGTTTTTTCCAAAAATCTTTCACTTCTATTATCTTATTTTTTAAAGTTTTAGGATTATATTCAAAAACTCTTTTTTTTCAAGTAAAAAATCCATCACCCTTCGGGAGCTTCCTTTAATTCTAAAGGAAGCCTTACTATTACATTTTAACAATAAAATAATAAAATATATAGAAAGAATTTATTAAAATATAAAATTAAATTTAATTAAAAATGCTCCCTTTAGAATTAAAGGGAGCTGTCTGAAAGACTGAGGGATTATTAATTTTATAAAAAAAGTAGTTAAAAAATTTGCATTATATAGGTATCTTATGATAAGATATATATAACTTTATATCTTAAACAGTTTTTATGAACATTTCTAGCTTACTAGTAGAAAAAAAGGAAAACAACGTAAAAATGAAAAAAACTCTAGGTTTACTATTAAAACATAAACCTCTTGGATTAATAAAATTAACTGATCACTCTTTAGCTTTAGAGTTAATTGAATGATTAAAAACTCTAGCTGCTGGATTTGTTGTTCATATAGAATGAGCCGAAACTGAAATCGTCTCAAAAAATATAGTAATAACTTGAGAGTTTAGAGACAGTTTCTTATCTGGTTTTGATTTTGTAGTTTGTGATGATTGTATTTCAAGTATTAATACATACTTAGAAAAATGAATTGTTCCAGTAATACTAAAAGAAAATCATATAACTTGAGAATTAAAAGAATTTAACCCAGTTAAATCAGAATGAAATGCATTTTTGTATGATGAATTAAATAAATGGTCTATATTCCACTCTATAGTAAAATATACAGAAAACTATAAATTCCCATATGATAATAAAAGTCTTGTAGAAAACGTATTAAATTGATAAAATCAGAAGAAATTCTGATTTTTTTTTGACTAAATTACAAATACTATTATAAATTACTCTAATAGAATTTTAATAAAAAAATAAAAATGGCTAAAAATCTAGTGATAGTCGAATCACCGGCTAAAGGAAAAACTATAGAAAAATTTTTATGACCTGATTACAAGGTTGTAGCTTCTATGTGACATATTAGAGACCTACCAGTAAAGACATTATGAATAGATATTGAAAATGGTTTTAAACCTGATTATGGAATAAGTGAAGAGAAAAAACAAACTGTAAGCAATCTACAAAAATTAGCAAAAACTTCTGAAGAAGTCTGGATAGCTACCGATGAGGACCGCGAATGAGAAGCTATAGGATGGCATCTTTGTCATGCTTTAAAGCTAGATCCTGTAAATACTAAAAGAATAGTATTTCATGAAATAACAAAAAAAGCTATAACTGAAGCAAAAGATAATCCAAGAACAATAGACATGTGACTTGTTGATGCTCAACAAGCAAGAAGACTACTTGATAGATTAGTTTGATACAAGGTAAGTCCTGTATTATGGAAAAAAATAAGAAAATGATTATCAGCAGGTAGAGTTCAATCTGTAGCTGTAAAATTAATAGTAGAAAAAGAAAGAGAAATTATTGACTTCAAACCAGTAGAATCTTGGAAAATATCTATTACACTAAAACATTGAGCAAAAAAATTCAAAACAACTCTTTCAAAAATAAATGGAAAGGTTAAGAAAATTAAATCAAAAGAAGATGTAGAAAAAATACTATCTACACTATTTGATGATATTACAAAACTTAAAGAAACAAAAAACAAAAAAGATAACCTTGTATTATCAGCAGTAGATAGTCTAGATTTCAAACTAGTTGATAGTGTAAAAAAAGATTCAAAAAGACAACCATGAGCTCCTTTTACAACATCAACTTTACAACAAGAAGCCTCTAGAAAATTTGGTTTTGGTGTTAAAAAAACTATGATGATAGCACAAAAACTATACGAATGAATGGATTTATGAAACGGTGAAAGACAATGATTAATTACATATATGAGAACAGATAGTGTTAATCTATCAAACCAAGCAAAACAAGAAGCAAAAGAAGTAATCTGTTCAGAATTTTGAGATAATTATCACAAATCAAGAGCATATAAAACAAAATCTAGTTGAGCTCAAGAAGCGCATGAAGCTATCAGACCAACAAATTTAAAAAGAGCTCCTGAAACATTAACAAAAGTATTAGATAAAGATCAAATAAAGCTATATACTCTTATACGGAAAAGAACAATAGCATCTCAAATGAGTGAAGCTATTGTAGAAGTAACAACTTTTACTTTTTCTCCTGAAAGAGCTACTAATCAATCATGGATAACAAAATGAGAGGTTATAAAATTTGATGGTTTTATGAAACTATATATAGAGTGAACTGATGATGAAACTGATGAAAATGAAGAATCAAACACAACCCTTCCAAATATAGATGTATGAGAAATATTAGAATGAAGCTGACTTGAAGCCGTACAAGGTTTTTCAAGACCACCAGCTAGATATACAGAAGCTTCTTTAGTAAAAAAACTAGAATGAGAATGAATAGGTAGGCCTTCTACTTATGCACCTACTATATCAACTATTATAGATAGAGGATATATTGAAAAATTTGAAAAGAAATATCTAAAACCAACTGAAGTAGCCTTTACTGTTACTGACTTTTTAGAAGAGTATTTCAATAAGATGATGGAATATAAATTTACAAAAGATGTAGAAGAGGATTTTGATAAAGTAGCAGAATGAAAACAAAACTATTCTTCAATGCTTCAAGGTTTTTGGGATAATACTTTGAAAAAAGATTTAGAGAATGCTTGAGAAAATGCTACAAAGGTAGTAGAAAAAGTATGAAAAGAGTGCCCAAAGTGTTGAAAAGATTTAATATACAGACATTCAAAAACTGGTAAATTTATAGGTTGTTCATGATTTCCTGAGTGTGCTTTTATAGATCAACCCGAAGATCAAAAAAACGAACTAGAAGCATTAAAAGCTGAGTATGAATGAAAACCTTGTCCTGACTGAATAGAATGAACAATAGTAGTAAAAACTGGTAGATTCTGACCATTTCTAGCTAGTTCTGAATATCCAAAGGTTAAATGGATTGGTAAGATAAAAGATGAGAAAGAAGAATTAATGGAAAAGATTTTAATAGAAAGGTGATTATTGATAGACGAGGAGAGTTGAGAAGAATTAAAACTAATGAATTCTAGAAGATGATTTTTCTTAGCTGCCAAGAATTATCCAAAGGTAAAAATAGCTAAAAATGTACCAAAAGATGTAATAGATGAGGTAAATAATAGACTTAAAGAAAAACAAGAACAAGAGAATCAATAATAAAAAAGCATAAATTAATTTTTATGCTTTTTTAATATATATTAAATATATACAATATTTTGACAAAAAAATATTAGTAAATATACTGAAATAAATTTATAAGTTAATTGTAAAATATGGCTAATATAGAAGATATAATATATTATAATAAAATTGATTTAAAAGAAAAATTTAAAAAAGAATATTATTTATATAAAAAAATTTTAGTAAAAAAACTTTTTTTAAGAAAATTAGATAAAAAATTACAATTAGAAATAAGTACAGATTGTATTCAAAAGTATAATGATTTAACTTGAGATTATTACATAGGATTTAGTAATAAAGGTATAACTATTTCTGATTTACATCCACTATATAAAAAACAAATTACAATTTTAGAAAAATGAATTAATGAAGAAATAAATATACTAAAACTTAAATTAAAAAATTTAGATGAATATATTAAATTAAAAAAGAAAAAAGAAAGATATTTTTCTAAAATAAAAACTAAATATGATTTCAAAGTAATAAATTCTTTAGGTGAAGATATTACAAATAAACAAGTAAATAAAGATAGAATTGAATTTATTATAAAATATTTAATAAATTTTTTAACTAATAAAGAAGAATATAACTTAAAAACATTAAGTTACTATAATAGTCATAAAGAAAAAATATGAAAATTTTCTTTTCATAACAAGGGAAAAAAATTAATTATTTCAGATTATTTTATTGAAGAAGCTGAAATATTAGAATATAATAAAATTATTATAAGAGATTTATTTGATATAGAGCAATACTATAATAATAAGCAAAAATATGAAAATAATTTTTATAAACATTATCTTAAAAAAGGTACTTTTATTAATCTAGTATCTCCTGTTATAACAACATTAAGTAATTTAAAACAAGAATTAAAAAATGAAAAAAAATTAAAAGAACCTTGTAAAGAGAGAATTATAGAAATAGAAAAAGATATTAATTCTATTAAAAATATATGACAAAACTATATTATTAGAAAAAATAATATTCTAAACTGTATATTAAAAAATAATTTCAATTTTAAAGATTTAGAAAATTTACTAATTGATACTGTTATATTAAAGTATAATTTATCTAATAAAGAAAAATCTATTTTAAAAAAATTAAACGTCAAAATAAATATTTTGTTTTCAAATTATAAAGAAAATTTTTAAAAATTTGATTTTTACTAATTAAAAAATAAAATAATTACTAATAAATAAAACTTAATATACAAAACTATGGTTTCAAAAAATGATTTATTAACTATTTTAAAACAGGATAACATAAAAAAAATATTTGATGATATTTGAGTTGAACACTTATACTTAGTATGATCTTTTGCTAGGAATGAACAAAATAAAAATAGTGATTTAGATTTAATGTACAAAAAGAAAAAATGAGTTAAAAAATGATGATTAAGTTTTATAAAAAATAAAAGCTTATTAGAAAAAGAGCTTAATTTAAGAGTTGATTTAGTTAATGAACAATTTTTAAATAATGATATAAAAGATATTATAGAAAAAGATAAATTATTAGTTTATTAAAAATAATGAAAGAAGAAAAAATATATATTGAAAGACTATTAAGTATAATAAATTCTTTAGAGTCATATGTTATCACTGATAATTTTGAAGATTTTAAGAATAATGAAATGAAGATAGATGTCACATTAATGAAATTACAAACTTTAGGAGAAAATATAAAAAAGATATGAATATATCCTGATATACCTTATAAAGAAATAATCTGATTGAGAGACTGGATTTCTCATGATTATTTCTGATTAGATAGGGAATTATCACTCTATGAGTTATTTCTCCCACAGCAGCAACTTACGCTGCAGTAGCAACAGTTTCTACCTGAACTCCTCTTACTGCAACTTTATGGAATGACATGAAAGCTGTCGTTGATGGAAATACTAGTAAACTTAATTGAATATCTAATTCTGCTTGAAAAATAGGAATAGGTACAACAACTCCAAGTGCAAAACTTCATGTTGTTACAAATTGAACATCTTTAGATCAAGATACATCAAGTGAAGCTACATTATTATTAAAATGAAATACAGCATCTGATGCGACAGGTATTCGTTTTTCTTGAAAAATGAGTCACACTACATTAATGTGACTTATGCCAGATAGTGATGATCTTGTTATTAGAACTGATTACGGATGAGCTTGAGACTCTTCCCAAGAAAAAGTAAGAATTACTGGTGCTGGTAACGTTTGAATCTGAGCATCTAGCCCATTAGCCAAACTAGATATTCGTGGTAATTTATTTATGAATGCATCTTGAAAGGTTTTAAATATAGCACCTGTAACTGATTGAATGCAAATCTGAACTGCCGGTTACTCTCAACCCTTAATATTTTCAACAACTAATAGTGAAAAAATGAGAATTACTCCTTGAGGTAATATAGGTATTTGAAACACTACTCCTCAAAATACTCTGCATGTAACAGGAGGTATAACAGTTTGAAATACAGCAATAGGTGATAAACACTTAGCTTTTACAAATGAAAGCATACAAGCATCAAGCCTATGAGTATGATATACACCACTTACATTAAATCCTCTATGATGATCAGTTAATGTATGATCTGACTCTGTAGCAGATTGAAGCAGAGCATTATTTGCTAAATGATATTGATATGCTGCATTGAATGTATATAGATATGCTGATGATTGAAACACATTAAACTTTCATAGAAATGGTACTTGGGTATGAAGTGTATCTGTTAACTCTAGCTCTACTCAATTTAATACAACTTCAGACTATAGACTAAAAGAAAATATAGAACCATTAACAAGTGCTATAGAAAGACTAAATAATTTAAAACCAGTAAGATACAACTTTAAAACAGATCCTGAAAATACAGTAGACTGATTTATAGCTCATGAAGTAGGGGAAGTAATACCAGAAGCAGTAAGTTGAGAAAAAGACTGAGTAGATGCTGAAGGAAATCCAGAATATCAAGGTATGGATTACTGAAAAGTAACACCACTATTAACAGCAGCTTTACAAGAAGCACTAGAAAAAATTGAAAAACTAGAAGAAAGAATAAAAGTACTAGAAAATAAATAAACACAAGTTTTTTAAAAAAAACTTGTGTTTAAAACAAAAAAAAGTAAACTAGGAATTGTAATAATTAAAATCACTTATCTTAACTAATTTTAAAACAACATGAAAACAAATACTAAAGCATTCACTCTTGTTGAACTGATAGTTGTAATTAGCATATTGATTATATTAGGTACTATAGCTTTTATATCAATGCAAAACTATACAAAAACATCAAGAGACTCAGTTAGATTATCTGACATGAGTAGAATCAAAACAAGTCTAGAACTATTTCAAATAGAAGCAGCAAAATATCCAGATCCAGATGGATCAATAACTATATCATACAGTGGATCAACAGCATGGACTCAATGAGAATTCTGACAAATAGGATTCCAATCAGTAGATAAACTTGATATACTACCAGTAGACCCACTTACTGAAAAACAATATGATTACTCAGTAACTAATACAAAAAAAGAATACCAATTAGCATGAGTAATGGAAACAGATGAATACAGCTTAAATATGAATACAGCTAATGCCTGAACTGAAATAGGTACACTAAATGTAACATGAAACTATAATGGGGAAATAATAAAAGTCCAAAGTGGAACAACAACATATGTACTAGCAGTTCCAAGTATAATTACAAGTAGCTGAACAGATCTAACAGATATTATAGCAAATGATAAACTAGCTTATGATGGTTATAGTAACCTACCAGCAAGTTATTCAACAGATGGAACATTTAAACAAATATGAGAAACAACTCCTCTAAACCTAGTTCAATCTAGTAATATGGTTATATATAGTTGAGATCTAAGCGATCTAGCAACAGATACAACAAAACAACAAACAATGCTATCAAATCTAAAATCAGCATATAGTTGAACAGATATAGCATGAGAAGCAAATATATCAAGATTAACAAATATAACTCCTACAGACCCTGTACAACAAGAAACTATAACAAGAGCTGTTGTATATGGTACAAAGAAAAGCTTAACAAGTGATAGTATATCTATAGCAACAACAGCTGTAACTTATTCATCATGTACAGCATCTACTATTGATTGATATAGTATACCATCATTAAATCATTTAGAAACATCAACTCAAACAAAAACTACAACTACTATAATATCTGATTGAGATGAAATACAAACAGATACATATAGATGTAACAATTGAACAGTTGAAAATATATCAAGCTCAACAAGCATAGTATGTGATACTTGATTTCAAGAAAGTGGTTGAAGTTGTGTAGCTATTGTTAACTGATGTACATTCTGAAGTTCTACTTTTGGAGGTTGTACATTTCAATAATATATAAAAAAGAGTAAAAATTATTTTACTCTTTTTTTGACATAAAAGACAAAATATGTTTTAATATATATGTACTTTTATATATTAATACACATTATTATGAAAATAAGAATAAGAATAACTGATGTACAAGCTAAAAAAACTCTTAGATGGGCTTTATTTGTAATGAGTGCTTTAACAATGACTTTAAAGGTAGTTGAAGCTTCTGCTCACAATACATATCAACATATTAAAGCAAATCCTGAAGTAGCACAATACTCACAATTGGCTACAAATAGCCTATTTCACTAGAAAATAAAAAAAAGAGCAAAAAAATGCTCTTTTTTTTTGACAATACTAAAAAAGTATGTCATAATATATATGTAATTTACTTATTAACTATATTTTTATGAGAAAAGCAAAAATTACAAAAGCACAAATTATGCAAGGGTTAAGATGGGCAGTATTCGCTATGGCAGCACTTACTATGAGTGTTAAAATCGCTGAAGTTTCAGCTTACAATTCATTACAAATGATGAATGAAAATCCTGAAGTAGCTACTTATTCTAGCTTAGTTAAATAAAAAAAGAGCAAAAAATGCTCTTTTTTTTGACAATACTAAAAAAGTATGTCATAATATATATGTAATTTACTTATTAACTATATTTTTATGAGAAAAGCAAAAATTACAAAAGCACAAATTATGCAAGGGTTAAGATGGGCAGTATTCGCTATGGCAGCACTTACTATGAGTGTTAAAATCGCTGAAGTTTCAGCTTACAATTCATTACAAATGATGAATGAACATCCTGAATTAGCTACTTATTCTAGCTTAGTTAAATAAGAAAAAGAGCAAAAACTGCTCTTTTTTTTATTTTTAAACAATAAATACAAATAAAAATTTGATTTTTTAACCTTGTTACTATAATGGTAACAAGGTTATTTTTTAATTTTAAAATATTTTAGTATGAAAAACGATTTTCCAAAAAAATACTCACCTAAAGAGTTTGAAGAAAAACTATACAGTAAATGGGAAGAAACAGGTAAGTTTAAACCAAGAGAATCTAAAACTTGAGAACAGTTTTATATTCCTATGCCGCCTCCTAATGTAACAAGTAAACTACATATATGACACTCTGTTATGCTTACCTTAGAAGATATTATGACAAGATATCATAGAATGAAATGAGATGAAACTCTTTTATTACCAGGTACTGATCATGCTTGAATATCAACTCAAGTAAAAGTAGAAGAAAAATTAGCAAAGCAAGGAAAAACAAAACACAATATTCCTAGAGGAGAATTTTTAAAAGAATGCTGGGACTGGACAAATGAATATTGAGGACAAATTCAAAATCAATTTAGAAAAATGTGAACAAGTTGTGATTGGACTAAAGAAAAATTCACAATGGATGATGATATGAATACAAAAGTAACTAAAGCATTTGTTGACTTATATAACAAATGACTTATTTACAAATGAGAATACATGGTAAATTATGATCCTGTTTTAGATACTGTAGTATCAGATCAAGAAGTAATTTACAAAGAAGAAAAAGCAAAACTATACCACATTACTTACTTTGTTTCATGAAGTGATAATGAAGTAGTAGTTGCTACAACTAGACCAGAAACTATGCTTTGAGATGTAGCAGTAGCTGTACATCCTAAAGATAAAAGATATAAAAAATTATTAAAAGCAGGGAAAAAATTAATACTACCTATTGTAAATAAAGAAATACCTATAGTAGCAGATGAAATGGTAGATATGGAATTTGGAACTTGAGCAGTAAAAATAACACCAGCTCATGACGCTAATGATTTTGAAGTATGAAAAAGACATGATCTACCTTTAAATAAAGTAGTATTATGAAAAGACTGAAAAATGACTGATGTAGCAGGAATATTTGCATGACAAGATTACAAAACAGCTAGAGAAAATATCGTAGAACTATTAAAAGCTAAATGAAACTTAGTAAGTGTAGAAGATCATGTTTCAAAAGTAGGATATTGAGAAAGATCTCATGCTAAAATCGAAACAATTATATCAACTCAATGGTTTGTAAAAGTAGCTCCTTTAGTAAAAAAAGTTGTAAAATGATACAAAGCAAAAGAGTTTGAAATTATTCCAAAAAGATTCAACAAAACATTTGAAGATTGGATATATAATCTAAGAGATTGGTGTATATCAAGACAACTTATATGGTGACATAGAATCCCTGTATGGTATTGACCAGATTGAGAAATATTTTGTGCCGAAACTGAAGAATTAGCTAAACAAACAGCAAACGCTCACTATGGAGAAGATAAAGAATTAACAAGAGATTCAGATGCTCTTGATACATGGTTCAGTTCATGATTATGGCCTTTTTCAGTATTATGATACGAAATCTGAGAAGATAACGAAGCTGAATTATTTAATAAATTTTATCCAGCTCAAGTACTTGAAACAGGACATGATATAATATTTTTCTGGGTTATTAGAATGCTATTATTCTGATATGAATTTACATGAAAAACTCCATTTAAAACTATCTACCTTCACTGACTTGTAAAAGACAAAATAGGTAGAAAAATGAGTAAATCTCTATGAAACTGAATAGATCCTATCGATATGATAGATAAGTATGGTACTGATGCGCTTAGATTAACTCTATCTATATGAAATACTCCTTGAAACGACCTAAAATTTGATGAAGCAAACGTTGAACATAATATGATTTTTATCAACAAATTATGGAATGCGTCTAGATTTGTATGAACAAATTTAGAAAAAGTTGAAACAAATATAACAAAACTAGAAAAAGAAATTGCATCAAACTATGATAGTTTAATGTTTCATGAAAAATGGATATTATCAAGAGTTAAACACTTATCAGATCTAGTTACAAACTCTATGGAAAAATATGATTTTTCTGAAGCATGAATAGAACTACAAACATTTACAAAAAATGAATTTTGTGATTACTATATAGAGGAATTTAAACTAACAAAAACAGAATCTAAATATGGAGAAAAAGTTATTACATATGTAATAAACAAATTACTAAAATTATGGCATCCATACATACCTTTTGTTACTGAAGAAATATATAACAAACTATGATTTACCTGAGATTTAATTGAAGCAGATTGGGGAGAAGTAGCTATTGAAAGAAACGAACAAATAGAAAAAGATAACAAATTAATACTAGATATAATAAGAGAAATTAGATCAATTAGAGCTGATAACAATATAATGCCTAACAAAACTATCTGATTACAAATTTATACTAAAAACAAAAATGCTGAAATAATAACAGAAGTTTTAGATTTAATAGCTTGAATAGTAAAATCAGATGATTATAAGTTAGTAGATAAAAAGCCTAATGATGACAATCTTGCTTTTTGAGTAATAAAAGCTTGAGTTGAAGTTTATGTAGATACTTCAAATGCACTAGATATAGAAAAAGAAGTTGTTAGACTAAAAGATCAAATACAAGATACAAAGGAATATATAGCTATTTTAGACAAAAAATTATTAAATGAAGCTTTTGTAAACAAAGCTCCTGAAAAACTAGTTAGAGCAGAGATGGAGAAAAAAGAGCAAGCAAAAAATAAGCTAGAAAAATTAGAAGAAAAATTATCTAATTTAAAATAAATTAAAAATATGAAAAAATATATTTATACAATACTTACTATTTTGATATTATCTTTGAATATAAACTATTCTAATGCTTTCTTTTTTAATGATTATTACTATGAAAGTATTAAATGATTTATAAACTCTCCAGATAAGGATGATTTAAAATACATAAAAGATGAAAGAACTCAGTATTGCGAAGAGGTATATTTAGAAGCTACCAGAAGAAGAGATTATACAGATATAGAAGTGGTTATCTGTTCAGATATTTTTACAATAAAAAGACAACAAGAACTTGATTACAAAGTCTTTATGCTAAAAAATAGATGAATAGAGGTATACAACTACATCAAAAACTTCTGGAAAAAAGATGAATGAGATAACTAAAAATAAGAATACTTAAAAAGTATTCTTATTTTTTTGCTTTAATAAAAGTTTTCTATATAATAAGCCAAATTAATTTTTAAAACAACAAAGAATATGAAAATAGGTATAGTAGGACTACCAAACGTAGGGAAATCAACACTATTTAATGCACTAACAAAAAACTACTCAGCAGATGCACAAAATTTTCCATTTTGTACTATCGAACCAAATGTATGAATAGTAAATGTGAATGACGAAAGATTAGAAAAAATAAGAGAAGCTGTAAAATGAGAAAAAGTAATACCAGCAACATGTGAATTTACAGACATAGCAGGAATTGTTGAATGAGCAAGTAAATGAGAATGACTAGGGAATAAATTTTTAGCAAATATTAGAGAAGCCGATGCTATACTACAAGTAGTAAGAGTATTTGAAGACGGAAATATAATACACGTAAACTGAAAAGTAGACCCAAAATCAGACATAGAAGTAATAAATGCCGAACTAATAATGGCAGATATAGAAACAGTAAACAAAAGAATAACAAGTGACGGAAAAAAAGCCAGAGCAGATAAAGATATAGCATTTGCTGTAGAAGTATACAAAAAAATAGAAATTGAACTAAATAAATGAATATGCGTTCATAACATGGAACTAGAAGAAGAAGAATTAGAAGCAATTCACGACTTACACCTACTTACAAATAAAGAATTTGTATATGCATGTAATGTATCAGAAGACATGATGGATACACCTGAAGCTGAATTACAAAAAATGATAGGAGTATCAGAAAATACAAAAGTAGTAGCAATATGCGCTAAACTAGAAGCAGATATGATAGAAATGAGCATAGAAGAAAAAGTAGAATTTTTAACTGAAATGTGACTAAAAACGACATGATTAGACGATCTAATTAAAGCTTCTTATGATGCTCTAGGACTTATGTATTACTTCACAGCATGAGTACAAGAAGTAAGAGCCTGGACAATACACAAATGAGACACAGCACCAAAAGCAGCCTGAGTAATACATACAGATTTTGAAAAATGATTTATAAAAGCTGACGTAGTAAACTGGAGTGATATTATAGAGTTTGGATGATGGAGCGGAGCTAGAGAAAACGGAAAAGTATCATTACAATGAAAAGATTACATAGTAGCCGATTGAGATGTTATATTATTTAAATTTAATAATTAAACCACCCCCTAGTCCCCTCCTTACCAAGGAGGGGGAATAATAAAAAAAATTATGAAAAAACTACTTTTAGAATCATTACAAAAACTAGATTTTATTGCATGGTGATTAACTATACTATTTTTTCTATGATCTTCTCTTATTATGTGATGAAATATAAATGAATCATTTATGTGAGCATCATGAATAATAGTGCTTATGTTTTGTGTTTGATTTAGTATAGAAATAATACTATGATCACTAAACAATATAAAATGATTATGAAAAATAACATGATTTATAACAAATTGACCAGAAGCATTAGTATTAATTGTATGACTAATAACCTGAAATATATTGTTTGCAGCTAGTACACCTCTATGATCAAACCTAATGAATCCATTATTACTATTTATAGCAATACTAATCACTTGATATCTATTCAAATTAAAAGAATTAAACCATAGAGTATATTTTATATGATCCTTTATACTAACAGCAATTCTCGCTGTTTTATTCTTTAAATTACCTGAAAATTACTATATTTATTGGTTAATATTAACACTAATAGTAAGTATATTGCTATTTTTTAAAAAATATAACCATCATAGTGAGGAATACGAAGAAGAAAAACCTATAGAGAACAAGTATTATCTACCTATATGAATTATTATATTAGTTATAAGTTGATACTTTTTAGATCCAGTTGTAAACTTTACAGCAGAAGCATCTAAATCACCAAAATGACTAATCTGATTTTTAATATTAGCAATACTAACAAGTTGGCCAGAATTTAAATCTGTAATAGGACTACTAAAAAGAAAAAAATCATTTGATGCTTTTATAAATATACTAGTTTCAAACATTACAAATCTATGGCTAGCAATTATATGAATATTTATATGGTTATATTTACTATAAAATTTTAAATGAAAAACAATACAAGAAAAATACCTACAAGTAGTGGATTTGAAGCAAGTATACACTCACACTTTTTAGAACATCCAACTTGAGGTAAAAACTGAGAATATAGAAATTTAACAAAAGAAGTATTGTCAGAGTTACAAGAAAAAACAAAAAACAGAAAAATAATGTGCTTAGACCCATCTCTTCATACATCAAATATAGAAGTTTTTTCCGACCCTAAAAAATTTAATAGAGCTGAAATACTACTTCCAAATTGAATAGATGGTGTTATTATGAACTTAAAAGATAAGTTTGATCTAATAATACCTGTAGCTGATTGTGGTTGAATAGCTGTATACAATAAAGAAAAAGATATTTCTTGAGTTTTTCATGCTTGATATAGCTGAGTATCTTGAAATACTGATTGAGACTTAGGTATTATAGCAAATATGATCCAAGAATTAGAAAAACTAGATTCACTAAAAAACTATAATTTCATAATGTCACCTATGGCTTGAGGATATTTTGAATTACCAAAAGCTTATGCAAAAATGATTTTTTCTAGAGTTTTTTCTCACTATGATTTAAAAGAAGAAAAATACTTCAAACCTCACAGAGAAGATAAAACAAAAATATACTTAGATCTAAAACAAATTATATTAGATATATTTAGAACGTATTGAATAAAATGAAATAGAATAAAAAACAAAACTGATAAACAAACAAATTCTCCTGACAATTTTTATCCTTCTTTCAGATTATATTCTACACTTAAAACTATAGCTCAAAAAGCTAGTGAAAAACCTTTTGAACTTTCCCAAGATGATCAAGATAACTACTTCTGATTAACAGCTTGAGATTTAAATCTTCAAGAACAAGAGTTACTTGAAATAGGGGACTATACTAGATATCTAAAAGACTATAGATTAGCATTATCATTAAGAAACTAAAAGAAATTTGACTTTTAATATATAAATGTGATAAAATATATTTATATATTAATAATTAATTAAACAAATATGACACCAGAATTATCATGCAAGATAGATGTAAAAAATAAATCTAATGAACAAATAAAATCTGAAATGAGAGAATGTTATAGTCAAAAGGCTGAAGCAAATAGAAAAAAAAGAAGGGAAATAAGAGAAGCAGCTGAACAAAAAGAAAGAAAAGAAGAGTTAGAAAAAACAAATATTTTATTAGCTCAAGCTGATGTTTGAAAATCATATATACCAAATATAAATGATAAAAATAGAGTACTAAATCAAGGAAATTTTAATTATTCTAAAAGTAGAGCAGAAGCAATTTCCAGATGAGCAAAAAAGTGATTTAATCACTGGGATAATTTATTAACAAATATTTGAATTAGAAAAAAAGAAAAACAATCTAGTAAAACCTAGATTGTTTTTTTAAATTTTGCTACAAAAAATCATTCTGTCTCTGTACTTGGTAAAACCCTAATAGACTTGGTTACATCTTTTCTATAAACATGTTTTCAAAATCAAGATAATCAAGGTTTAATATATTCTCAAGAAATATTCATATCTACTATTTCAAGCTCAGGATAACACGATAAAATCATATGAACCATAGCCTCATTTTCTTCTGGAGCTAGGGTACAAGTAGAGTATACAAGCTCTCAACCTGATTTTAATAAAGGTATTACTGATTTTATTATCTCTTTTTGAAGTTTAAAATTTCTTTTTACAACTCACATATTCCAGTAAGAGTATGATTTTTCTTTGTTTAAATTTATTTTTCACTCAGCACTACAAGGTAAGTCAGCTATTATTTTATCAAAGTATTCTATATACTCAGGATTTTTTTCTCATATAAGTCTTGCATCAGTTTTTATCACATTCACGTTTCTACATCATTGTCTTTTTAGAGTAAAATTTAATTTATCTATTCTTATACTATTATTATCATTTGCTACTATTTCTCATGTATTTTTAAGTATTGCAGAAGCTTGAGATGTTTTTCAACCAGGAGCAGCTGTAACATCAAGTACTTTATCAAAATCTTTTAAATCAAGTACGTTTACTGATAGTTGACTAGATACAGATTGCAGATAAATTTTACCTTGTTTAAAAATATCTAAATCCCATAAATCTTTTTCTGTTCCATTAATTAAAATATATCAATTTTTTAAAAAATCTACTTTTTTATACTCTAATCAATTTTCTTGAAGCTCTTTTTCTAACTCTTTATTTGTTGTTTTTAGAGTATTAACTCTAAAACTTGTAGTTCTTTTTTCACTATTAAAAGCTGAATCAATTATTTCTAATTCAGCTTTAGTATATATTTCATTTAATCTATTTTGTAATTCTAGTGGTAATTTATCCATATTATTTTTGTAATTCTTCAAATTCTAAATTTTTTTCATGTAAATATTGTTTAAACTCTTTTCTTTTAAATTTATATATATAAAATCAAGTAATAGCAAATACAATAAGCATTACTTCTCACATATATTCAAGAATAGTTTTGTAGTATTCAACAAATACTACTCATAAAAGTATTATTATTATAGCCCGAACAATTGATCAAAGTATATTATAAAGCATAAATTTAGCGCTATGCATTCACATACTTCAGGCTATAAAAGGTAAAAAAGCTCTAGTCATAGGGTGAAATTTTCATACTATTATTCACCATGGTCACCATTTATCTATACCTTTTTTCAGATACCTTACTTCTGTTAATCAGATACCAAACCGATTTCAATATTTTTTAAAAAAACTATCTCCATATATACTTCAAAGTAAATATCAAATATAATTTCATATAATTGCTCAAAGACAAGCTACAAGCATAACATATCCTAGGTTTGTCATACTTATATTTCAGAAAAAACCTCAAACTATAAGTAATATATTTTGTCATGGAACAAGTACTCATAAAACAGGGAATGCTTCTATTAAACTACTAACACCAGCAATCAGATAATTCCAAGATCACATTCACTCTATAACAACTTTTAACCATTCTATAGCAGCCTCTATCCATTCTTTTTTAAATATTGCTATTAAGGCTAAAGCTACTGTTAAAAATATAAGAAAGATATTTATTATCTGAAAAGTTATTTTTATTATTTTTTTTATTGTTCTTTTTAGCATTTCGTTATTATTTAATAAAATTTAATTGATGTTATGATATTTTTTTTTAGGTATTTAGCAAGAGAAAAATAATTATTATTTTTTTATTTAAAAAAACTTGTAATATTAGTAAATACTATTATATTAATTAAGTACTACCACCCCCTAACCCCCTCCTTACTAAGGAGGGGGAATGAAACGAAGTGAAAGG
>CAYFMG010000002.1:0-90127 GCA_964344155.1 uncultured Candidatus Peribacteria bacterium | reverse complement strand
ATAAGCTAGCATATGATGGATATAGAAACCTACCATCAAACTATTCAAACAATGGAACATACAAACACCTATGAGAGACAACAAATCCAAACCTAGTAAACTCATCAGATTTTGTATTATACTCATGAGACCTAAATGATCTAGCAACAGATACAACAAAACAACAAGCATTACTAACAAAACTAAAAAATGCTTATACTTGAACAGACATAGTAACAGATTCAAGTATATCAAGACTAGCTAACTTAGATCCAAGTGATGCAACACAACAAGAGAGTGTAACAAGAGCAGTGATCTACTAATCAAAGAAAAGTTTAACAAGTGATAGCATCTCAATAGCAACAACACAAACTACAACTACAACAACTACACCAGTAGCACAATGTGATTGACCAGACATTACAGTATGAACAATAACATTATCAGCATGTAATTTATGATCGACAAAATCTTGAACAGGTAGTGATTCAGTAGGGGATTTTTATCAATTTGGTAGAAATGATACATTATTTTCAACATGAAGTTCAGCAACAAATTATGATTGGGTTTGAACATGATGAGTAGATGATGGATCTGCAAATAATTGGTGAGTAGAGGAGGCAGAGAAATCTAGTGCAACATTTTTAAATCAATCTTCAACTGATCAGCTTAAAATGCAATGACCTTGTCCTAGTTGATATCATGTTCCAACTAGTAAGGAATGGTGAGATTTAATAACAGCATGATGATGGTGAAGTGATTGAGTAGCAATGTCTAATGCTTTAAAGTTACCAAAGGGAGGATATAATATGTATAGTAACTGATCTCATTGAGGAGTTGATTGATATTATTGGACTTCTTCACCTGCTGGAACAGCATGATATCATGTATTAATGACAGATACTTATATTAGTTCAACTTATAATAATCCTCGTGCATTTGGTTTTAATGTAAGATGTTTTAGTGATACACCAGCAACTCCTACGTATACAAATTGTAGTGCTACGACACAAGATTGATATAGTATACCACAGACAAATCACGGAGCTACAACAGCAACATTAACAAAAACATGAAGTATTACATGATGAGTAACAACGTATTCAAATATATATACATGTAATAACTGAGCATTAACAGCATGAACAGAAACAAGTAGTATTACATGTAATACAAATTATACATTAGACTGAACACAATGTAACTGGATAGTACCAACAACAGGTCTAGTAGCAGAATACCTATTTGAAGATTCTACTGATTTAGGTAAAGATACAGCAGGGACATATAATGGTACAAATAATTGAGCTACTCAAACTACATGAATAAATTGAGGTAATGCAGTTATTGCAACAGCAGATAATCATATATCTTTACCAAATAATGTATATCCATCACCAACTCAATTTACATTTTCTATGTGGTTTAAACTAAATTGAACACCATCTTGAAATATTCAGTTAATACATCCACATAACCAATATGCTATGTGATTTAGTTATAGAAAAGCTGATAGTAAAATAGGTTTTTCAGTAAGAAGTAGTAGTAATTGGAAAGAAGTATTAAGTAATACTTTAATAAGTCAGTGACAATATTATCTTATTACTTTTGTAAAAGATTGAACTAATTGAGAAATATATATTAATGGTAATTTAGATTCTTATTGAACTTTACATAACACAGCTGATACTCTTTCATGAACATCTTCAATCTTTGCTTATTATTCAGCAGATCCAAATAATCATAACATAGATAATCTTCGTATCTACAACCGTGCATTATCTCAAACAGAGATAACACAACTATATGCAGAATGACTATCTGATCCAAATACAGAGCTACCATTTGTATACGGAACAGAACAACCAAGTAATCATTTTAATACAGTTACTTATACGGGTAATTGATCTAATCAAAGTATAAGTAGTCTAAATTTTCAACCTGATTTTACTTGGATTAAGAATAGAAACGGTCCATGAACAGTAAGTCATGGTATATGGGATAGTATACGTTGACCATACAAATATCTACGTCCTAATGCCACTGATGGTGAAGCTATTTGGACGGCAGGTTTAAGTAATTTTACATCAAATGGTTTTGATTTAGATTATAATGTACATGTAAATGAAAACTGATACAACTACGTAGCATGGAACTGGAAGGCAGGATGAGCTGCAGTTTCAAATTCAGACTGAACAATAACATCACAAGTAAGTGCAAATCCTACTGCAGGGTTTAGTATTATGGGGTATACAGGGAATTGAAGTAATTCAACAATTGGTCATGGATTAAATAAATCACCTGAAATGGTTATTGTTAAACGTAGAGATATTAGTTCGGGATACTCTTGGCATATTCAACATGCTTCAGTAGGAAATACAAGAGCTTATTTCTTAGATTCAAGTAATACTTGATGAACAAATAGTATTTATTGGAATAATACTAGTCCAACATCATCAACTATATCTGTTGGAACTGATACTAGTATAAATGCTTCTTCAGGTTCATTTATATCTTACGCATTCCATTCTGTACCAGGGTATAGTAAGATAGGTAGTTATAAATGAACAGGAGTAAGTTGAAATAAGGTTGAACTAGGATTTAAACCAGCATATGTTATGTTAAAGAGAATAGATTCTGCAAATCATTGGTATACTTATGATAATAAAAGAGCAAATGATGGACATACATTGTATCCAAACTTACCTAATGCAGAGTATACATGAACAGATGATATTGATTTCTTAAGTGATGGTTTTAATGTTAATACAACAGCAAATACAAATAATGTATCATGATGAACATATATCTATTATGCAATCTCTGAATAAAAAATAAAACTGTAATACAATGTATTACAGTTTTATTTTATTCCTAACTTCTTAGCCTCACTTACAAGATGAGTATATTTTACAAAAGCCTCACTATTTCAGGCATCCATTTCTTTTTTGAGAGTAGAAACAAGCCTTTTATAAACCTCTCTGTTTATCCCATTAACAAGCTTATGAAGTTCCTCCTCAGTATGCTCACTATTAGCATGAGTATTTTCTACCTCTATCTGTAAAGAAATTCATTTATATTTCTCTTTTTTATTTAACTCCAAACTATCAATATAAGAAATTCCAGTATCCAGAATACTTTTTAAATCCTTACTAAGTCAGTCTTTAAATAAAATATGAGTATTTAAAAAATCTATATTCTCAGGTTTCAAAAGACAAAATCAAATAGCCATATCCTCACTAGTTATTTTTTCTGTTTCTAAAGCCTTATCCTCTTTAGTATTAGTAGTAAATTTTACTCTGTTAAAAGCATCATAAACTATGTTACTATTGATATCAAGTAGTTTTGCTACCTCTTTTAGATAAAAATCTTTTTCTATATTATCAGAATATGATTTTATTATCTCAAGAAGCTCTTTTAAAAGCTTTTTCTTTTCTGTAGTACTAGTTAAATCAAACTCAGATTTTTGTATATAGTATCAAATAGGGCTTAGTGCTCAAGCTATACACTCATTAAAATCTTTTCATGATTTGATTAAATCATCAGGATCTTTTCATTTTGGCATAGATATTATCTTTACCTCAAAACCAGTATTCTTCATTTTTTCTAAAGCTGCCTTTGTAGCTTTTTCTCAGGCAGAATCTCCATCAAAACACAAGTATAGCTTTTTTGTTAGTCTTTTTACTAGAGTTAGATGTTTATCTGTTAGGGCAGATCCAGATACAGCTACAGTATTGAAAAATCATGCTGATTGAAGAGCAATTGTGTCCATTTGTCACTCTGTAATTATTACAAAGTCATTTTTGGTTATGGCTGTTCTAGCATTGTAAAGACCATATAAAATATTTGATTTATCATAAAGATCTGAAGCAGGTGAGTTTAAATACTTTGGTTCTCATGCTCATGTTATTCTTGCTGTAAAAGCAACAAAATCTCATCTAGCATTTTGTATGGGGAAAATTATTCTGTTTATAAACTTATCTTTTTTTGTTTTTATATCTAGAAAAATATTTGATTTAGTTATCATTTCATCATCATATCATTTTGATTTTAAATAGTTGTATAGTTCAACTCAGCTATCAGAATATCAAAAATGAAAGTCTTTGATTACTTGTTCATTTACACCTCTATCAAATAAGTATTTTTTGATTTCAGGGTATTTTGTTAAAGCATTAGAATAATAATTTGTAGCATCTTTATATAGAGAATAAATATTTTTCTTAGCTTCAAATTTTTCTTGATTGAAATTTGTGTTTACTTTGATTCAAGTATAGTTTCAGAGTATTTGTATAGCATCTCTAAATTCACAGTTTTCTACATCCATTACAAACTTTATAGCTCATCATCACCTGTGGCAACCAAAACAGTATGCTAATTGTTTTGATGGAGACACAACAAAACTAGGTGTTTTTTCTGTATGTCCAGGAAAAGGACAAACAGCTTTGTAATTAACACCTGCTTTTTTTAGACTTACATAACTTTTTACCAAGTCCACTATATCTATAGCAGACTCTAACTCTTCACTAATACTCATTTAAGTTTTTTAATATTATTTATCTTATTTTAGATAAAATATTTTTTTTGTAAAGAAAAAACTGAACTTTTAAGTTCAGTTTTTATCTATAGTGATGTCTATGGTGTTTTTTATATCAGTGGGGTTTTCTTTTTTGGAGGAATTCTATATTTAAAGTAATATCTCAGAAATTAAAATTTTTATTTTTTCTACTTGTTTCAAATTCATAATATTTTCAATTATGATTTATAACTAATTTATTAGCTTTATAATATATATTTATATTTTCTTTATGTATATAACTTAATGCTCATCTTTTTTTTCTAAATGTTAATTCTAAACTATAAAAATTTCAGTCTTTTATATTTACTTTATATTTATCTAAGTTATATGTTCAATCAGCAAATCATCAAATTGGATCAAGTTTAATGTGTCATGATTTTATTCTAAAATCTTTATTTAAATTTTCTTGTTCTATATATTCTTTAAAATCTTGTAAATCACTAGAAAATTGGTTTATTTGGTTATCGTAAAAATCATCACTTAAAACTCAAGAGATTTGAGAACTATATAATCATATAGCTAATAATGTATTTTTAGCTAATTTATTATTATCTTCTTTTTTTTCAGGTGATGTAGAAGGTATTTCAGACATACTTCTTATTTATATTTTATATTATATTTATTTTAACATAAAACTTTTATTTTTCCAAAAAAAAATTATACTGTTAGAAACTTGTAGCCTCTTTCCCCTGACAAGGGGAGAGAATTCAAGAGAGAGGTTTTATAAATTAAATAAAAAATATGTTTGTAGTTTTTGAGTGAGTTGATTGATCAGGTAAAGATACACAGTTAAACAAAGTCTTTGAATATTTAAGAGAAAAAGATAAAAATGCTCAGATATGGGTAACAAAAGAACCAACTCCAAATACCAAATCATGAAAAGAAATACTTAATAAATTGACCTGAGAATGATTTAAAAATGGTAAAGAAGCATTGGATTTATATGTAAAAGATAGAGAAGAACAAACAACAATAAGAAAAGAAATATTAAAACACTCTATAATACTTTCATCTCGTTTTGATTATTCAACATATGCATATCAAGGAGTTCAATGATTAAGTTTTTCAGAAATAAACAATGCTCATAATTATGATAATATATTAATTCCAGATTTAACATTTATTTTTGATGTAAGTAGAGAAAATATAGAGAAAAGATTAAAAAAGAGATGATGAGAAAAAGAGTTTTTTGAAAACATAGATTTTTTAGAAAAAGTAAGAAATAAATATTTAGAAAGTGCAGATAAATTAAAAGAAAAAAGAAGAATTTATGTAATAGATGCAAATAAGAGTATTGAGGAAGTTTTTAGGGAAGTAACTCTAATATTAGATAAATATTTATAAAACATGAATACAAAAAAAGTCGGAGACACTTGAGAAATAGTAGCTATAAAATATTTACAAAAAAAATGATATAAAATACTTGATTCAAATTTTAAATTTTGAAGATTTTGAGAAATTGATATCATTGCAAAAAAAGATTGAGTAGTAGTATTTATAGAAGTAAAATATAGAAGTTCACTGAAGTATTGAATACCAGAAGAATCAGTGACTCCAAATAAACTTAGAAAATGCAGGAAAACAGTAGAGTTTTATGTGGTTAAAAATAAACTAGATTTTGAAAAAATAAGGTTTGATGTAATAGCTATATATAAGTGAGAAACAAGCTATAAATTAAAACATTATAAAAATATAGAAATATAACTTATAAAATATGAATAATTTTTTTGATATAAAATCAGTAGCAGTAGTTTGAGCTTCTGAAGTAGAATGAAAAATAGGTAATAGCTTAATAAAAAGCCTAGAGTTTTTTGAATGAGAAAAATACTGAGTAAATCCAAAATGATGAGAATCTGGAGGAATAAAATTTTTTCAATCCATAAAAGATTTACCTATAATTCCAGATATATTAGTTTTCGCTATTCCTGCACATCTTGTTGCAAAATCTTTAAAAGAATCTTGAGAAAAATGAGTTAAAAGAGTAATAATTATTTCAGCATGATTTAAAGAAATATGAAATATTAAAAGTGAGCAAGAGTTAATAGATATAGCCTGAATGTATGACATAGAATTACTTTGACCAAATTGTTTATGATATGTAGATGTTATAAATAAGCTAAATTTAAGTTTTGGTACAAAAACACTTAGAGCATGTATTGGTTGAGAATGTCAAAATATAGCAATGGTATCACAAAGTTGAGCAATGGCAGTAGCTTTAACAGATTGGGCATTATCAAGAAAAATGTGATTTTCAAAACTTATATCTATGTGAAATAAAGCCTGAGTAGATGAAAACTATTTATTAAAACAACTTGAAAAAGATGATAATACTAGAGTTATTTCTCTTTATTTAGAAAGTATAGATTTAGGAGCTGAGTTTTTTGAGATAACAAAGAAGTTATCAAAACAAAAACCGATAGTTTTAGTAAAATCATGAATCTCAGAAAAATGAAGTTTAGTTGCCAGTTCTCATACTTGAGCTTTATCATCTGAAAAAGAAGTATTATATACCGCATTTAGAAATTCTTGAATTCATTTTACACAATCTTTAGAAAACTTTTTTTTATGGAGTCAAATATTTTCAAAAACTTTAGTAGATAATATTCCTGAAGAGTTAGTTATGATCACAAATGCATGATGACCATGAGTTATGGCAACAGATCATGCTCAAAATTATTGAGTAAAATTAACTGAATTTACAGATAAAGAAAAACAAATATTAAAAAAATGATTACCAGATTCAGCTTCAGTTAATAATCCTATAGATATTATATGAGATGCAACAAGTAAAACTTATGAGAAAATTCTTAACAATTTATCAAAAATTGTTAAAAAAAGAGCTATTTTGATAATACTTACAGCTCAAACTATGACAGATGTAGAAAAAATAGCAGAGGTCATTGTAGATTTCAAAAAACAAAATCCAGACCAATTTATATTAGTTACATTTATGGGATGAGAATCTGTAGAAAAGGGAAGAGAAATATTAGATAAAAATGGTATTTTAGAATATGATTATCCTAAAAAAGCTATTAGAGCGTATTCTAGATTATTAATACAAAAAAATTGGAAAAATACTCCCATAGAAGAAAAAGAAAAATTTGAGTTACCAAAAAACATATCAGAATTAAAAGAAAAATTACAAAAAGAAGAAAAATTTTGTTCAAATGCCTTAACACAGGAAATACTAGAATCATTTGAAATAAATACAATAAAAGAAATACTTGTTAATAGTGAAGAAGAAGTAAGTCTTGCTTACAAAAAATTAAATGCGAATTTATTAGTAGCAAGAGTAAGTTCAGCAGATATACCTCACAAAACAGATGTATGATGAATAATACTTAGTATAAAGACAGAAAAAGAAGCAATAAAAGCATATAATGATGTATTAAAAAATGTAGCAAAAAATGCGAGTGGAGCTTTTGTAAAAGGAATTACTTTTTCAAAAATGGCAAAACTATGAGATGATTCAAAGGAAGTATTTGTATGATTTAAAAGAGATAAAAGTTTTTGAAATATACTTATAGTATGAATGTGATGAATATATGTAAATGTTTTTGAAGATGTATCAAGGAGAATATGACTTGTTTCAAGAGATGAAATTAAGAAAATGCTAAAAGAACTCAAAGTATATCCTTTGCTAGAATGAGTAAGGTGACAAAAGTGAATAGATATAGAAAAAGTAGTAGATATAATTTTTAAATTGCAGTATGTATTTATGGAGTTTGAAGATATAAAAGAAATAGATATAAATCCTATAATTTCAGATGATAAAGATAGTATAGTGGTTGATGCTAAATTCTATCTATAAAAAGTCTTAAAATTTTAAGACTTTTTTTGCATTAAAAATTAATACATGTTAAAATATAATAGTATAATATATTATTAATAAAAAAGTAAATGCAAAAAACAATACACGCTTCAGATAAAGTTGTGAAAAAAATAGAAGGATTGTTTCATATAATACCTTTTGAAAAATTAAGAAAAACAAACTTGGTAGAATTTGATGCTATACCATTTTTTAGTGATTATAATGGTTTAGATGTTGTTAATCATGAGCCAGGAGCAAAATCACCAGGACAAGTTGGTGGTGAAGGAAATCATTGGTATATGCACCCATTTCAAGAGGATAATTTAATAACACTAGCAGGGAATAGATATGTAGAATTATACTCAAAACAACATTGAAGAGTAGAAAAATTTGAAATTTCAAATAAATGTATAAAATGGAATGGAGAAATAGTTTTAGATGGACCAGGTATTCTTGGTTGGCCATGTGGAGTATTCCATAGAAACTACTCTCCAAATGGTTCTACAAGTATGAACTTAGCCATAAGAAATGAAGGTTTTGATGTAGATACAGAATTTAATATTTACAATGTGGATATTGAATCAGGAGAATATAGTGTAGCTAGAATCTGAAAACTAGATCAACAGTTTAATTAGTAATTATAATAATAGTGATAGATAGATTAAATCCGTTTTTGAATGCAAGAAAACAATTAAGATTAGCTTGTGATTTGTATTGAAATTGTAGGGATGATATAAATAAATATGAACTTATATCTCATCCAAAAAGAATTATAGAGGTAAATATTCCAGTGAGAATGGATGACTGAAATGTAAAAACATTTACGTGATTTAGATCTCAACACAATGATGCTAGATGACCATTTAAGTGAGGTATTAGATTTCATCCTGATGTTGACAAAGAAGAAGTAAAAGCTCTATCTATGTGGATGACATTTAAATGTGCCGTTGTTGATTTACCACTTGGTTGAGGTAAATGATGAATAATAGTAAATCCAAAAGAGTTATCAGAAGGAGAACTAGAAAGATTATCTAGATGATATGTTAGAAAATTATATAAATACTTAGGACCAGAAAAGGATGTGCCAGCACCAGATGTAAATACAACACCACAAATAATGGCATGGATGATGGATGAGTATTCAGAATTAACTTGATCTTATAGTCCTGGAAGTTTTACAGGTAAACCTCTTACATCAGGTGGATCAAAATGAAGAAATACATCAACAGCTAGATGATGAGTATATGTTTTAGAAGAAATACTTAGTTTATTAAATCAAGAAATAAAAGGAAAAACGATAGTTGTTCAATGAGCATGAAATGCATGATTAACAGCTGCTCACTTACTTTGTGAAGCTTGAGCAAAACTAGTCTGAATATCTGATTCAAAATGATGAATATATAACAAGGATGGAATTTTTGCTGATAAAATCTCAAAGCTAAAAAAAGCTAGAAAATCAGTAACAGAATATATGGATGCTAAAAAAGTAACTAATGCTAAACTTTTAGAACAAGAATGTGATATATTAATTCCAGCAGCACTTGAAAATCAAATAACAAAGGATAATGCTGATAATATAAAAGCAGGTATTATTTTAGAATTAGCTAATGGGCCAGTTACACCAAATGCAGATGATATACTTTTTAAAAAAGATATAAGAGTTATACCAGATATATTAGCTAATGCTTGATGAGTTATTGTTTCATACTTTGAACAAGTTCAAAATAATATGAATTATTACTGGGATGAAGAAAAAGTAAATAATGAGTTACATGAAAAAATAACAAAAGCAACACGTAAAGTATATGAAGTTGCAAATGAAACAAATACATTCTTAAGAAATGCCGCCTATATTGTTGCACTAGAAAGAGTACTTGATGCTATGAAAGACAGATGAGAGTTTTAATAAAAATTTTATTTATATAATTTAAAAACACATTATGAAAAAATTAGTAGTATTTATATTAACAGTATTTTTATTGTTAACTAACGTACATTCTGAAGATAGTGGGAAAGTTTGTGAAAATAGATATGATACTTTTCAGTGAAATCTATTTTTTGCATGAATACATTGTACAGAGGATATTGATTTATCAAAAGTATCAATAGCTAAACCTGAACTACAAAAAGTAGCTCCTATAGAAATAGCTATAGTTTTAAGAGAAAATAATAAAACATTTATAGAGTACATGGAAGCTTGAAAAAACTGTAAAGATTTTCCAGCCTTTACAGAGTTTAAAGTTATAGAAGATAAAATATATACTATAAATGGAATAAATTTTTCTTCTACTAGTTCTCAAGTTGAAACTTTAACTTCAGAAGTAGAACAACTACAAGAAGATTATAATGATGAAGAATTGTATGATACAGCATATAATGAAATAAAATCTACATATACTTTAGCAGCAGATTCTGTTGTAAGAGAAAAAACTCGTATACTTTATCATGAAAAACAACAAACTATAAGAAGACAAATCTTTGCTAAACAACAACAAAAATTACTACTTATGTATAAAATGTCTGAAACTCAAAAATTAGTAGAGAATTTTTATAAATATTTAGATAAACTTTGTTATAGAGATTATTTTAAATATATCCCTAAAGAGAGTGCAGTAGAAGAGGAAGAAGAAGTAGAAACATGAACAGGTACTACAGATGAAGAAACATGATCATGAACAACTACAGAATCTCAAGAAACAGAAACATGAACAGGTACTACCACTGAGGAAGAGGAAGTAGAGGAAACAGATGAGCAAAAAATAACTAAGTACAAAGAAGAGTTAAATGAAAAAGTATGAGAAAGATTAGAAAAAATGTCTAGAATTGTTTTACAAAAAGTATCAATTAAGCTTTTAGGATATATAAGTAAACCAACTACGTTTAAAAAATATTCTGGAAAACATAAAGATACAATATTATTAAAACTTAAAGCTTTAAAAGCACTTGTTGATTCAAAGATAAATTAAAAAAAGAATACAATTTTTGTATTCTTTTTGTTTTTATGATAAAATATAGTTATAAATTAATATTAAAAAATATATATGCCTAAACAAGATTTCTCAAAACTAGAAGAAATGTCAGATTATTCCATAGCTTTAATGGATGAGATTTTTAGTGATATAAAAAGTCTTTCTAAAAATTCCTCTTCAACAATAGTAAATAAACTTGATGAAGTAAATAAAAAGATAGATCGTGCTAGAGAAATGTGATTAAATGTAGATGCTATGGATAAAGAGGTACTTGATTTTAGAATTGTATTATTTAAAAGAAATATAGCTAATAGAGTAGATGAACTTAATAATAATCCAAGTAGATATTTTTTTGATATTAGTAAAATAGAACAAGAATATAAAGAATTGCTAAAAGAAAAAGATATAGACTTTGCTATGTTAAAAGAATTAATGGATGATTTAAAAAAGCAAGTAATAAGATGAGAATTAATACTTATGATTAGAAATATAAAGAAATCAGATTGAGTATCTGTTTATAGTATAGATCAAATATTAGATGAAATAAATAATGCAAAACAAAAAGGCATAGATATAGAAGATATACAGGAAAAGCTATTTGAATAAAAACTAAGAATTTTAGTTTTTATTTTTTTTTACTAAATTCTTACTTTGTTCTTACTTAAGTTTATTATAGTGGCAAGTGTAATAATTATTAGGAAAGTTATTACAGGTGCCCTTGTTGATATTACTTAATAAAAAACTGCCTATGCAAACAAAAATAATCACTTATTCGATTCTATCTGCAATTATTGCTAGTATATTAGTTGCTTCTAGTACAAATGCTAACTTTAATTGACTTAGCTCGCAAGAAAGAACTGCTGTAAAAATACTTATACAGAAATATAAAACAGGAGAGGAGCTAACAGATACTGAAGAAGTACTTGTTAGAGAACTGAAAAAAAAGTATGAATCGAATATGTGAAATGTAAAACCAATAGAAACAAAAAAATATTTAGTGATTAGGAAATAAAAAATGTTTTAATGGTTTTAACAAATATGATTAGGAAATAAAAATGAGCTATTAAAAAGTAGCTTATTTTTATTTTTTGATTAAAATATGTTTTATATAACTAAAAATAATAAATATGAAAGTTTTGATTATAGAAGATAATGAAATTTTATCGAGAAACTTAGTTAGATTTTTATCCTTAAAAGATATACAATCTGATGTTAGTTTTGATTGAAAAGATTGATTATATAAAGCATCAATTAATTTTTATGATGTTATTATTCTTGATATTAACTTACCAGAAAAAGACTGACTAGAGTTATGTAGAGAATTCAGAGAAAAATGAAAAGAAACCCCTATAATAATGTTAACATCAAGATCAGCAAAAACAGATATTATAGATTGATTAAATCTTTGAGCGGATGATTATTTAACAAAACCATTTGATTATGATGAGCTTTTAGCAAGGGTAAATACTTTAACAAGAAGAAATCTAAAAAACAAAAGTAATACAAAAATTTTAATCAAAGACTATACTATAGACTTAGGAACTAAAGAAGTATATAAGTGAGAAGAAAGAGTAAAATTATCAAATCTAGAGTTTAATTTATTTAAATACCTTTCTCAAAATAAAGGAAAAGTTGTTTCTAGACAAGAGCTTTATGAACATGTTTGGTGAACATTTGAATGAGATTTTATGTTTAGTAAAACAGTTGATGTATACATTTGATATCTTAGAAAAAAATTATGAAAAACGATAATAGAAACAAAAAAATGATTTTGATATATAATTAATTAATTTATGAAGTTTAATAGTTTAAAATATACAAAAAGAAACTTAACTATAATTTTTACATTTTTAGTCTTTTTTATAGCTTTATTGTTAGAAATAGTATTTTTCTCAGCAAAATACTATAATTATATTTATAGTGAAAAGAGTAATTTTTATAGTATTACAAGAAGTGTAGAGGATAAAACAATAACTCTAAAAGAATTTGTAACTAAGTATGATATATGAAAAAGGCTTTTTAGAATGTCTGATAAATCTGAGATTAAAAAAGAAGAACTAAAAAATTTCTTAAATCTAATAATTATTGATAGAAATAAAACAGAACTTGTTTTTAGTAATGTAGTTGATAATTTAAGTGTTAAGTTTGTAGAGAAATCTTTTAATGATAGTAGGTATTGAGAAGTATATCAGGAGGATTGATACTTGGTGAGAAAGATTATGATTTCTGAGTGAAATAATGATTATGATGTTTTATTTATAAAAAACTTGAGATATAGTTTTGCTGATTACCTAAGAGATCTTTTTGATTTTGTTCTTATAACATTTTTATTTTCAATTTTCTTTTATTATATTTGATTTAAATTTGTATCAACCAATCTGAGGCCAGTAGAGGAAAATATGAAGGATATGCAGGATTTTATACATAATGCATGACATGAGTTAAAGACTCCTATATCAATTATTCATTCAAATCTTCAGCTTATAAATCAAACAAAAAAATATGAAAAAGAGTTAATTGATGAAGGTTTAGAGGAAGTATCTAGGCTTAATAAGCTTATAGAAAGTTTGGTTGAATTATCAAATATATGTTCATCTCATTCTAAGGAAAAGGTAAACTTATCAGAGGAGATAAGATTTATAATAAAGGACTTTAAAAATAAAGCTTGAGAGAAAAATATAGATGTTGATTTTATAGAAAAATCAACTAAGATATTAAATATAAATAAACAATATTTTTATATATTATTATCAAATTTACTTTGAAATGCTATAAAATACAGTAAAAAAGGATCTAAAATAGAGATAACATTAAAAAATAGAAGTATTATTGTAAAAGATAATGGTCGTGGTATTAAAAATGATGATTTAGATAAGATTTTTGATAGATTTTTTATGTGAAAACAAGGAAGAAATGTAGAGTGATATGGTATTTGATTATCTTTGGTAAAAAAGATTTCAGATATTTATAAGTGGAAGATTGTTGTTAACAGTATTGAGGGAGTTTGAACAGAATTTATAATTAAGTTTTAACAACCCCCCACCTAGCCTCTCCCTAGCAGGGGAGGAAATATATGATTATTAATTTAAATATTATGAAAAAAATAATAGTTTTAATTTTTTGTTTTCTTTGACTTATTTCTTGTGGTCAAGATAAACAAGTAAATACAGAAAAACAAGACATGAGTACAACTAATTCTGAGCAAATAGCTTCTATTTGAGTAGCTGAATTTAAGCAAAAGATTTCAGATGATTTTATTTTGATTGATATCAGAACACCAGGGGAAATATCTAGGTGAGCTATTCCTGGTATGGATATGAGTATGGATTTTTATAGTTCTGATATAAAACAAAAGGTAGAGGCTCTTGATAAAGATAAAAAATATCTTATTTATTGTAACAGCTGAAACAGAACATGAAGTATGCTTTACTTTATGAGAGAGTCTTGATTCAAAGAGGCTTATGATTTAGATTGAGGAATACAGGCTTGGATGATGGCATGAGAGGAGGTTGAGTAACAAAAAAAATAGCTGAAAGCTATTTTTTTTTGTTTTTACTTTTTTTCTTTTTATTTTTAAATCATAGTTCATCAAGTTTATCAGATATTTTTTCTAGTTTGTTTACCACTTTTTTATCTTCTAAGAGATCTTTATAAAAATCATTTTTTATTTTAAATTTTACTATATTTTGTTTCTCTGTAAAACTTGTCATAAAATATCTAATAAGCATACTTCCATCTAGTCATATTTCTCTAGATTTTTTTAAAAAGTCTTTTTTTAGTTTTTCATCAACTCTAATTTGTAATGTTGTTGTCATGATATATGTAATTACTATGTATATACACATATATTATAATAATAATATCAGAAATGCAAATTTTTTACATAAAAAATCCCCTTAAGTCAAAAAAGACAAGGGGGTCTACTCCAAAGGAGCTACATCTAAGTAACAGTATTATATTATAAAATTTAAATTTTACAAAAGATTTTTCTAAAATTAACAAAAAAAGAACTTATAAAATAAGTTCTTTTTTTGTTAGCTATGCTTATATGAATTATTTTAATTCAACACTTGCACCAGCTTCTTCTAATTTAGCTTTAATTTCTTCAGCTTCAGCTTTATCAGCACCTTCTTTAACTTTACCACCGTTATCAGCGATATCTTTAGCTTCTTTTAATCCTAAACCAGTGATTTCTCTAATAATTTTGATTACACCAATTTTTGAAGCACCAGCACTAGTTAATTCAACATCGAAAGATGATTGTTCATCTCCACCAGCTTCATCACCAGCAGCACCAGCAACCATTACAGGAGCAGCAGCGCTAACACCAAATTCTTCTTCCATAGCAGTTACTAAATCGTTTAATTCAACGATGCTTAATTCTTTTACTAAGTCCATTATTTGACTAGCATTTTTACTTAATTCAGCCATTTTGTAAAAAATTATAAAAATAAAAAATATATTTGATCTAACCAAATTAATAGTTAGTAGCTGACTCCCTAAATAAATAGGGAATCAATATACCAAGTATCAATTATTCAGCTTTAGTTTCTTCTTTAGCTTCCTCAGTTTTTTCTTCTTTTACCTCTTCAGCTTTTGGAGCTTCTTCTTTAGCAGGAGCTTCTTCTTTAGTTTCTTCAGTTTTTTCTCATTCTAATTGTCCTACAGTTTCTTTTCCTGTAGATTCAAGCTCTTTAGCAGCAGCATCAAAGAATCTTGCAAGTCCAGAAATAGGAGATTTCATTGATCCAACAAGTCTTCCAAGAAGAGTTTCTCTTGAAGGCATAGAAGCAATTACTTTTGTTTCTTCTAGGTCTTTTAATTCTCCTTCGAATACAGCGCAAGCCCAAGTGATTTTTTCACCTCCTGTTGATTTAACTAAGTCATTAACTTTACCTAAACCAGCTACAGCATCATCATTAGAACATACACAACCAATTTGTCCTTCTAAATTAGATAAATCAATTTCAATATCTAAAGCTTCTTTTATAGCTTTTTTAATAAGAGTTTTTTTAGCAAGAGTATATGTAGCATTTACTTCTCTTAACCCTTTTCTTAGTCCAGCAAATTCATCTACTGTCATTGTAGTAGTTGAAGCAAAACCTATAGATTTAGCTTCTTTGAATTTTGCAACTAACTCATTTAGTATTTCAACTTTTTGTTGTTTTGAAACAGCCATGTCTTCGTTAGTTATAATAATAAATCTTACTTTCTAGTTTAAAAAAATCCTTTTTCTTTATATCAAAGAAAAAGGATTAGTTTTATTATAATTTGGAAATTTTGTATAAAAACTTTTCCTCTATTATCTCGGTAGGTCTTATTTGTTTGCCCACTGTCTTTGACATAGAAAGTACGAGTATTATATAGGAAAAAAATATAAGTCAAGATTTTTTTATAAAAAACTAAAAACAAAAAAATAAATCATCAAGATTTTGATGATTTATTTTTTCAGATTTTCAGTTTTTTTCATTCTTGCGTAGAATTTATCAACAGCACCTGTTTTAAGAATTCTTTGTTCACCAGTATAGTAAGGGTGACAGTTAGAACAGATTTCAACTCTAGTATCTCCAGCGATAGTTGAGTCTACTTCAAATTCTTGACCACAAGAACAAACAACTTTTACTTTATTTGATTTTGGATGTATTCCAGCTTTCATAAGTTATTTGTAATTAATTTGTTCGCCTAGTACGAAAACAAAAATATAAATTAATATTTGGTAAATGGTGCCCGAGGCGAGAATCGAACTCGCACGCCGTGAAGCATTGGTTTCTAAGACCAACATGTCTACCAATTCCATCACCCGGGCTTAAACACAAAAAATGGTGGGCAGAGAGGGATTCGAACCCCCGAAAGCGTAGCTAGCGGATTTACAGTCCGCCCCATTTGGCCACTCTGGAATCTGCCCAGATAAATTAAAAAAATTACGAATTACGAATCAAAGATAAACATTTATTTTAAACTCGTAATTCGTAATTTTGAAATGGAGCCACCAATCGGATTTGAACCGATGACCGTTCGCTTACAAGGCGAATGCTCTACCAGCTGAGCTATGGTGGCACTTTTTTGTTTTGCGAGACATATATTATTAAAAAACTTAATTAAGTCAAAACTTTTTTTAAAAAAAAATTATTTTCTTGATTTTTTCGCTATTTCTATATTATTAAGAGTAGTTATATAAAATATAAAAAAATATGAATATAGAAGAAAAACTACAAAAATTTTTAGAAAAAAAATCTGATTTAAAGAAAATAATTGTTATTTATTGACCAACTGCGTCTTGAAAAACTGGAATGAGTATAGATATAGCAAAATTAGTTGATTCAGAGATTATTTCAACTGATTCAAGACAGATTTTTAAAGAGCTTGATATTTGAACATGAAAAATCACAGAAGAAGAAAAAGAATGAATTCCTCATCATATGCTTGATATTATAACTCCAGATAGAGAATATAGTGTTTGAGAATTTAAAGAATTAGCAGAAGAAAAGATAAATGAAATTTATGGTAAATGAAAAATGCCAATACTTTGTGGTGGAACATGATTGTATATAGATAGTTTGATTTATGATTTTAATATTCCCAGAATCCCAGCAGATGAAAAGTTAAGAAACTCTTTAGAAAAAGAGGCATTAGAACATTGAAACAAGTATGTATATAACAAATTAAAAGAAATAGATCCAGAATATGCTCAGGAACTACATCCAAATAATATTAGATATGTAATAAGAGCTATAGAAGTTAAGATGATTACATGAAAATCAAAAAAAGATTTTAGGGAAGAAAAAAAATTAAAGTATGACGTATTATTTTTAACTCCATACCATGATAGAGAATATTTATATGCTAGAATAAATAAAAGAATATGAATGATGTTTGATGATGGTTTGGTAGAAGAGGTAAAAACATTATTGAAAAAATATAAAAAAACAGATTTTGGAATGCAAACTATTTGATATAGAGAAGTTATTGATTATTTAGAATGAAATATAAGTTTAGAAGAATGCAAGGAACTAGTACAGAAAAACAATAGAAATTATGCAAAAAAACAACTAACTTGGTTTAGAAAATATGAACCAGAAATAAATATATAACCTTATATAATGAAGAAAAAAATATTATATTCTTGAATAGTTTTATCACTAATTGTATTTTTAATTACAGTGATAAATTATTATGTGCTTAGTTTTTCAAAGCTTGATTATTATTATGATGTAGAATGATTAGAAAAAAACTATGTGTGACTGGTTTTTTGAGCATCTGTTATTTGAAAAGATACACCATCAGAAATATTAAAAGATAGACTAAAAGTAGCATATAAAGCATATAAAGAATGAAAAATAGAAAAAATAATAGTATCATGAGATAATTCACATCAAAGTTATAATGAACCAGTTGCTATGCAGAATTTTTTATTAAAAATGTGAGTAGAGGAGTATGATATATATCTAGATTATGCATGATTTGATACTTATGATTCTTTATACAGAGCCAGAGAGATATTTTGAATAAATAAAATAGTTCTTTTTACTCAGGATTTTCATTTAAAAAGAGCTATGTATATATGACACAAATTGTGAATGGATGTGTTATGAGTAGAGACTAATTTACAAAAATACAGTAGAGAATGATACAATAATAAAAGAGAAGTCTTTGCTAGGATAAAAGCATTTTTAGAAATAGAATTTTTGAAATCAAAACCAAAATATCTTTGAGATAAAATAGAGATAATTAGTGATGAGAAAATAAACAATGCAAAAAAAGAAATACTGGATAAATAAAAGCTAATATTGAATTATTAGCTTTTTTCTTGCAAAAAAAATAAAACCTATAAAATAAAGTTATTATTTTATAATAAATCAAAAATGACAGAAGAAAACAAGGTTTTAGAAGAAACTTTAGCTGCAGAAGCAGAAGAATTTCAAGGAACAGTTCTTGAAGAACCAAATTATATAGAAAATATAGCTACAGAATTAGGATATAATAATTCTCAAATAACTATAGTTTTAGAACTGATAGGAGAGTGAGCAACAGTACCATTTATAGCCAGATATAGAAAAGAAAAAACAGGGAATTTAGATGAGGACCAAATCAGAGAAATAGTAGCTCTAAGAGATAAACTTGAAAAAATACATAAAGCAAAACAAACAGCAGTAAATGGTATAGAACAATTAGGAAAAATGACTCCAGAATTGATGGAAAATATTTTGAAAGCAAAAACACTTAAAGAAGTAGAAGAAATATATAAACCATACAAAAGCAAAAAGAAAACAAAAGCAATGATAGCAATCGAAAAATGATTTCAGGTAGTTGCTGATGCAATAAAAACAAACAGGGAATATGAAATACCAGGAGAGTTATTAGAAAAATATACAAAAGAAGAAATAATAGAATGATCTATACATATAATAGCTGCAGAAATCTCAGCTAACTCAGATTTGAGAGCAGATTTAATAGAAACACTACAAAAATACGGAGCAATTATATCAAAACAAAAAACTGAAAAATCACTTGAAAAACTAAATGAAAAAGACAAAGCTCAAATACCAAAATTTGAAATATACTCTGATTTTACATTAAAAATATCATGGTTAAAACCATATCAAATATTAGCTCTAAATAGATGAGAAAAACTAGGAATACTAGGGATAAAAATAGAAAAAACAGAGAAAACATATGAATGACTACAATTTCACTATGCTAGATTATTAAAAATAAGAGTACCATTTACCTATGAGTTAGAACAAGCATTTAAAGACTGATATGATACATTATTTAAGTCAGTAGAAAATGAATTAAGATGAATGCTATCAGAGGATTGAGAAGATGATGCAATAGAAACATTTAAACAAAATCTAGGAAATCTACTTATGACAAAACCAGAATATGGTAAGAAAATCCTAGCAATAGATCCAGGATATGCAGCATGATGTAAAATGGCCGTTTTAGATGATTTATGAAATCCTCTTAGTTTTGATAAAATATTTTTACATAAAAAATTAGAATCAAAAGCAAAACTAAAAATAATAATAGAAAAAGATGCTCCAGGAGTAATTGTTGTATGAAATGGTACATGAGTAAATGAAACAGTAGAAATATTACAAGACTTAACAGATATAGATATTTACATAGTAAATGAATCATGAGCGAGTGTATACTCAGCAAGTAAAACAGCACAAGAAGAGTTTCCAAAACTAGATAGTTTGGATAGATGAACAGTATCAATAGGTAGAAGATATATAGATCCATTATCAGAACTAGTAAAAGTACCAGTGGGTAGTATATGAGTAGGTATGTATCAACATGATATGCCAGAGAAAAAACTAGAAGAAAAACTAGGAAATGTAGTAGAAGACGTAGTAAATGACATAGGTATAAATGTAAACACAGCATCTAGTTATGTATTAAACCATATATCAGGTATAGATAAAAGAGCTGCTAAAAAAATATATAATCATAGACCATATTCCTCAAGAGCTGATCTGAAAAAACAATTATCAGACAAAGTATATGAACAAGCTGCAGGGTTCTTAAGAGTACCAGATAGTAATCAAAAATTTGATAATACAGATATACATCCAGAGCAATATGAGTTAGCAAAATATGTAATAGAAAATGATGTAAATACAGTAGATAATAAAGCAAAAGAATTATATCCTGATGTAAATAATGATACTATAGACTTTATACTAGATTCATATAATAATATCTGAGTAGAAAAAAGAGTTAATTCTACACACAAAAAAGCAACAAAAGCTTGAGAAGTAAAACTGGTAGAAGGTGATATTACAGATGGTGTTGTTAGAAATGTTGTTGCTTTTGGTGCATTTATAGACATTGGTATGAAAAATGATTGATTAGTGCATATTAGTCAGATAACAGACAGATTTATAAAAGATCCAAAAGAAGTATTAGAAGTATGACAAAATGTAAAAGTAAAAGTTACACAAATAGATGAAAAAACTGGTAAAATCCAATTAACAATGAAAGATTTGTAAAAAAAGTATTTTAAGCTATACTGTATTGTAATAATTTTTATTTTTTAAAAAAACATTATGGAAGTAGATATGGATTTTATAAAAAATATAGGTTTTGTTACTTATACAGGTTATGTAGTATATACTGTTTTTATAGCTTTTATTACATATAGAATACTTGATTTTATTTTTAAAATAGAAGTTAAGTTTATAGATAAATATACAGGTGAAGAAAAATAAAAAAAGACTTAGTTATAAGTCTTTTTTTTAGTGTATGTGTAATTCTTTTTCTATTTCATCATTTATATCTTTTTGCATAGCAATTTGTTTGATAAATTCTTTTTTCTTTTCTTTTTCTTTTTCTTTTTTTCTATAAGCAGAATATATATTAAAAGACGGTATTATAAAAAATATACTAGACATAACAAAAAGTATAACAAAAACAAATATAGCATACTGAGTGTATGAATATTGAGTTATTAGCGTTATACTATTTACTATTTCAGAAAATGTTAAATATTTATAATCAAATCAAATCATAATGTATTATTTATAATAAAACTATTTATTCCCCCTCCTTACTAAGGAGGGGGTTAGGGGGTGGTCTATTGTTTAGTAAGTTCTCAGGTAACAATTAATCTGTTTAGAGTTGTTCATAGAGGCCAACAAGTCATTAACGTTACTTCAGATTTATTATTTTTGCTTTCTAAAACTCATACTTGTCCAGGTTTTATAACTTTTTTAGTTTTTATCTTATATACAAATTTTTCTTGTCAGTAATAAATTATTACTTCATCGTTGTATTCTAGAGTATTTAATAAAGCAAAAACTTCATTAAAGTTTCATTTCATCCATGGGAAGTTTGAAGAGTGTCCAAAAATAAAACTATTACCATTTTTACCAGGTTTTGCACTACCAGGATATCTAATTATCCCTTTTTCAAGTTCCTTCATAAAAATATTATTCAGTTCTTCTTCTCAACTAATATTTGTATTTTTAATATCAACTAAAGGAATATTTTTACCTATTTTTGGTATAATTACTCTATTTTGATAAGGAGTAATTTCTATATTTAAGTTTAAGTCTTTCTTATCTTCTTGTTTTTTCATTTTTTTAATAGAAAGTCTTTTCTCAGTTTCTTGTTTTTGTTTTTCTTCTTCTTTTTCTTTGCTAAATTTTTCTTTTATAGAAGAAGCTTCTACAGAAGAAATAAGTTTATTTTCTTTTTGGCTTAATTCTTCAGGGTATAGATAACTTTTAGCCATATTTGTATATGCAGAATAATTTGTTGTTAATAACAATACTGCAAAAATAGTTGCTGATGTAGTTAAATATTTAACCATTAGAATAAAACTAGCTAAAAAAGAGTTTTTCTTTTTTTCTATTTTTTCTTCTACTACTTCTGTTTCTTGAATTTGAGTATTTATTTCAAGTTCATTTAAAATATCAAAATTTTCTATATTATTTTTTTCCATCATTTTATGTTAATTTTTATTTTTATTTTTGTTTTTTAAAAAACTTTTTCTTAAGCTTTTTGTATATATAAATTTTATCATAAAAGAAAAATATATGCAAAAAAAATACATCTTTTTAAAAAGAAACTTGAATTTTTTTAATTTTTAGTTATATTATACATAGTTTAGATAGATTATAGATATATAAAAATATGGCTAAAAAATATGAAAAGAGCTCAGGTTGAGTAGTTTATCGTAAGAGTGGTAACAAAGTCGAGGTTCTTTTACTAAAATGGCTTAACGCAAGATGAGAAGAGATATACGTAATTCCAAAATGACATATAGAAGATGGGGAAGTAGCTAAGGATACTGCAGTTAGAGAAATAAGTGAAGAAGCCGGTTTAGAAAAAAAAGATTTAGAGATTATAAAGTTTGTTACAAAACTAAATTATACTTTTACAGCGGGACATCTAGAGAATAATCCAGTGATAGATAAAGATGTTTATTTATTTTTGGTAAAATACAATGGTACTAAAGACCCAGTAGTACAAAGAGAAGAAAGATTTGTATGATATGATTGGTTTACCTTAGAAGAAATTAAAAAGGTAAATGTTATGTTTGATCTTCATGCTATTATATGAAGAAACAAGACATTTTTTATTTAATTAAGTAATAAGTAGTTTAAATGATAGAAGTTAAAAATAGTTCTTGAGTTTTATCTTTTGTAGGTAGCTCAAAAA
Source organism: uncultured Candidatus Peribacteria bacterium (assembly GCA_964344155.1). Taxonomy (GTDB): domain Bacteria; phylum Patescibacteriota; class Gracilibacteria; order BD1-5; family UBA6164; genus UBA6164. Next base: position 66,624 of record CAYFMG010000002.1, on the reverse strand, counting down.
AAACTATTAGTTTTGATACTAATAGTTTAGATGTAAAAATTGATGATTTATCTGTGGTACATCCTGGAGAGTTTGAAAAATCTGGTATATTATTGGAAGTAAAAGAGTATAGTGAAAAATTATTTTACAGTTTTACAATTGATACAAAACATTTAGTTATTGTTCCTTATGATAACTTTGAGTTAAAAGAAGAGATATTATCTTTTTTTGGAGATGTAGATATTTTAGTAATAGTTTGATCAAAAGAAGCTGCTAAGATTTTTGAAAGTATAGAAGCTAGAATGGTTGTTCCTTACTGAGAGTTTAAAGATACTTTTTTATCTACTCTTGGACAACATACAGAGGAAGTTGATTCATACAAGATAAAATGAGAGTTTTCTCTTGATTCAACAGAGTTTGTTAATCTAAAATAAAAAAAGCCCGAAACGGGCTTTTTTGTTTTTTTATTTTTCTTTTGGTATAAGTGCATCAATAGCAGCAAATGTAGCTTGTTTTCCTTCAGGTATAATAATTGAAACACTGTCTCATATATTTGCTTTGAAGTGAGTTACAGCAGCAGTTAATAAATCATAAGTATTTCAATCAGAAACAGCTTGGTATTTATCTTTTTCTTTTACTACTAGTCCTTGAATATACATTCTATTAATAGGAGCTATTTGTTTGTATAGCATTTTTCCATTTGGAGCTATTGTTAGTTTTAGTTTATCTCATTGAACAAGTTTTGATTTAGAAGAATAGTTTGCTGGTACAGGGTATTTATTTCCATCTGAACCAAGCATATCTTCTCATGTAAATACTCATTCAACAATTTTTGAATTGTCACTGTTATAAGAGTTTAAACCAGAAGTATTGAAGTCTAATTCAGATTCTAGGTTTAGATCATTTTCTTCAAGTAAGTCTTTTAGTAACATTTTAGCACTTTTTATAGACTTTTCAGCATTTCAAATGAAGTCTCTAATAGCGATAATAGTTTTTTTATTTTCCATCTTTTTTATTTTTATTTTATAAGTGTGTATTTATTGTATCAAAGTTTTTTATATTTGTAAAAAAAAATCTCTTTACAAAACTTAGAAATATATGCTAATAGTATTTAGTATTTCTGTAGAGTAGAACATAGTCACAAAAAATCATACAGCAAGGAAAGGTCAGAAAGGTACTTGAGAGTCTAGTTTTTTTCCTTTATTTTTCATTTTTGAATATACTAGGTAAGATATTCATATAATACTTCATGCCATATACGTAAGCATTAGTCATGCTGCACTTAGGCTTATTCATAATACTAATCAAATCATTATAGCTATTCTTAGGTCTCCTCATCACATCCATTTTCATCATGATACTACTATTTGTATAAAGAAGAATATAAATATAGCTAGGGCTCATACTACTCAATTTAATAATGCTACACTAGACAGGTCTATTCCTGTATATGTTTTAAATAGATAAAGCATAAATATAGAAAATGACAACAATACAACATCAACTATTTCATGTAGTTCACTAGTCATTATTATATATAGGCTTCATATTATAATAGAAGAAATAACGATAGCAGCAAATGATGCGCTTATATTTTCTAGTCCTACTGGTAGTGTTTCTATTAAATGAAAAGCAGGGTAGAGTGTTTGGGCTGATATTGCTAAGAATATTAATAATACTCAGCTAAACAGTACTCATTCATGTATTTCTAAAAATAGTATATCGTAAAATGTATATATTATAGTAATGAATCATACAGCTAACCAGAATAATAGTCTTGCTATTTCTAATCAGTTAAAAGCAAAGATCATACTTGGGTCTATTAAGAAGTATCATATCATTGCAAATAGTGCTCATGTAGATATTTCTAGTATAGGGTAGAGGCTACTTACTTTTTCTTTACAGTATTTACATCTACCTTTGTTCATTACCCAGGATACTATTGGTATTAAGTCTAATGCTTTTAGTGTTGTTAAACAACTGGTACAATGACTTCTTCAGTTTGATATTCATTTTTCTTTCTTTTTTAGTCTATATATTAATACAGATCAAAAGCTCCCAAACAGTGTTCAAAAAACGAATAAACATAAATAAAAAAATGCTTCCATATTTTTTTGGTTAAATAATAATAAGTCTATTATATAGAAAAATAAAAAAAATAAAGCATTATTGTATAAATAAATTATACAATAATATATTAAAAAGTCAATACTACTTAAAACTACTATATACTGTATAGTAATCTAGAATATACCTGTAATACTGGATTAGTGGCTTAGAATAGCTAAAAGATTAGTATTTTAATGAGCACAATATACTAAATTACTAAAAAACTCTTGACTTTTTTATAAAAATCATCATAATGTGTCGCAGTTCCGAGATGGTTGGTCCCATCTTGTTACTGAACTTAGCTAAGTTCTTATTTAAAACACGTTCAACAAAACTAAAGGAGTATGAACATGAAAAAGACTATTATGAGTATTGCTGTTGCGACTTCTGTTGCTTTCTCTGGTATGGCTTCGGCTGAGAATCGTATCTCTGTTGATGAGTATGGACAACGTACGGTTGCTTCATCTGCTCAGTTCGATAACAATGGTATGAAACTGATTACTGCTACCAAAACTCTGACTACTATTGCAGAGGGAATGGGAGCAAATGCAGGAGACCTGTTTTCAGCTGGTGCATCGAAGGGAAATGGTAGCGACTCTTACATGAATAATGTGAACGGTGCCATTACTCAGCATTTTGCTACCCAGAAGGCTGAGTCTGTGCAGGTTGCGGCCAACAAGGCTGATATCGCTGATCTGAAAGGGAGCTGTGTCAGTATGGATGATGTCCATGCTTACGTTAATAGTCGTTTCGGAGGCTTCTATGCTGATGGTAACAAGATGAAGGTTTCCTACAAGGCTACACAGCCAACTCGTATGGGTGATACTACCGTAACTGGTAACGTTCTTCCATACCAGCGCTAAGGCTGAACAATGTCACGGGTAGTTAAACTGATCTCAGTTCTGCTTATTGGTTTGTCTATGAGTGCATGTATGAATAATGCAAGTACTGTAAAGGCTACCTCTCAGCAGAGTGACACTGTACATGGGCCGAGACTCGTAATTTCTTACGAGGCTCAGCAGAGCGTTCAAATGGAAGATGAAATCCGGATTGATAACACTCCTTTGGAGTGGAATCCATCTAAGTGATTTCTGAAACCCTAACAAAAATGGCTACCGCGAAAGCGGTGGTCATTTTTTTTGTGTTTAAAATTTGCAAAAAAAAGGGAAAATATGGTAAAATAAATATGTAATTTAAATTTAATACTTATTTATTAACATAAGATACTATGTTTACAACACTAGAAATGTACAAAAAAATGTTTTTATCATTCATTAAAAATGATTTTTCAGCTGAAACACAATTAACTGCTGAAGCTTTTAGTAAGACAGATGATTCCTTATCTGAATTAAAAGCATTAAAACAAGCTGTTGCTGATGGACTTGATTCAGAAGAGGCTAATATTATAGCTGAAAATATGGATGAAATTGAAGAACAAACAAAAATTGGATTAAAAGAAATGGTTAATGATATGCTTAATCAAGGTTTCTCTGCTAAGACTGAAGATGAATATAATAAATTTAAAGGTCTTGTTAAAGCAAGTGTACAAAAAGAATTACCAGAATGGTCTGCTATTGAGGCAAAATTAACAGATACAAGTTCTTTTCTTTATAAAAGGGAGTTTAAAGATGAAGCATTTAATGGTATAGATGTTAAAGATTGAGAAATAGATATTAGATATGATGCTACTGGAGAAGCAGATATATTAAGATTAACTTATGAAGGTTCTACAATTAATGATGATGAAAAAGCTATATGGTCTTGATGAATAGCTATGGATAAAGGTGAAGAAGAAGTAGATAGATTATGAAAAATTAATAAAAATATATTAAATGATAATATTGAAGCAGAAATTAATCAACAATATGAAAAACTAGTTTCAGAAGTTAAGAATATAGATATTAGTGAAATAACAGAAGCAAATCAAGTTTCAGAAGTATTAACAAAACTAGGTAATGTAAAAGGAAAATTAGATAAATTAGAAGAAGAATGATTAGAACAAGACAAAATAACTGATTTAGAAAATAGTATTAATTCAAAAAAACAAGCGATAGAACAAAAACAAAAAGATGTTGAAATAGCTGTTGATGAAGCAATTAGTGAAGTTAATCCTGAAGTTGATAGAATAACAGATGAAGTAAGTAAAGTATGAGTAACAAAAGAACAATTAAGATGATATATAGAGGAGTTAGATAAATTAAATACACAATTAGAATCAGATAATTTTGCATTAGATTTACTTGTAGAGTGAGATATGAGTAAATTAATTGACAAAATAGATGCTGTCAGAAGACCAATTGTAGTTTTAGTTAACGATATAAATACAAAAATATATGAGATAGAACAAAATGAAGCAAAAGAGCTTATTACTAAAAAAATGAATGAATTATCAGGTATAGAAGGAAATATTAATAATATATCTAGACAAATAGATTCTGCTGATACTAAAAAAGATATTAATAAACTTTTAAATAATTTAGATACGTCTATAAGATCAGGATTAGAATCTATTTCAGATTTACTTAATTGAGATACTTTAAATATAGTAATGGGTGAGAGAAATAAATTAGTAGAAAAGTTTAATAGAATAAGTCAATTAGTCAAAGATATATTTACAAAATGAAATAATAAAATACAAGAAATAAAAAAGGTAAAAGAGGCAGAAAAAAAAGCAGCAGAAGAAGCGGAAAAACAAAGAATAGAAGGTCTATTTGATTCTGAAAAAATGGCAAAATTATTAGACGTATTAAAAAAGACGGATCATCCTGATTATGAATCTGTAATGAAATTTATAAGAAAATCAGCTACTGATAATGAAACTTGAGAAGCAATTTTCTTAAAATGAGATAAATATGAAGACTTTAAAACTAATTTACAAGAGTATTATGAATGATTATTAAAAGGGAAATCTCAGGAGGAAATAGATACAATAAGTAAAGAAATTGGAGGTATAATTGTTTGAATGAGTAGCTGATTAGGTATGGATTTAAATGACTCATTAAATAAAATAACTACTTCTACTCTTAATGATCTTAAAGAAGCTGCTAAAGATGTTGTGGAAGATTTAACAAGTGCTATAAATAGTGCAGTAGATAGTGTTGAAAGTGTTACACAAAGTGATTGAGATGAAGTAGTCTATGATTTTACTTCAGAACCTAAAACTCAACAACAAGAAACACCTATTGATACAGCTCCAACACAAGCTGAAGAAAAAACTTTTGCTGATAAGGTAGAAGAAAAAATTGATAATGCGGTATATGGTGATAAAATAAAAGGTAGAGTTACTTTAAATGATGGTACTGAAGCAAATGTTATTGTTGAAACATATGAACATGAAGATTTTTTAGGTAATAAAACCGTAGAACATGTAGTTGAATTAGATGTACCAGGATTTAACTTTGCTTATTCTAAAAAATTTGATAAAGCTCCAAAAGATAAACAAATTGATACAGCAAAAGCTGAATTAATAGAAAAATATAATAAAGAACATCCTAAAAAAGTTGAAGCTGAAGTAAAAGTAGAAACTCCTGAAGTAGTAGAACTTACAGTTAGTCCAGAATCAGAACCTACTATAGCTACTGAAACAGAAGAGGTAGTAGAAAACTTTGATGGATTAGATAATATATCAGTAGATAAAAAAATAGTTGATAAATTAGATAAAATAGAACCTAACCTATTAGGGCAAAAAGTACTATGAACATGGGGAAAAGATGGTAAAAAAGAAGATGTATTATTAGGATACGTTGATAAACAAGATTTCTTCTCAGGAAATACTAAAAGAGAATACTATATTGAATTAAACAATTCTGGAACATTTATGGATACAAGAGTTGAAATATGAAATGAAGAAGAATATAAAAATAAAATAGAAAGTGGATTACAAAAATTAGATAAAAAAGCAAAATAAAAAAGAGCTAAAAGCTCTTTTTTTGTTGCATAAATTTGAATTATTATAAATTTTGTATATAATTCAAATTAAGTAATTTACTTAAAATACTCAATTTACTTAAAAAATAATATAAAAATGACATATTCAGCAACAACATTTAGAAAAAATATGTGAGAAATACTAGATAATATAAGATATGATAGAAAAATAGAATATATTTGAAGAAGAAGTAAAAAAGAATTTGTGGTAATACCTTTTGAACTATGGCAAGAATATAATTTTGATAATGAAATAGATAATTGAATAATAGAATCAATGGATACTTTAGAACAAAAATGATCCCTAGATAAATTCAATGACCTTATTATTAAAAAAGAAAAACAGTGAAAATTATAATAACAAATTCCTTTAAAAAGAAATTAGAAAAATTAAAAATTGAAGAAGAAATAATAATTAAAGAAATCTCAAAATATAAAAAAGGTATATCATATATAGACCTATGAGAATGGAAAGGTTTCTGTATATACAAAGATTATCTAGATTCTAAGAAAAAAAGACTTATTACATTAACAAAAGTAGGGAAGTATTATTTTCCTATTACAATACTAAAAAAAGAAACAAAATTATGAAAAAATATTTTTAAATCAAATATTATTGATAATTTTGAAAATGATTTTTATAAAGTTATAAAAGACTTTGAGGATGATCAAATCTATAGAATTGTAGAGCTTTAGCTCTTTTTTTTGTTGCATAAAATAGTAAAAACTATAACAAAAAGGTCTACCTTGATTAAGCTTTATATAATCCCATTTTTCTAAAAATAAAAATAATAAATTTGACTTTTTATAGTAAAAGTGGTAGTATATGGGTACCTAGAAAATAAAAAATAAAAAAATGTATATAGAGAAAAAGGAATCATGAATGTTTTTAGTTAAAAAATCTTTTGCAAAAAAGTTTCTTACAAAAATACATTCAGAACAAATTGATGAAACAAATCTTATTAATATTACAGAAAAAGAATGTAACTATTTTTTTAGTTTAGATAAATATAAAGAATTTGAAAAAGAGATATATAACAAAGAAGTTCTAAAAGAAATTGTTTATAAGTCTATATTTTTAAAAAATAATATAGAATTAATAAAACTACCATGAGTAGAAATAAAAATATATAACCAATGAAAACAAGTAAAACAATGGTATGAAGAAGAATTTCCTATAAAATTTATTTATAATTCAAATAATATAGAAGGAAGTAAAATCCCATGAGAAGAAGTAGAAAAAATAATAAAAAATAAAAAATATAAATATAAAGTAGAAAATGAAATCAAAGAAGTTAAAAATTCTGTACAAACATGGAATTTTATAAATACAAAGTTTATATTCAATGAAAGCAATATAAAAAAATTATACCATATACTTACAAAAAACCTATTACAAGAAAATGGAAATAAATATCCTAGATGATTTAAAAAAATTGAAAATATAGTTAATAATAATACAACAACAAAACCTGACAAAGTTTCAGAAGAAATAAACTCTTTAATCTTTATTTATAAGAAAAATAAGAAAAAAATTTTTTCCCTTAAAAATGCCTTTGATTTTCATTTGAAATATGAACAAATTCATCCATTTGAAAATTGAAACTGAAGAACATGAAGATTTTTAATGAATAAAATATTATTACAAAACTGAATGTTTCCAATAATAGTTTTTAAAGAAAATAAAACATCTTATTCTAACTCTATTTCATCTTGTAATTCATGAAGTAAAAAGAAATATTATAAATTTATGTTAAATCAATACAAAAAAACAATAGATGAAATATATAATAATATAATCTAACTATAAACAAAGTGGAAACAATAATACAAAATTTGAAAAAAGTACTATCGTCAAAAACCCCTGTTATATCAACAATAATTGCTATAATTCTGATAGGAAGCCTGTTTAACTATTTTAGTGATAGAGAACTAATAATAGGTAATATGTGATACGGGTATTATATATTTGAACTAAGCCTAGAGATAATAATTACAATACTATTCTGATTATTTATCTGATCAACAGTATACAAAATAAAATACTTCTCTAAACCAAATAAAAAACACCTGTGAATATGATGAGTAGCATCATTTTTCTGAATCATAGTAGCAGGATGTCCTACCTGTAGTATAACACTAGCATCATACCTATGACTAGCATCAATACTAGCAGTACTACCATACTACTGATTAGAACTAAAAGTTATATCCGTATTCCTGCTTGTTTATGTCGTATATGATACACTAAAAACACTCGAAGTATGTAAAATAAAAAAATAAATTTGCATTTCTCATAGTTTATGAGTATAATTAGTATACTAAAATGAAAACTAATAATTTTGGGCAAGAGATAATACTATTTCTTGAAACAAAAAAAGCCTGTAGAGAGGCTTTTTTTGTTTGTTATAATTAAAAACAAATTTCTATTTTCAAGAAAAATATAATTAATATAACTAAAATGAAAACTAGTTTTCTGAGCATAATACTATCTCCTTATACTCATTTAAAAAATAAGTAGCTAATTTCTTAGCTACTTAAATATATACAAAATATATAAAAATACAAATCTATTTTACTTTTAAATTAATTTCATTAACCTCTTTTCTTTTTTGGTTAATCTTTTTTGAACCAAACTTAAACCAAGAAAATAAACTAGAAATAAATACATAAATATCAAAAATAAAAGGAGTCTTGTAAGCAAGTATATGTCTACTATATGATATTCAAAAACAAATAGGGAAAAATAAAAGAATAAGTATACTATAATCTATTTTTGTGAAAAAAGATAATCATAAAACAACAGAGAAAATCAAAGTAATAATCAAACCATTTATTATATGAAAACTATATCTAGTATTCCTAATAAATAAAAATATTAAATTTATAAAAGGAATATATATTAAAAATCTTGGAATTTTTATATCTCTTTTTAAAACAAGATCTTTTTCATCTTTTGAATTATTTTTATTAAGAGCCTCAAAATTTGATTTTAAAACATCTCAAAAACTAGGGAAATCTCCACCTTTTATATAATTTATCAAATACTTAACAAAAGTAGATAATAAAACATAAAAATTAAAAGCAGAAAAATATTTACTTAAATTTATCTGTACTAATTCATCTCTTGTAAATAAATTAACTCAAATAAAAGCAATAAAAATAGTATAAGCTAAACTAAATAAACTAACTAAGTTTGTATAGTCAAAAATGTATAATAAACAAATAATCAAACTAACAACAATATTTAATCTAGTAGATTTGTTTATAGTATCATTAGATCTATACTTAGCAAAATTTAGAAAACCAATAAAAGGAATATATGAAAGAAGTATAGTGAATTTTTCTCTTTCAGTTATTTGTCAGTCTCAATCAATATCCAAAACAGAATGCTTTTTTGATATATTTATAGTTTTTCATAACTCAAACTCTAAACCATTTCTAGCTCTATACATTCAATATACAAGTACAGACAGTAATAGTAAAAAAACAATATTAGCTATTATATCATTTAATCACATTCAGAAAATAGTAGTAGTAGCAAATAAATCATTTGTAATTAAAATAACATAAGTTATTAAAAATCATATATGTACTAAAAAAGCTGATTTTGTATGATTTTTTACAAAGTCATTATTTATATTAGGATTTTGTTTGTTGAATAAAAATAACCATGATATAAATATCATTAAATAAGCAGAAATTGCATTACCTTTTATAGTATCATTTAATTTATTTTCCATGTTTTTTAAATTAAAACTTTATATTTTTAAATTATTTCTTATATTATAGCATAAGTTTAGTTAATTAACAAGAAAAAATGAAATTAAGAGACGTAAAATTTTATAAATCAGTATGACTATGATCTACGGAGGTCTTTATAGATGAAAGAAAAGAAGTAGTATTTGTTGGTAGATCAAATGTAGGGAAATCTAGTATAATGAATGCTTTGTTTGAGAAAAAAGACTTAGTCAAAACAAGTTCTAAACCAGGGAAAACAAAATTAGCTAATTTATTTCTAGTAGAGAATAAATACTATTTAACAGACCTACCATGATATTGATTTGCCAAGCTGGGTAAAAATTTAAAAGATCAACTAGACTGACTTATTAGTTGGTATTTAGAAGAAAGAGCAGAGTATATAAAAAAAGTTGTTATATTAATAGACTCAAAACTTTGAGCTCAGCAAGTAGATTTAGATATGTACAAATATATATTGGATCTAGAACTACCTGTGACAATCATATTATCAAAAGTTGATAAACTATGAAACAATGAAGTAGCTAAAAGTCAGGCTCATGCAAAAAAAGAATTTTTTGGGCAAGAAATAATATCTGTTTCTAGTATAAAAAAGACATGAATTAAAGAATTGGAAAAAAGTATAAAAAAAGCGTTATTAGAAAAATAATAAAAACTTTACTTTACTAATAAAAATAGTAAAATATTTACACTTAAATTTTAATAAAATAAATTATGTTTAAGAAAAAAACTAGTAATACACTACTAAATTTTTCCATGGTTATAATAGTTCTTTTTATAATATTTTTTATATTGTATATTTGAGCTAGTTTGATAATTCCTTTTATAATAGCTCTACTTTTTTCATTTGCTATTATAGGTCTAAGTAATTATTATAAAACATGGAAAATTCCAGCATTTATATCATTTATATTATCTTTAGCAACCTATATTTTTATATTTTGGTGAATATGAAAAATGATTTGATCAAATATAGATGATTTAATTATACTATTACCAGAATATCAAAATAAAGTTACAGCACTTATATCTCAAATATTTACATATTTTAATGTACCAGAACCAACAAGTATATCACAGGTTTTTGAAAAACTGGATTTACAATATGTTTTTACTATGGTAGTAGGTTGATTCACTTCAATATTCTCTAGTGCTTGAATTATATTGTTTTATGTTCTTTTTATATTACTTGAGTATAGACACTTTAAAGAAAAATTGCAGTTAATGATAGCTGACAATGTAAATAAAAAGCAAATAATAGAAACTATAGAGAAAATTAAAAGAGATATAAAATCATACTTTGTTATTAAGAGTATTGTAAGTTTGATTACAGCATCTGCTAGTTATATAATAATGGTTTCATTTTGATTAGATTTTGCAGTTTTCTGGGCATTACTTGTATTTATATTAAACTTCATTCCTAGTATAGGTTCTATAATAGCTGTAATGTTTCCTGCACTTTTTTCTTTAGTTCAATTCGATTCTTATTATACTTTTGTTTTTATGACATCATGACTTGTTGCTATACAGGTAATGATGTGAAATATAATAGAACCAAAATTTATGTGAAACAAACTAAACCTAAGTCCTTTAGTTATAATCATTTCTTTATGATTTTGGGGAAGTATATGGTGAATAGTTGGAATGCTTTTGGCTGTACCTCTTATGGTTATAATAAACATCATACTAGCAAAACTCCCAGCTACAAGAAGTATAGCAATATTGTTATCTGAAAAATGAGAGTTACAGGTTGATTGATGAGAAGATGTTGTTAAAACAAGAAGAGAAGTATTAAAACATATTACTTGAAAATTTACAAAAACTAAAACAAAAAAAAGAGTAGTAAAGAAAAAATAACCAGAGCAGGAAGTAACCCACCCTTGAATTCCCTCCCTAATATTAGGGAGGGAGGCTACAAATAAAGATTTTTAAATATTAATAAAAAATATTATGACAAATATAACGGTTGAAATAGATGGGAAATATAGAGAACATTTAGATGTTTTAAAACAAATTATTCCAGCAGAAGATGGTTCTCAAATTACAGATGATTCTAAAATGGTTGAAGCTCTAGTTGAAAGTTTTATGTGATTTTTACAACAACAAGCAGCTCATGAACATGGTGAAGGTGGATGATGTTGTGGTGGTGGATGATGTGGGAGTCATTAAAAAAGTGCTATTTAGCACTTTTTTTTGTTTTTTTAAGTTTCTTGGATATAATAGGCCCCGATAATTTTTTAGGATTAAATAAATGATGAAATGCTTAAATTTTTTATTTAATAAAAGATTTAATTATTTCATTATTTATCCTAGAAATTATTCTATTTTATTTTCCAAAATTGTCGCCTTCTTCCATTAGAATTAAGGGAATACGAATTTCGGCCTTTAGGTCATCCCTTTAGGGACAAGGATGGGTTAATTATTATTTCTTATTATGATAGGATTATCAGACAGAACAGCAGTGGATATTAAACCACTTAAAAAAACATATAAAGTTGCAGATAAAGAAATTACTTTTGAAACAGGTAAAATCTGAATCATGGCACAGGGATCTGTTACTATGAGTGATACTCATGGAAATGTATTATTTGTGACTGCTGGAGTGAAAGAAACAGGAGTAAATGAAGAAGCTGATTTTTTTCCTTTAGTAGTTGATTTTGTAGAAAAATATTATGCTACATGAAAAATAGGTGGTAATAGATTTATGAAAAGAGAGGGAAGACCAAGCGAAACAGCTACTCTTACTTCTAGAATGATTGATAGACCAATCAGACCAATGTTTCCAAAAGGAATAGTAAATGATACTCAAATTATAGCTACTGTATTATCAGCTAACTGAGACTCAGCTGAGTTAGGTTTTTGGGGAATCACATGAGCAAGTATAGCACTTATGCAAACAGGTATGCCTTTTGAAGGACCAGTAGCATGAGCAAAAGTAGCATTAATGGAAGATTGAAGTTTTGTATATGATCCAACTTTTGAACAAGAAGAAAAATCAGTATTAAATGTGATAGTAGCTTGAACATTAGATGCTTTAACTATGGTAGAAGCTGACTGAAAAGAAGTAAGTAATGAACAAATGTTAGCAACTCTAGAATTTGGACATAATGTTATAAAAGAAATATGTAATGCAGAGCTTGATTTTATTAAGGACTATGAAAAAGGTTTTGGAATACCAGAATTTACAGCAACATTCAACAATCCAGATGAAAGTTTATACGAAAAAGTAAAAGAATTTTTAACACTAGAAAAATTAGAATGTTTATATAATAAAGGTAAAAAAGAATTCCAACACGAACTTGATAATCTAGATGTAGAAGTAAAAGAGTTTCTTGTAGAACAAAAATTAGTAGAAGAAGATGATGAAATGACTTTTGCATGAGCCTTAGTTTACAAAAGAGTAAAAGAGGTAATGAGACATAATATATTAGAAAATGATAAAAGACTTGATGGAAGAGATTTAAATGAAGTAAGAACAGTTATTTGAGATGCTTCAGTATTACCAAGAACTCATGGTTCAGTAATATTCCAAAGAGGTATGACTCAAGTATTAAATATAACAACTCTATGAGGACCAGAAGATATTCAAATCATAGATGATATGTATGAAGAATCAACAAAAAGGTATATTCATCATTATAATTTCCCACCATATTCAGTATGAGAAGTAAGAATGATGAGATGAGTAGGTAGAAGAGAAGTAGGTCATGGTAAATTAGCTGAAAAAGCTTTAGAATGAGTAATGCCAAGTTTAGAGGATTTTCCATATATGATTAGAGCAGTTTCAGAAGTAACAAGTTGTAATGGTTCTTCATCTATGGCATCTGTTTGTGGATCTACAATGAGTCTTATGAATGCATGAGTACCAATTACGAATCCAGTTTCAGGAGTAGCTATGTGAATGATTTATGATGAAGCTACAGGTAAATACAAAATATTATCAGACATTCAAGCACAAGAAGATTTCCTATGAGATATGGATTTCAAGGTAGCAAGAAGTGAAAAATGAATCACAGCTATGCAACTTGATGTAAAAATCAAAGGTCTTAAAATGGAAGTATTCAGACAAGCATTTGACCAAGGTAAAGAAGCTTCAGAATATATATTATGAGAAATGTTAAAAGTACAAGGTGAGGTAGCTAAAGAACTATCTCCATATGCTCCACTTATAATGAGTATGGAAGTACCAGAAGATAAAATAAGAGCAGTTATAGGTAAATGAGGTGAAAATGTACAAAGATTAGAAAAAGAATATTGAGTAAAAGTTTCTATAGCTGATGATGGTGTTACAACTATTACAGCAGCAACTCAAGAATGAGGGCAAAAAGCAATAGAAGAAATAAAAGAAATGTTATGGGTTCCAAATGTTTGATACAAAGGTATGGGTAAAATAGTAAAAATAATTGATGGAGTATGAGCTATAGTAGAGTTTAGATCTACTTCATGAATGATTCATATTTCAAAACTTTCTCCACTGAGAGTAGCAAATGTAGAAGATGTAGTAAAACCGTGAGATGAAGTTGAGTTTGAAATTATACAAGTTGATTTAGCTAAAGGTAGAATAGGTTTACAAAGAAAACCAAAAGATGAAGAAGTTAAGAAGTTTGAGGAATTAAAGAAAAAAAGAGATGAAGAGTTTGCTAAAAGAAAAACTGAAACTAAGAAAGAAGAAAAATAAGAAAAATCCCCGCTTAAGCGGGGATTTTTTGTTTTAAATAAAATAATATGTTAATATATAAATATATTAATTATATTTATAAACAATGGGAGCAGAAAATATAAATACTCAGCCAGAGATAAACGAAAAAAGTAATGAAACTAAAGATCTTTTAGTTTCTGCTTTATCAGATATTGAAAAACAACAAAAGGATAATGATGAAGTTTATAAAAAATGGGATGAGATATCTAGTAAGGAAAAACTAGACTTTTTAGTTTCAAAGCATAATTTAAAACTTCCAGAAGAATTCAATGTAGTTTTTCCTGAAAAAGTAAGATCATGAGTTTGAGCCTATGTGTCAAATATTCCTTTTATGGATTTAGAAATGAATATTCCTAAGAAAGCTTTTTTAAGTTTAAATATATTAGTAGAAGAGTATTCTAATATATTGTCTGCTTATGAAAAATCTCTTAAGTGAGAAAATCCTTATCCTATGAATCCTAGATATAGTTCTATTGATATCACTTTAGTACAAAAAGAAATAAATAAATCTAGACTTGAAGCTCTATGAAGATTAAAATCTGCTGAGATAAGTTTTATGGCACTTTTTACTCATGAGTTAAGGCATTATATAGATAATCAAGAATGAAATTGTTCTATGATGGATACTACTTGCTTTGAACAATGATGATATACATCATGAGATAAATTTTTAAAAGAGAATAATAAAAGCTTAAATGAAAGAAGAAATATGTTTAAATGATATTTCATGGATGTATTATGAGTTTCAGAGTTTGATATTAGAAATGAGTTACAAGATTTGGTAAATGTAGCATACTATTCAAGTGAGGAAAAACCAGAGTTTAGACAAACACTTAAAGAATTATACCCTGAGGAATATAAAAATGCTTTAGAAGCAAATATTTCACAACTAGATTACATTAAGTATTCAATAAAAGCAGAGATAAATAGAATAATTAATTTTTATTCTAATTAATTATATAAAAAAGATAAGCACCCCGCAATAGCGGGGTGCTTTTGTTTGTTTATTGATAGATAGAAATATATCTGTCAGTACTGTAGATAGGAATGCGTTTGCATTCTTCATAAGTTACCTGTATAGGTAACTGTGCAGCTAATGCTACAACTATCAGTTTTTGTATTTTCTCTTTAGCCTCTTTATTAGAGGCTTCAGCCTTTGCTGTCCCATTAAGGCCAACAAAAACCAATGCTATAGCCAACATCATTTGTTTCATACCTCTTCTCCTTTTTTTCCAGTCAGTATATGAATTATACTTAAAACTATTTAAAAGTCAATAAGAAAATAAAAAAAACTTTCCAATTTTAATGCTTTTTTAAGAGAGTACTGTATTATAGATACCTATGATATTATACTAGTTGATATAATATTAACCAATTATTCAGATAAAAATAATTGAATAAAAATAGTAGATTTAATTAGAAAAAAAACAGATAGTGTCCCTATAATAATTATAAGTTGTCTATGAGATATTTGTTGGCTAGAAAAAGCTTTTTGAAACTGAGTAAATGATTATCTAATCAAACCTTTTAGATTGAGGGAACTAGAAATAAGAGTTGAAAGATGGTTTAGGACATTTTTATATAATAAATTAAAAGTACAAAAACAATTAAACTACTTTTGACTTAGAAAAGATTTATTTAGTGGAGATTTTTACTATAAAAATGAGAAAATAAAATTAACAAAAAATTCTAAATTTATTTTAACTCTATTTCTCAAATCACCAGAAACACTTATAACAGATAGATTTTTAATAGATAAAATTTGGTGAGATATATCTTCAGTTATAGAAAGAAATCCTAGAGTAAATATTACAAGACTTAAAAAATCATTAAGTAAGTATCAAATAGATTCTTGGATACAAAATATTAGATGAGAATGATATATATTAAAAAAACTGGATTAATTTAGAAAAGTATGTTATAATAATTATATATTATATATAATTATTACTTATGCTTGAAAAAGAAATAAAAATTTTGGAAGTTGATGTACAAGATATACAAAAACAGTTAGAAGAGTTATGAGCAACTAAAACATTTGAATGATATATCCATGATATATATTATGATTTTGCTTGCGAGGAAACATGAACTCATAAGATGGATGCTAATAAAAGACTTTTTAGAGTTAGAAAAAAATGAGATGTACATATGTATACTATCAAAAGAAAAAGAAATAAAAAAAGCGAAGGATGAGAAAAATGATTAAAAGTAGCTGATGAATGAGAAAGAGAAATTACAGATGTAGAAAGCTTTAAAAATGTACTAGAAAAATATTGAATGAAAGAAACAAGAGAGAAGAAAAAGTATAGAATCAGTTATGCTTTGGATTGATGTGAATTTGATATAGATGATTATTATTTATGAGATGATAAAAATACTATACCTCCACTTTTGGAAATAGAAGCTCATACAAGTGAAGAAATAAAGAAGTGGACGAAAAAATTATGATTGCATAATCATAGACAAGAAAAATGGTGATCAAGAAAATTATTTGAAAACTATTGAGTAGAATATAGTTGGTTATAAAAAAACAAGACCTAGTTTAGGTCTTGTTTTATTTCTTTTTCAATAATTTGTAATGATTTAAAAAATCAATTCAAGTTTAATCAGTTTTTTCTTAGAGTCTTATATTTTTGAAGTTTTCTAAATAGTTCTACTTCTATTTTAGATTCTTCATCTAATACATCACTTCAAAATTTTTCTTTGAAAAATGATGCATTTTTATTTTGGTGATCTCAAGCACTTCAGCTTAAAGGAATGATTATAGAGTGTATACCAAATACATTTAATTCCCAAAGAGTAGTAGCTCATGCTCTAGTTATTGCTATATCAGTTGTTTTTAGAATTTTTCATAATCTTTTTTGAGTTAAAAAATCATGACATAAGACATTTTTAAACTTTTTGAATTCTTTTCTGAAATGCATATTTTTTTCTCATAAAACTACTTGGAAATTTATATCTTTTAAATCAGGTAATAGTTTTAATAGAGTTTCAAATATTCTAGTTGATCATTGACTTCATCAAATAACAAAAACTTCTAGGTTTGTATTTGTTCATACATATAAATCTTTTAATCACTCTATTAATTCAGGATTAAGAATTTGTCATGATACAAAGTATTTTTTATTATCTATACCTTCGTGAGGGAATGTATAAAATACTTTTGTAGCTATCTTTCAGATTATTTTATTAGCAATTCATGATACAGTATCTGATTCATGAATATATATTTTTCTTCTTAATATGAATGCAGCTATACATAGGGGAAGTGCTACATATCATCATTTAGAAAAAACTATATCAACTTTGTATCTTAATAAATAATAAAATCAAAAGAATATTCCAGTTAAATTTTTAAGTGGTTCATAGAAATTTCTCCAGTCAAAATATCTTCTTATTTTTCATGCAGGGATATCAAAAAAATCTATCTTATTTTTATGAGCTATTTCTTCTTCTAAATTTCACTCTTCTCACACCCAGATAAAGTCATAATCTTCTTCTTCTTTGAAGTAGTTATATATAGCAAACAAAGGGAAAATGTGTCAACCAGTAGCTCATCATGTTAGAGCTATTACTTTTTTCTTTTTCTCTTCCAAATGGCTCATAATGTGTTAAATTATATATTATTATAAGTATATTACATTTTTTTTATGAAAAGTAAAGTTTTTAAAAGAATTGACTTTTTCTTAAAAATATTTATAATCATAATTAATGGTATGAAGCTTTATAACTTAAAAAAGCTTATAGTTTTTATAATAACTTGATTTAGTTTATTTATAAGTTTTAGCTTTGTTATATAATTAAAAGTTAAAAAGCTAGCAAAGATTCATATCAAACTTCACGCTATTACATCAAAAGGCCAGTGTACTCATAAGATTACTCTTGAGATTATCATTAGTATAACAAAAGGAGTAAAAAAGAATCATACTTTTTTGTATCATGCTAGAAATAAACCAGTAAGAAAAGTTACTGAAACAGCAGCATGATCAGAAGGGAATGAAGCATCTGGTATATGATCTAGTAATAGCATTCATACTCATTTAATAGCTTCTTCTGGTCTATCAACAACTACTATTTGTTGGATTAATAGATTTATACATATTCAGATAATTACAGAGTAAAATATATAAAGCAAGTTTTCTTTTTCTAGTAAACTTTTTGTTAATCATATATCTGATATAACTTCTGTTTTTTTTCTATAAGTATAATAAATCCACATAGATATTAGGAAAATAGGCAGGAAAAAAATGGGAGTATCTGCAAAACAAAGGGTTATAATTTGTACAAAATCATAATCTAGCAGAGAATTTAACCATACTAATATTTCTCTATTAATTTCTTGTAGCATTTTTGTATAATTAAGGGATAGTAAGAATATTTTATAGCTATTTAAAAAAAATCAAAAAAAACTTTTCTTTTTTTGTAAAATATTTTATAATACACTTTATATTTTTAATAATAAATAAAAAAATATGTCTGAATCTAACCAAAGTTTCTTATTAAAATGAACAAATTGTTGTTTTTCTCCAGATTATCATAAATATCTTACTTTTCTAAAAAAAGTTTTTCGTCATGAGTTTCGTAAAAACTGATTTAGAAGAATATCTACAAGTCTTTTAGAAAACTGAAAACTAAGATCTTGTTCAGAAAAATGAGTAATGCAGTCATATTTAGATCATAATATTTCAGAACAAATACAACCTGTATATTATTATTATATGAGTAGTTTTTTTGAAAATGATTCTCAAGAACAAAGAATTTGATGAGAAATTATCTGAGAAAATGATCCTATTTTAGATGCTATTTCAATATATATAACATATATTGCTTTAAACAAGATTGATTTACAAAATACATTCAAAATAAGAATAAATTCAGCTTGAGTAGAAAAAGAAAAGGTTAAATATAAAGAAGAATTAGAAAGCTTTTATGAAAACAAAAAGCATCTATTAACAGATGAATCTAAAGAAATACTAGAGAAAAATCCTATGTTATTATTATCTAGTACAGATGAAGATGAAAAAATACTAGCTTCACAAGCTCCAAGTATGATAAAATTTTTGAAAAAAGATTCAAAGAAACACTATGCTAGTTTTAAAGAATATTTAGACATATTAGAAGTTCCTTATGAGGAAGATCATACATTGATTCCAAAAAATGACTACAATACAAACTCTGTGTGGGAATTTGTATGAGAAAATGGAGAAATTATTTCAAAATGAGCAAGATATAACACTTTAGCAAAGGATTTATGAAGTCCAAAAGACATAAGTGCAACTGGTTTTTATATAGATACTTCTATTTTAGTAAAAATGTTAGTAGAAAGAGATATAAAAATTAAAAATAAAGATAAAATAGATTTATTTTTTGTTCAATTATGAGATGATGCTAAAAAAGTAGTATTACCTTTATCTATAAAGGCTAGGGAAGCAGGAATTAACACAGTTGTTTCTCTTTGAACTCCATCTATGAAAGAACAAATGTTAAAAGCTAATAGATCAGGAGCTAAATATGTTGTTATGGTTGGTCTTATGGAAGCTAGAAATGGTATTTTTCAGGTAAGAAATATTGAAGATTGAACTCAACAAGAGGTTAAAAAAGAAGAATTAATAGATTATATAATAGAAAAGATAGGTAAAGATAAACTGGACTTTTACTGTCCAGCAAGGGATTTAATAAGGGAATAGTTACTTAAAATAGGTAATAAAAACATAAAAAGTCAAGTTTTCTCTAAAAAAAACTTGACTTTTTATTAAAAATGATTATTGTATAGATAACAATAAAAGTATTGTTTACAATTTAATTTATTAATTTTATACATTATGGCGATGAGAGTTGATCAAGTATTGGAATTATTACAAAAAAGAAAAAGAGTTCCAAGAAAAGACTTAAACAAACTAATGAATGGTGGGAGAAATGTTACTTCTCTTATTCAAGTTTTACAAAAAAAAGGTCATGTTATAAATACTGTTTATAACGAGATGCAACACCCTGAAGTTTACGAATATGTTGAATATGTAAAACCTTTTTACATTGTAGCAAGAAGTATTCAAAGAAACTACCCAGAATTAGAAGCTAGAATCAGAAAAGAGTATGAAGAATTAGCTAGTTCTGACGATAAATAAAAAAATACCTATTTATAATTGGTATTTTTTTATTTATTTTTTATGGTAGAGTTCACAAGAAACCTTACATATACATTTCTATTAAGTGATGACTAGAAAAATATAGGGTTTGAAAGAGATGGAAGTCAGAATTTAAAATAATTCAAAATGCGAGTTTGTATTTTAAAGAAGAGGAAAAGGTGGATAGTTTATATTAGAGGGTAACAGATATGAGATATAATAGTAAACTCCCCTTGGTTAGGGGAGTTATATTTATGGCAAATGGATATTAACCAATAGCCATATGTCCAACTTGCATTTTACACTTTATCTTTAAGCCAGCTGTGGTTAGTACAGCAAAAGCAAAAGGCATAGCTAATATTCCGTCAATGGTAAATACCTCAAACAGTACAGCTGTTAAAATAGATACCAAAAGACAAGAAATAGGTTGTCTTTTACCATTACATTTAAACAGCATAATGGTAAAGAAAAAGACAATAGCAGTATGAGACAGTATGTTAATAAGTTCCGGGTTCATTGTATCTCCTCCTTACGGTAAAATAGTTGAAAGATATTAACTTACTTATTATAATATATTTTCATTATAAAAGCAATAATTATTCGGGAATGACTATATATAATAGGCACTTAAATTTCTGGACACTATAAAAAAAGAGTTACAAAAAAATCAGAAAAACACTTTGTTTTAAATGGGAATTATAAGAAACTAAAAATATATTAACTTATATATTTTGATTTTTTATGAGAAATAAGACGAAAATACCAAGAATAAAAACAATACAACCACAGTGAAAAAGAAAGAATAAAATTATATTTAAAGCAATATTTAGTGAAGAAAAAAACTCTATTTTAGAAATTGAAAAAATACTTGCTAATACTTTAGGAAAAATGTGATTATTTGCTTAAGAAGAGCTGGATAAATTTGAGAAAGTAGTTATAATTGAGTTAATTAATATTAACTCTTTTTTTATGAATAAAACAGCCGATATAGTGAGAGTAGCCTTTTATATAAGAGTATCTACACCAGAACAAACAAAAGGATTTTGACCAGAATTTCAGTTAAATGCCTTAAATGACCTGATAAAATATAAAGAAAATCAATCACCAAAATGGATAACAAATAAAAAATGGTTATATGAAGACTGATGATTTAGTTGAAGTGACTTACAAAGACCAGCATACAAACAAATGATAGAAGATGCTAAAAATGGTGAGTTTGATATGATAGCAGTATGGAAAATAGATAGAATGAGTAGAAACTTATCACATCTATTAAAAACCTTTGAAGACCTAAAACAATATGGAGTTTGATTCTATTCAGTAAAAGAAAATATAGACTTTTCTTGACCTATCTGAAAGCTGACATTTCAAATATTCTGAGCTTTAGCAGAGTTTGAAAGAGAAATGATAAAATCAAGAACAATAGAATGAAAAATAGCATCAGCAAGAATGTGAAACTATATACAAGGTTCAGCTCCTTATTGATACATAAAGAAGAAAAATGAGACCTGAAAATGAAGTAAATTAGAAATAGTAATAAAGGAAAAAGAAATAGTAAAAAAAGTATTTGAATGGTTTATATATGAAGATTTAAGCTATACAGATATAATGAAGAAGCTAAACAAAATGAAAGTCCCAAAATGAGAGTGATGAGTAAGAAAAAATATAGAATATACAAAATGGTATGAAACAACAGTAAAAGACATATTGATAGAGTCAGCATATATGTGATATGTAGAAGAAAAATTTAAAAAAGATTGAGAAGAATACGATGTAATAGTTCCAACACCTAAAATAATATCAAAACAACTATTTGAATTAGCCCAAGCAAAAGTAAAAGAAATAGAAGAAGAAAGAAAATGATGAAAAAGAAAATACTTACTATCTTGAAAAGTGTATGATGCAATAGAGTTTACTGAAAGATGAGATATGAGAAAATTTGTTTGAGTAATAAGAACTAAATGATGACATTCTTATAGAAGAGACTCATTTGTAAGAAAAGATTGAGAAAAAGTAAAAAATAAAGAATTTCCTTGAAAACCTTTAGATGAATTTGTATGGAATCATATTTTAAACTTTGTAAATAAACCAGATAAGTTTTTTAAACTCTACAAAAAACAAACAACAGAACTGAATAATATAGATAGATATAGGGAAGAAATAGAGATATTACAAAGAAGAAATGATGAAGAGGAAGTAGCTAAAGTTAATATAGAGAAAAAAGAAATAAATTGAAGATTATCAGAAGAAAAAGCTGATAAATATATAGCAGAATGTAATAAAAATATTAAAGAAAATAATAAAAAGATAAGTCAGTTAGATGAAAAAATAGAAAAATTATTAAATTTAGAACTATCAAAAGATATAATAGAAAAAATTTCAAAAGACTTTGTATGAAAAATAGAAAACTTATCAGATGAACAAAAAAGAAGAATAGCTGATATATTAGTTGATAGAGTCTTAGTTTGAGAGGATAGTGATAAAAATATGCTTGTAGAAGTTATATTTAGGTTCAATGTGGATATAGAGGATAAGTGAGATAGAGACCTTGAACTCAAAGATAGCTCTAATAAAACAAAAAACACCTCTAAAGGTGTATTAACTTGTCAAAATGGTGCTCCCGGCAGGATTCGAACCCACGGCAAACCCAGGTTCGCGGCCTGGTGCTCTTCCAACTGAGCTACGGGAGCATGAATGGTAGTAGTATTGTACTAAAAAATAATATATTACAAGTTTTAGTTGTGTTTTTGGTATTATATATATAATAACATAAAAATAATATAAATAAAAATATGCAACAAAAAACAAGCCTGAAAGAAAATAGAGAACTATTTGATAAATGGAATAATAAGAAAAAACAAATAGATGAAAGGAAAAAGAAAGTATATCCAAAGAAAAGAGATATTTGGTATATTTCAATGTGAAAAAATATTTGATTTGAAAGTTTTTGAAAATGAGATGATTTTAAAAGGCCTGTATTAGTTTTAAAAAGATTATGATCAATGTTTTTAGTTGTATCAATGACAACTAAATGAAAAGATAATAAATTTTATTATAAGTTAGAGAATGATTATTTTAATAAAGATTCATATATAACATTATCTCAATTCAAAACAGTTGATAGTAAAAGGTTTATTGAAAAACTAGGAAAAATAAATGAAGAAGATTTATTGATAATAAAAAATAAGATTAAAAAATTATTTTAATCTTATTCTAATTCTCCCATATTTCTATGGGGAGGGTCTAGGATTTAGTTTTATACCTAGATTTGTATTAACATTATATACCACTTTTGCAAAAAAGCAAATTTTTGATAAAAATAAACAATATGCAACAAAAAACAAGCCTGAAAGAAAATATTATAAAATATGATAAAAACACTTTAAATAAAACTATAGATGAAATAATAGAAAATAGATTTAAAGATTGAGAGTTTGAAATAGAATCAAGTATAGATGATTTACATGATCCATATTTATTAAAAGATATGGATAAGGCAGTTGAAAGAATAAAACAAGCTGATCAGAATAATAGTAGAGTAATCATATTCTGAGACTATGATGTAGATGGAGTAACTTCTACATCTATTTTGATGCATTTTTTCAAAAAAATATGACTACAAGTAAGTTACAGGCTACCTCATAGAGTAAAAGACTGATATGGTTTAAAAAAATATTTTATAGATGAATTAGCAGATCTAAGTGTAGATTTGATAATAACAGTAGATTGCTGAACAAGAGATATAGATGTGATAAAATATGCAAAAGAAAAAGGGATTGATATAATAATTACAGATCACCATGCTGTACCAGAAGTAATACCTGAAGAAGCAGTAGCAATAGTAAACCCAAAAAGAGATGATTGTGATTATTTGTATAAAAACCTAGCTTGAGCATGAGTAGCTTTTAAACTAATGCAAGCACTAGCAAACGAATACTTTCCAGAAAACAAAGCAAGAGAATATGTAAAAGAATCAATAGATATAGCAGCAATATGAACAGTAGCTGATTGTATGAAACTTACATGAGAAAATAGGATAATAGTACAAGAATGATTAAAACAAATAAAAAGATCAAGAAGTAAGTGAATAAGGAAATTAATAGAAGATAAAATGCATGATGATCTAGATGCTGACTTATTTGGTTTTACAATATGACCAAGACTAAATGCAGCAGGTAGAATGGATAGTCCATACAAAGCAGTAAATCTAATATTAAATAACTGAGATACACTTAATAGAACACTAGCTGATATAGAACAACTAAATGAACAAAGAAAATTTCTTACAAAAGAGTTTACAAATGATGCATTAAACAAAATAAATAGAGATGATAATATTATATTTTATATCTCACCAGCAATAGAGCATGGTATTATCTGAATAGTAGCATGAAGAATAACAGAACAATTATACAAACCATGTATATGTTTAAAAGATGAGTGAGATAAGCTAGTTGCTAGTTGTAGAAGTCCTGAATACTATTCTATAATAGAAACACTTGAAAAGTATAAAGACTATTTTATAGCTTTTTGAGGACATAAACAAGCTGCTTGATTTTCTATAAGTAAGGAAAAATTTAGTGAATTTAAAACAAAGATTATTAATGAATTAAACAAATTAGATTTTTCTAAACATAAGAAAGAATTACAAGTTGATAAAGTAGTAAAATTAGAAGAGTTATGATTCAATTTTTTATCACATGTAAATAAGTATAAACCATTTTGAATAGGGAATCCAAAACCACTTTTTATGGTTGAAAACTTAGAATATGATAAATTAGAGTTTTTGTGACAGGGAAGAGATCATCTTAGATTTACAACAAAACACTGATTTAAAATATTTGCTTTTTATATGTGAGATTTTTATGAACAAATAAAAAGATGAGTTAGGGCAGGGAAAAAAGTAAGCTTGATATTTGATGTATCAGAGGATTCTTGGATGGGGAAGAAAAATTTGATGTTAAAGGTTGTAGATATTGTTTTATAATAGGTATTTGACTTTTGTAAACTAATTATTATATTATTATTTAATTAGAAGATAATAAGAATAATTATGTCAGAAAATAATAATATGCATTCGCTTGTAGATGAAATTTGAGAATTAATTGATGATCTTGAATATTCAGGGTTAAGTGATGAAGTAAAAACAAAAATAGCTCAAGTTTTAGAAGAGTATAAGCCTTTGATATTTGAAAATATTGAAAAAGAAGAACGTATTATAAGATTAAAAAAAGAACTTTTTTACTTAAAACAACTCAATAAAAGAGTTATCGCTTTACCTGATCAGAATAATGTATTTTCTTTTTCTGTAAATGATTGAGAAATAGTATTTGATTATATAAGCAAAACATTAAGAAAAAAAAGAGTCTCAGAGTTTAGATTATTAGAAGTAATAGAAACACAAATATGAAAAGAAAGATTTTTAGATTTATTTAATGAAAATAAAATAGATAAATGAATAATTGATACTGAGTTTAAGGTGATGTTAGATAAAGAATATATTATTAATATTGCATTAGCAGAAGATGAATGAGAAAAGATCTTTTTAGTATATTTAATAAACATGCAAAAAAATAAGCAATCTTAAGATTGCTTATTTTT
Organism: uncultured Candidatus Peribacteria bacterium; assembly: GCA_964344155.1. GTDB lineage: Bacteria > Patescibacteriota > Gracilibacteria > BD1-5 > UBA6164 > UBA6164. The sequence goes on along the minus strand of CAYFMG010000002.1, from coordinate 40,422 downwards.
GTTTAGATTATGATCAATTAAATCACCTAGTTTTGAAAAATTGAAAGGTTTTGGATAAAAAGCATTTACTCAGCTTTTTAAATATGTTTGAATAGTTTCTCATTGAGTATCTCAAGAAGCTGAAATAATTACAGATCTTTTATTACTTCATTTTTCTAAGGTTCTTATTTCACTGCAAACTTCAAATCACAAGTCTCAGTTTTCAAGTTGATTATCCATAAATATTAGATCATAGTTAGTTTGTTTAAAAGCATTAATAATATCACTTTTGTTTGTATGAATATCTACATTTATAAATCATAATTTTTCAAGATTTCTTTTTAAAAGTAAAGCCATTTCTGGAGAGTCTTCTCATATCAATATTTTTTCTTTTCTTTTTAAAACTTCTTTTTGTTCAGAGTTAGTATCTGTATTTATAAAAAAATCAGTTAATAGATTCTTAAACTTATTGAATGATAAAGGCATAAAAATAGTATTATTATCTTTTACTTCATATCATCCATAGTATATATTAGTAGCATTAGGATATTTATTATAAACTTCATTTTCATGTTTTCAAATTACAAGTATTAACTCATTAGTATTCAATTTATCTTTCAAAATATCTAGATCAAAAGTAATTTGTAAATTATTTCATAAGTAATTACTGCTATATTTTATTACTTTTTGAATATCATTAAGATCTGATATCAAGGTAATATTTTTATCTTTAAAAGTATCTTTTTCAAGTGCAATATTACTATCTTGTTTCATTGGTATAGTTAGTATAAACTTTGATCACACTTGATATGTAGATTCTAGCTCCAATTTTCATCACATTAGTTGTGCTAAGTCTTTTGTTATATTTAGTCATAATCATGTTCAACCACTTTTTCTTGTTGTTTCAGTAGTTTCTTGAGTATAGGCTTTAAAAATCTTTGAAATATTTTCTTTTTTAATTCATATTCATGTATCAACTACTTCAAAAATTATATTTTCTTCTGATCTATAAGCATTAAATGAAATACTTCAAGTATTTGTAAATTTTATAGCATTTGTAAGTAAGTTTAAAAACATTTGATTTAACCTAGTAGGGTCTCAGAAAAAATTTCAAGAAGCTTCAGGATCTATATTTACATATAGTTCAAGTCACTTTTCTTTTACTTTTTCATAAATATTCAACACATTATCTAATACTTTTCATATAGAAAAACTAATACTTTCTAGCTCCATTTTTCACTCTCTAATTTTTTCATAATCTAGAATACTATCAGACATATTTATTGTCATATATGTAGTTTTATTTGCTTTATTTAGGTAGTCTTTTTGTTCAGGGGTTAATTTAGTTTCACTTAGTTTATCTAGAAATGACAGCATTAAAGTAAGTCAACCTCTAATATCATGACCAAGAGTAGCAAGTATTTGTTTTTGAATTTTATATGATTCTTCTGCTTTTTTTCTTAAAATTTTCTCTTCTTTATTCATGATTTCAAGCTCTCTATTTTTTTGTATGTTTGCATCTTCTATATTTCTTCTTGTTGTTATATCTATAAAAATATATGATATATTATCATCATAATCAGATACAATTAATCAAACTTCAAAATATATAATTTCATTATCTTTGTTTTCTAGTCTTACTTCAAAAAATAAATCATTTTTATATATTCCACTTTTTAATCAGTATAAAATTTTCTCAAAATTAATTATATCACCTTCTGGAGCAAGGTCTACTATATTTTTTCAAATAACTTCTATTTTTTCATATCATAGTTTTTCTGTAATATTATTATTTGAAGTTATTATTTTTCAGTTTTGGTCAGTTTCAATAAATATTGCTCACCACATTTCAAAAATTGAGTTAAGTTTTTGAAAAGAACTTATAACCATTTCTGACATATTTTGTTGATGTTCTAGTTTTTCTATTTTTAATTCTTTTTCTAGATTTTCTGTTTCTAGATCTTTAATTTTTTGTTTTCTTTTATTAATAAATTCTGATATTAAGTATCAAGCTCATACTCAAATTAAAATACCATAAACAAAGTTACTTGAAGTATTTACAACTTCAGTAACTTCTTTACTTTGCTTATCTTGAGTATTTAAGTGTAAAAAATCTCTTCTTGATAAATCTACTATTTCATTTTCGTGTGCCATAACCTTGTTTTATTATATTTACATGATAATAAAATATTTACCAAAAAAGTCAATTTTCTTTGACTTTTAAACTTTTTTTATTATAAATAAAGCGCTTTTTAAAAGTTCTTTAAAATAATATAGTAAACAAAAAAGTGGAATAGTTTTTTAAGTATAAGGTATTTAAAAAGTATCTTTTAGTTAAAGAATTATGAAGCTAAAATTTAAAAGGTTAGAAAAAGGAGAATAATCAGATGAAAAAAAATACAAAGTTTGTTGGAACAAGAGGTGGTGATTCAGATCGTTGTTTTTCTGAAGCGATTATGAATCCGGCTGCTGATTTTGGCGGTCTGTGGGCACCAGAATCTGTTCCTGTCTTTGATGAAAAATTTATCTATTCAATGCAGGATCTTTCTTACAAAGGACTTGCTTTTAGTATTTTGAGAGAGTTTGGTGTTGATTTACCAGATGAAATGATAAAAAATGCAGTTAAGGTTTATGATGGTTTTGATGATCCAGAAAATCCTGTTCCTGTTGAGAAGGTAATGGCTAACTTGAGTGTTGCTGAGTTGTATCATGGTCCAACTAGGGCTTTTAAGGATATGGCATTACAGCCATTTCCAAAACTGGTTAGTGCTTTAGCACAGGATACAGGTATTCATTATCTTGTACTGGCGGCAACTAGCGGTGATACTGGTCCTGCTGCATTATCTGGATTTAGGGACTTACCTAATACAAAGGTTGTGTGTCTATACCCAGAAGGTGGTACCAGTGATGTACAAAAACAACAGATGGTTAAGGAAGCTGGTGAAAACTTGAAGGTAATTGGTGTTAAAAGTGATTTTGATGCTACACAAAAGGCATTGAAGGATATGATTAACTCTGATGATTTCAGACAAGAAGTAAGAGATGCTGGTTATGAGTTATCTGCTGCAAACTCTGTGAACTTTGGTCGTATTATGTTTCAGATTGTATATCATTTCTGGAGCTACTATGAGCTTGTTCGACAGAAGGAAATAGAGTATGGTGATGAGATAACTTCAATTATTCCAAGTGGTAATTTTGGTAATGGTTTGGCAGCATTTTATGCTAAGCTAATGGGGCTTCCTATTTCAAAGATTATACTTGCATCCAATGAGAATGATGTTTTGACAGAGTTTATTAATAAAGGTCGTTATGATCTTCGTTATAGAGACTTGATTCAGACTAATTCTCCAGCAATGGATATTTTGGTTTCTTCAAATATTGAGAGACTATTATTCCATATGTTTGGTTATGAAGCAACACGAAATCATATGGAAAACTTAAAGGAGAAAAATTTCTTTGAGTTGACTAAAGTGGAGCATGAAATAATCAGACAGGTATTTGCTGCTGAGTTTGCTACAAATGATGAGGTTGTTGATACCATTGGTAGTGTGTTTAAGAGGAATAACTATAATGTTGATCCTCACACAGCAACAGCTTTTGAAGTGTATAATAAACTAAAACCAGAAGGTCCTTGTATGATTGCATCAACAGCTGAGTGGACAAAGTTTGTTGAAACAATGTCTGAAGGCTTAGGCTGTCTTTCTACTTTGGATTCAGTCTCATCTCATTTGGCTGTAACCATTCCAGAAAGTATTGCTGAACTTGCAGAAAAACCAGTTGTTCATGATACTGTGATTGAGGTGGATGAGATAGAAAAACAAATTTTGAATTTCATCTGATTTATTAAACTATGACTGGGGAGAAATCCCCAGTCATAAACTATTCTAGTTTTTTGTTTATTATGTATTATAAAAAACCCTATGAAAGCGGGGCTTTTTTTACAAGTTAAAAAATAAACTATATGATTTTAAAAATTAATATATTGACAATTATTTATAAGTAGATATAATACATTTACGTATTTTTAATATTAGAAATTACTTTTAGGGAGGTCATTATGACTGAGAATGTAAAAATAAAGAAAGAAGTATTGATGCCTACTTATATCATAGGCTTGCTCACCTTGGTATTTTTTTATCATATGAACAATATTGATATATTTTATATCGGTGTTGCTTTGGCTGGAGTTACTGCTGTATTGAATGGTTTTGCTCTTCAAATGAACTCTTTTCCTAATATGGTTAATATTCAGAGAATGATTCAATCAACAGATACGGACACTACTGCTATTCTTTTTGGTATCGCTGCTATTATTATGAGTGTTATTGTTCAAGCAGGTGTTCTGAGTATTGGTTTTGTTGTAATGCTGAATGATATTACAGTAATTCGTGAAATTGTTCCTATAGTCATTGCAATAAGTCCTTTGCTTGCTACTTTTCTTACACTTTATTTTTTAAAGAATCGAAATTGGAAAATCTTGTATAGCATGCAAGCTATTTCTTTAATTGCTTTTATTTCTTTGAGTAATGAAGTAAATAAAATTGAATATATGCCTAGCTAGGTAAAAACTTAGTATAAGTGCTTGTGTTTGACTGAAAAATCCCCACTTTCGTGGGGCTTTTTTCTATTTGTACAAAATAATTTGTATTTTGTACAAAATATGTTATACTTTGTACAAGTTTATAATTAACTTGTACAAAAATATGAATACAGTAGCAATTTGAGAATTCAGAGCTAAATTAAGTAGCTACTTAAAACAACTTGATGATCCATCACAAGTATTATCTTTTTGACATCGTAATAAAAAAGAGTATTTAGTTTCAAAGTTTCCAGAAATAGAGGAGGGGTTTGATATTTTTAAGTACCAAGCTTGAGTTGTAGAAAATAATCTTCAAAAAGATTATTATAAAAGTCTAAGTACAAATTATTCAGATTGGTCTAATAGTGTACATGATGATTTATTTGAATAATATAATTAATGATGAAATATAATAGTTGAGACATTGTTCTTATAAAGTTTCCATTTACTGATTTAAGTAATTATAAACTAAGACCAGCTTTAGTCATATCAAACAAAAGCTATAATAAACATGATAATCTAATGCTTATTTGAATATATGGTAACAAATGATTAAACCAGTATTCATCTAAAATATCACAAGAAGATTTAAAACACTGAAAACTAAAAAAAGATTCATACTTTAGACTACATAATATATTTTCACTACATAAGTCTTTAATAGTATCAAAAGTAGCAGAACTAGAAAATAAAAAGATAAAAAAACTCAAAAATAAACTATGTGATTTTATGGATTAAAAAAGAGAAAAATTTTCTCTTTTTTTCTTGCAAAAAAAATAAAAATAAGTAATATAAGTATATATAAAGAGTATATTAATAAAAATAGAGAATTATGAGTATAAAGTTATTTTCTATAATTTTAGATAAAAAAATAAGTATCCCTGAGCAATATCTTTCAATTGTATTTAACAGGATACTTCTTTGTATTGTCTAAGTAGACACTCAGTATTGTATTAAAATTTTATAAAAAGTCAAATTTGAAAATTATGAACATATCACAAAAAATTATAGATTATTCGATTTGGTATTATTTGAAATATTACCCAAGTCCAGTAAAATTGAAGCAAAAGCTGAAACTTAAGTTTTGACCTGAGTCTGAAAATTGAGAAAAATATGGGGGGATTAATACTGAGGAAATAGATTATATTATAGAAGAAAAACTAAAAAATATAATACAGGAAAAAGAGGTAATAGAATCAAAAATTAGGTCGTATAAAAATAGAGGTAAGTCAAAACAGTATATAAAGCAGAAATTATTTGAAAGACAAGAAAAAAGAGAATTGTTTGAAGAGTTGTTAGAACTAAGTTTTGTTGATTGAGAACTAGAAAACTTGAAAAAAGAATATAATAAGCTACAATGAAAATATGAAAAACAAAAAATACTAGAAAAGTTACTTAGGAAGTGATTTAGATATGATGATATTTTACAAATAATAAACTAAAAAATGAGCCAAAAAATAATATGCCCAAATTGTAAGACAAATATAGATTTAGATAAACTAGCAGATGAAAAATATTCAGCTATTTTAAAGGAACAAGAAAATAAACTAAAAGCAGAGCAAGAACGCCAAAGAGAAGCATTTGAAAAAGAAATGGAGAATAAAACAAATGAGATGAGAAAAAAAGCTCAAGAGTTTGCAGAGAAAAAAGCAGAAGAGGAAAGAAAAAAAGTAGAGCTAGAAATGAAAGATATGTGAGAAAGACTAAAAAAAGCAGAAGAAGACCAACAAGAGGCTAAGAAAAAAGAGCTTGATATGATAAAAAAACAAAGAGAATTAGAAGATAAGGAAAAGAATTTTGAACTAGAAATGGAGAAAAAAATGATTGATGAAAGAAAACTAATAGAGAAAAAACTACAAGAACAACTAGAACAAAACTCTAAAAAACAAATGGATGAAAAAATGGAAAAAATCCAGGAAGAATTTAGAAAAAAAGAACTAGAATATCAAAAACAACAAGAACAACTTAAAAAATCACTAGATGATGCAAAAAGAAAAGCAGAACAATGATCTCAACAAATACAATGAGACATACAAGAAGATGATCTAAAACAAGCTTTATCACAGGCATTTCCAATAGATAATATAGAAGATGTACCAACAGGTATTAAGTGAGCTGATCTAATACAAACAGTTAGAAATAATCTTTGAGCCAACTCATGAGTAATAGTTTGGGAGTCAAAAAATACAAAAGCTTGGCAGGATGCTTGGATTATGAAATTAAAAGAAGATAAATTAAAAGTAAATTGAAATATAGCAATACTAGTTACAACAGTATTACCAAAAGATTTAAAACACTTTTGAATGGTAGATGATGTAATGGTTTGTATTCCAGAGTTTGCTATAGCTGTAGCTAATATGCTTCGTGATAAACTATTATCTATATCAAAAGTAGAAAAATCACTAGAATGAAAAGATGCAAAAATGGAGATGCTTTACAAATATTTATCAAGTGAAGAATTCTCAAGTAAAATAAATATGATGGTAGATGTATTCTCAAATCTCAAATTAGGAATAGATACAGAAAGAAGAGCAATGGAAAAAAACTGGAAAAAAAGAGAAAAAGATCTAGAAAGAGCCACTTTTGCAATTACATGAATGTATGGAGAGTTAGAAAGCCTTATGGGGCAAGCTTTACCAGGTAGTGAGAGATTAGAACTTAATTCATGAGAAGAGTAATTATTTAATAATCCCCCTGCCTTTCAGGCATCCCCCTTTCTAAGGGGGAACTAAGAAAGTCTTCCCTTAGAAAGGGAAGTACCCCGAAGGGGGAATAGGATTTTTAAAATATTAAATTCAGATTATGTTTGAAATTACAGATAAATTTTTGAAGGAAAGGTGATTGTATTATTCAGGAGTTTCTTTACCTTACAACCCAAAACTAAAAGATAGAGCTAGAGATTTAAGAAAAAATATGACAAGAGCAGAAAAGAAAATATGGTTTGACTTTTTGAAATGATGGAGATATAATATAATGAGACAAAGGCCAATAGATAATTTTATAGTAGATTTTTATTGTAAAGAGCTATCTTTAGTAATTGAAATTGATTGAGATAGTCATTATCTAGAATGAGCATTTGAATATGATGATGAAAGAACACAGGTTTTAGAGTGATATGATTTAAAGGTAATTAGATTTACTAACCATGAAGTGATGAAAGAATTTAATAATGTATGTGAGGTTTTGAATAAATATTAAAAAACAAAAACCTCAGCAAAGCTGAGGCCTTTTAGTAAAATACTGTTACATCAAATGTTCTATTTTTTTCATACTATTTAGAGTATACTTTTTAAGCATATCATTATTACAGGTTCCTTTTTTTGTGAATAATGTCATGAAACCATCTTTAAGTTCCATATGAATAATTTCACACTGAGGATCTTTTTTAGTCCACTCATGAAAATAATGCAAGTGTATTACTGAAAAAATTTCATCCATATCCCCAGCCTTAAATGCAAAAGCATTAGCTGAAGAGAGAAGAGAACAAGCAACGACTAAACCACCTAAAATCTTTTTCACAATTAACTCCTTTTTTTAAAAAAATGTATATATATTATACTTATATAATAAAATAAGTCAATGTAAAATAATCCCCCTGCCTTTTAGGCATCCCCCTTTCTAAGGAGGAACTGAAAAAGTCTTCCCTTAGAAAGGGAAGTACCCCGAAGGGGGGGGATGGGATTTTTAAAATAATAACTACATAACCATGACTAATAAACTATCATTAGATTTCTGAGGAAAACAACCTGATTTTAGGAGAAAAATATTACAAAATGTAATAGTGGATAGAAGAAGTAAATATACAGTTGTATGAGGTTATGTAGGGACAAAACAGGAAGTAGCTGATTTTGTAAAAGAATTACTTAAGGATAAGTATTTTCAAAAATCAAGTCATAATACATATGCATATAGAGTAAAACTAGAAAATTGAACCATTCTTGAATCAAGAAATGATGATTGAGAAACATGAGCTGGAAACTGCATATTAAGGGAACTACAAAGAGCTGAAGCAACTAATACAATAGTAGTTGTTACTAGATATTTCTGATGAATACAGCTTCATGCAGATAGGTTTAAAAATGTAATAGATGCAACAAAAATATTTTTAAATGAGTTTTAAAATGAAAATAATTAGATCAGTTAGGAAATCAATAAGTTTGAGAGTAAAAGATGGGGAACTAATAGTTAGGGCTCCAGTTTTTATGCTTAAAGGACAGATAGAAGACTTTGTAGAAAAACATAGGGAGTGGATAGATAAGCAACTACTTGAACACTCATTTAAACCACAAGTATCAGAGCAAGAAAAAAAACAATTAAGAAAAAAAGCAAAAGATTATATACCAAAGAGAGTTGAAGAGATAGCAGAGCAAAACTGATTTGTGTATAATAATATAAGAATAACAAGTGCAAAAACTAGATGGTGAAGTTGTACGAGTCAGAAAAACCTAAACTTTTCCTACCACCTTATATGAGCATCAAGAGAAGTAATTGATTATGTAATAATTCATGAATTAGCTCATTTGAGAGAAATGAATCATTCAAAAGCTTTTCGGAATATAGTTGAATCAATAATGCCAGATTATAAAATATATAGAAAGTGGTTAAAAGATCATGGAAATACATTAATATTTTAATAATAATAAAATGCAATTAAATAAAGAGTTATTAGAAGAGTTTAGAAACTCAGAATCAAAGCTATTAGCAGTAACAAAATACTTAGAAAAAAATGATACTATGGAAGTAATGGATAGTTTAGAAGAAAACTATCCTGATATTTTGGAGTGAATATGAGAAAACAGAGTTAATTCTATAAAAGAAAAAGAAATAGATAGAGAAAAACTACACTTTATATGAAATATTCAATCAAAGGAAATAAAACATATAATAAGTCACTGCTCAGTGGTTCACAGTTTAGATGATATGAAGCATCTAAAAAAGTTTGAAGATATAGCTACAAAACAATGAAATTGGATACAAGTATTTTTACAAATAAATGTGGATGAGAGTAAACCAGGAGGAATTAGTGTAGATCAAATACCTGAGTTTTTAGATGTGATTTGAGAAATGGAAAATGTAAGTCTTATATGATTTTCTTGTATATGAAAAGCTGAGTGTAGCAAGGAAGAAAAAGAAGCAGAGTTTGATTTACTTATAGAGCTTAGAAATAAATATCTACAAAACTGATTTGTTTCAGCAGGTACTTCAAGAGATTACAAAATTGCACTTGAAAAATGAGTGGATATAATTAGGATAGGAACAAATTTATATAATTAAAGGGAACTATGAACTATAATAAAATTTTATCAAAAATACAAAAATTAGAAGAAAAATCTTTGCTTTTATCAAAAGAGTTAAAATTACATAATATTTTAAAGACAGAAAATAATTTATATTTAAAAAGTAATAAAGATAGTTTTAAGTTATTATGGGAAAAATATATAGCTTTTTTTATTGAACTACAATCACTTATAAAAAAACTAGTTATAGGAAGTATATATTTTTTATAGATTATAATAAATTAGTATTAAATAAATATTTATTATTTATATATTTTAATTCATTATTATTAATACTTAAGTATTTTTGAAAACATCAAGATTTTCTAAGAACATTTTTGAATGAAAATTTTAAAAAGGACTTTTGAGTTTTTGCTAAATATATTTATTTACCTAAACATATTTATACAATAAATACAGCAAATTTATTTATTAAATCATTTAAGTTATTTATAGAATCTAAGGTTTATAATGTTTTAGATTCTAAAATATTTAATATAGATTTAAATAATAGATTTTTAACTGATTATTATAATGTTCATCACTACTTTAAGTTTAGGTTTGATAGTTTTTTATATTTTGTTTTAAAATATATTGGGACTTTTATTGCAAGAATTAGATTTACACCAAGAAATTATTGACTAATAAAGAATAAAAATTTAGAAAAATATTTATTAATGTCTAAACCATGAGATATTTTATTAACAAGATGAAATTGGAATGCTTCTAATATAACAATCCCTGGTTTTTGGAAACATATGACAATGTATATATGAACTTGAAAATATTTAATTCAAAATTATAATAATAAACACCTAAAAAAACTTGATAAGAATAAACATTATATAGTTGAAGCAAAATGAGATGGTATAAAAGTAGTAGAGTTTAATGAACTGGTATCAAGAAATGATTATTTGTGAGTATCAAGAACTAGTTTTAGTGATGAAAAAATAAAAAGAACAATAGGACAAAGCCTAAGTCATGTTGGTAAAAAATATGATTTTAGATTTAATTATCATTCAGATTCTAATCTGGTATGTTCAGAACTGGTTTTAAAGTCTTATGCAAAAGAATTTGGCGATGATGAATGAATAGATATAACTCTTGAAAATTTATGACTTAGTTTATCTTTTCCTCCTAATAATTTTATTAAGTTATTAAAAAAAGAGAAGAAAAAATGAAAAAAAGCAATAATATTTCCAGTATTTTTTATAGATAGTATTGAAAAAACTGGTAAAAACTTTATTTCTTCAAAAAAAGCATTTATTGAATCATGAAGGAGATCTAGGTTGAGTTTATTTTTAAAATAAAAAACTATGAATACAAAAGAATATTGATTAGCTCTATGATGATGAGCTGCTAGATGATTTATACATATCTGAGTTATTAAATACTTGGAAGAAAATAATATAGACATAAAAGAAGTGTCAGGTACTTCTATGTGAGCTATTATAGCAGCATTGTATGCTATGGGGAAGACTAGTGAGGAGATGATAGAAATAGCAAAGAATATAAATTTTTTAAAGTTAATAGACTTTGATCTAAAAAGTGGACTTATTAAATGAAATAAAATAAAAAAAGTATTAGAGGAACTATATTGAGATACAAAAATAGAGGATTTAGATATGAAATTAAAAATAGTTGCAACAGATATAGAAGCTTGAGAAAAGTTTGTTTTTGAAAAGGGAAGAATTGTAGATGCTGTAAGATCTAGTTTAAGTCTTCCATGAATAATATCACCTAGTAAGGTTTGAGAAACTCTGTATGTAGATGGATGACTTACAAATAATTTACCTGTAGATGTACTTGAAACAGATAATTGTATATGAGTAAGTGCTTTAAAAAAAGTAACAGACAAGCTGGTATTTAAGAGAAAAATACTATGACTTGAGTTTAATAAGTGATTACTAGAGATGAATTATAACATTCTTCATAGGACTATACTGATTATGATGAAGCAAAATGAAGAAAAATCTATAGAAAAAAACAAAACTTAACACTTCTTTCTCCTAGTTTTTGAAATCTGGATTATTATAGTTTCAAGGATATAGATAATTTTATAGAAATAGGTTATAAAGAGGCTAATAAAAAACTTAAAATTAATTAAAAAAGAATGAACAAAAAAGAATTAATAAAATACTTAGATGAATATCTAAAAATATCTGAATATACAGATGAATCAAAAAATGGTTTACAAATAGATTCTAGCAAAGAAGAAATAAAAAAAATATGATACAGTGTTGATTCAAGTAATTATATATTTGATTTAGCAGTAGAACAATGAGTAGATATGGTTATATCTCATCATGGTCTTTTTTGGTGATATGAACAAGTACTTGTATGATTACCATACAAAAGAGCTAAAAAAATGATCGAAAATGATATATGTAGTTATGCTTGTCACTTACCACTTGATGCACATCCAGAAGTAGGGAATAATGCATGACTTATGAAAGCTTTTATAAATATTTTTGGTTTACAAGAATGAGATTATGAGATAGAGGAAATTTGTGAATATAAATGAAGTAATATTTGATTTTGACTTAGATTTAAAAATACCTTACATGTTTCAAACCTAGTAACACCATATGCTGAACATATGCAACTATTAAAAAGATTTTATAATTTTTGAAACTTAACAAACTTTAACTCTATAGCTTTTGTATCTGGAGGGGCTTTAAGTGAAGTAAAGGAAGCAAAAGAAAAAAACTATGATATATATGTGACATGAGAATGAGTTCATCATGAAATGATACTAGCAAAAGAGATAGAGCAATCTGTATTGATTTGAGGACATTATGAAACAGAAAAAATATGACCAAAACTACTTGCTTATCACCTAAAAGATAAGTTTGGACTAGAAGTCGTATTTTTAGATGAGAAATATTAAAAAATTGACATAATATGTATTATAGGTATAATGTTACATATAATAATTAAATATATTATGGAAAGATTAAAAGAATTATATATAGAAGATTTACCAAAGAATGTCAGAGATGAGGTTTCAGATGTAATATGAAATATTTTGGTAAGATTCAATTTATCTATGACTGCTTGAAATATAATAAGAGGAAATCAAATAAAAAAAGAGTATGAGGTAATAGAAGGTTTTATTAGAAATGCAGATAAGACTAAATTAATAAATTGGGCAGAATCAAGACCTGTAATAAAAACAACAAGTAATAATATATCTAGTTTATTAGAATTAGCTAGAAAATAAAAAAATATCTGATTTTTCAGATATTTTTTTATTATTTTGATTCTACTCTCATACTTATAACTTTACCATCTTTTTCTTCAAATTTTCACATAGCAATCATTATACCATCAACTAACCACCAAATCCAAACTATTCATAAAAAGGCAAATCAAATAACAAGAATAACAGTTAACCAACCTATGATTTGTAGAGCTAGCATTCAGATTCAGCTACCTATTTTTCAGGCAACAAATCTATGAACTCAGAATGCTCAAAAGAAAAACCATACAACTAGATAAATAATCCATTGAGTGTTTATTTCACTCTTATTTGTCTCTGTCATAATAATAAAATTATTAAATAAATGTAGTTTAAGTATATTACTTTTTTATAAAAATCAAAGTTTATTATAATATCTTATATTGACAATATAGTATAAATAAGTATAATGTAAATGGTAAATTGTTTGAAAAGGAGTTAAAAGATGGAATTTACGATAATTAACTTTGGTAAATTTAAAGGAAAGAATAAAACATTGGCTCAGATTTTATGGATAGATCCAGATTGGTTCTTTTGGTGTTACCAGAATCGGAAGTTTCATGGTATTCATAGAGCTGAGGCAACTTTTTTATACAGGCGGGCAAAGAGAATAGCTATTAAAAAGGGGAGTAAGGTTGAATACTTTACTGATGATAGAGGGGTGTTTGCTGGTATCAGTTTAGTTGATATAAATAAACCATCACATGTTGGTGGTAGTATTGCTCATTATTCAGAATATATTGATATGTCTTTACCTAGACAATTCAAGAGTTATGATAAATTGGGGGGTAAAATTATGATAAGAGCCTTGAAGTCAATTATATTTGGTAACTCAAGTGCACGAGTAACCCAACAAAGAGCTGAAAAATTCTTTAATGATGATTCCAACTTTATGTTATGAAAAAACCTCCTACTCGAAAGAGTAGGAGGTTTTCTTTTGTGTATTTTTCATTTTAACTGATTCCCAAAGTATTTATTGCACCATAAACACTTGATGGCTGTAAATCTTGAATACTGAAAGTAGTTTCACCCCAGATGAATTCAATATTACCATTATAATGAAAATTTACATAAAGTTGAGCCTCGTTGAATGTATAGCAGCAAATAACTACTAGTTCTTGGTCTTGTAAAGCAAAGCCATAACCAATAATAATATTACATCTCAGATTTGCTCCTGAGTACAAAAGCTTAAGCATTTCAACACGACTATCAAGCAAAACATTTTGAGCAAAGTTATACTCATTAATATTAAGCCTTCTATCCAGTTTCTTCATGATTATCTCTCCTTTTTAACCAGAAAGGACTGTATTATGTATTTTTTTAAGAAAAAGTCAAGTTTAAAAGTGAGTAAGAAATAATTACACTATCATTAATACACAAAAATAGTACTAGTTTTACTAGTACTATTTTTTTCTAAAAATTTATATTGGTATTCCCAAGGGGACTCGAACCCCTGTTTCCGGCGTGAGAGGCCAGCGTCCTAACCAACTAGACGATGGGAACATAGAAAATAAAAAAGAAACTTCCTGTTTCTTTTTTATTTGTATGTAATTATGCTAATTTAGCAGCAACTTCTTCTTTTGTCATACCATCAATTTCAGTAGTAACACCAGAAGCTCTAGCTGTACCTTGTACAATTTTCATTGCACCAGCTATATCTACAGCATTTAAATCAGGCATTTTTTCTTCAGCAACTTCTTTAACTTGATCGAAAGTCATGTTACCAACTTTGTCTTTTTGAGGTACTCCAGAACCTTTTTTAAGGTTAAGTTTATTTTTAATAAGAGTACTCATAGGTGGTTGTTTAACAACAAAATCAAAACTTCTGTCTTCATAAACAGTAATGATAACTGGAAGTTTAACCCCCATTTTATCTTTAGTTTGATCATTGAATCTAGTTGTAAATTCTTGAATAGGTACACCATATTGACCTAAAGCTGGACCTACAGGAGGAGCTGGATTAGCTTGTCCTCAATTGATTTGTAACTTTATATATCCTTTAACTTCTTTTGCCATGATATTATTTATTATTAGATTAATTTAATAATATTTTAAATTCGTTCCTTAATTTAAAATATGTTTATTTTTTTAGAAGCAGGGGAATTATATGAAAAAAGACATAAAAATCAAATTTTTTTATGTCTTTTTTTATTAATTACCTATTTGGATCTGTTGTAATAACTTGTTCTTCATAATAACTAGCGACAACTTGGATTCAAACATGCTCAGTTCAAGCAAAGAAAAGTCCTTGTCATACCGCTGCATTTAATAGTATATATTTCTCTTGTTCTGTAAGCTTGTATATATTTTGTAAAGCATCTATAGAAGCTGTAGATTGTTTCAAAAGTAATTGGATAGAAGAGTTTGTCATTATTGGTTTTCAATAAGTACTTCATATAAAATCTTCTACATCTTGAGTTATAGTTGTTATTCAAAGATTATATTTTCTGGCTCTTTTTACTAGTCAGAATAAAAATTTAGCAGAATCTTCATGTTGCATAATATTCCAAGCTTCATCTATAACAAGCATTCTCTTTTTAGCGCTAGATCTTACTTTGTTCCATATATGATTTAGAACAACATACATAGCAATAGGTCTCATCATATCATCTAAATCTCTTACTGAAAATACTTGTAATCCTTCATTTAAATCAATATTTGTTTTATTTGAGAATATTCAAGAAAAAATTCAAGTAGTAAATTTTTCCATTCTTTTTACCAAACTTCCTGCTCAATCCATAGTTTCAAGAACATCTTGTAAATCCTTCATTACAGGAATCTCTTTTCATTCTATATTATCATCTTCTAGTGTAATTCATTTTAGGCTATAAGTTGTTATAATAGCTTTTTCCATTATAGATTCTTCCTCAGCAGTCATTTTACCAAGCATAAGATTCATCAAACCTAATAAATCTATAACAGCACTTCTAAGTAAATCACCAGGTTTTTCATCATGATCTTTTAGTCATAAAGGTAAATCAAAGGGATTTATTCTTTGATTAGAGTTAAGAGAAACATCTAAATAGCTTCATCATACTTGATTTATCAGGGCTTTATATTCGTTTTCAGGGTCAATAACTATAACATCGGTACCAAACATCAAACTTCTCAAAATTTCAAGTTTTACAGCAAAAGATTTACCTCAACCAGATTTTGCAAATACCGTCATATTTGCATTTTCAGTTTTAAATCTATCAAATATTATAAGAGAATTATTATGTGTGTTTATTCAGTAAAGAATTCAATCATCATGAGTTAGAGTTGATGATGAAAAAGGAAATGTTGTAGATAATCATCAAGTAGACATATTTCTATATACTCACAGTTCATCTTTACAAAAAGGTCATGTTGATATAAATCATTGTTCAGTTCTTAGATATGATTGTTTTTGTAATACATTTCTTCATGCCAAAATTGTTTCTATATCTTTTCATATTTTATTTAATTTTTCTTCATCTTCAGCATATATTGAAATATATAATCATAAGTGAAAATATTTTTCCTCTCATCTAGTTAATTTATGTCTTAATTCTTCTACATCTTGGATTTGAGCCTCTATAGCAGGATCATTTATTAATCATTTTTCTGCATTCATACTTCTTTCAGAGTGAAGTTGAGTCAATCTCTTTTTTAAATATTTTTGTATAAAAGCTGAATCTATAGGGTAGACAAATAAACTCATATCAAATTTTACATCCCAGTTTATTATTGGTGATAACCAATTTCATTCTAGGAAATTAGGATAAGCATACACAAAAAAAGTCTTAACAAAAGTATTGTTAATTTGAAGTTTGTTTGGATGAATTTTCATAAAGGCAGGAGCTATAGCATCCTTGATATAAGCCAAAGCATCTTTATATTCTTTTTCTGATTCAAGTATTTCTTTATTATCAGTTTTTTTAGGCTTTTCAGGCTCTTTTAATTTTTTTACATAAGAATAGGTATCTCAATCTATTCTGTTTTGAATTAACTCTATTAATTTGTTTTGGTTTTCCATTGAATATTATTAATTACTATTATATAACGCATAATAATTAATAATGCAAAAAAGTAAAGCTGTACTTTAAAAATTACCAATTCCATTCAGTAATATATTCTTCTTTGATATCTTGATCTATGTCTAAACTTTCATCAAAATCTTTAGGTTTATAGTGAATTACAGCCAATGTTACATCATCTAATTGAACATGTTTATATCACATAAACTTAGAAAGCTCTATAGTTATGTTATTAAAAACACTTCTTGCAGATTTGTATTTTTTCTTTTTTAGGTTTGGTGTATTTGTTATTGTACTTTCTAGTCTATCCTCTAAAAACATTTGTTCAGATCAGTCTTTAGTTGATCTATTTATAGCTTCTGTGATTCAGTCACTATATAAAACAATTATATCATTTTCTTCAAACTTTATTTCTTTTTCTTTTAATAATTTTGATATATCTTTTATCATTCAAAGAGCAACTCATCCTGACTTGATTTTATAGGTTTTATTTTGTTTATGTTTATATATCATTAAATATTCATGACCAGCTCAAGTCATAAATAATCTTTTTTGTTTAGCATTCCATCTTACAAGTAATAAACTCATAAGTAAGTTTGCCTTTACTCTTGGTTTTAATATTTCATTTGTTTTAGCTAGTATATTAGCTCAATCTTTAAACACTTTTGTAAAACCACTGATTAAAGCATTTACCATAATCATTATAAATCATGCTCATACTCAGTGACCAGTAGCATCTCAAACATAAATATAGTAATTATCTCACTCTTGTATTATATCATAAGAATCTCAACCAATCTCTCAGGCAGGTTTTGATTTAACTATTACATCTAAACTTGGTACATCTATTAGTTTTTTAGTTAACATTTTTCATTGAATCTCTTTACCTATTTCTACTTCAGACTTAATAGTCTTTCCATGAATAAATTCATCTTTGATATTTTTAAGAGTATTCAAAGTCTTTGCAAAGAAAGATAGAGCATAGTTTGTATGAGGATTTATAGTTTTTTTGAAATCTAGGTTTGTATCTTTTAAATTTCAAACCAAGAAACTTTTTATAGCAAATTCTAGTTTATTTATAGGATCATGAAAAAATGTTTTAACCAAAATCATAATTATTAGAAACTCTAGTATTACAACCATAGATAAAACTATAATTTGGTTTTTGAAATCTAAACTTAAAAAAGTATCTAAAAATCAAAATAGCATTAAAGGGTTTAATGCTAAAATTAATAAAATTATTATTTGGAAAATGTTATAAAATCATTTCATGAAATATTTTTTAATTTATATACTTAAATTTTATTATATTTTGGAAAAAAAAGCAAATAATAGCTGTTTTTTCTTTTTAATCTGCTTAAAAACATCTTTTTAACATAACTTGTATAACTTTTTTTGATTAACTCAAATTGCTAGATATAATTCTAGTATAGTTAATTAGATGAATAAAGGCAAAAAGGCTTGAATATAAGAGTTTTACTAGTATAAAAAAATTGAACAAAAAAACTTTAATTTTAATAAAAAAATAAAAAATGTGAACATCTAATACAATAACAACTATAGATATTTGAAGTTCCAAGATTAGAACTATTATTTGATACTTTGATAGTGAAAATAAAGATGATTTTCACATCCTATGAGTATGAATAGCTAACTCTAATGCAATAAGGAAGTGAAATATCTTGGATATGGAAGAATTTAAAACTAATTTGGATACTTCTCTATGAGAAGCAGAAAGGATGGCTTGAGAACAGGTTTCATGAGCTTATATATCTTTTAACTCTTCTAGTTTTGAAGTCTTTAGAAATAAATGAGTTGTAGCTGTAACCTGAGGGGAAATCTCAGAGGAAGATATCGATAGAGCCTTGGAAATGGCTAAAAACTGAGTAGATTTACCAAACAAAGAAATATTAAAGGTTATACCAGAAAATTTTTGTGTAGACTTAGAAGAGGGAATAAAGAATCCTATTTGAATGTCAGCTAGAAAATTAGAAGTTGTATCAAACATATTTTCTATGAGTTTAAATGTACTTGATAATATAAGAAAAGCAGTAAGTGGGATAGGGATAGAGATTTATGATATATATCCAAACCTACTAAGTTCTTCAGAATGAGTACTAACAAATAGACAAAAAGAATTGTGAGTAGTATGTATAGATATTTGAGCTTCAACTACTTGAGTTACAGTTTATGAAAACTGAGTATTAAATTATTCTTGAGTAATACCAGTTTGAGGTGATAATGTAACAAATGATATAGCTTTAGGTTTAAGAACTTCGACAGTTATAGCTGAGAAAATAAAACTAGAATACGCTGAACCAAATATATGGAAAAAAGAATGATTTGAGGATTCTAAATTTGATTTATCTGAACTTAATATGTGAGAAAGCTGAGAAGTATCTAGAGAATATTTATCAAAGATAGTTACAGCTAGATATGAAGAAATATTACATTTTGTAAGGGAAGAGTTAAGAAAAATTGGAAGAGACTGAATGTTACCTGAATGAGCAGTATGTGTATGAGGTTGAGTGAAAATGAAATGATTTGTAGAATTAGCAAAAAAAGATCTTAAGTTACCTGTATTTATATGATTACCGGTATCAAAAGATGAATTAGTAGATGCTTCAATATCTGATCCAGTATTTGCTTGAGTTATTTGAACAATGATTTATTCAAATATGTATTGAACAAATTCTAATATACTTTCTTTAAATATTTGATGATTCTTTGAATCAATAAAAAATATGTTTAAGAAACTATTACCATAAAAGTATTTTTAAAATTTAATAATATTTATAATTAATAAAACCGTATTATGACAAAAAGAGAAGATAAGTTAAAAAATTTATTTTGAAGTTCAAAAGATGCTTCAGCTTTTTCAGGACCAGAAGAAGTAAACATTTCTACAGGAATATCTCCTGTTGCTAAAATAAAGGTAGTTTGAGTAGGTTGAGCTGGTCAAAATGCAGTAAATAGAATGATAGAATGATGACTAGAATGAGTAGAATTTGTGTCTATTAATACAGATACTCAAGCATTATTTAATTCATTAGCTCCTACAAAACTAAATATTTGAAAAATAATTACTAGCGGTCTTTGAGCGTGAGCAGATCCTGATGTAGGTAAAAAAGCTGCTGAAGAATCAGTTGAGGAAATAAAAGCTGCTTTAGACTGAGCAGATATGATTTTTATTACTTGTTGATTAGGTTGAGGTACTGGTACTGGTGCTGCTCCTGTTGTAGCTGAAATAGCAAAAGAAATAGGTGCTTTAACAGTATGAATCGTTACTAAACCATTTTCTTTTGAATGACAAAATAGAATGAGTAAATCTACTGCTGGTTTTTCTAATTTAAAAGAAAAAGTGGATACTCTTATAACAATACCAAATGATAGAATTTTATCTATTATTGATAAAAAAACACCACTTCTAGATGCGTTTTCAATTGTTGATGAAATACTAAATCAATGAGTACAATGAGTTTCTGACTTAATTACTCAACCAGGGTTGATTAATGTTGACTTTGCCGATGTTACTTCAGTTATGAAAAATGCATGATCTGCATTAATGGGTATTGGTTATGGAGCTGGTGAAAATAGAGCTACAGAAGCTGCTAGATCAGCGATTGATTCACCTTTATTAGAATTATCTATAGCATGAGCTAAATGATTATTATTTAATATTACATGAGGTACTGATTTATCGATGTTTGAGGTTGATGAAGCTGCAAAGATAATTACAGAATCTGTTGATAGTGATGCTAATATTATATTTGGTGCTACTGTTAATGAGGAATACAATGGTGAATTAAAAATAACTGTTGTAGCTACAGGTTTTGATGAAGAATCAAATAGTAGTTTTGCTGATGCTGTAAAATCTAAGAATCAAATGTCATCTAATCCTTTTGCAAAAAAGGCTCCGGTAACTGATTCTAGAATTACTAATACACCAAAACCAACTACTCCACCTAGTCCAACATCTGCTCCAGCTGGATCAAAAGATGATTTGGATGTTCCAAGTTTTTTAAGAAGAAAGATGTAGTGATCTAATAAATTGTTTATAAAATCTCTCCTAAGTTTTTAGGGGGGATTTTTTGTTTAAATAACTAATCTCTTAAAAACTACCTCTCACTTGAATTCTCTCTCCTTAACAGGAGAAAGAGGCTACATAATTAATTACTAAAATAAAAATATGAGAAAAATACCTGAAATAATAATAAATGCATCAAGAAAATTAAGAAAAGATATGACCGATTCAGAATTTGAAAGAAGTTTATAAATTAGATAAATATAAAGAAAGTTTATTATTAAATTTGTGATATAAAATAATAAGACTTAAAAATAATGAAATATATAATAATTTAGAAAAATCATTAGAAAAAATTGCAGCCTCTTTCCCCTGAGAAGGGGAGAGAATTCAAGAGAGAGGTAGTTAAATAAAACCACCAAAAAATATTTGCTATTTAATAATTATTTAATATACTAAAATTGTTAATATTTATATAATAACTATTCAAAAAATGAAAGCAAAAAGATTACTAAAAGATTCACTGTTATCGTTACTAGTTATCTCACTTACAGCAGGAGCCTATGCTGCAATATCTTCAGTAAACACATGAACCCCACTAACAGCCTCAATGTGGAACGATATGAAAGCAACAGTTGATGGGAATACAAGTAAATTAACAGGAATTACTAATACTAACTGAGCTATATATTCTAAATGATGAGCATCTAAAACTACAGATACAGCATCAACAATAGCACAGTTCTGATCTAATGATACAACAGATCCTCTTGCATTTAAATTAACTAGTAGAACTTGAAAATGAACTAGTAATTATGTAGCATTAGATGTTTCAGAGTGAACATCTGCTAGGGATTTCATTATTGGTTATTCAACTGGTGAAAGAATGAGAATAGACGCTAATGGTAATGTAGGGATATGAACAACACCACCAGCAGGAGCCTCGTCATCAAGTTATAAACAATTATTTTTGAATTCAGGTTGAGCGCTTTCTGATTCAGGATGATCAGGTCCAGCTACTTTTCTTATGAATAATTCTTATGTTGGTTCTGGAAATAATAATTACTACACACAATCACAAAAAGCTTCAGCTTACCTACAAACAGTAGGAAAACACGAATTCAAAGTAGCTCAATCATGAACAGCAGATAATCAAATTTCTTGGAATACACCAATGATAATTGAAAATGATTGAAATGTTAGGTTTTGAGATGCTTATGCATATCCTCCAACATGAGAGTTAACTAGAATAAATAAATGACTTATTCAAGTAATGAGAAACTGAACAACTAATCGTCAATATGTACAATTTATGAATGGTAATGGTTCTGTTGGTGGAATCTGGACTTCAGGATCATCAACAGCATATAACACATCATCAGACTACAGACTAAAAGAAAATGTGGTTCCTATGAGTGATGCTGTAGCTAGGGTTAATGCATTGAAACCAGTTAGGTTTAACTTTAAATCTGATAAAAATGAAACTGTTGATTGATTTATAGCACATGAAGTACAAGAAATTGTACCAGAAGCAGTAAGTGGAGAAAAAGACTGAGTAGATGCAGAAGGGAATCCAGAATACCAAGCAATGGATTATGCAAAAGTAACACCATTATTAACTGCAGCACTACAAGAAGCACTAAAAGAAATCGAACTATTAAAGAAAGAAATCGAAATACTGAAAAACAAATAAAAAGTGAAAAAACTTGCAAAAACAAAAAAAATAAATAAAATAACTTTAACTTTTGATAAAAAAAGCGGGGATTTGTGAAAACAAGTTCTCGTTTTCTTTTAAAAAAGGGGGATTATTATATTATAATTAATTATTAAAAAATTATGTTAGATCTAAAGCAAATAGAACAAGCTGTAAACATTATCTCAATAGAGAAAAAAATACCTAAAGAAAAATTAATAGAAATAATAGAAGCAGCAATAAAAACAGCATACAAAAAAGACTACTCAGGAAAAGATGAAGAAGTAAATGTAAAACTTGATTTTGAAAACTATGAAATACAAATAACTATAGAAAAAACAGTAGTAAAAGAAGTAACTAATAAAGCACTTGAAATATCATTTGATGAATTAGGAGAAGATGCAAGCGATTATGAAGAATGAGATGTAATAGAAATAGATGTAACAGAAGAAATACATGCAGATGATGATGGAGAAAGCTTTTGAAGAATAGCAAGTCAAGCAGCTAGACAAGTAATTATACAAAAAATAGGGGACAGTGAGAAAGAAAGAATCTATGATCTATTTGAAGGTAAAGAAGGACAAGTTATAAATATGAAAATAGAAATCGTAGAATGAGGAAAAGTAATATTTGATTATAACTGAAATCAAGTAGTATTACCAAAATCAGAACAAGTATCAAGAGACAATTATGCACCATGATCAAGATTTTATCTATATGTGGCAGAAGTTTCAAAAAATGAAACAGGTACACCAAAAGTAATACTATCAAGAAAAAGACCAGAATTAGTATCATCTATATTTAAAGACCAAGTATCTGAAATAAGTGACTGAATCATAACAATAGATAATATAGTTAGACAAGCATGAGTAAAAACAAAATTACTAGTTTCTACTAATTATGATGAAATAGATCCAGTAGGAACACTAATAGGACAAAAATGAATAAGAGTAAAATGAGTAATGGATGAATTATCATGAGAAAAAATAGATATAATATCAAATAATGGTGATATAAGAGAAATACTTAAAAAATCTCTTTCACCAGCAGAAGTAATAAGAGTAGATGTAGATGAAGAAGAAGAATCAGCAATATGTTATATAGAAGCTAGTCAAAGAGCAAAAGCTGTATGAAAAAACTGATTAAATGTAAATCTAGCATCAAGACTAACATGATATAGAATTTCAATAGAAGATGTTGAAGTAGAAGATGTTGAAGTAGAAGAAGATGAAAAATAATATTATTTTCTAAAAAACTAAAAGATGAAAGTACTATTTTTAAAACATGTAATAAATGTATGAAAGCAGTGAGAAATAAAAGAAGTTAAACCAGGGTATGCAGCTAATATGTTATTCCCAAAAGGTTTAGCTATAGAACTTACTCCTGAAGCAGAAAGTAGACATAAAGCTAAACTAAAAAGAGAAGAGGCACATAAAAGAGAATTAATAGAAAATAGACATAAAATATCTGAAACACTAAATGGTCAAAAACTAGAATTTGCTCTAAAAACTTGAGCAAATGACAAGGTATATTGAGGAATCTGAGAAAAAGATATAATAAGAGAAATAAAAAAGAAATTTAAAATAGACTTAACAAAAAAACATATAGACATGCCAGATGGGCATATTAAAAAACTATGAGAAAATCAGATTTTTGTTAAACTATGAAAAGATGCTATGGCAAAAGTATTTATAATTATAAAAAAGCAGTAATATGTATTTAGCAATAGATCTTTGAGATAAAAGATGTTGAATCGCTATAGAAATAGAATGAGTAGTTATTCCTAAATGAATAATTGCTAGACCAAAGATTATAACAGAGTTAAAATCACTAATAAAAAAATACAGTATATCAGTAATTGTAGTTTGATTACCTTATGATTTATATGGTAAAAATTTAAAACAACTAGATAAGACAAAAAAATTTATAGAAAAACTAAAAGTAATTTTTTCTGATATACAAATAAAAACAACAGATGAAAGGTTTACTAGTTTTGAAGCAGATCACGTTTTAGACAGTATGTGAATCAAAAATAAAACATGAAAAAAAGATGATATATCAGCTGTATTAATACTAGAAAGTTTCTTAAATAAAAATAAATAAAAAAAAACAAATAATTATTTGTTTTTTTTTATTTATTTATTATACTGAGAGGGTATTATATATATAATAATAAGCCCAATGAAAATAATAAAAATTAAATTATTAGCTACTTTAGCTATATTAGCATTATTACCTTCTACAGCTTTGGCTGCAAGTATAAATAGAATAGAAGTAATGGATACTAATACTATAAACTTAACAGCTAGTAGTGATGTTACTTTTTCTTCTGAAAAAGTTGAATGAGATATAAAAATCTTAAAAGATATAAAAGTAGGTTTTTCAGTAAAAGACTCTGTTGATAATACAAAAGTTGTTGTAAACTTATCTGATGAACTAACACCAGATACTTCTTATACAATAGTTTCAATATCTTGAACTACTTGAAACTTTAACTTTGTTACAAAAGAAGATCTATCATGAGAATTTATGAATGAAGATTTATGAGAAACAGAAGAATGAATTAAAAAAGTAAATATAGTAAATTCAAAAACAATAGAAGTATTTTCTAATACAGAACTTACAGCAACTGAATTTGATTTTAAAATTTTAGCAGAAGTATGAACTAAATCTTTATCTTCAAATTGAGATAGTGTATTAACTGTAAAATCAGAAAGAGAAATGTTGTCTTCAACAGCTTATATACTTATGATATTATCTTTATCTAATTCAGCTTGAGAAAATGTTTCATTTAATGAAGACTTATATGATTTACAAACTCCATCTTTTCTAAAAAAAGAAGAAGTTGTAGAAGAAGCTCCTGAAGATAAAGGAAATATTGAGGATGTAGCAATGAACTCAGAAGAAATTCCTGAAACATGACCTACTACATGGATTTTAATAACTCTAGCTTTGATTGTAAATACGGTATTCTTTTTCAGAAGAAAAAACATGTAATTAAAATATAAAAAAAGAAGTAAACTAATTTAGTTTTACTTCTTTTTATTTTTGCATAAATAAACAAAGTATGATAAAATTAAGTTAATTATTAATTAAATACTTAATTTAATGGAAAAAGTTATAAAAGAAGATCATTTAATAAAAGATCAACTACTTCAAGTTATGATAGATAACGAATGAAGTGATATGTATATAACTGTATGAACATATCCTGCTATAAAGATATGATGAGAAATTGTTAGAATAGATGACGGGGTAGAAAAGTTTAGCGCAAAAGATACTCTAGCATTTGCTGAATCTATTATAACAAAAGAACAACTACAATCTTTAGATGAAACAAAAAACCTAGATTTTTCGTTTTCATTTAGTGATAGAAGGTTTAGATGTAATGTTTCATATCAAATGTGACATTATATGATTGTTTTAAGATTATTAACAGCAGATATACCAAAAATAGAGGATTTATGACTACCTCAAATATATAAAGATGTAACTAAACTGTGACAATGATTAATACTTGTAACTTGACCTACTTGATCAGGTAAAACAACAACTCTTTCTGCCATGATAGATTATATTAATAGTAATTATAATAAACATATAATTACCATTGAGGATCCTATTGAATATGTTCATCCACATAAAATGTCTATAATGGAGCATAAAGAAATCTGAAGAGATATACCTGATTATGAAACATGATTAATCTGAGCAATGAGACAAAACCCTCAAGTAATACTTTTTGGGGAAATGAGAAATAGAGCTGAAATGGAAATGGCGCTAAGACTGACTGAAACAGGTCACTTAGTATTTTCTACTCTACATACTAGAAGTGCTTATCAAACCATAACAAGAATACTTGATAGTTTTAGTTGAGAAGATAAAAATCAAGTAAGAATGCAATTAGCAGATTCTTTAGTGGCAGTTTTCTCTCAAAGATTATTGAAAGTAAGTGATGGTACCGGAGTAAAATTAGCAAAAGAAATACTTTATAAAAACTCAGCAGTAGCTAACTTAATTAGAGAAAATGATTTACATCAAATTCCTTCTGTTATACAAATGTGAGCTAGGGAATGAATGCAATTACTTGAAACTGATATTATTAAATTAATTAATTCTCAAATTATATCATATGAAGAATGATTAAAATTTTCTAACAATCCAAAATTAATAAAAGAAAGTATAGGGCAATAGATGTCAACAGAGGGCTTTAGCCCTTTGATTACTTATATATATAAATATAAAACAACAAAAAAAAGAATTCCAAATGGAATTCTTTTTTTTAAACTAAATTTTAGCGTTCAGCTTATTAGTAAGGTAAAACAGTACCTTGGTGAGTAACTACACCAGTAGCAGCACCAGCTTCACCGATAAGACCATCTGATTCATTAGCGTTTAAAGCTATAGTTGAACCAGTGAAAGTGTTAGCTAATCTAACAGTAACACCATCTCTACCTACAGAAGAAACAGTATTAGTATTACCAGAACCATCAACTACTGTATCATTAACTTTGAAGAAGTTAGCTTCACTAGCAGCCATAGTTAATTTTTGACCACTTATAGCAGATGGAGTTTTAGCAGCGTTAGTTCTAGCTACATATGATCCATTAACCATAGCTTCATTAGCACCTTCAGTTTCCATAGAAGCAGCGATTTCGAATGCACCACCTTTTTTAGTAGTAACACCGATTCTATAATCATCACCCATTGGATCTTGGAAATCTTTAGCAGCAACGTTTAATACTGAGTAAGTTGGAGTACCAGCTTCGTAATCAGTACCAGCAACAGCATTAGCACCAGCAATACTTATAGAAGCTATTCTATTATTAGTATCACTAGTAACGAAAGACATTAAAGGAGTACCTTCAACTTGTTTTAAAGTCATAGCTGATTGGATGTTACCAAGATCAGAAATTCTTTTAGAGTTTCTTGCATCAGCAGAGTATCCTTGTAAAGAAATAAATGCAATAGTACCAAGGATAGCTAAAATCGTAATTACAACGATAAGTTCAACTAAAGTGAACGCAGATTTTGTATTTCTCATTTTATATTATGATTAGGAAATAAAATACAAAAATAAATTTAATAAATGTCTTATTTATTAAGACAAGGGTATTCTACTTTTTTTTATACAAAAATGCAAACTTTATTTACCTTTTTAACTAGACATTATATTAAAAAAGTTTTATGATTAAATATTACAAAATATAAAAAATAAAAGTCAAAGTTATAACTTTTATCCTATATAAAAAGGAAAATAATATTAATTTTTATTAAAAAAATACCTATAATAAAAAAAGCATATTTTCACAATTAAAAATAGAAAAAAATAAAAGAAACCTTAGTTTTTTTAAGATTTCTTTTATATCTTTGTACAATTTTTTTATAAGTTTTTTGCAACCTTTCATATTTCAAAGAAAGGTAACATTATTGCAACTACTATAGTACCAACCAGTACTCAGACAATTACGATAATAACCGGTTCCATTAGACTAGACATATTTCATATATATCTTTTTAATTCTCAGTTATAGTTTGCTCATACTTTTTTAAGAGAGTCTGATAAACTTCATGTTTCTTCTCATGTACTTATTACATAAGCAAATTCTTCTGGAAAAAGTTTGTTTAGGTAAACACTAGATTCATAATCTAGATTTAGTCATAAAGATTTTGATATAGTTAATCAAACTTCAACTTCATTTTTAATTCTGATTAGCTCTTTTTTATAGGCTAGGTTTGGAACTACTTTACTAGATGTTTTCAATGATTCAAGTAATAGTACTCATGAATCAAGAAGTATTGTAAATGATTTAATAAAGTATACTATATTAGATTGTTTTACTACATATCAGAAAATAGGTAGGTTTGTATACATCTTTGCAAATAAAAATTTTCAAAGGTAAGTTTTATTTATAACCTTAAGTATAATTATAAATAAAATAAGTCATATTACTATTTTTCAATAATCATTTATAAAGAAATTTGATATATCTACTACAAATTGAGTTAATCATGGTAGATCTTGTCAGGCTTTTTTAAATGATTCAGTAATTTTTGGTACAATAAATACCATCATACCTATTACCATTGTAATAGTAAGTCAAAGTAGAACTATAGGGTAAACCATCGCTCATTTAACTTTTCACTTTAACTCTATGTTTTCAAGTAAATTAGCATCAAGTTCTGCTAATATTTTACCCAATTGACCTGTTTTTTCTCATACAGATACAAGTGCTGTTGTTAGAGAATCAAATATTTTTGGGTATTGATTCATTGTTTCACTTATACTTATACCATGATTAAGATTTTCTTGCATTTCTGTAACAATCCTTTTTAACATAGGATTCTTAATTTGTTTTACCAATATAGATAATGCTCATTTTATATCAATACCAGAGTTTACAAATATAGAAAACTTATTAATAAATCCCCATACTTCTTTTTTTGAAACCGTTTCAAATAGCGTGATTTCTAAATTTAGTAAATCACTACCTGTTTTATTTAATTGTTTATTTCTTTTAGCTTTTCTAGCTTTTTCTAAAAGATCAAGAAACTTTTGGTTTCTGAAATTTCAGTACTTATCATAAAACTTGTTTCAAAACATAGTATTTTATTATTTTTTAATTTTTTAAAGGGGGTATTATATATTTCAATCTTTTGAAATTATTTCTTCTATTTCTGATATAACAGTATCATAATCTCATTTAGTAAATAATTCATCTAATATATGATATTTACTTGTTATTTTTTGGTTTTTTTGTTCTACTTTATAAGCAGTTTCATTATCTATTGCTTTTTTAAGGTAATAGTTAATTTTTTTATCGATATATCAATCTCTGATATGTCTAATTGCTTCTTGTTTTAATTTAAGAATTTCTCAAGTATAATATAAACCTTCTAGGTTCTTAATTATTCTTTTTGTTTCTTTTTCTTTTTTAATTTCTTCTATTTGTTTATCTATTTCTTCTTTAGATTTTCATTTTAATTTTTTCAGTTCGCTAGTTTTTAATCATTCTTTTGTTTTTATTTTTTCTAGATATTCAGAATGTTCATCAACTATATCTTTTTTGTTTTCTCTTTTTAATATTAATGCACTTACATCATCATCAAATTGAGCTCAACCTCTAAATAATTTTATATCATTTATTATATAGTCATATATTTTAGTTATTTCAGCATTTGACTTTCAGATAGTTTGTAGAGCATGTTCTAATCTATCCATTCAGTAAAATTCTCATTCACTATTTTTATTTTCAACTATTCAATCACTATACGTTAATAGTATATCTCCATCATTTAGTTCTAACTCTTTTATCTTAATATCAGTAGGTTTATTAATTAGTCTAATTCAAGCAGCTAGACCTCATGGTATAACTTTTTCTACTTTTCCTAATTGTTTTCTATATATTAAAATAGGTTCATGTCACATTCATACAAATTTAATTTTTGAAACATCATCTTTAAATACTTCAAAAAATATTGCTGTAATAAAGTTTCTTGATTTTAAATCTTGTTTTAATCCATTATTTATTTCATAAGTAAGACCTCTTAGATCACTCTTTTTAACGTATTTATTAAATAATCTACTAAGTAGAGTAATTATAAATCAAGCTCTAATACCATGTCATGTTGCATCTCATAAAAAGAAGTTATATTTATCATCATCTTCTACAAATCAAAATGTATCACCTGATATTTTATCTGCTCAAAGAATTTTTCAATATAATTCATATCAAACGATTTTATTATTTGCTAACTCTTTTACTAATCATTTATGTATATTAGCAAGTTTTCTAGCAGCTAGATCATTTTTGATTTTAGAATCCTCTTCTATAAGTAGGTTAATCTCATCAAGAAGTTTTTTCTTTTTGATTTTTTCTTTTAGAGTTTTATAGAAATTAACATGACTTTTGATTGATTCAAAAAATGATTTTTCTTTTTCATTTTCTTCTTTATTTTCTTTTATATTTGCCGTTTCTCAAATCAAGTTCATTGCTTCAAGTCTAGCATTATTTTTAACTTTTTCTTCATTTTCTTTTTTAACTTTTTCCTTACTTTTAAGGATTTTAGCTTTTTGTTTGTTATAAAATCTTATAACAGAAGAGTTATCAGCGTTTTCTGATAAAAAGTTTTTTAATAATCATAATGCTTGATCATTTTTCTTGTTTCAAACTAGAGATTCTATTTCATCTTTTACTTTTTTAAATCTGATTTTAAATCTTTCTTTCTCAACTTTTATATTATATTTTTCTTCTTTTTTCTCTACATCTTCTCTTAGCTTATTTAATCTTTTTTGTTTCTTTTGAAACTCTTTAGATAGTTTGTCTTTTTTCTTTAAGATACTTTTATCTTTATCATCTAGAGTATCTAAGTCTTTTAAAACAGCATTTAAAGATTCTTTTTCTTTATACTCAATTTCTTCTAATCATTTTTTTGCTTTACTCCATTCAGACAACACAACAAAGATATTGATAGCTTTTAGAGCGCTATCAAATTCTTTTATCTTTTCATTGTCTACTTTTTTCTTTTTAAAAAAATTCCACATTTTTTTTAATTGTATTAAATATTATATAAGTTTTAAAGCTTCTTCAACAGTTGTTTCTCAGATTAGAGCTTTTAATAAAGCATCTTGAGTAATTGTAACCATTCCATTTTTAACTGCTTCTTCTTTCATAGCATTAGCACTTTCTTTTTCTAAGATTAATGGTTCAAGATAATCTCAAACAACTAATACTTCATGAAATCAAAGTCTTCCGCTATATCATGTATTACTACATTTTTCACATCCTTTACCATGGTAGAATTGTAAGTTATCAAGTTCTTCTTTATCTACTATAGAACCTAGAATTTCTCTTGATTTTTTAATTTCGTATTCTTTTGGTTTGTATTCTTCTTTACAATGAGTACATATTCTTTTTCATAATCTTTGAGAGATTACCATTTTCATAGCTGATGCTAATAAGAAAGGTTCTACTCACATGTTTATAAGTCTTTGTACTGTTCAGGCTGCTGAGTTGGTATGGATTGTTGATAATACCAAGTGACCTGTTAATGCAGCTTCTACTGCAAGGATTGCTGTTTCCTTATCTCTGATTTCTCATACCATTATGATATCAGGATCTTGTCTAACTAGACTTCTTAATCATGTTGAGAATGTATAACCAATTTCTGGTTTTACTTGAGATTGATTTACATATTCAATATCGTATTCCACTGGATCTTCTAGAGTAGATATATTGTACTCTAAAGGATTAAAGTTTTTTAATATACCAAATAGTGTTGTCGATTTTCATGAACCTGTTGGTCATGCTACTAATATAATTCAATAAGTACTTTTTAAGTTTTCTCTTACTTTCTCTAAATTAACATCTATTAATCATAAAGCTTCTATATTTATTAATGATTCATCTTGTTTCAGGATTCTCATTACCACTTTTTCTCAATAGTTTGTTGGTAGGGTAGAAAGTCTGATATCTATATTTTTACTTTCTTTTTCATATAGATAAACTATTTTACCATCTTGAGGTTTTTTGTTTTCATCAATTTTTATTTTTGATAATACTTTTAATCTAGTAACTACTCAACTAATAGTTTCTATACCTAGTTTATCATAAAGGATAAAATCACCATCTTTACGGAATCTTATAAGTAAGAAAAATTCAGTAGGTTCAATATGTATATCTGAAGCACCTATTTCAATAGCACTTTTGAACATATTATTTATGTAGTCCACTATGTTAGGAACTTCTTTTTTTAGATTTAAAGAATCTATATCTAAATTTTTATTCATTGTGTTGTATTATTAAATAATCTATTATATATATTTTAACATATTTATATATAAAAAGTAAAGAAAAAAGTCCTATTTTCTTTACTTTTTTACTTTTTTTCATTTTATATCTTATGTTTAAATAAAATAATGGCTATTTCTAGCCATTATTTTATTTAAAAACATTTAAAAATGCATTTCTAATTTTTTCATTTTGTATTCTTTTTTCTTCTTGTTCTTTTCTGATTCTTTCTTGTTCAGCTCTTCTTCTTGCTTCTTCTGCTTCTCTTTGTTTATACATTTCAACTTCTTTAGATATTACATTATCTAACTCAGCTTTATTTTTATATTCTATATTATTGTATTTATATATTGTATCAGAGAATAATTTTTCTTGGTAGAATACTCCAAAAGAATATTTTTCAACTTTTATAATTTCTTGTTTCCATTCACCATCAATATATGTTGATTTAAAGTTACTAACACTTGTTGTTACTTTATTTCTGTTTTCTGGTATTATAACAAAATTAGCTATAATAAATATAATAATAGTTGCTAAAACATACCATTTGTATTTCTTTTTCTTATTTTTATTTTCTTCAGTTTCATCTTCTTCTTTAACTTCTTCAGCTTCTTCTTCAGTTTTTTCTTCTTTAACTTCTTCAGCTTTTTCCTCAGTTTTTGTTTCTTCTTCTTTGTTTTCTTCAGTTTTTTCTTCTTTTGTATCTTCTTCTTCAGTTTCAGATTGTACTTCTTTTTCAACTTCAACCTCTTTTTCAACTTCCTTTTCTACTTCTTTAATTTTTTCAACTTCAACTTCTTTCACTACTTCTTTTACTTTTTCAACCTCTTTTACTTCAGTTTGTACTTCTTTTTCAGTTTCAGTTTTTTCTTCTGCTAATTTTTGTTCTTGAGCAGATAAAAGATCATCACCTGAGTTTTCTTTTTCAGTTTCATTTTCTTCTTTTTCCTCTTCTTCTTTTTTGAAATCAGATTTATAGTTTCAGAATATTTCTTCTTCTTCAGAATTAACTTCTTCTATATTTAATTTCTTTTTAGTTTCTTCTTCTACTTCTTTATTTATTTTATCCTGAATATATTCTAAAGTATCTTCTTTAAAATCTTCATGATTTTCATCATTACTACTATTAGCATCTTCAAAAGCTTCAGTTATTTCCTCTTTTCTTTCTTCATGTTCTTTTTCAGCTTCTTCTTTAGCTTCTTCTTTAATTTCACTTTGAAGCTTAGCTGATCTAATAGAACCAAGAGAAACATGAGGTTTTTTAGTTTCTGTTTTTTCTTCAGAAGTATTTTCTTCTACAGTTTCTGTATTTGTTTCAGTAGAAGTTTCAAGAGTTTCTTCTTTTGTTTCCTCTTTTTTATTTGTCATTATAGATGTTAAATCTATTTTTGGAGATTGTCCCATATTCAAATTTTTAAGTTTTAAAAAATATTACTTACATTTAATTCTAAACTATTTTGAAAAATAAATCAAATAATTGCACGTTTTTCTATTTTTTTCTTTCATTTAGGGAATAAATTTGATTTTTAAGCTGATTTTATTAATATATAAAAAATATATTATAACTTTAATAAAATGATAAAACCACAAGCTATTTCATGATTTTATGAAAACTTACCTGAATATCAGTTGATAGAGGATAATTATAAAGAAGTAATTAAAAAAAATTATGATATGTCAGGTTTTGTTTCTATTGATACACCAGCAATAGAAAGGATAGAGGTCCTTGTTTCAAAATGAGCAGATGATAATGAAATATATGGAATACATAGAATTCATGATGAAGAAAGTAAAGAAGCTTCTTTATGATTGAGATTTGATTTGACAGTACCATTAGCTAGATATGTAGCTCAGTATGAATGAGAATTGAATTTTCCATTTAAAAGACAACATATAGGAAGAGTGTATAGGTGAGAAAGACCACAAAAGGGAAGATATAGAGAGTTTTATCAAGCAGATATTGATATTATTTGAAATTGAACACTACCTTTATTTGCTGATGTAGAAATTATTTCAACTATACATAACTCTTTGAAAGAATTATCTTTTTGAGATTTTAATATAAATATAAATAATAAAAAGCTACTTGTTTGATTTTTAGAAAGTATTTGAATAGAGGATATAGTTAAAACTATTTCTATAATAGATAAAAAGGATAAGGTAAAAACTATTGTTCCTATGCTTGAGGATTTATGAGTATCAGAGAAACAAATAAATGATATATTATCTTTTATTAGAACATGAGAAGAAAAAACAAGTGAAGATATTTTAAAATATTTTAGTGATATAGATAATGAAACTTTAAAAGAGTGATTAGAAGAGTTAGAATATGTTTATAAAAATTTACTTACTCTTGGAGTTGAAACAAAAAGTATAAAAATAAACCCATCTATATCTAGAGGACTTAACTATTATACAGGAACAGTTTTTGAAACTTTTATTTCTTGAGCTGAATCTATGTGAAGTGTTAGTTCCTGAGGTAGATATGAAAATTTAGCAGAAAACTTTACAAAAAATAATTTTCCATGAGTATGAGGAAGTATATGATTATCTAGATTATTATCTGTATTAAAAGAGTTATGAAAATTACAAGTTTCTAAAAAAACACCTACAAAAGTTTTAGTTGTAAATATGGATGAGAAATTTTTACTTGATTATTTATCTATATTAAAAACTCTTAGATGAAATTCTATAAGTACAGAAATTTATCTAGATTCAAATACAAAAATGCAAAAACAATTAAAGTATGCAAATAATAAAAATATAGAGTATGTAATTATTTTTTGAGAAGATGAAAAATCCAAGGGAATAGTTGTTGTGAAAGATTTAAAAAACTGAGAACAAAAAGAAGTTAAAATAGAAGCATTAAAAAAAGAGAAATTCAATTAGAATTTCTCTTTTTTAGTTTATAGTACATCAAGTGTTTGTAAGTATTCAGTCAGAATCAGTAATTTGGTACTCTTCAGTTCAAGAATCATGTATATATTTTCAAGCTTCTTTAATTTCAATACAACTTCTATAATCACTATTTTGCCAGAATTTTACTCAATCAGAAGTTTTTAGTGTATTTAAATCTTCTCAAGTTGAATAAGGTTCATAAGGGTCATAAAGAGTATAGGTAACATTTTTTCAGTTATCAAATATAAATAACTTTCTATTTTCCGTTCAGTTTCAAACTCCATCATGAATCTCAACATCACTAGTTCAAGATTTTGCTAACATTATAGTAGGTAATACATTTTCTGAAACAGTTTTGTAATCACCAGCTAGTAAAGCTACAGGTAAATCAACATTTTCTAAAGTAAGGCTTATTTGAAATTCTTGTTTATTTGCTGTTATTGAATATGAATAATTTGAGTCAGTATATGGATCTAGAGGTATAGATTCCATTGTACTTAGTTTTACAGTTTCATTTAAAAGTCATTGTTTAGCTACAACTTTTCAATTATTAGTTATATTAAAACTATTTCAAGGTTTAGGATAGTTTCATCTTTTTTGCTTATAAGTTTTTAGAGCTGATTTTATTTCAGTTATACTAGTTTGACGTTCTAAGTCTCTAGAATCAGTTAAGTATCATACATATGTATAAAGTCATATAGTAGTTAATATAGCTACTATCGTTATACTTATCATTAATTCAATCATTGTAAAAGCTGATAGCTTGTTTTTATTTATCATATTTAATAGTTTTTATTTATAAAAGTGTGGGTATTATAATTAAAATAATTTTTTAGCAAAATTATTTACTCCCCAATATATTTTTTTATATTTATTTTTATTAGACTTTGTTCATTTCAAGATATATTATCAGATCTTTCTACATTAAATACTCTGCTAAAAATTTCTCACTCAAAATTTTCTATATCATCAATTTTATTTCAAAGATAATCTATATATTTATATTCCTCATTAGTAGCTCAGGTAAAAATTACAAATTCTTTTAAACTACTATCTTTATATACATAAAATTCAGTTCAAACACTTAAATTACTAGTATCTAACTTGTTTATAATATTATTAGAATTGTTTTCAAGTATAGTTACAAATTTTTTATTATCATACTCATTTATTAGAGCTTTGGAGTTAATTAATAGGTTAGAAATTCCCATTATAATAAACGCTATCATAAAAATTCATATCATAACTCAGATTATAGAATCTCAAGAATTGTTTTTTATCATTTTGAAAAAAATAAAAAATTATTATAATGAAAATTGTATAAAAATAATAAGTTTTGTAAAGTTAAAAAATAAAAAATGAATAAAAATAAAAAAACACTAAAAATAAATAAGGCATTTACTCTTACAGAAGTACTTATAGCTACTTTTATATCTTCTTTAGTAATGACCTTTATATTCGTTTTCTTGTTTGATACAGTAGAATGAATAGGTAATTCAAAAACTGAAGTAAAAGTTTTGGAGTCTATTTATAGTTTTTCTAGCGATTTAAATAATTATCGTAACTATTATAACACTTGATCTATACTAATTGATACTTCTACATGAAGTGATGTCTTTTTAATGGAAACTACATCTAGCGAAGCAGAGGCTTTATTATTTTGATCTGTAAACTTAGATACACTAAAAGTAAGTACAGGAAGTAATATATATGAAAACAAATGAATATGATTTAAAAAATTATCTAGTAATGAAAAAACACTACTAGAAACTGATCCAAATAATATTTCAAGTATACAGTTTTATGAAGATAATGTTTACTCAGATATAAAAGTACAAAATTTGAGTTTTGTATCTTACAGTTCAGGACAAATATTTGATTTATATATGGATATAGATCTTAATTTTAGAGAAGAACTTATTTGAGAAGAACGGATGGGATTACCAAAAGACTTTTTACAAAAATTTAATATAAACTTTTAATATTATGAAAAACAATAAAAAAGCAGCTATTTTAGTTTATGTATTATTTTTGGTTTCTTTGTCACTAGTTTTTGCTAGTATAATACTAAAAAATAATTCATACTTATTTAATATAGATGACTACTACAATATAGATACTAAACTATATTCAAATATAATTGATGATTGAAAAAAACTAGTAGACATGGATAGGCAATTCAATTCAAATTGATGATGATTTGTTGATTCAGTAGCATGTCCAGGATTATTTACTGTAACAATGAGTGGTTCAACTAACAAAGATATAATTTGAACAAATATAGTTAACTCAGGTGGATCAATTCATTGTGAATGATATTATTTTTGAAATCTTGTAAAACTTTATTTTGATAGTGAATTTACAGATATAGAACAAGCTGAATATATGTGATCTACTATTTGAATAACTTATGGTATATGAGATACTCCTTTTTCAGATGGTGATACTACTGTTATAAGTTTTGCTTTATCTAGTTTTTTAACTACAGATTCTTATGATGATGATTTTGATAGTGATAATTATAGTGTAACTTCAACTTGAACTATTTACTATCCAGGATCTTATGTTGATGATGATAATTTGGGTAGAAAAACTTTGTTTGGTTATGCTGATTTGGATTCAAAATATAAAAAGATATTTTGGAATTCAAGTTCATATACTCAGATAATTGATGTGAATACAAATAATGATGATAGTTTTAATGAAAAAATATGAAATGTTTGATCATGAGTTTTAAATTTAGAAGTAGACAAAAATGCAAACCTTTTATTAGCAGAGTTTGATAAAAGTAGATATGATAATGATAATGAATTAGTCGTTATTGATACTCTTTATTGAGCTATAACTTCCGGAAGTTGATATATACAAAATACAGCCTGAGCTTTGAGTTTGTCACCAACTATTACTTGAGATGAATATAATTTTGATTTTGTAAATAAAAGTTATTGATTATTTTTACAAGTAACTAGTCCAGGAACACTTTTATATAAACTTAAATGAGAAACAGATACATGAAAAGATATATATATAGTCCCAATAGATGATAGTGAAGATTGAATTATAAAATACCATTGAAATGATATAGTTAGAGATGCTGATTGACTTTTTATTCCAAAAGAAAAAGATCTTATATATGATAAATAATTTAAAAAAACTTAATTAAAAAAATATGAAAATAGATAACGTAACATTAGCTTTTT
Source organism: uncultured Candidatus Peribacteria bacterium (assembly GCA_964344155.1). Lineage (GTDB taxonomy): Bacteria > Patescibacteriota > Gracilibacteria > BD1-5 > UBA6164 > UBA6164. Next base: position 1,743 of record CAYFMG010000002.1, on the reverse strand, counting down.
GAAATAAAACAATTCTTAGAGATATTGATCTTGAGATAAAAACAGGGGAATTTGTCTTTTTTATAGGTTATTCATGAAGCTGAAAAACAAGTCTTATAAGATCTTTGATATGAGACTTTAAACCAGAATCTGGAGAGATTATATTAGATAATAATCTAGCATTATATAAATGATTAACAGAACAAACATTACTTAATTATAGAAGAGGGATAGGAGTAATATTTCAAGACTATAAATTACTTGAATCAAAAAAAGTATATGAAAATGTAGCGTTTGCAATGGAAGTATGTGGGTACTCTGAAAATATAATAAGAAAAAAAGTTCCAGAAGCACTAGAAAAAGTATGACTACTTATTAAAAAAGATAAGTTTATATATGAGCTTAGTTGATGAGAAAAACAAAGAGTAGCTATAGCTAGAGCTTTGGTTCATGATCCAAAAATAATTATTTGAGATGAACCAACATGAAATCTAGACCCAGATACAGCAAAAGAAATTATGGATATATTTTCAGATATAAATACTGATTGAAAAACTGTAATAATGGCTACACATGATGAAAATATAGTTAACTCAATGAAAAAAAGAGTAGTTGCATTTCAGGATAAGCAAATAATTAGTGATGAAGAAAAATGAAAATACAGTTTAAAATAAAAAAAACTTAATACTATTTTTTAGTATTAAGTTTTTTTCTTGAAAATTGAGTCTTTGTTATAGTTTTTGTATTTGTTTTTCTAGTTCTGTTTTTTAAAGTATCAAGTCTGATTTCTTTAATTTTTTCCATAGTTTCTTTGAATGTATCATATTTTTTAGCAAGACCAGAATATATAACTCAAAGAGAATATTTACTACAAGATCTAGCTTTGTTTATTCAATGACTTTCTATTATTTTACAACTATTACAAACATTATTTAAAGATTTACTTTCAACAATTATTAAGTTTTTTAGATTAACTTCTTTTGCATTTTTGTCTCTTAAGTCAAGAGTTCTTATATCAAAATCTATTGTTAATCTTTCAGAACCACATTTACTAACCAAAGTAATTCTTTTATATTTAGTTTTTATAGCCGGAGTTAGTTTTGGAGCTTTTAAGTTATTATAAAGACTTTGCCAAACTCATTCAAAAAATCTTTTTTTACCTTTTGTCATAAAACCATGTTCTTCAGCAGGGAAATCATATCTATACTTTGTAGTTACTCAGTTATTTTTTTGTTTGTATTCAAAGAACGCTAAGTTTGAATCAACATAATATCTTGTTCTTACCTTTGTTCTTAGTTTTTCTTTATTTTGATGTTGGTTATAAAAAAGATAATCTTCAGTATCCATATAAACATTATCATATGAAAAAACTTTTTTACCTTTTATTTCAAGTACACAAAAATCTTTTTTAAGATCAGTTAAAATATCACTAAACTGTTTTCAATTTAGTAAAAATTTTCTATCTTTTCTTTTAAGATAACTAGCTTTGGCATTTAATTCAGTTAAACTAATTGTACTGAAATTTTTTAATTTAGAACTATAGGTTTTCAACATTTTTCTCTTTTATTTGGAATTAATAAATATTATATAACTTAATTTTATCATATAAATTTTTTAGAGTCAAAAAAATTTGCAAAAAGTATAGAAGTTATATATATATAGTATATATTATTTTTTAAAATATACATATGAATAAAACAAAACAAGGTTTTACATTAGTAGAATTAATAGTTGTGATAAGTATCCTGATTATCTTGGGAACTA
>CAYFMG010000001.1:0-156344 GCA_964344155.1 uncultured Candidatus Peribacteria bacterium | reverse complement strand
ACTATTTACCAAATACTATTTCTCAAAAGTAGTAACACTATGCGAGGATTATATAGCAAGCAAAGCCATAATCACAAAACCATACTACTACCACAAAGATCACCTAGGTAGTGTTATCTGAATCACAGATTACAGAGGTTACCTAGTTGAGGAGTATAGCTATGATAGTTTCGGTAAATTAGAAGGTGAATATAGTAGTAAAATAGGAAATACTAGACTATTTACTGGTAGAGAATATGATGTTGAGTTAGGATTATACTACAATAGAGCAAGGTATTATGACCCAGAAATGGGTAGGTTTATCAGCAGAGACCCAATTGATATCTGAGATGATGTGAATTTGTATAGGTATGTTGGGAATAATCCTTTGATTTATACTGACCCAACAGGGGAAGTTAAGCAATTTATATCATGATTATTCAAATGAGATTACCATAGTAATTGAAACTGATATAGTACAGCATGACAAATACTTATGGGTTTTGTTCCTGTAGTATGACAACTGGCTGATATAAGAGACTTAAGCTACCAACTAAAATACTGAACTACTACTGGTGTAGTTATGGCTTGAGTTTGATTTATTCCCGGTGTTGGTGATGCTATTAAAGCAAGTTATAAAGCTGGGAAAAAGGTTAAGAAATGAAAAAAATGATATAATTTTAAACAAGATAAAGAATTATCTAACTGAGAAATTAGAAGAATACAAAAACAATGAATAAAAATACATAAGGTAAAACCTAAAAAAAGAGGATCTAAATTTGATCTTTTTAAAGATAAAAGTTGAAATATATATTATAAAAGAAAAACTTGAAAATGAAACTCTATCCCTGAATATATAGATATAAATATTAATAATATCCCTTAATAAAAAAGTATGCAAGAATTATATATAGATTTTTCAATATTTTCAGAAAAATATTGAAATAGTTTTATTAATGATTTTTTATGAATAAAATATGATGATTTTTGTGAAAAATGATGAAAAATAAATAATAATACAAAATGAGCTGTAAATAATGAATATATTTGGATAAAGAAATCTTGAATAAATCATAAAATAGATGAAATAGATACTCATTTAGATGCTTTATTTAAAATACTATTCCCATTGAAAGATAAACTTTTACAATTAAAGGAAAAATGATTTGATTTTCAATTATCTATTGTCATATATAATTATTGTAAAGCTAATCCTTGATATTATATAGAACCTAAATATATTGAATTTCTTTGAAAAATTTGATGTAGTATCAATAATGATATATACTGTTTAAATTGAGAGGATTAAACTCAAAAGGAGAAAAATTTCTCCTTTTGATTATAAATCTATAGCTATGATAGTTTCGGTAATCTAGAATCTGAATACAGTTCAAAAATAGGGAATACTAGACTATTTACTGGTAGAGAATATGATGTAGAGTTAGGATTATACTACAACAGAGCAAGATATTATGACCCAAATATAGGTAGGTTCATCAGCAGAGACCCGATTGATATCTGAGATGATGTGAATTTGTATAGGTATACAAAAAACAATCCAATTAATTTTACTGATAATATTGGGTTAGGTAGTAAGTCAGTAGTAAATAAGGATAAATATAACCATGAAGTGTGGGATTATGTTACAGAAAAAAGAATAAAAACACTTCATCCTATGATTAGAAAAAAAACAAAGATTTTTATAAATAGAGTCTATGATGAATTATGAATACATTTAAGAGTTTCTACAGCATTTAGAAGTATAGAAGATCAAAATATTGCATTTTTAGAATGAAGAACCCGTGCACAGTGAGGGAAAAGTTATCATAATTATTGATTAGCTATTGATATTGTTGGTTTAGAAGAAAATTGAGATATAAATTATAACCATAATTGGAAACAAATTAGTGAAATTGGTAAAGATCTATGATTTTGATAGTCTTGAGATTGGGATGACCCCTATGAATATGTTCATTTTGATAAATCCTTTTGATTTACACCAGAAGAATTAAGAAATATGGTTAATAATTGAGAAGTTGATGAAGATGGTTTTATAGCTTTTAAATGATAATTAAAGATTTAATATTTAAATAATAAAATATGAAAAAGTATTTTAAAAAAATGAATATAAGTATATTCATTAGTGTTTTAATAGTTATATCTATATGTTTAGTAATTAATATTTATAATATTAATAATAAAACTAATAACACATTAAATAATAATTCTAAAATAATAGAAAATAGTACAAAGAATAAATTCTTAAATGAATGAATATGAGAGTCAGATCATCTTTATACAAAAATAACAAATATAAAAGATATACCTAATGATATAAAAATTAGTATAGATAGTTTAGAAAAAAGATACGGATCAGGTAATGAGTTAGATAAAAAATATATTGTAGAATATCAAGAAAATATTGAAAAATGAATAATAAATCAAGAGTATGTTCATAATGTAGGAACAATTAAATATTTGAAATATGAATTAAAAAACTGATTTTTTGAAAAAAGTATCGTTTTAATATGAAGTAAATGAGATCTTTCTTATTCATTTTATTACAAATGAGATAAATTATATTGAATTAGAAAGTATAAAATAGAGTTTAATCCACCTAAATGAATTGAATATTCTAGAATTACTTCAGAAACAAAAACAGATTGTTATATATCATTAAACAACTGTTGAGAAGATGTATTATTTTTGAAAGATTTTATAGAAAAAATAGAAAATGAAGACAAGTAAATCAAAAGGAGAAATTTTTCTCCTTTTGATTATAAATCTATAGTTATGACAGTTTCTGAAATCTAGAATGAGAATACAGTTCAAAGATAGGAAATACTAGACTATTTACTGGTAGAGAATATGATGTTGAGCTTAGATTATACTACAACAGAGCAAGGTATTATGACCCAAATATGGGTAGATTCATCAGCAGAGACCCAATTGATATCTGAGATGATGTGAATTTGTATAGGTATGTTGGGAATAATCCGGTTATGTTTGTTGATCCGAGTGGGGAAGTTAAAAAAGCTATACTAGAAGCTATAAATAATGTAGAATTTGCAAATTCTATTATTTGATATGCTTGACTTGGTGTAACAGCTGCTTAATTTATTCCATGAGCTCAAGCTCTGATTCCTATTGGTTTAACCATGATGGGGACTAGTACAGGAGTAGATGTAGGTTTATGAATTTCAGACTTTTTCATTACCTGAAATACAGAAAAAGCTGGAAAGAAAATTATTACAGGGTTTGTTAATTTTGCTGGATGAAAAATTATAGCTAAAAGTACGACATGAGTAAATTTAGCTATTAATAAAATTTGAAGGTTTTATAATTCTTCAAATTGAAGATTTATAACAAATTTTACATGAAAAATTAATATAGCAATTGATAAACTTACATGAATATGATTTTCAGCTTGAGTTAATTACTTTTTTAAATAACTAATTATGAATAATTTAGATATATTGTTAATATTATCAATATGATTTTTAATATATTGATTCAAAAATTATTTAAAAAATAAAAGTAAGCAAGATTATTATGACTGAATTAGTAATATTATAATATGATTCTTTTGAATGATTAGCTATTTAACATATATTTATATATGAGATAGCTGGATATCATTATTTTCATTTATTCCCTTATTTTTATTTTGATGATGATTTTGAATTATTTATAGAAAAGAAATTAATAATCCTTTATTATTTAGAATAAATGTTTTCTGATTTATAATCTGAGTTATGATTTTAATAAGCATGATTTTATTTTTATTATGATATATTCCATTATTATAATTGGAGAAATATTTCTAAATATTAATTAAATAACTTATAATTTTATGAAAAAGTACATTATTATATTATTATTAACAGGGTTAATTATTATAAATTATTATTATCCTTATACTCTATTAACAAATATAAAATATTATAACTATACAACTGAAGTATGAGGTAGAAAAGAATGAATTAATTTTAGTATGATACCATATAAAAAAGAAAAGTTAATAATACCTTTTATATATAAAAAAACTATATTATCTTCTCCCTATAAATATAATTTTGTTATTTATTGAAACTTTAATGAAGTAACAAATCTTAATTGATTTTTATTAATAAATAATAAAAAAATAAAAATAAAAAAATTTAACTTAAAATATAAAAAAGAATATAGTTGAAATTTAGAAACTACATTTATTTTTGAATCAAAGGATAAATTATTTATAGACTGGGATAAAGAAAAAGAAATTAAGTTTATTCTTAATTTCACTTGAATAAAAGATTGAAAAGAATATCAATATACAAGAGAAACAATATTAAAACCAGAATTCGAAGAGTGACTATGAAATCAATTATTATGGAATATTGAGTCTATATAGTTTCATCAAAAGAATTATAAATAAAATTATAATTCTTTTGATATTTTTCCACAACAAAGAAACTTGAATTGTAGCATATTTTGAATATGATGTATTATGAAGAAGGGTTACAGAAGTTAAAAAAGAAAAACTTATTGAGTATGTGTATAGCTGAGATAATATTATCACAGAATACATAACTCAAAACAACACAACTCTTCACAATGAATATGTATACAATGGTACTGACAATGTACTAGTTAGTTATAGACAAGAAGTAGACGAGACACTGAAAGGGAAGTATGATTTTTGTAACACAACGGTTCTAGCAAACAGAGAACTATTTACCAAATACTATTTCTCAAAAGTAGTAACACTATGCGAGGATTACATAGCAAGCAAAGCCATAATCACAAAACCATACTACTACCACAAAGATCATCTAGGTAGCACTGTTGCTATAACGGATAATATGTTAAGTATAGTTATAGTGCGAACTTGTAAAAATATAAAAATTAAATATAATATAAGAAAATATTTATATTTTAAACGTTAAACATGAAAAATAATACAAAAGTTTCTAAAGAAACTAAATCTAAAAATATAATAGATGAAAAAATAAAAACTTTTTTTAATAATGTGAAAAAAAATAAATCTGATAATGATGCTTTCATAAGATTATCTAATAAATAAAAATTATGAATAATAAGCTGTGAGTTAACTATATTTCAGTTGAAAAAGTTATTAAAATACATGATAATATATTAGAAATATATTGATGACTTGCTTGAATAAAAGATAAACAACAAATAGAATCCTTACTACAACATATTCAAAATGATGAATATTACCCAACTATACTTGAAAAATCAACTCACTTATTTTTTTGATTGATACAATTTCATTGCTTTAATGATGGAAACAAAAGAACAGCTATTTCTGTATTATCTATCTTTCTAGCATTACATTATATTAATATACCAAATATAGTAACTAAACTTGAAGATATAGCAGTTTGAGTAGCAGATAACTTAATAACTAAAAAAGAACTCAATAAAAATTTTAAAATTATGTTTAATAGTTTCTGATATAAAAAATTAAATAAATAAAATTAATTCATTACTTTAAAACCATATAGCTTTTATATCTAATAATATTATGAAGAAGAGTTACAGAAGTTAAAAAAGAACTAAAAAATAATTAAATTATTTTTTAGTTCTTTTTCTATATAATCATACAAATCTAAGAAATCCTGGTTTTCAGTATTTGCCTATAAAACAAAAACATGATACAATATATAAAATATATAATAAAAATAAGTAATGAAAACTAAAAATACACCGTGAAATCATAGTGCTGGAAAAGAAAAACAAACTAGATTACAACATCATAGAATAAACAATAGGGTAAAGAATATCATAAGCTCTATGTGAACCTTTTCAAAAATAGGAATAAACTCTGAAACCTTTAAAAACAAAGATGTCGTATACATATGAGCTCAAGACTCTGAGGTTGAATTTATGATATGAAGTAGTGCAAAAACCATAAAAATAATCCCAACAAGTAATTTTAGATGAATAGGTGAGAGTACAACAAAACAAATAGACCTAGAAATGAAACAATCAAAAGATATAGTAGTAATAAACCATGCTATATCAAACTCTCAAAGACCAATGGATGATATAAACAAAGCTTTTAGCCTACTAAAACAATGATGAAAAGTCATAATCGTTGATAACTACGACTGAGATAGTGACCAAAGTGTATTCACCCAACTACACAAACACCTATGACACGAAACAAAACAAATAGATGATAAAATATATTTAATAATATAAAAAAAGAGTTAGAAATAAAATTTCTAACTCTTTTTTTAAGCCTCAGCATCAACAGCACCTACATACTTCCTCCTGAAAAAATCCTTGTTTATCAAATAATACACAACTCATGCTATAGCTCAAAATAAATGTCAAAACAAACTAATTCACGGCATAAATCATATAAGTATATTTAATACAATAGCTGTAACTCATCATTTATACTCAGGATTATTCCTAGATCTAAGCTCAAGAGTAAAATATGAAATAAGAGCCATACAAAATCAACTAATTCAAACAGTATTTCACTCAGCAAACAAAGAAAGTAATACTCAATTAAAAATAGTTACAAATACAAAAAAGATAAAAAACTTCTTTTTTCATATAATTCACTCAACTGCATTTCAAAAAATATACAAAAATATACTATTAGCAAAAAGATGCAACAATCATCAGTGAATAAAACTACCAGTAAAAAACTGAATAAAATATATATGATATAATCACTGATCCAAAAAAACATTGTTCATACCAAAAATATATAAATGATTCCATACAGTAACCAATATAGTAAATACAATACAAATCAGTATCAAACTATTTGAAAATGTTAATCTAGTATCCATAATATTTTTATTAAATTTTATTATTTTCCCTCTCTTAAGTAAGAGAGGGTAGGGTGAGTTATGAAATATTTATTTCTTAAATCTAAAATATAAAATAGTTCATATTATAAGCATAGGTAAACTCAAAAGCTCTCACATAGTAAAAATTCAAGCTATATATCATATATGAGCATCAGGAGTCCTAAAGAAAATCTCCACAAATAACCTAAACAAACTATAAAAAATCAAAAACAAACTAGCTATCTGTCATTTTTCCATATAATTTCTCCCTTTTTTAAGGGGAGTACCCGTAGGGGGTGGGGTTCTTTTTCTATAAAAATAATACAAAACAAAATACAAAACAAATCATTCTAGAAAAGCCTCTAATAAAGATGAAGGGAAATATCATATTCAATCCTTATATACAGCCAAAAATCAAGTATATCATGAATATCAAAGCAACTCTCAATTTAAATAGTTTCAAATCCTACCAAGTCATAATCAAATAGGTAAAACCAATGTAACCTGATCAGAAAGCTTTAAAAAATCAACTCAAAACCTCCTTGAAAATAAATACATAGCAATAATAACACCTATAACTCAACCATGAAAACTCATTCATCACTCCCACACCTTTAATATACTCAAAGGATCTGAAATATAACTAGAAAAATTATAAAAAAATACATATCACAATCTACCTCAAATAATTACACCCAAAAATATATATAAAAATAAATCATCCAATATATCCTTTTTTTGTTCCCCCTCATTGAGGGGGATACCCTTTAGGGAGGGGGAGTTCCACCTATTACTCAAAATATAGTATCAAACCAAAAAAGATATAGCATACATAAGTCAATAGTAGCTAGGGGAAACAGTGAATCAGAAAATATTTAACTCAAAAATAGTCATTTTTTTATGTATAATTAAGGTTTATTACTATATTATGCAACATTTTAATTAAAAATCAAGTAAAATAAAAATACATTGATTATTCCCTATTTTTAGCGATTTAGAAAAAACTTGACTTTTTGTTTTTATTATTTTTAGTATAAATACTTGACAAAATATTGATTCTATGGTCTAATTAATGTGTAGGAAATAATTTGAGTATACAAACTTTTAATTATTAAGTACATAATATATAAGAAAATACTATATCTGCAAGTATATGTTTTCAAGTACGAGACTTACTTTTCCAATAGAGTAGTTCCTAATAGAGGAAAGTTATGTTAAAGACATTATATATAAAACTTGATTATTAAAAAATAAATTATTTCAAAAATAAAGTTATTATGAGAACAAGTAGAGATTTTAAAAGGACTATATCCGAAATTATACTAGGTTTCTTTGTGTTTAGTACTATAGTACCAGCACCAACGGCATATGCCGCTAGTAATGATGACAAGGTAGTATATCCTTTAAAAGAAATATCTAAATTAGAATGTAGATTTAGCGACTTTAAAGATTTAAAATCGAGTTGTAAAGAAACATTACCAGTCTTAAAAACAAAAGACTATAGAAAATATGCCACTCAAGGATGAGGGTATAACAAATATACAAGACTGTATACCGTTTTATGGTGAGCCAGTTATAAATATGGTTGGGACGTTTGACACGGAGGGCACATCTGAACAGATATAGCCACAGCAAAATGAACACCAGTTTATTCTATTGCAAAATGAAAAGTTATAAGAGCTAAAAAAGACAATATGCTTTGAAACTTTGTAACAATAGAACACAAAATAAGAGGTAAAAAAGTTTTTTCAAACTATGCCCATTTAAGTAAAATAAATGTAAAAGTCTGAACATCGGTACACGCCGGGACTAAAATATGAGAAGTATGATCAACATGAAATTCTACATGAAACCATCTACACTTCCAGATAGACTTAGATACACCTTTCCACCCTTATTACTATGATTATAAAGCCTGTCCTTTTAGTTATTATAAAATAACAGAAGATGGTGTTTGTTATGATGAATTAGATAAAAATACTATAGATCCTTTATTATTCTTGGAAACAGGAGGTAAAATACTAGATGATTTTTCAAGTAAAAAAGTTAAGAAAAAAGCATCAAACCTAATAGCTAGAGAAGATTTAAGTATCTTTGATAGAACAGTATATATATGATACTCAGCTTCTGATATCGTAAAAGTACAAGAAATCTACAAAAAGTTAGGTTATTATAAAGGTGACATAAATGGTAAATACGAAGACTTAGAATCAAGTGTAATAAAATACCAAATAGCAAAATGAGTAATAAAAAATAAAAGTGAATATGGTGCTGGACGGTTTGGTCCAAAAACTAGATTTACAACAAAAAGAGATTACTTAGAATACTTAGATAGTGGTTCAAAAGAAACAACTGTAGAAGTTGTAGAAAAGAAAACAACAAAAGCTCAAAAAATCGAAAGAGCTAGCTTAATGTCAAGAGAAGAAATCGAGAAAAAAGAAGTAGAAGACTTCTTAAAATACAACAATGTTGAATTATATTTTAATGGATCAAATGGTAATATCTGAAAAGATACAACAGAAACTTTAAAATTAAAAATTACAACTAAAAAAGGTAGAAACTTTAAATGAGTAATGCCTGGTTGAATGACTTTTGTGGTAAACTCTGATCTAGTAAGTGTTTTCCCTCAAAAACTATTTTACTTTACTGACTGAAAAAGAGATATTAAATTATCTTGATTAAAAGAAGGTAATACAAACTTATACGTAAAAATAGGTAACGAGGTAATAAAAACAATACCTTTAAAGATATACAAAAGTGGGGAAGCTATTTATCCTCAAAGCTCAAAAATAATCTCTCCTAGTAAAATTACTATATGAGATTCAGCTACAGGTATAGCGCTTATGAAAGATTGAGCTGGAAAAAGCTTAATAAATATACAATATGGATCTACCTTTAAACTAAAAGCTTCCGAAGGGAACAAAGTATGTTTAAAAACAGGTAGTATAAAAAATGTAAAAAGAATCTACACTTCAAAATGTGGTGAAGATGAATACAAAGATGAAATAGATTTTGATTTTAGTGATACTGTATGAGGATTAGTAATATTTGATTACAAAGCTAAAACAAAAAACTTAAATGTACAAGTTATTAATAATTATAATAACAAAGTATTATCGAAAAAAACAGTAGCAGTTTCAAATCCAAAAGGTTTAAACAAAAACTACGCATATACAAACGAAGTAATGGATATGCTAGAAAAATGAGTAGTTAACTGAATCAAAAAAGGATACTTTTTAGAAAAAAGATGATTAACTCAAAGAGATGCCTTTACATGGACACAAAATGCATTATATGCAATGAAAGCTGATGTTTATGATAGTGAATCAAAACAAGAAATAGAAAACAATCTAGCAAAAATTAAAAAAGCTCTACCATATTCTAGTAGAACTAAAACAATTACTAGACAAGATTTTCTTGATTTAACTAATACTTATTTAGTTTTAGATAAACACTATTCAAACTGATATGTAGAATACAAAGATGTCGATTCAGTAACTAGTAACAAACTAGCAAAAGTATTTGACAAAGATACTACATGGAAAGATAAATTTGGTGACACTCATTTTAGACCTGAAGCCAAAATTACAAGATGAGAATGAGCATTCTTTATAGCAAAAACTCTAGAGAAAAGTGCACAAGCTTATCTTACACTAAGATAATATTTTGTAACTAAATAAAATGAAAAATTCTAATAAAATGAAAAATCATAGCAGTAAAAATAAAAACAATAGAAGTATTACTGATGATAGATTTAATAAAGCAGTACATAAGATTTTATGATAATAAAACCTTAAGTAAATATATTAAAAAAGGAGGATTCTTTTATAATATAATTATTAATAAACTATGACAAACTTTGATAAAATAAATACTTTTGTTCCTCCAGAGCAAAAAGAACAAAAAACAAAAATAGATGAACAGCTATTATGATATTATTTATGAGTCGATAACTTAAAAGATATCACTGATGTTCAAGAATGAACAAAAAATGAAACTCAAAAATTATTAGCTGAAATGAATAATCCTGAATATGTTCCTTTTGAAGGAGAGTTAGGAGAAAAATTATGAGTTGATAATTTTGAGAAAAAACTAGAGAAAAAACAACAACCTGTTTCTTTAGCCAGCGTATTAGAAGACGCTGAAAACGTGTGGAGTGATAGTAAGTTAGCTGCTTAATAAAAAGCTTAATAAAACATAATAGTTTTACATTTGAAATAAACCCAAGAAAGACAAATAAAATTGTCCTTTTTTGGGTTTTTATTTTTTGCTTGATAAAAAATAAAAACTATGTATATTATAAGTAATAATAATTAATTATATTTAAAAGTGCCTGCTAAAAGAAAATATACAAAAAAGAAGAAAAAACCAATAAATCCAGAACTTAAAAAATACATAGCAATTATAATCTTTGTATTTTTTTGAGTCTTAGCAATAATAACAGATCCAACAAAAACTGTTTGAGCTTATCTAAAAATTTGATTAACATATACTTTTTGAGAATATTATAAACTTATATTCTCTCCTGTATTATTAATACTTTCTATCTACTTAATAAGAGAAAAAGATATAGAATTCAATCTATATAGATTTTTCTGATTGCTTTTTTATTTTTCATCATTAACAACTCTAGTATGATATTTTAATGAAAACACTGCTTCAGCTTTGTTTAATTTTTATCCTCTACTATCAAACCAACTATGATCATGAGCAACTCTTTTTAGTTTTTTTGTTCTTTTCTTGTGATCTTTAGTTATATTATTTAGATTTAATCCTCTTGTTTTTTTCCAATTTATACTATCACTACTACCTTGATTATGAGACCTTAGAGATACTATAAAAGCAGAAACAAGTAGAGAATCAACAACAAGAACCAAAAAAGAATTAAAAATGAGTAAACAACAAGAAGAGTTAGATGAGATGATGCTAAAACTAAAAGAAGAAAAACAAAAATTAAAACAAGAAAAGCAAACAAACCAATTAAACATAAACGATGCTCCAAAAAAGATAAAAGTTGAAAAAAAATCAAAATGACTTATTTGAGGTTTATTAAACAAACCTAATGAGAAAAAAGAATCAGTAAAAATAGCAAGAAATCCTGAATTTAAAAACTGGCAATTTCCTCAACTTGAAATACTAGAAGAAAGAAACTGAAAAGTAGTAATAGACGAAAATGAAATCAGAAGAAGAGAAATAGAAATAGAGGAAAAACTACTACAATTTAGAATAAAAGTAGAAATGATTGGTTACCAAGTATGACCAACAGTAATACAATACAGACTTAAACCAAAAGCATGAGTAGCTCTGAGAAAAATAGAAAACCTTAAAAAAGACCTAGCTCTAGCACTGCACGCTAAATCTATAAGAATACAAGCTCCTATTCCATGATTAGGACTAGTTGGTATAGAAGTACCAAATAGTAATAGACAATCTGTATGATTAAAAGAAGTACTAGCATCTCGTAGTTTCAATTCTAAAAAAATGGAAATACCAGTTGCTCTAGGTAAAGACGTTAGCTGAAATATAGTAGTATGAGATCTAGCTAAAATGCCTCACTTATTAGTAGCATGACAAACATGATCAGGTAAATCTGTATGAATGAACTGATTCCTTGTATCTATGCTTTACAAATTTTCACCTAGTGAATTAAAAATGATAATGGTAGATCCAAAAAGAGTTGAGCTATCTGTATACAACGGAATACCTCACTTACTTACTCCTGTTATCACAAATGCTGACAAAGCATTAAATGCATTAAAATGGTGTGTTACTGAAATGCTTAGAAGATACGATCTAGCAGCATCAGTAAATGCAAGAAACCTAAAAGAATATAATTCAAAAGTATCAAAAGAAGAAAAACTACCTTATATAGTAATGGTAGTTGATGAACTAGCTGATCTAATGATGAGCTGAAACAAAAAAGAAGTAGAACAATCTATATCAAGAATAGCACAAATGGCCAGAGCGGTATGAATGCACTTAATCATAGCAACTCAAAGACCATCTGTTGATGTTATTACATGATTAATTAAAGCAAATATACCTAGTAGAATAGCATTTACTGTGGCTACGCAAGTTGATTCACAAACTGTTCTAGGTAAAAAATGAGCTGAAGACCTGCTTGGTAGATGAGATATGCTTTATTACCCATCTGGAGCAATTGATTCAGAAAGAGTACAATGAGTACTTGTTGAAACACATGAAGTAGAAGCTGTAGTAAACAAACTAAAACTTACAGTTGATCCTGATATGATAGACAATCTACAAATACCTGAAATAGTTAATGGTAAATCAAAACTAGAATGAAGTATTATGGAAAACTATCAATGAGATCAAGAAGAAGATCCTGAAGTAATAGAAAAAGCAATACAAATTGTGAAAGAAGCAAAAAAATGATCAACTTCATTAATACAAAGAAAAATCTGATTATGATATGCTAGAGCTGCAAAAGTTTTAGATATACTAGAAGAATTATGAGTTGTATGACCTGCAAATGGTAGTAAACCAAGAGAAGTTTATGTAGACTAAAAAATAAGAAGCTAATATTAGCTTCTTATTTTTTGTAAAATACAAATTGTAATTTAAATCAAGAGTTTTCTTCAAATTGTTGTTTGAATTCTTCTTCTAATTCTTTCAGTTTATTTTTTTGTTCTTCTGTTGCTCTAAAATATATCTTAAATAAACTACCAAATGCTTTTACATCTTCATATAAATCAAGTAACTCTAAATCTGATATAGCTATTTTTCTAAATATATCAATAAGCTCATCATTTAATTCAAAATTATCTGTCAGAGTTAACTGTGTATCATAAAAATCTTGTAATACTCTAGTTCTTGAGTACAAAGATATTTCTTCTTCTAATCTTTTTGTTTCTATTTCTTCTAGTTCTTGTTCTCAGATTAATCTAACACTTTTTAACTCATCAAAATCCATTGTTTCTTTTAGATTTTTTAATTTATTAGATATTAAATAAAGCACTTCGCTTTTAGATCAAAATCTTAAGTTTTTTATAGCATTTTCTTCTCAACCTATTACTTCACAAGATTTTTCATTATCATTAAAAGTAAATAGTATACCATACTTAGATTGTTTTTTTCCTATAACTGATAAACTATCCAAAAATTCTTGTTTCAATTTTGAATCAAAAAACCTTCACATATCAGCATATCTACTAGATATATAGTCTTTATCAACTACATAATTAATATGATCTATCATATAATCAAGATCTATATTTTTTCACTCAGCATACTTTCTATATTCTTCAACAGCTTTTAGTAAATCTTTTTTTACAGATTCATCATTTGATACAGCTTTTGAAATTTCTTCTTCAAAACCACCATCAACAAAATAATCATCTCAATAAATAGCCTCTATAAACATTAATCTAGCTAAATAAGGGGCTAATTCTATATTTTTCAATGCAACCATAGCATCAAACATCTCATAATGCTTCTTTTGTTCTGTATCTTGAGTAGGCTTAGCAATTCAATAGTCATTTAAAAGTGTTCTTTCCAGTTTTCTTTTCTTTTTTAAAGCCTCAGTCTCTTTTCTTTTTAACTCTTTTTTACTTACTCTTTTTCAAACTATATTATTAACTCTAGAGTTAGTATCAGTTGGAGCTATAAATTTCTTTGGAACTCCTATACTTTGTGACAAATTAGCATTACCTGGAAGTCATGGTAAAGTCATATTTCTATTATTGTTAATATTAATATTTACACTATTCTGGGTTATTATAATTATTTTGTAATAATTGTCAAGTAGTTTTAATCTACATATAAAAAGACAAAAAAAAGCACCAAAGACAAAAGTCTATGGTGTAATAAAATTTTTTCTCCCTTTTTTATTGTTTTGGAATACTATCCAGGGCAGAGTTAAAGTCTCTTTGTTCCTTTTTCATTCTTTCTAAAAGTTTTTTTGTCTTCTTTTTGTAAAGAAATTAAGAATAGAAAAAAGAAATAAACAGAGCAATACAACTGCTGCAATTTGAACTAAAGCAAACATAAGCCCTCCTTATTATTTTTTTTAGCGGGAGTAGTTATAATAAATAAAAATTAAAAAGCAAGTTTATTATCTCAAAATAAGTAAAAAGTATATAAAAATATAAAAAGTATATAAAAAGTTTTGACAAAGTATATAAAAAATATATACTAAGTGTATATTATTTATATATCTATTAATTACATACTATTATGAAGAATAAATTAAACACTTATATATTTGAAAACAACAATATAACAGTAAAAACTCTTTTTTCAGAAGGTAAAATCTGGTTAACAAAAAAAGAAATAGCAAATATCTACTGAGTTAAAAAATCAGAGATAAAAAAAGAGTTAAACAATATACTACTAGACTCTGATCTAGATATCTGAGAAAATGTTTTAAAAATTTTTAACAAAAAGAAAAACAAAAAAGAGAAGTTTTATAGCTTAGATTTATTGTTACTTTTATGATACAAAAGTAAACATTTTAAAGAAACTAAATTTTTAATAAATACAAACAAATATATAAAAGAATACTCTCAAAATAGAGAACACAGAAAACAAAAGATTAGTTTCAAAAGTATACTAAATTATTTTGCTCCAGCATTTTAATACAAATAAAAAAATATGATTTTTAAAAAATCATATTTTTTTATTTAAAATTTATATAATCATCTCTATCTAATTCGTGTAAAAATTGAGTAAATTTAACAGCATTTAATTTATGCATATATGATAATCATAAATAAGATTTAACCAAATAAGTCCAATCTATATCTTGTCTTTTAGAGTTAGTATAAAAAAGATTATCTCAAAATTTAGTTACATGAAACTTAGTCTCACAGCCTTTTATAGTTTCTCTCTCTATCTACTTTATGTCTGACTGCTTTTGTTACATCTTCCCATCATAAACGATTAGCTATATCTACAAGCATAATAACAGTAAAACCTGAACTATGAGTTAATCTTCTATTCAAAACACAGTTTCCTAAATGAGTAAAATTATTAAAAGGACTAAAGTCCCCAGAAAAATCTAAGTGTTTTTTTGAAGTAAAGAGATCAAATATATTTTTATATCAATTATCTTTTAAGATAGTATCTACAGCTTTAAAAAACTTTTTATCAGATACTCAGATAAATTCCTCAGGTCTTTTTATAACTGTTTTATATTCTTCTTTTACATATTTTTTAATTAAATCTTTTCTTCAAATCTTTGTAAAAAAACTTACAAGTAGAGTAGAAGTAATATTAGCATAATGAGACTTATTTAAAACAAATCTAATTAAATCCTCTCAAGTAAATACCAAAGGATCTTTTCATTCTTCAGGATATAATTCAGAATAAAGCTCTAAATGAAATAAGTCAGAAACATTTTCAATATGACCAATATTATCATCTGACATCAAACTAGCAATCTCTTCATCCAAAGTCTTCCAACCTAATAGTTTATTTAAAAAATCACTAAGTTTTTGTACACTTATATTTGTATTACGACTACTTGTATTATTACTTATTACTCTATTATACAGGTTTAAAAAAGTTGAAAATGGATAGAAATTTCAAACTACTTTAGTACCATCTTTGAATAATAACATACTAAGTACACTATCATATCAATTATTTAATATAACCTCTATAGCTTTTTGTTTTAATTCTTCTTCTGATAAACTATTTAAGTATTTATTTGATTTTCATCTTCATCCTGTAAATGTATTTTGATTAATTCAAGTTATAATAGATCATTCTTCTTGAGCTTTTCTTATTATCTCACTAGTATCAGCTACATCTGTTTTTCTATCAAAATCTATTCTATCCAAGAACTCTTCATATATAGTTTGTGTTATTTTTGTTAAATCTTTTCTTAATACTTGTTCTACTATAAATTTTCAAGTTATTCACTTAGAAAAATCCTTAACAAAGAATCCTTTAGCTCATAATTCCTCTAATTCTTCTCTCTGAGTTATTCAGCTTATTCTTATTAATTTAACTAAACAAACAGCCAAACTTCTTTTGTAATCAAGCTTTGCTACAAAACTAACCATATCATTAGTAGAAATATTATCACTATATTTTTTTCACTCAACAGCTTCAAATAATCAAGAAAAGCTTTCAAAAATTCAATAATCTCAGTTTAATTTTTTATCGAAATCTGAAGTAAAAAAATCTACAGGATTAATAAAACCATTTCTTTTTAATGTAAAACTTGCTACTTTTAATAATTTATATTTTGATAATTCTGATACAGCAGTTGTATGTTTTAGTTCCGCCTGTAATCTAGCAGGCTCAACTATATTTTTTACTTCTATCTCTTGAAATTTTACCTTATCTCTTTCCAAAGCACTATCCTCATATGTATCTACTTTTGCAAACCATAAGTCTGATACAGTATCTTTTCATAATACATCTTCCATTTTTTCCTCTATAACCTTATCTAGTTTTGTTTGTGATATATTAGGGGAAACAGCCTCATAAACTCTATAAACTATTTCTTCTACACAATCCTCTACAAAAGGATTTCTTTTTTCACTAACTCAAAGTATATGTTTTATCGTTGGAGTAGCTAATACTCTCGTTTGTCTTTCTATTCTATCCATTTTTTATATGAGAACTAATATCTTTATTTAAAATAACATTATTTTATTAAAAGTCAATTTAAAATTAGCTATTTTTATCTAATTTATCAAAAAACATAGCTGTAGTCTTTTTACTTAAATTTAGCAAGCTAGCTTTTCATATATAATTTTTAACAATATAAACAAAAGTTATCTTTCAGTACTTGTTAGAGTAAAATTCCATTTGTCATATTTTTTTATAATCTTTTTCTGTTTTTGCTTCTTGTACTTGTTTTTCAAAAGAAGCAACTATTTTCTTTATTTCATACTCTAAAGTATTCCATCATAACATTTCTATTATTTCATTAATAATCTTTAAATCATACCAAAAAAGCCCTCTTTCTTTTTTTATTTTTTTCCCTAAAAGAATATCTATTATATCCTTGGTACTTTTAAAAGGAGAAAAATCTCACTCAACTTTATCATTTACTTTTGATATATATAGATCCAAAGGATTTTTATATCCATTTTTTTCAAATATAGTTTTTATCTCATTATTTAATTCTTCTCTTGATAAATACTTATACTCTTCAGGCCTAGGTAAAAATACATAATCATCATCAATTTTAAATTTTTTTATTAAGGATTTTCTTCATATTGCTTCAAAAAATGTAGCTATCTTTTTTCAATTTATTAATAGTTTTCTACCATCTCAAAAATAAATTTTTATTAAATCTTTTCATTTCAGAGATCTAGCCTCTTTATTTTTTTCAGGGTATAGTTCACTATAAATATCTAGCTCCAAAAATACATTTATATCTTCTACTTACTCTAAAAAACTAGGTGTAAGTATTTTTCAAACCTCTTTTTCATAGCTATCCCATTGTAATTTTTCCTCAACAAATTTCTTTAGTGTAGGTATATTTATATGACTCAATCATGTAATTCTATTCATTTTACAATAAAGATTGGAAAAAGTAGTAAATGGAGAAAAATTTCAAAGCATTTTTATTCAACTTTCTCTAAATAAGAGTAAATCTAATATACTAAAATATCACTCTCTATTTAATACCTCTACAACCTTTTTTCTTAATTCATCATCTGGCATTTTATCATATACTGCTAACTCTCTTGATTTTCTACTTCTATTATCAAGAAATCAGTAATCTAGTTTTCTAGTTTCAAAATATTTATCTGTTTTATGTATTGTTGAGTATTTTTCTATTTCTTCTCTTTTATGAAAATCTATCAAATCCATAAATTCTTCATAATCTTGTTTTGTCAGTGGTGTTATTTTTCTTTTTAATATTATTTCAATTATATTGAATCATGTTATACCATTATAAAAATCTTTTTTTGAAAACTCTATATGTCATAATTCTTCTAAATCTTCTCTATACAGTATTTCTTTTTTTCTTATTTGCTTCAATAACAAAACAGAAACACTTCTTGAGTATCTCAACTTATCAACAAACAAAAGCATATCAAGAAAACTTGTTTCTTGACTATATTTTTTTCATTCTATACTTTGATATAGTGTTTTGAAATCTCAAAATATAGGAATATCTAAACTTGATTTAATATGGAAGTATGGTGTAAAAAAATCTAAAGGACCTTCAACTCATATCTCTTTTAAAACATGATGTACAACTTTGTACATCTTTGTTTTACTTTCTCTCAAAACAGCTACTGGTGATTTTTTTTGCCTCATTGCTGTTATTTGTGTAGAAGCAATTATTTGTTCTGCTTCTTTTTTTCTTTCTGGTTCTGTTATTGATCATTTTACTGGATCTACATCTACATTATCAATATTTCATAACCATAGATTATCCATAAAATTTTTAGTAAGTACTTCTTCTAATACTTCTAATGTAAACTCTCTTATTTTTTCAGTACTAGTATTATCATCAACAATCCTTAATACTCTTGGTACTATTTCATCCAAACATGCTTGTACTCATATATTATCTTTATCTGATACTCCCAGAGTTTTTTTGATTTTAGGTCTAGCTTGAATAGTGATTTTATCTACTATATCCATATTTATAATATTATTCTTTATAATTTAGATTATTATAAATATATTTTATTAAAAGTCAATTATAGTATTATTTCATTATTTCATGGTTTCAATCCTAGTTTTTGTGATAATTTTAAAAGATGTCTATTTTCTAGTTTTTTACTAATTATTTCTTCTCATATATATAATCATACCATATAAGCGAAACTTACTCATATTTTTGTTTCTATACTATTTAATTCACTCTTATTTATAGCTAGCAAATCTACAGTTGTTTCTATTCACAGTTTTTGAATTTCTGATTTTATTATAGTTTCAAGTCATATATTTAGAGCTGTAAACGATTCTATTTTTTCTATAGTATATTTTGGTTTTACATTACTCATAAATCTACCAAAATCTCTTTTTTCTAGTCATTCTCTCCGAGTAGGTAAGTATCCATTTATTTCCAGCTCTATTATATCTCTCAAACTAAGAGTCTCTTTTTCCTTTGTATATACAGTTTGACTTAATCTAAGTTCATCGTCTACTTTTAAATCACTTAAATCAACCCTATTTTTTAACTCTTCTCTTAAGTTTTTCCATCAGATTATTCATGCAAGTTTATCTCTTTGTTTACGCCTTACCCGATGATGAGTATTTGCATCTTCTTGCACAATATTACTATATAAGTCTACAAAACTCATAAATGGTGAGAAATCTCATCTATAATCTTCAGTTTTGTATTTTAGTTCTATAAGTAGGTCAAGTAGGTTATTATATCTTTCTCTTTTTAGTACTTCTTTTGCTTTTTGTACTTTTTCTTCTATAGATTCCTGTACAAATTCTTGTTTATCTATTATTTTTAAAAAGTCAGAAAAATATGGTTCTTTTAAAAATGGGAGAGTATATTTTTTTAAAACAACTTTTACTAAATCTATAAGTAATAATTGTTTGTAATCCTCTGACATATAAACTACTTGTGTTCACAACTTTGCCAAAGAATACACTTTTTCTATATGTAGTTTATTTTTTAGCTCTTCTATTAAGCTTTTCCATCATAGTTTTTCTATCATGATATCTATTCTATCATAACTCAAAAGAGGAGTGCTAGCTAATTCTTCTCATGTAAGTTCCTTATAAATATCCAAAATATCTTTATCAAAACTATTATATTTTTTAAGGACTAATAAATCAAAAATACTCTTAATTCATTTTTGTTCTAGTTTTTCTACAGGGGATAGTTTTTGTTGTTCTTTTCTTTCAGCTAACTCATCTTTAATATCTTTTGCTAAACCTAATTTTTCTGCAAACAAAGGTAATTGTCTTTTTAAAGATGCTTTTCTTGAATTTATATCTAATACTCTTGAAACAATTACTCTAACAGAAAGATTTTTATATATTTTCATTGATAAAAGCTGAGTATAATCATATGAATGTATATCTTCTAAATTATGTATAAACAATTTTGTTTTCAATAACTCTACAGTTTCTTCTTCTATTTTTTTCCATCATAATAAATTTGATATTTCTTTGAAATCATCAATCATATTTGTTTCAACATCAACAATTTTTCTTGTAATCAAATAACTAAATACCTCAAAATTATTAAATACTCCAAAATCCATATTTAATAAAGCGTGCTTTGGTATATTAATAAAATCAAAAATATTTCTTATTTCTAATGAGTCCAAAACCTTAAACACTTCAGGTTTTAGTTCTTCTAATGTTTTTCAAACAAGTTTTCAAGGGATAACAATATGATTTGTATCTGATTCTTTTTTCTCTTGTTTAATTATTAAATCCTTTCTATCTATTTTTTTAAATAATTCATTTAAAACTTCTACCGTTAACTCTTTTAATTTCTTTTTTCTTAAAACTATAGCTATAGTAGAATTAAATGATATATTTCATTTAGCATTTTCATAAAAACTACTTTCTCATAATTCTATTAAATCTTTGCTTTTATCATACTTAAATCTATTACTTACCTCTTCTTCTAAACTTTTCCATCATAGAAACTCTCAAAACATCTCTATATCTCAAATACATATAGAGTGGTTATTTTGTTTACTATTAAGATATAGTTTATCTGCTAAATCAATAAAACTTTCAAAAGGAGTAAAATCTCATACATAAGAATAATTTCTATATGCTATAAACATATCTAAAATGTTATTATATCACTCTCTTTTTAAGATTTTTAAAGCTACACTTCTTTGTTTTTCTGTATCTAAAGAACTTACATCAATTTTTAAATGCTTACGCTTTATTTTTTCTTCATCTAAATCACTTTTTTCTGGTAAGCCTATTTTTTCAGCTAGTAAATCTATTTGATCTTTAACCAATGTAGATTTTATTTTTATTCATACTAGTTTTGATACTATTTGTCTCGAAGTAAGTGTTTTATACAAAGTTAATCAAGTAAAAGCTTTTAGAGTATACTTATTATAAAGACCTTTTTTACTATATACTCATAAATTATTCAAAATATCTACTGTTTCTTGCTCTAAACTTTTCCATCATAATAATTTTGCTAATACTTGAAGAGGTTCTATATCCTTTCAGTTATCTGTTTTTAAACCTGTTAATTCTTGTATAAAAGCTTTAAAATAATAATTACCTATTTTTTCTCACCTTAAATCAATAGCATTTTTATTTAAGATATCTAAAATATTATTATATCATTTTTCACTTAATAATTCTTTTGCTTTTTCTTTTGTTATCTTACTTTCTTTATCTGATTCTTTTTTCTCTTGTTTCTCTTCTTCTTTTTCTTCTATATATGGTTTTGTTAGATTTATTTTTTTACAAAATTCTATTATATCATCATTTACAATCTGTTTATTATCTGGTTTTCCTATAATTTTTCTTAATAAATATTCAATATCTAAATCAGCTAAAATTTTATATTTTAAAAATTTATTAACACCGTATTTAAATATATAAAGTTCATTAAAAAGTCACATTTTATTTTTAATAAAACCTGTAAGTTCTTTTCATATATTTTTCCATCATAAAACAAGACATAGATTACTTACAACAATATACATATCATCTTTATCTGAAAACTCTACTCATACGATTTGTTCATACAGTTTTCCAAAGCTCCCAAAAATACTATAATCTTTTGATACTATATTTTCTTTTTTATCAGCCAATAAATCAAATATTGTATTATATCAATTATTAGCTAGTACTTCATTTGCTTTATCTACAACCTGAGATCTTGAAAGAGGTGATAAAGGATCTTTTTCTACTTTTTTTGGTTCTTCTACTATTTTTTCTATTTTTACTTCTTCTACTTTTACTTCAACTTGTTTTTTAGGTATAGCTACTCTTTTTTTCTTAGTATCTTCTTTTATAACCTGCAACTCTTTTCTACCTATTCTTTCAAAAAATAAATTTAGATCATCTATATTAAAATCTCCAGTTTTACGTTTTTTTAATACAATTAGTAAAACATCCATAATACTTATTGTTTTTGTACTATCTTTTGGATTTACGTAAATATTTTGATGAAAAGAATTAATTTCTTTAGGGAAATCATGAATAGCTAACTGTTTCTCTAAAGGTTTCCATCATATCTTTTTACAGAAAATATCTATTTTTGCATTACTAATATTTACAACACTTTGTATCGTATCTTTTTCACCTACAACTGAATTATAAAGTGTTACAAAACTTCTATAAGGTTCAAAATCCCCCCCAATATATACCTAAGCGTTTCGCTATTAATAAATCATATACATTGAAATAACCTAATTCATTTAATAATCTAGTTATATCTCTTAAGTTAAGTTTTTCATGATTTGTATTATTCTCTCTTCTAATTGTTTCTTTTAAATCTAAAGCTAAAGCAAATCTTTCTAATTCAAACCTTGTTATATTTCATAAAAAACTACTACTCACCCGGATCAGTACTGTTTTTAGACTTATATCTTTATAAATATTTTCATCTATATTTCAAGCATTATATACTTCACAAAATCAGGCTACTGTAGTTATACCTTTTTTCTTCAATATTGTAGCTATTTCTTTAGTTAATGATTTCCATCACAAAACCTCAGCTAAACGATTTAAAGAAGCAATATATTGCTTCTTACTTGGAGATTTTCATTTTTTTGTTAAATATAACAATATATCCTCAAAACTACATCAAGCAAAATCTTTTTCATCAAGAACAGAGTCTTGTTCATTTAATAAATCAAGTATATTATTATATCAGGCTTCTTTTAATAAATCTAATGCTTGTTTTTTTGATTTTATAGGATTTTCCTCTTCAACTTCTTCCTCTTGTTCTGATTCATTTATTCACTCAGACTCTTCATTTTTTCCTTCTGATTCATCTATTCATTCAGACTTAAAATCTTTTTCTTCTACTTTATCATCTTTTATTTTTTCTATTTGTTCAAGTCTATTTTTATCAGAAGCAAGATCTCTATTAACAATTCATAATTCATCTATAAATTTTTCAAAATCAGCCTTTGTTATCTTTTCACTTCTTTTTTTAGATAAAACTCATCTAATTAAATATTCTCAAGTCAATCATTTATAATAATCTGTTTTCAAAAACTCTTCTAATCATATTTCTTCTAAGTCATCTATATATCATATTTCTAAATCTCTCAATAAAACTATTACATCATAAACAAAATTTAGATATCATAGTTTTTCAACAAAACTAGCAATAAACTCCTCATTATATTCATAGTCTTTTTTTCTTCTAAAAATATGATTTACCATATTATCAAAACTATCAAAAACTCAGAAATCTCACTCAGGCTTTTCTTGATTTTTTAATAGCACATAAAAATCAAGTCATTTATCAAATCAAAGTGACTTGAGATAATACATAGCTAATCTTTTTTTATTAGGATATGATAATAATTTTAGCTCTCATCAATATACATCTAATATATTTTCTACAGCTCTTTTTTCTTTTACAAGTTTTTTTGTTCTGGTAAAATCATTACCATGTTTATCTTTTTCTCTAGATAATGATAAAGCCCACTTATCATGATCATACAAAGCTTTTGTTGAGTATTCTTTTACTTCTTTTTCTATAATTTCAAGTAAATCTTTTTGAGCAACTGACTCATAATTTACTTTTGATTTATCTAATACCTTTAAAATCCTTTGTAATATAGTAAATGTCGCAAATTCTACAGTTGTATCATCTAGATGAAGCTGAAATACTCTAGATACTCTCTTTTTTATAGGGAAAGTAATTTTTTCAATAAAAAGATTCTCCTCAGATATATTCCTAGGAGCTTTTTGTGTTTTTATCGTAGTATTTAATGCTTCATTATTCACTGTTAATCTTTTTATTAAAACTCGGTATTATAAAATCAAAATTCTACATTATGTCACTTTGTTTTTTTATCATATTCTTGAACTAGAGTTATAAACTCTTGTTTAGGGAAGTATTTAAGTATTTTCACAAAAAATGGTTTTGTTTCTACTTCTTTTTTCAGTACAAATCTTATAGTTTTTCAAGTAATTGTTACATCAAAGTGTTTTCTATTAAGTTTTTCTAAGCTTATTAGATTTTTTTGTCACTTATTAGCATTAGAATCTATTTTTGTGTTTATATTATCTAGAAATTGTTTTATATAAATTTTTTGCTTTTTATTTGATATTTCTTGTTATTGTGTATTCTCTTCCTTTTTTTCTTGTCATTTTGTATCTTCTACTTTTTGCTTACTATTTATATAATCTACTAGGTCTAGTCTATTTAGTAGACTAAAAAAACTTTTCAGATATGATTCATTTAAAGTTCTTATATTACTATTTCACAAAACTATTCTAACTAGATCTAATCAATTCATTATACCATTTTCTAGTTTTTCATTTACATAAATTTCTTTTTTTCAAAAGTCTTTTAAATAATTTTCTCATGAAATTAAATCTTCAGACATAAGTGGTCACAGCTGTCTAGCAAAATTAGGAAACCTCAGCATATCAGCTACATCATGAAACTCTTTGACTTTTATCATATCAAGATTTACCTTACGTTCTCCTGTTAGGTGATAATATATAGATACAAATGATTTAAAAGGAGATAGATCACATCACTTTGCTTTATTTTTTCTTAATATAAAAAGATCAAGTCTATTGTTACAATTATTCTCTCTTAATATATTTTTTACATTTTGGATAGGATTAATTTCCTCTTTTTCTTCTAATTCTTGTTTTTGTTGTTCTATTCTTCTTCTAAGGTTATTCTTACTCTCTTCATTTCTTTGTTCTTTAGTTAGTTGTTGTTCTTCTTGTACTTGAACTTGTGTATTATCAGGTTTAGTTTCTTCTCATTCAGGAAGTCATAGTAATTCAGCTATTTTTCATAAATATATATCATCTATAGTCTTGATTTTCTTAGCTCATGTTAGATATATTAACATATCATAAAAACTAAGACCTTTATGAATAATATCCTTTTTTAGTCTATCTCATCAGTATTCAATTAAATCATTTTTTGTTTTTATTCACTTATCAATTAATTTTTCTTTTATAGCATTTTCAATACTTATTAATCATATTTCTTCAACAAATACTTTAATCTTTTTTATACCAAAAGCTCTTATTGAAGAAACTTTATTTCAAGTGTATTTTGATATAAGACTAATTA
The DNA here is from genome assembly GCA_964344155.1 of uncultured Candidatus Peribacteria bacterium. Classification (GTDB taxonomy): domain Bacteria; phylum Patescibacteriota; class Gracilibacteria; order BD1-5; family UBA6164; genus UBA6164. Next base: position 130,382 of record CAYFMG010000001.1, on the reverse strand, counting down.
CAGAGCTTGCATATGGCTCATAATCTCAATTATATTTTCCTTGTTTCCGTGAGTCTATAAAATCAAGAGCAGAATAATATTTTTGTCAAATAAATATATCTCTTACTGTTTCTTTTGTTAAATCTGGTAAATCTTCTGCTTGTTTTTTTTGCTCTTGAGTATTTTGTGTCGATTCCTCTTGTACCACTATTTCCTCAACTACCTGCTTATTTTCAACTACAAATTCTTTTATTTCTTTCTCTACAATCTCTAATATTTGTTCCTCTGTTAAATCTCAATAACCAGCCTCAGCATCATCCAATATACTAAAAACCCTTTTTAAGGTTTCTAAAATATCTCTATCAATTCACAATTTAGTAGATATATTTTCTATAACTTTTGATACAATACTCTCTGTTGTCTTTCCTTTATCTAATCAATCCATAACATTTATTTTTAATAAAAATTTAATGGATTCTATACAAAAAATATTAAAAGTAAAATCTTTTACTTGTCTATATGTTAAAAACTAAAAAAAAGAGAAAGTCTAGACTAACTCTTTTCTTATTAAACTGAAATCCTCTGGGCATTTTTCCATGTTTATCCATACTTCATATCAACCACCATGAGCTGACTCGACACTTTCAGCTTTAGCCATATCAAATTTGTATTCAAAATCTGTAAATGTAGTACCTGCTTTTTTCACTCAGTGATTTAAGTTTGTTTTATATATTTTTTCTACTTTTGCAGTTTGTACTCAGCTAGGAGATACTATTTCTATTTCATCACCAAGCTCAAATCTATTTTTTACCTCGACTCTTACAAGACTATTTTCATCATCATAATCTCTAAGTATACCAAGGAAAGCTTTTGTACCATAACTACCATTTCTTTCATAAAATTGAGCATTAGCATTTGTATTTCATGCTAAAAATCCTGGTATATATCATCTGTTAGCTATAGCAAATAATTCTTCTGATAACTCTTTTGCATCATAACTTTTTCCTGCTTCTATAGCATCTAAAGCTTTTCTATAAACTGTACCTACTGAAGCTATATAATTAACTGTTTTATTTCTTCATTCTACCTTAAAACTAATTATACCTGCATCTTTTAATTCTTCTAAATAGTCTATAGCCATTAGATCTCTAGAGTTCATTAGATATGTACCATATTGATCTTCATCTATTTCCATTATTTCTCCTGGTCTTTCTTTTTCATCCAAATAAAAATTACCAGTTAATTCTTCATAGTCTTCAGGTCTTCATGTAACAGTTTCTAATTCTGCTTCAGATCTTTCATCCTTAAATACTTTATACTCCCATCTACATGAGTGACTACATGTACCTTGATTTGGATCTCTATTTGATAGGTAATTTGAAATAAGACATCTACCTGAATAAGCCATACATATTGCCCCATGCACAAAAGCTTCAAGCTCCATATCTGGAACAGCTTCATGTATTTCTTTCATTTCTCTAATTGAGATTTCTCTTGATAAGATTATTCTTTTAATCCCCAATGTTGCCCAAAACTTAGCTTGAGCCCAATTTGTATTATTTGCTTGTACTGATAAATGTATTTCTACATCTGGAAACTCTTCTCTTACTAGATGAATAAGCCCAGGATCAGCCATTATAAAAGCATCTGGTTTCATTTCTACCATTTTTTTGAACTGTGCTAGAAATGGTTTGATTTTTAAATTGTGAGCATATATATTTGCTGTGAAATATATTTTTTTATCTCTTGCGTGAGCATATTCTACTGCTTCTTTCAATGTATCCATTGTAAAGGCATTTGTTCTTGCTCTCAGTGAAAACATAGGTGCACCAACATAACAGGCATCAGCTCAATAAGCATAGGCAAATTTCAGCTTTTCCATATCTCATGCTGGCATCAATAATTCTAAATTATTAGCCATACTAAAAATGTTATAATATAAAACTTACTACTGGTAAGCCCTTTCTAGTTTTCCTAAAAAGTAGGGGAATTATACACAAAAATGAGATTTTGCAAGTTTGTTGCAAAATATTATTGACTTTTAATTTTTAAAACTTATTCTAAACAAAAACCTTAAAGTAAAAAAAATGGAAAATAGAGCAATAAAAAATAATGATTTTCTAGATGAACAAAATATAGAAACACTTACTATAGAATTAAAACAAAATTTAATTCTTTTAAGGCAATTAAAATGATGAACATCACCAATAAAGATAATAACTGATTGAACATTTGAAGAACTATTTCATGAAACATTTACTGATATATTTTGAGAAGACTTTAATTATAGAAAATATATAGATTTCATTGATATTAATTACAAAGAACAATGGGAAGAAGATAAATCTAAAAAAAGATACAACTCTTATATAAGAAACAAGGTAGATAACAATTCTATTATAATTTTATGAGGTAGTTTTGATGATACATTTGAAATTACAGATGATATTAAAAGTAGTGATTTTTATAAATCAATTACTTGATTTTTAGATGAGTCAAAAAGATGATATGATAATATATGATTAATATGAATATGTTTCTGACACCAATTAATATTAAATATACTATGACATCAAGTCCAAAAATATAAAGAGGAACAGTTTTGAAGATATGATATAGAACTAATTCAAACAGATAATGCTTTTTATAATAGTATTTATTCATGAGTATCAAATATATGAAATAATCAAACTTTTACAGCAGGTTTTACTAGAAAATATTGAGTAGAATTAGCTGAAACATGAAAAAAAGTAATAGCACTGTGTGATAACAATAACTCTTTTGGTAACTCAGAAGAAAATATTTTTACTATGCAGTTTCACCCAGAAATAGATATATCTACTAGTAACTGAAATAAAAAAATAACTAAGATATTATGAGACAATTTAGAAAGCTGTTTTGACTCAGATAGTAACCCTGTAGAAATAAACTTAAGAAAACATATTTATATACCTTTACTATTAAGTTTTTCAAAGAAAATATCATATATTCTTAAAAACAAAAATCGGACTGATTTCAATAAATATAATAGAGATATAATAAATATTAATCAAATACAATCATGAGTTGTTCTATATGACAATACTAGTCTTTTACCAAATAGAGAAAAATACTTAGAACTATTATTTGATAATCATAAATTAAAACTAAATGATAACTTTGATTGGAAAGTAAGTAGGTGACTTGAAGACTATTCTTCAGAATTATGATTTAAAAACTTATGAGATTTCATAACTATAGTTAAAGACAAAATAGGTGTTCAATATCTAGTATTAGCCGATATATGAGCATGAGACTGAACTTTTTTAAAAGAAGTTCAACAATTAAAAAAAGATATATTATCATTTTGAGTTTGAGATAATATATATATAGATCTTTTTACTTGAATACTACAAAGTAAAGTATGAAGACATATACCAGAAAATATAATAAAAATATTTGTTTTAAAATTTATAAATAAGTATAAGTCATTAAAATCTACAGATGAGAAAAATTTTTGTGATATAATAAATCTTGTAACAAATGATATACAAATTACACAAAATGACATGTTTTCTAATGATACAATGTTTTCAAAATCAACAAAAATGTATAAAGAAATTGATTACAACAAACTAACAGAAGAAGATATAGCGTTTTTAAATAGTCCATACTGACAAAGACAACTAGATGAGTTAAAAACTGAATTAAGCTTAAATTTTACATACTTTATTTCATGATTTTTTGAAAGAATATTTTTATCAGACTTTAATAGCTTTTACACAACACTTAAACAACAAACAGAAAATTTCTGTAATTCAGACTTTATAGCAAATATAGATTTTCAAGTATCAGTGAGATGAACCTCTCATCTAGATAATGAAAAATATTATGATTTTTTATTTAATTTCATAAAACACTCGTGAACTCAAGCTATATTTATTGATGATGGTATATATAGTTCATATAGTAAAGAATTAAGACTTGAAGAAATAGAAAAATTAACAGAAGTATTTAAAGAAATAAAAATATATTTACTTATAAATACTAAAACAGAATCTATAAAATCTTTAATTATAGATAAAAATTTAAACTTAGATCAAGAAATATTAGAAGAGCAAATAAATAATAATTATAGATTAATACAAATAAAAGATATAAACCCTAATATAATAAAAACAAATAAAGTAAAAAGATATTTCTCAAAATATATAACAGAACTTTTTGCTGAAATAAACAAACAGCATTCTACTTTTACATGGTTTAATCACAATTTTATATTTAATCATGAAAATATTCTCAATTCATCAAATCTAAGAAAGGTGTTTTTAGAAATATGAAATAATTATTTAAAAATATTAAACCAAAATAGTTCTTTAGCAACTGTAAAAAGCCTACTTCACTACATACAAACAACATCAAAACAAAAAGTCCTTCTAAGTGATCTTATAAAAAGTCTAGAAGTAAATAATATAATAGAAATAGACCCCCATTACGAATTATTAGAAATGGAAAATGATGAACTGTTAAATAGTATATTATTAAAAGTAAATAACTTAATATATCATGATCCTCATATGATTTTTGAAAAGACAGTTAGTAATATAGCTAAAAACATAGTAGATAATAATTTAAGAGAAGTCTACAAAAAATATAAAATAGTTGTTATTGATGATTATGATCTTTTTACAACATTAATCACCAAAAATCTTGTAAATATTTGAGTTACTAAAAATAATATATCTACTTACAACTGTCCTATAGAAGCATTAAATAATTTTAAAGAAAAAAATGAAGATATTGATTTAATTATTACCGATTTAGAAATGCCAGATATGAATGGTATAGAATTAGCTGAAAAAATAAGAGAAGTAAATTCAAAGATACCTATTGTATGTATAACTTGAGAAGAAAAATGTGATCATACAATATTTGATTCAATACTATCAAAACCTTTTAACTTAAACACACTAAAAAAATCATTAGATAAAATAATAAGACAACAACACAATAATGATATTTTAGAAATAATCTCTAGTAAATAAAAAAAACAATAAAATTTGATTTTATTGTTTTTTTATCTAGAATATAGATATATATTAATTTTATAATTTTTCTAATTATGAATGATAACTTCAAAACAATTGTAGAACATATGTCAGAAAGCGTATGGATTTGAGATAAAGATGAAAAAACTATATATGCAAATCCAAATTTTTGTAATCTAGTATGATATACTTTAGAAGAAATGATATGAAGGGAGTCTTATGACTTCTGGGATGAAGAGAGTAAAAAAACAGTAAAAGAAGTAAATGAAAGAGAAAGAAAATTATGAGAAACTTGATGAAAACCTAGTACATATGAATGAAATCTATTAACAAAAGACGGAGAAAAAATACCTGTTTTTCTTAGTTGAGCACCTCTTCCTGACTGATGATCAGTATGAATAATGACTGATTTAAGAGAGATTGAAACTCTTAAACAAATAAATAAAATAAAAGATGAATTTTTAAATACTGCAACTCACGAATTAAGAACACCTTTAACAAGTGTAAAGTGATACTTATCAATGATTATAGATTGAGATCTATGAGTTATTGATAATGAAGCTAAAACTTACTTAAATAAAGTTTATAATACAACTGGTAGACTTATAGACTTGATATGAGAGCTTCTTGATTTAAAAAAGCTTGAATCATGAGAAGATACTTTTTATATGGAAGCTATTAATATAAAAGATCTTATAACAGAAACTCATGATGAATTAAAGGTTCTAGCAAACAAAAAAGAGCAAAAATTAACCGTGGATGTAGAGTATGACAAACTTATATTTAGTACAGACCCTAGTAAATTAAAACTTGTATTAACAAACCTACTTTCAAATGCTATAAAATATACTCAAAGCTGATGAAAAATAAAAATAAAATCTTTTATAAAAAATAACAAATTAACAATTAGTTTTATAGATAATTGATTTTGATTAAAAGAAGAAGATCTAGATGTATTATTTGATGATTTTACAAGAATAAAAACAGAGCAAACAAGAGATATAGAATGAACTTGACTATGACTTCCTATTGTTAAAAAAATAATTGATAGACTATGAGGTAAAATAGAAGTAAAATCAAAAGAAGGGAAGTGAAGTGAGTTTACAATAAAATTTAAACTATAATAAAAAACTTTGATTTAAAAATCAGAGTTTTTTTATATTTGACTTAAATATAAATATATATATATTGAATTTACAAAGAAGGAGAACATACAAAAAGTGCTATCTAGCACATGTAAAGAACCGTCCCTAGTCACAGGAGTGCTTTCATACCAACCACGAAAGATTCCTCGCTCCCGTGACTAGGGGCTTTTATTTTCAACAAAAAAAACTTCAATATTTTTTACAAAAAGGTAAGTTTTATTAGTATTTTGTCAATTTTTATAACATTATAATTATAGCTATATTTGACATCTATAGTTTTTAACATAAATTAATTTTTTCTATTGACTTTAATACAAAAAGAATTATAAAACACTTAGTTTTTTTAAGCTTTAATACTTAAGGAGGTGATCTAAGTTCTTTAAAAACTAGAAGAAAAGGGTATCTAAAGGGGGTGGTCGGAAATCATGCCCAAGTAACAGCCTTGTATAGGTCAAATGTTATAATGCGAGGTAAGCTGGGTTCCCTTGAGAACAAAAAAACAAACTGAACCACAGATTACGTGGAGTCCTACATATTATGGACGTCAACAACTCTATTAGTGGACAGTCATCCCGTTTTTTGTTCTTGTAAACCTTAGGCGGGTCACAAGTCTCCTAGCAAAGATAGGTTAAAATCTAATATATTAGGTGATACATATCATCTAGTTGGTAGACCATACTGTGTTGCCAACAATAAAAATCAAAAAGCCCCAGATGTATTGGGGCTTTTTTCTTTTTGTTGACAATAATACATTCTTCTTTATAATCCGCACACTAATAAGCAATTTATTAGAAAAATGGAGGTTTCGAGAAGTAACAATTTTTATAGTAACAATAGATTTTTCAACAATACAAATAGAGGGAAAATAATGAGCAAGACTCCTTATAACGAAAATTTTGACAACATTCCACCAAACTATCTTTTTGCTGATATTGCAAAAAGGGTTGCTACATTCCAAACAGCTAACCCAGATGCAAAAATCATCAGACTGGGGATCAGTGATGCTGTTTTACCAATTGTAGAAAAAGTACGTAAAGCTGGACATATTTCCATTGATAAAATGGAAATAGCGAATGCTGGTTATCCTAGTGGTACAGGCAACCAAGATCTACGCCAAGCGATCGTTGACACATACTATGATTTTTCTGAAAACATCACAGCGGCAAACGTAATTGTCTCTTCAGGTGCAAAAGAAGAATCATCAAATATCCAAGAGATGTTTCCTATGGATATGCCTGTTTATACAACAGATCCTGTTTATCCAGTGTATGTTAACTCAAACATTCTCGCTGGCAGAGATCAGATCACAACACTTCCTTGTACAAAAGAAAATGATTTTTTGCCTGAGATTCCTCAGATTGAAAAGCCATCCCTGATCTATCTGTGTTTTCCAAACAATCCAACAGGAGAATGTGCAAGCTATGAACATTTGAGTGAATGGGTGAAGATAGCAAGAGCATCAGGTTCAGCAATCATCTATGATGTTGCTTATTGTGATTTCATCACTGACTCAAAAATACCAAAGAGTATTTTTGAAATACCTGGTTCTGACGAAGTAGCAATTGAAATCGGTAGCCTATCAAAATCTGCAGGTTTCACAAATATCAGAACCGCTTGGACAGCAATATCTAACGATTTTGTTGGTGTTAACTCTCAAGGAAAAGAAGAGAAATTTATAGATCTTTGGGAAAGAAGACAAAACTACAAGTTTAATGGTGTTTCTGAAATCCAACAATCTATGGCATTGTGTGCACTGACTACTGCTCGAGAGGAAACAATGGAGCAAGTCAAATACTACATGAAAAATGCAACTCTGATCAAAAGCACATTCGAAAAGATGAATATCGAATGTGTTGGCGGTATCAACTCTCCTTACGTATGGGCAGAAGCTCCTAACGGAATGAGTGGTTGGGATTTCTTTGATCTCCTGCTTAATGAGTGTAGTGTTGTATGTACGCCAGGTGAAGGATTTGGTGAATCTGGAAATGACTACTTCCGCCTGAGCGCATTTGCATTGCGTGAAAATGTTGAAGAAGCCCTGGAAAAAATCGGTAATTTGAAATTGTAACAATCGATAATTTAGAGGAGGTAGTGACACTACCTCCTCTTTTTTTGTTTGACTTAGAAAATATTAAGATATAATAGTTATGATTAATATCATAATAATAAAAGATTATGAATAGAAAATTAAAAATATGAACATTTAAATGGGTAGATGCTGTTGGTCTAAGTAAAAACAATACAATAGAATTATTAAACAAATACAATATTCATGAACTTGATTTAGAAGCCTGTTTAGAATGAAATCAAAAAGCCAGAATAGATAACTATGAGTCTTATTCTTTTTTAATACTACATTTTCCAAAATATAATCAAGAAAAGAAAATATATGAACTAAATGAATTCAATATTTTTTTATGAAAAGATTTTCTAATAACACTTAGAAGACTTAGATGATGAGATATTAATAAAATATTCAATCACTATAAAAATCTAAAAATAACAACAAAGAAAAAAGATATAAAAGTAACTACTTGATATATTCTCTATGAAATAACTCAAGTAATGCTAGAAAAAATGTTTAAGGTAATAAAAAATATCACCTTGGATATAAGAGAAATCGAATCTCTAGTTTTTGATGATAAAAGTAGCTCAAATTTAGTAAAAGATATAATGGTTAAAAAAAGAAATATTATACTTTTAAAACATATGTTTAAACCTCAAATAACAGTTTTGAAACAACTAGAAACTATTATAAATGAGCTTTACAGATGAGAAATGGAAGTTTACTTTGAAGACCTAGAAGATAAAATAGAACAAATAGTAAATGAAATAACTACACTTCAAGAATATATTGAAAGTATAGAAGATGCTTTTAAATCAATGGTTGATATTAAAACAAACTTTGTAATTAAGGTACTTACAGTTTTCTCAGCTTTTATGCTTCCATTAACCCTTATAACAAGCTTTTATTGAATGAATATAGAGCTACCTTTTACTGAAAATATCAAATTTATATTCTTCCTATTATTTACAAGTTTATTTATAATGGTAGTTATATATATAATACTAAGAAAAACATGAAAATTTTAATTTATAATTTTTTCTTGATTTTTTCTAAAAATCTATATAATACCCCCGTATTTTAAATATTTAATATAAAAATTATGCAAACTACTTTAATTTTATTAAAACCAGATACAGTAGAAAGAGGTCTAATTGGTCAAGTTGTAGCTAGACTAGAAAACAAAGGATTAACTATAGCTGGTATGAAAATGATGCAACTTGATGATGCTATCATTAATGAACACTATGATTTCTTAGCTGATAAACCTTTCTTTCCAGATATTCAAGCTTATATGAAAAGAACTCCTGTTGTAGCATTAGCTGTAAGAGGTCAAAACGCTATTTCAACTGTTAGAACTTTAACTGGTGCAACTAATCCAGCTGAAGCTTTACCAGGATCAATCAGAGGTGATTTTGGTTTAACTATTGATGGTAACATAATTCACGCTTCTGATTCAGAAGAAACAGCTGAAAAAGAACTAGCTAGATTCTTTAAAGGTGAGGGTGTATATGAATACTCAAAATTAATCGAAGAAGTTTTATAATAAACTAAAAACAACAAAAAAACACTAAAATTTTAGTGTTTTTTTTATTTTCTTTCAAAATATCTAATCAACTCTGTATTTCAATTTAAAATTGCATAAAGATAATCTAGAGAAGTTGAAACATTTGGATTTCATCATACAAGAATCAATAAAGAAATTACCGTAGTAACTCAATAAGGTATTTCTATAGAAGAATCTAATAATAAATCTTTTGTACCTTTTACAACCTTTAAGTCTGATCTATCTTTTAATTTTATACTTCAAGACTTAACTTTTGAAACAAAATCTTTTACTTTATCTTTATTTACTGTAGGTTCATGATTTAAAACCAAATTAAACTCTATTTTCTCTACAATATCAAACTCTTTTCTTAATAAGGCAAGCATATACTCTTTTATAAACAATGAACTATTCTTATAATAACTAATATAGGCATTTCATCAAAGTCTTCTTATAACAGTATTATAGTTTTCATCTATTTTTTCATATTGTTTTTGCTTATCTTTATTATAAGTTTTAGCAAATTCTTTCCATTTTATAGGAAAACTTTTTGTTTCCATTGTTTTTATTTGTGCCAAAATAGATTCTCAAGACAAAATATTAAACAAAGCATCATCAGATTTCAATTGTAATTCTTCTTGTTGTTTTTTATCTAAAGATAATCAAAGTGCTTCGATTATTCTCTTTTTCCATGATTCTATATCTTTGCCATTATTAGATGAGAAATTTATAGATTTATACTCTATTTTTCTATCCTTTATTATTTTTATAATATCTCACTCACTATCTTGTATATCACTTTTTGATATATATGTATCTACTACATAAGTAGCATTTCAATAATTATCTGATACAAATATAGTTTTGAATTCTCAATCAAGCTCTAAAACAATAACATTGTAAAATGAGTCTGTTTCTAATATATTAACTATATTTCAAACATAACCTAGAGTTTGAAGTTCTTTAATTAGTAAGTCATATTTAGGGAAGCTATCATATCAATTAGTTTCTTTACTATTTTCAGCTTGTGTTTTTTTTCATCTATTAACTGTTTCTATTTTTTCTTTATCTAGTCACAAAACCAAATCTATAGGTAAGTATTCTACCTTTAAATTATTTTTAGCTAATATAGTATCTACACTCTCTTCTTCTGAATTATCTACATCATATTTTTCCAACAATGCATCTATATTTATTCATTTTTTTCATGTAGCAAGATATATTAATTTTTCTTGAGTTTTTTGAGAATCATTTTTATAATCATTGTATAATCTAGATTTTTTAGTTACATCTATTTTAGTTCAGCTTTTAATTACAGGAGACTCATTATCATAAATACTAGGATTAATAGTTCTAGCTACTGATTCTGAAACTATAGACATAATAACACTTCTAAGATTTATTATAGCTTGTTTAATCTCTACTTTATCAGTCTTTTTAGTTTTTTCTAAGTGATTCAAAGCATCTTTTATCTCTGTAAAAACCTCTTTTTTCTCTTGTTTTTCTTTTAATTGTAAAGTATCTCAAACTATTTTATTATCATATACTGAAATTTTACCAGTATGCTTTCTATCATGAAAATCCATAAAATAATTAGAATATCATACAAATCTTATTAATTGATCGAAATTATATCATTTTCAAGTAGATTGTAACCAGTCTTCAAACACTAAATTTCAAATAATCACATCTATACAAAAACTTTGCTTATCTTCATCATATCAAAGAGCTAATCTATAAATCATATCTTTTTTATATTCCATTTTTACCCTTTTATTCACAGATAAAAAATCCTCATAATTTCTAATTGGTATAAATTTTTTTGAAATTTTTACACAGTAAACTCACTTTTTCTTTATTTTTGGGATTTTTTCATCTATTTGAAAAGGGGTTTGTTTAATAAACTCTATAAGGTTTTTGTTTGTTCTATTTTTTAAAATATACTTAAATAAAACCTGTAGATCTTTTTCTCTTAACATATCTATATAAGAATATTTAGTCTTTATTAAATATATTAACGTTAAATCTAAATCATCTCATAAAGCCAAAGCATTATCTAGTTTTTTTTCTATACTACTAGAATCTACAACCTTATAATGCTCTAATATAGTTTTAAAAAAATCTGTTTTAGAAAGATCTAATTCATCTAGTGATAATTGTTTTTTTTCTATAAATTTATGAAATAATAATATCAATAAATCTATTTCTTTTTTCTCTATAATATAATTTAAAAACCTTATTTTACCAGCACTATCATAAGATATTTTTGAAAACAAATACTCAAATTGTAAATCAAAGTACTCTATATCATCCTTAGTATAGACATCTTGTTGTTCTTTTAATAAAAACTTCACTTCTTCATACATATTCTCAAAATGCTCTTTTTCTAGTTTTTCAAAATAAGTTTTATCAATAGTCTTATATTTGTCATACAAGTGGTTTAAAGCTAGTTTTAGATCATTTTGTAGTGATAAACATTTACCATCAAATATTTCTCTAAAATAAACATCTCTATCGACACCTTTATAATAATCAAAAATAATAACCATTATATTTATAAAAGCTCTTCACTCATTTTTATTTAAACTAGTTAAAAAAGTTCTTAAATCTTCGATTCAAAAAAACTCTTTTAATTGTTCAAGATCTGGATCTAAAGATGATAAATCTGCTTTTTGTATTTCTTCTACTTCAAGTGATAAATCTAATATTTCTTTCATCTTATGTAACCCCGGTTTTATTTCCAAAAAATCTACTATTTTTTTATCCATTAAACTTTCAGGAATTATTTTAGGTCACTTAGTAAAAAAGTAGTATAATTCTTCTAAAACATCATCTGATTTAATAAAAATATCATATATTCCCAAAGATATAAGTGTCATTTCTAAATCACTAATTATTCATCTCAATCATTCTATAGTTTCTTTTCCATCATCAAGACCTGTATTATTTTCTTCATTAATAGTTAATTCTTGATCATTTTGTAAAACATATCATCATGATTCTATTACTCAAAAAAAACTCAGATCTATATCATGATTACCTGATACCAATTTAGATAAAAGTTGTCTACTATTTTCTAGATTATTAGAACTATCTAATAGTCTTTGTGTTTTTAAAGCATTTACTGTTCTTATATCATCAATATCTTCTACAAATTCAGATATATTATCAAAGTTTTTAAACTCTAAATTTAAAGGTTTAGCTAACATATTAAATATTAAATTTTATAATAAATATATTATAATAATTAATACAAGAAAGTCAATATATATTTAAGCTTAAAAGATTGACTATCTCAAACTAAAAAATATAATAAAAACCGATTAAAATAAATAAAAAACTATGAAAGCAAAAATATATGATACTCTGATTTGAGAATACATTAAAAATCCTGGAATAAAATGATTAAGTCTTGATAAACTAGCAAGTAAAGAATTTAATTATATGATGATTAGTTATGACTATATAACTAACAAAAAAAAGCTAAATTTTAGAGATGTAGCATTAGAACAAGCAAGTATTTATTCTGCTGAAGATGTTTATATAACTCACAAACTATTTAAAAAACACAAGCAAGAAAAAACAAATAGAAACAAAGTATTAAACGATATAGAAATACCTCTAATACAAGTATTAAAGGACATGGAAATAAACTGAGTATGTGTAGACAGAGATACTCTTAAATGAATCTGAATTCTTTTAGACCAAGAGATATCAAACCTGGAAAAAAGCATATACGATGATGTAGGGGAAGAATTTAATATAAAATCACCAAAACAAGTAGGGGAAATACTATTTGAAAAACTAGCCCTACCAAAGTGAAAAAAGACAAAAACAGGTTACTCTGTATCAGCTGAAGTACTTTGAGAATTAGCTCATGAATATCCTGTAGCTCAAAAAATAGTAGACTACAGACACTACACAAAACTTAAATCAACATACATAGAGTGATTACTTGATCTAATAGATAATAATTCTCTAGTTCACACAAGCTATAATTCATCAGTTACAGCAACATGAAGATTATCAAGCACTAATCCAAACCTTCAAAATATACCATCATCAAACGGAATAGCATGAGAGATAAGAGAAGCATTTGTTTCTAGATATGAAAACTGAAAAATTATAGCACTAGATTACTCTCAAGTAGAGGTAAGAATACTAGCAATCATGTCTCAAGATAAAAACTTACTTGATGCTTTCAAAAATGGTTTAGATATACACCACAAAACAGCAGAGTTTTTATTCCCAAATTCAACAATAACAAATTCTGAGAGAAAAATAGCAAAGGCTGTAAACTTTTGAGTAATATACTGAATAAGTTCATTTTGATTATCAAAAATGATATGAATCAGCATGAAAGATGCCAAAACATATATAGACAAATTTTTTGAATCATACCCTGATGTAAAAATATTTTTAGATAACACTATAAAATTTTGTGAAGAAAACAAATATGTAGAGACTCTATTTTGAAGAAAAAGATATATAAATTGAATAAATGATTTAAATAAAATAATCAAAAAAGCATCAGAAAGAGAGGCTATAAATATGCCAATCCAATGAACAAGTGCTGATATTATAAAAATAGCCATGATACAAACTCATGAGTTTATACAAGCAAAAAAACTAAAATCAAAAATGATTATGCAAGTACACGATGAGCTTGTTTTTGATGTTTATCCATGAGAGGAAGAGTTAATAAAAAAAGAGATAAAGAACATAATGCAAAATATTTTAAAAGATTCTCCAATAACTCTAAAAGTAGATATTTGAGAATGACTAAGTTGGAGAGAAGCTAAATAATTTTAATCATTAAAACACACTAAAATGATCATAAAACTAATATATGCAATACTACTTATTACTTGAGGAGTATATATAATCAAGTATAGAAGAATTGTAAAATCTTGGACAGGGAACTTTGTTTGGGCAGAACATTATCTATGAAGATGAAGTACATATTTTGTAATAATACTAATATGACTTTTTATGATTTTTCTTTGAGCACTATATCCTTTTTGAGGCCTAGAGTTACTTACATCAGACCAAGCAATAGACTTAAAATAGTTTTTTAAAAAAACTTTTTCAAAAAAACATTTTATAACTAAAATAAAGAAACCTTAATTAAATAAAAACAAATAAATGAAAAAAATTATTTCAGTAATACTAATAACTTTACTATTAAGTTCCCAAGTTTCAAATACCTATAGTTTCAACTGAGCAACTATAAAGGTAGTATCAAATCAAACACAAACAAAACAAAAAATAGATAGAGAAGATATATTTAATTTTTTAGCTACTTTTTACGACTGAAAAACTCCAAATAGCTACAAATATATAAAAGTAAACTACTTAGACGTAAAAAAAGGATCACAACTAGAAGACTCACTACAAAAACTAATATACCTAGACCTAATAGAAAATCCAAAAATAAGCCTAAAAATACATTCAAAACTAAACGCCTATAGTTTCTATAAACTAGTAGAAAAAACTCTTTGAACAAGAATTAACGGTGAAGAAACAAATAGAGAACTACTTAGAAGATATACAGATAAAAGTGATCTAGAAAAAGTTAAAAAACAACTATGAGAAATAGGGATAAAAATAAACTCTAAATCTAAACAATGAGAAATCGCTGAAAAATTAAAAATACTTAATGATGTATACAAAACAATAATCTGATGACATTATGATAAAGACAATTTAGATGAATGAAAAATAATAGACTCAGCTATAGAATGAATAACAAACTGAACTGAAGATAAACATACAGTATATTTTCCACCAATAGAAAGTGAAAGCTTTCAAGACTCTCTATCATGAGATTATGAATGAATCTGATCTTATGTAGATATGGAAAAACCATGAGCTGTTAGAATAGTTTCTCCAATCCCATGATCACCATCAGAAAAAGCATGAATCAAAGGTTGAGATCTAGTTATAAAAGTAGATGGAAGAGAAATAACAAACAAAAACTCTCTAAAAGAAGTAATTACATGGATAAAAGGACCAGCATGAACAAAAGTAACACTTACAATAGATAGGGGAGGAAAAATATTTGATATAGATGTAATAAGAGAAAGAATAATCATAACAGACATAGAATCTGAAGTATTAAATTCAACAACTTACTACTTACAAATAAAAAGCTTCTGAGAACACGTATCAGATGATTTTGAAAAATTTGTAGATGAACTAAAGAAAAACAAAAGCATAAACAAAATAATAATAGACTTAAGAAACAATTGATGAGGTTATTTAACAGAAGTAGCTGAAATACTATCATACTTTGTAGAAGAAGATAAAAAAACAGCTATTGTAAAATACCATGACAAAGACAGAACATTTTTATCTAAATGATATGATGATATAGATTTTTCTAAATACAGAATAGTAGTTTTACAAAATTCATGAACAGCATCAGCATCAGAAATACTTATATGAACACTAAAAGATTATTTTCCAAAAACAACTCTTATATGAGAAAATACTTACTGAAAATGATCAGTTCAAGTAATGAGAAACTATAAAGACTGATCTTTATTAAAATACACTGTAGCAAAATGGTTTACTGGATGAACAGAAAAAGCAGTAGATTGAGTATGAATACAACCTGATATAGAACTAGAGTTTGATCTAGATAATTACAAAAAAAATTGATTTGATAATCAATTAGATAAAGCTAAATTCATAAGATAAAAAATATGTTTAAAAAAGTAATTCTATCAATAATTGTAACAATATTTTTAATACCTACATCACTATTTGCAAATAGTGATGTAGGTATTATTGCTAATAATTGGTTTACTAATTATTCAAAAAAAATAAGCTCTCAAAATACTCCTAGCCAAGAAGTAGTATTTTTTAGAAGATTTAGTGAAAGAATAAGTCACTTAAAAGCTACAAAAAAAATCACAATTCCACAAAAAGAGTTATTAAATGAGCTTATAAAACTTTCAAACGAAAGAGTTTTTAAGTTAATCAAAATAAAAAATCAAAGCCTAAGTACTATTTTACTAAAAACAAATCCTTTAGTAAAAGATTTTGAAAATATATCACAAAATCCTGATCATATCTTTTTAAAAGACTGAGTTTGGTATGCTTATTATTTTAAATCACACCTAGCTTTTCCTAAGGGAGTAGAAATAACAAATGCTGATCTAGATTACAATTGAATAGATCCTGATTATAGTTTTGTATTTTTAAGAGATGATAACTCTCTATGATTTGTAAAACAGTACAAAATAGTAAGACTTATACCTGACTCGCTTATTTATTGAATTGCTTGAAAATATAGTTTTTTACAAGAGTTAAAAGATGATAAAAAAGAACTGGATTATAAAACTGATAACTCTTTTATAGAACTAAGACAAAAAACTATAAAGTTAACAAAAAACAAGACAAAAGAAGCTAGATTACAAACTATATATAGATATATTTTATCAAATATACAATATACTCAAGATTTAAATTTAAATGATTACAAGATTTTTTCTGGTATAGATACATACAAAAACAAAGATTGAGTATGTGAGTGATACGCAAAACTATTTACATACATGCTTAGTTTTGCAAATATACATGATTCTGAGGTTATCAGATGATTTGTTATAGATGCTGAAGATTTTCCTAATGTGTGACATGCTTGGGTTAGGATATGAAATAATTATTATGATCCTACATTTGATGATCCAGAATGACTAACAGAAACTAAGACTTTTAAAGAATACAGTTATTACAAATTACCAAAGGATTTATTTTACACAAATAGGTATATAGATTCTGAATTACCAGAAGAGTTAAAAACTTACAACAAAGAGCAAATAAAAGATCATATCAGAAAAAGGCTTGCTCCTATGGTTGTAAAATACAAAGATTTTTGATACAATTTATTAGTTCCTTATATTTTTAGGTTAAAACACTGAATAATTTTAGATAAACAAATTGTAGCTCAAGATTTGGAAAAGATTATGTGATCTTTTGAGGTAAAGGATTTCAAGTTTACAAAAGGTGGTAGAACCAAGATTATACAGTCGCTTAACTATTATAGTATAAGAACTATAGGTGACACAGAGAGTATTCTAGATCAAATAAACTATGATTTAACTTGATACTATTTATTCAAGTGGGATTTAGGGAATTGAAAGTATGAGTATAGATTATGATATGATATAAAATATTATTAAAAAACACCAAATAAATTTGCAATAATAACCTTTTTGAATATTATTATAAATAGTTAACAAATAATAAAAAAATAATGTCAACATTAATAGCAAATAAAAACACATTAGAAGTTGATAAAAAGTTACTTAATAATATAGTGTGAGATGTATTACAAGACTATATAGAATTAAAAGAAGATGAAAATACAAGAAGACAAATAGAAAGTGATACTTCTATGCAAAAACTTACACAAAATCTAAAAACAACTCTATGAAAATTATAAAAACTAAATTTTTTACAGATCAAGTTACAGATCTAGAAAAAAAATTTAAGTTAATAAAAAATGATTTAGATAATTTAGAAAACAATTTATCTTTTGAACCTTTTTCAAACTTAGGATTATAAATATTAAAATATAGAATATGAAATTCATCTATACCTGTATGAAAAAGATCTGGTTTCCGTATAATAATTTTTAAGGATAAATATAATTATTTACCATTATTAATTTATTCAAAAAATATGAAAACGAATGTATCTAAAGAGGAAATAAAAGAAGCTTTTATAAAAGTAAATTTAGAATTAAACCAAGATAAATAAAACTGTTTTTTACAAAATACAAATTTTATTACAAAAACACCAAAAAATCATTTGGTGTTTTTATTTTTTTAAGTATATTTAATCTTGTATTTATATAATAACTATTCTAAATATGAAAACTAAAAGAATTATAAAGGATTCTCTTCTTTCACTACTAGTGATTTCTCTCACAGCAGGAGCCTACGCTGCAATATCTTCTGTATCATCATGAGACCCACTAACTGCCACTATGTGGAACGATATAGCTACTGATGTAAACAACAATACTAACACTCTTAGTTGAGTTACTAATAATAGTGGAAATATTGGAATTGGGACGACTAATCCTACATCTACATTACACGTAGATTCACCTAATGGAGCTGTGGTAAGAGTATCAAGATTAGCAACAAACCCAAGTAATTATGCTCAACTTGAATATGATGGGACAGATGCGACATTACGTTCTCAAGGAGCAATAAAAGTAACAACTGGTGGTGGTGCTGAAAGAATGAGAATTGATTCAGCTGGTAGAGTATTAGTATGAACTACTTCTCAAATAGCATCTTCGGCTGAAAGATTCTCAGTATACAGTTCTTCAAATGGACATACTCGCTTAGCTAATAGTGATGATAATTATGCACCATTATATGTAACTAATTCTTCAGCCTCAACAGCTACTAAACAACCATATATAACTCTTAATGACTGATCAGGAAACCGTTGAGGTATATGAGTTACTAACTCTACTTCAAAAGTATGGTTAAGTGGTTGAGGTTGAATTGATTTTCTTGTATGAGGTAGTTCTCCTGCATCAAATAATGCGATAAGCATTGAAAATAATGGTCAATTACGTGTAAGTTATAATTCAGATAGAGTAACTCCAAAAACTTATGCAATATATACATGATCTTCAAATGATACTCCTACTCATTCTTATACTTGAATACGCTCCAATACTGTAGGTAATGAAGCAGAAGATTGGGCTTTCCGGGCAAATACAACATATTGAAAATATAATAGATTTACATTTAGATGAGTTGAAACTTGAAGTATTACATGATGGACTACAAGTGTTTCATACAATACAACTTCAGATTACCGTTTAAAAGAAAATGTTACTCCTATAAATAATGCTACAGAAAGAGTAAACGCATTAAAACCTGTTAGATTTAACTTTAAATCTGATACAAGTGCTACAGTTGATTGATTTATAGCTCATGAAGTACAAGAAGTAGTACCAGAAGCTGTAACTTGAGAAAAAGATTGAGAAAAATACCAACAAATGGATTATGCAAAAGTAACACCATTACTTACAGCTGGATTACAAGAAGCATTGAAACAAATTGAAGAACTAAAAAAAGTTAATAAAAAACTTGAAAAAAGAATTAGTGTATTAGAAAGTAAATAGTATAAAAAGTATATAATATTTTGACTTTTATAAAAAATATATAAAATAGATTATAATAATTGATTATAATCTATTTTTTTATGAACAACTCTCTATTCAAAGAACAATACAAAATATTAAACCCCGCTCAACGCCAAGCCGTTGATGAAGTATATGGGCAAATCATGGTAGTAGCATGACCATGAACAGGGAAAACTCAAATAATATGATTAAGAACAGCTAATATAATACAAAAAACAGGAGTAAATCCTAGTAATATACTTATAACTACATTTACAGAAGCCTGAGTAATAGCTATAAGAGAAAGACTTACAAGATTTATATGAAATGAAGCATACAAAGTATGTGTATCAACAATCCATTCTCTATCACAAGAAATTATAAAAACACACCCTGAAAAATTCCTAGAATACAAAGCAAGCACTCCAATAGATGATGTAGACTCTCTAGAAGCAATAAAAACAATCACAGATAAACTAGTAGAAGAAAAAAAGATAGAAGAACTTACAAATGATTATGATAAATATTTTTACCTAAGAGACATAAAATTAAAAATAACAATACTAAAACAAGAATGAGTAAATAAAGCAAAACTAGAAATAGCTATAAAAAAACAAGCCGAAAATTATGAAGAAATACTATCAGAAATAAAACCAACTCTAAAAAAATACGAAACAACAAAAAATAAACACGAAAAACACATAGCTAAATTAAAAGAATTAGTTATATTTTTTGAAGAATATCAAAAACACCTAAGAAATAACTCTCTTTATGATTTCAATGACATGATTAATTTTGTACTTGAAAAACTAAAACAAGATGAAGAACTAAGACAGTACTATGCAGAAAAATACCAATTTATAATGCTAGATGAATACCAAGATACAAATGATGCACAAAACCAAATAATAGACCTTATACTAAGTGTATCAGAAGAAAAACCAAATATAATGGTAGTTTGAGATGATGATCAATCAATCTATCGTTTTCAAGGTGCAAATATAGAAAATATGCTTGATTTTTCAAGTAAATATACAGACACTAAATTTATAGTACTAGAAAACAACTATAGATCAAACCAACAAATACTAGATAGTTCTTCAATATTAATAGACAACAACAACGAAAGACTATCAAAAAAAATAACAAGTATAAATAAAAAACTAATATCAAGCTGAAATCTAAAAGACCCTAAAACTCCCGTAAAACTACTAAAAGCAAATAGCGATATAGAAGAAAAAACATTTATAATAAATAAAATACACAAATTAATAAAAGATTGAAATGCACCAGAAGAAATAGCAATAATAGTAAGATGAAATAAAGAAGTAGAAGATTGGAGTAAACTACTATTACAAAACAAAATAGAAGCCGAATCAAAACTAAAAACAAATATACTCAACTCTAGTTATGTAAAACTACTACTAGATTATTTAGAAATAATAAGTAATCCATATAGTGATGAAGAAAAAATCATTAATATAATGAGAACAAAACTATCATGACTAGAAACAACAGATATATTGAAAATAAATAGAAAACTATACAACACAAACTACACTAAAAAATTCAAAGTAAAAATGCTTGATTTTTTAATGGAAGAAAACTTTGACGACTTAAATCTAAGAGATCCTGAATGATTAATAAATTTTAGAAAAAATCTAGAAGACTACCAAGCAAAAATATCTGAATTAAGTATAGTAGAATTTTTCTCTTATTTTATAGATAAAATTTGATTCATAAACTACACTGAAAACAACTGAACTTTTGATGACATACAAGATATCTACACTATATTTAACAAAATAAAAGACTACTCAAATATAGATAAAAATTTCTCAGTAGAAAAACTATTAAAGAAAATAGAGTTATTTAAAAAATACAATTATCCTATAGCCAGACAAATAGTAAGTGAAAATAAAAAATGAGTACAAATACTAACAGCTCATTCTTCAAAATGACTAGAATACAATACTGTTTTTATCCCTTGATTATATACTTGAAACTGGGATTGAAAAACAGTTAGAGATAAACTTAAACTACCAGAACACATAGCATGAGATTGACTTCAAACAGATGATTTTGAGCAAATAGAAGAAGACAGAAGATTATTCTTTGTAGCTATCACAAGAGCAAGAGAAAACCTTTACTTATCATTTCCAGCCTGAATCTGAACAAAACCTCTATTACAATCAGTATTTATACAAGAAATAGAGTGAAGTTTTGAAGAAATAAACACTTGAGATTTAAACAAAGAAATAAAAGAAGTAGTTGAAAATGAAATAAAAAATGACCTAATAGAATACTCAGATAGAGAGTTTAACTACATACACACATTCCTAGAAAATTACAAACTATCAGCAAGTGACCTAAATGTATTTTTAGAAGATCCTATACTGTTTTTAAATAGAGCAGTATTTAAATATCCTTTTATAGATAACCAGTTTACTATATTTGGTAAAGTATATCATAGAACTTTGGAGCTTTTTTACTTAAAGTATAAAAATGAAAGTACACTACCAGAAAAATCATACCTAACTTCTACTTTTAAAATACTACTAGACAAAGAAGTATTAACACCGGAAGAATATGAAAAACTACTTGAAAAGGGAATAGTATGATTAGAGTGATATTTTGATAATCATATAATACAAAAAGAAGAACCTCTAGTACTTGAATATAGTTTTAGAAACAGATGAATAGTTTTTGATTGAATTCCTCTTACTGGTACTATAGATAAAATAGATAAAGTATGAACAAGTGAACCTGATAACAGTAATACAGAATGACAATTAGCCTTTTTTAAAGAAAAAGTTGTTTTAATAGATTACAAGACTTGAAAAGTAAAAAGTGAATGAGTTATAAAATGACTAGATAGATACTGAAACAAAAAGCCTGGAGAGTGAAAATACTTCAGACAACTTATGTTTTATCGTTTACTTTGTGAACTAGATCATGAATTTGCTGCAAAATTCGATGTATGATGAGTTGCTATTGATTTTGTTGAATGAAAAGATTGAAATTATAAATACATAGAACTAGAAATCTCAGATGAAGAATACCAAGAATTCAAAGAAGAACTAAAACAAGCACGGAAAGATATAAACTGTGAAACCTTTTGGAAAGAACTACTAAAAAAATAAAACACTATGAAAACCTACCTAGCATACAAACAAACCTGAGTAACTAATTCAGAATTACAAGAAAAACTATGAAAAATCAGAGAAACTCTAAATGATATATGAATAAAAAACTTCATATATTTCTTTGACTGTGATTTTGAAAATAGTTCAAATAAACAAATAATACAAAAAGCCCGAGATGAAATAAAAAACTCTGATTTAATTATAGCTTTTATAGATCATCATGGAAAAAGTGAATGAATGCTACAAGAGTTATGAATTGCTTTTTGATTAGAAAAAAATATACTATCTATAGTAAACAATAGCGTAAAGGATGAATATTTTCTTACTTACGGATTATCAAACAAAACTATATTTTTTGATGATTTTAGAGAAGTCCCAGATATTTTAAAAAATAACCTATAAAAAAATGAATATAGTAGTAGTTTGAGCATCAAACAACCCTGAAAAATTTTGAAACAAAATAGTAAAAGATCTACTTTCAAAAGGACATACAATAATGCCTGTAAATCCAAACGAAGCAGAAATAGAGGGTATTAAAACATATCCAAATCCTAGTTTTATAGATGATAAAGATTTTGAAATCATAAACTTTGTTACTCCACCAGAAATAACTTTAAAAGTATTAAAATTTCAAAGAGACTATATAAAAGATAAAAAAGTATGGTGCCAACCAGGTTCAAGTGATGAAAAAGTAAAAGAGTATTTAGAACAAAATTGATTTTCTGACTATATAACAGATAGTTGTATAATGAAAAGTGATCTAAAATAAAAAGAGGGAGTATTAATACTCCCTCTTTTTTAGTTATTTTACCTATACTTTGGATCAAGCATCATATAGGCAATGATGAATTTCACATTAAGTGTACTATCAAGCATATCTATCAATCGTTTTTCCTTGATATTAGGGTTTGGTGTTAATAAAAACTCATAAGCTTCATCAACAGAAACCTCATAGAAATCAGTATATGTAGCTAAAAGATAAAGCAAATTACATACTCTTATCCCTTGTTGTTTTTCTAAGACTTCACCATCACTTATTTCATCTAAAGATAAAACTTCTTTTAACTCTCCATAATCTAATCCCAAACCGTTTTCAATAATAAGCAAATCACTAAACTGAACTTGTACATCCTGAAAATCCATTATTGTTTTACCATACATATCTATCATGGCTTAAAACTCCCTTTTTTCTTGTTTCTGTTTTTGTTTCAGGGTAGTATATTAATTTTTTCTACAAGTCAAATAAAAAAGCGGATTTAATCCGCTTTTTTATAAACTACAAACTTATACTCTATATCATTTTCTATATTTTTTTCACTTTCAGTTTCTAGTTTAAAATTATCTGGTATTCAGTTAAAAAATACATCACAACTATAATCTCATTCAACTTTTGTAAGATATATTTTATCAAGCATAGGATGATCTAAAACTTGATTATATAGATTTGCTCAACCTATTATAAATATATTTTCTATATCTGTTTTAGTTTTTAAGTCAGCTAAACAGTTTTCAAGAGAACTATATTTACTGTCTTTATTTTCATAAGATCTTGATAATATACAATTAAGTCTATTTGGTAATGGTCTAAATTTCTCAGGTATAGATTCCCATGTTTTTCTTCACATTATAACAGCATTTTGTCTTTCTTTATCGTTAGTTTGCGTTGTAATGTTTCTAAAATATTTCATATCTCATGATAATCTCCAAGCCAACTCATTATTTTTTCCTATACCATTTTTATCATCTACAGCTAATATTATACTAAATTTCATATTTATTAATTATATTCCTTTAAAATGTAGCCTCTTTCTCCTGACAAGGAGAGAGAATTCAAGAGAGAGGTTTCTTAACTAAACAGCAACAGGGGCAGCTATTCTATCATGACACTGATAATTAACAAGTTCAAAATCATCCCACTCTAATTGTTCTATATCTTCTAAAGTTTTTACATCTTTTAAAATTTTTAATTCAGGAAGAGGTAAAGGATCTCTTGATAATTGTAATTCTACTTGTTCTACATGATTATTATATATATGAGCATCTCATAAAGTATGAGTAAACGTACCTGGCTTTAATCATGTAATTTTTGCTACAAGTATAAGCAGGGTAGAGTATGATGCTATATTAAAAGGTACTCATAAAAACATATCAGCACTTCTTTGATATAATTGAAGATTTAATACATTATTAGTTGTATCTACATTAAACTGGAAAAAAGCATGACATGGTGGTAATAGCATTTTATCTATTTGAGCAGGATTCCAAGCTGATACTATTATTCTTCTATTTGTAGGATTATTTTTTATTTGATCTATAGCATTTTTTAACTGATCTACTCACTGGCTATTAAAATTTCTCCATTGATGTCCATAAACAGGTCATAATTCTCACCACTTTACTACAAACTCATCATCCTTATCTAAACTCCTTATTTTCTCTATAAATTTAGTTTTTTCTTCATGCCGAGCATCTGAATAAGTTGGAAATTTTTCTCACATATTATTTGAGTCTATATAATTTTGAAAAGGCCATTCATCCCAGATTTTTACATTTCTATCTACTAAGTACTTAATATTTGTTTCTCATCTAATAAGCCATATAAGCTCGACAACAATTCATCTTAAAAAAGTTTTTTTAGTTGTTACAAGAGGAAATCAATCAGCTAAATTGTATTTTGCTTGCATACCAAAAACTCATCTAACACCTGTACCAGTTCTATCATCTTTTCAGATACCATTTTCTTTTATATCTCTCAATAAATCTAAATATTGCTTCATATTCTCAGGAAAATTATATTTTAAAACAAAAATAATATACATCATTTTACTTTAAAATCAACAAAAAAACTAAACTTTTAAAAGTTTAGTTTTTTATAATACAGCATCTACATTTCAAACTATCCCCTCTATAGCTGAACAAATTCTACTATATCATTTTTCTTCATCACCATTTGTTTCCCTATCAAATAGTAAGTTCTTATGTTTTAAACATGCTAAAACCTCATATATATCTTTTTCTGAAAAATCTACAAATAATTTTGAATTTTTAGTATATTCAGACCATAATACTTGTACTCAAGGATTTCTTATAAATCTACTTAAATCTCTTTGTTCTCATACAGAATAGTTTCTTTCTCATATGTCATTAAGTAATCAAGCAATATAATCTTTATCAAAGTTTTTATTTTTTTTAAAAAAGTTTTCTAATATCATATCCATAATACGTAAAAAATCAGAACATTTTATAAATTCTGATGGATTACCAAAATATGAATTAATGTGCGTAACTCTATTCATTTATATATTTAGTTTTAATTGTAATTTGAATTATTATAACTATTTTTATAATATTGTCAATCTATTTTACTTTCAATTAGCTAAAAATACTTTTGCAAAAATAATATATATGAATAAAATAAACTAACTATTTAATTGATATAAAAAATAAATGGCAAATAAAAATATTCCAAACAAAAAACAAGCAAATAAAAACAGCTTAAAACCAATAGTAACTCTATTAATTATTTCATTAATAATTTCACTACTATTACCATACATAAAAGAAAAAGAATCTTTTATTGATACAGATATTTGATTAAATCAATTAGAACAAAAATATAAAAAAGGTGAATACTCAGAAATACTAATAGACTGAAACAAGGCAATAGCAACTATAAAATGAGGTCAAACAAAAGCATGATCTCTTATAAAAACAAAAAGAGATATTGTTATTCTTCCGAAAAATGACTCACTAAATGAACTATGATTAAAAAACTCAAATATAGATACAACTATAAATATAGCTGATAAAACAAGTGAAGAATTTTGGTCTGAAATGCTTCCTACAATTATAGCATTTGTTCTTTTCTTAATAATCTGATTAATACTTATTTCTAGAATGGGGTGAGTTACAAACAATGCTATGACTTTTGGTAAATCAAGAGCTAGACTTTATGATAAAGATAAAGACAAGGTAATGTTTAAAGATGTTGCTTGAGCAGAAGAAGAAAAAGAAGAGTTAGCTGAAGTTGTACAATTCTTAAAAAATCCTAAAAAATTCAAAGATATATGAGCAAAAATACCTAGATGAACTCTACTTGTAGGTCCTCCAGGTACAGGTAAAACAATGTTAGCTAGAGCTGTAGCAGGTGAGAGCTGAGTACCTTTTTTAAGTATATCTGGTTCTGAATTTGTTGAAATGTTTGTTTGAGTAGGTGCTTCTAGAGTTAGAGATTTATTTACAAACGCTAAAAAAATAGCTCCAGCTATAATCTTTATAGATGAAATAGATGCTATAGGTAAAAAAAGATGACCTGGTACAGGATGATGACATGATGAAAGAGAACAAACGCTTAATCAAATACTTACAGAAATGGATGGTTTTGATAATGAAACAAATGTCATAGTTATGTGAGCTACAAATAGAGCTGATGTTTTAGATAAAGCATTACTTAGACCAGGTAGATTTGATAGAAAAATTACTGTAAACTTACCAAACTTATTAGATAGAGAACAAATACTTAAAATACATGCTAGTACTAGAAAAGTAACAAAAAATCTTAATTTTAAATCTCTAGCATCAAAGACTGTATGATTTGCATGAGCTGACTTATGAAATCTAATAAATGAAGCTGCTATCATATCTGCTAGAAATAATGAAAAAACTATAAGTGAATCTAGAGTTAGTGAAGCTTTTGAAAGACTTGTAATGTGACTTAGAAAAAAATCTCAAGTAATGAATGAAGAAGAGAAAAAAATTACAGCTTATCATGAAGTTGGTCATGCTTTAGTTGGTAAACTATTACCAAATACTGATCCTGTTCACAAAGTTTCTATTGTTTCAAGAGGATGAGCTCTATGAGTTACTTGGTTTTTACCAGAGAGAGATAAACTATTAATTTCAAAAGCAAAATATATTGATGAACTAGCTACTTTGTACTGAGGTAGGGCTGCTGAAGAAATTTTCTTCTGAAAAGATTATATAACTACATGAGCTAGTAATGATATAGAAAAAGCAACAAGTATAGCCAGAGAAATGGTTATGAGATACTGAATGTTTGAAGATATAGGTAGAGAAAATTTTGCAGGGGAAAGAGTTAAAGATAATCATCTATGAGTAAGTAACGAAAAAACTATAAGTGATGCTTCTCAAGAAAAAATTGATGCAAAAGTAAAATCTATACTTGATAAAGCTTATAAAACAGCTATAGATCTTATTAAGAAAAATAAAAAACTACACGAACAAATTACAGATGATTTACTAGAAAAAGAAGAATTATCTCAAGAAGAATTTGCTGCATATTTTGAAAAATAAAAAAACTAGATTTTTTAAAAATCTAGTTTTTTTATTTAAAATTTCTATCTACTTTTTTCAGTAAAACATATACTCTAGATTTAAAAAATCAGTTAAAATCTAGATTATGATCTCTCAAAAACTCTAACATAGTTTTATTTAAAAGTATAGCCTCATAAATAATATACAAATGTATAAAATGATAATCTTTTCCTTTAATACTAAAATTCTCTAAAGCTTGTAATACATATTTATTAAAATCTCTGGAAAGCTTTATTTTTAATACTCAGGATATATGTTTATTTTCATGAAAAAATGCTGCCAATTTAAATACTAATTCTTCCATATACACTTTTAGATATTTATTTATATCACCAGAAACAGTACTGTTTATTTTTTCATCTTTATCTTGAATATCAATACTAGCTAAAGCTTCTATTCTTTTTTTTGTAATTAAAATTTCTTCTTCTTTAAAATTATTAAGTAGAGTATCAATAATTAACAACATTTCTTTTATATAGTTTTGTAAAGCATTATAATAAAACTTATTCTTATACATATCTATTTTTTCATTCTCTCAAGCTAAAACAACTTCTAGCATCTCATTTCAAACATATTCTGATAAACTATAATTTCCAAGTAAAACATTAGAATTATAACTAATCATCGATATTTCATGATTTTGCGGAAGTAATTTTCTTTCTTCAATTGTTAAGTATCAAGTATCTACTATTTTTTCTTGTTGTGTACGTAAATCCTCAAGTAGATTAACTCATCATCTTTGTAAAGATAACAATTCAAATACATCTTCTTGTACATCAGACATAACAGTTACTTTATTTACAATTTCTCTTGCTTTTATATATTTTTCTGTTCATTTATTTAAACCTCAGTCCATTTTTAATTATTTTAATTCATATTTAGAGAAATCTAAACTTAACTGTTTACTAATCATCTCTACTTTCACTCAAAAGTATCAGTTAAAATCTACATAATGATTCTCTAGAAAATCTATCATTTCTAAGTTTAGTCTAGCTACTTGTTCAAAGATTCCTATATTAATTCACTCTATTTTATCTTTATTATCTAATATTCTTATCATACTAATATCAGCTTGTTTATTTATTTCATACATTAATTCAAAACACATTTGTCATGATATTGATGTTATTGTATTAAATAAAGTTTCCATTTTTTCTAAAGATCAACTATTCTCATCATCTTTATAATTTAGTATTTCTTCCAATAAGCTATAAGCATATAACTTTGTATCTTTTATAAAAGCTAGTAATAAATCATAATCCATTTTTTCTTCATAAACATCAATCATACTTATTTGTAGAGCCTTAAAATCTCTCACTTTTTTATTATAATGTTCTAATCTTTGTCTATATGTAGCATCTCCTGGTAATCATTCTCTTTCTGCATCAAAAGCATTAAGTCTTTCTAATTCCTTTTTAGAATATTTAGGTTTTTTTCAAGAATTTATATTTATAGTCCATTTTCATTTTTCTTCATTATAATCATCATTTGATCAAACATATTTTTCCATATGATCATTTGGTCTAAATAATCTTTCTTTTTCTACTAATTGTTTCTTTTTTATTTGTTCCTCTAGAAAAGTATTTAACCTAAATACCCCTGAACTATTATAATTATCTCTACATTTTCTTTCATATTTTAATAATAGATCATTATATCAAACAGGCAAAAGTTCTCTTTCTTTATCTGAAGTCATTAATAAATCTATATCAAACTCAAGAATATCTGTTCATTCATTTAAAACAGATTCTGATCTAGTTCTTATATTATTTACTTCTTGATCTGTAGGGGATAATACCACTTGTTCAACTGATTTCATACCTTGTTCAGCTGATGTTATTGTTTGTGTTTCTGTCATATTTTCTTATTAAATTATTTTATAAATTATCTTTTAATATTCTGTTTAAAATTCTATCTAATCATTGTTCTACCTCTTTTATTTCTTCTCAAAAAACAGATAATAACTCTTTATCTTCATCTACATAATCAAAACATTTTAGATTCATAGTATGTATATAATTTAAATGATTTAACATTTCTGACATAAGTAATAAGCTTTTATCTAAATAATATCATCATACCACTGCATTTAAATTTTTTGTTAATCTAAAAATTGATACTATTCTATATGTAATTCAAGCAAAACTAGAATATTTCAATAATATTGATTCTAGTCTTATTTCATTCATTAAACCAATAAACTCTTTTGTTTTTTCCAAATCAAAAGATTGCTCAAGCACGTTATATAATCAAATTATTTCTTGTATATTTAATTCTGAATTATATATAAACTTTGAAATTTTATTTGCTTTTACATCAAATAAATAGTTTTGATCATGAGTTATAGTTTGTTTTACTTTATCTTTAACTTCTTCAAAATCAATTTGAGCTCAAAACACCTCTTGTCATACAAGAGATTGTGTTCATTTATTTAATGCTAATTGTTTCATATTTTTTATTAATTTATATTCTATCCATAAAAGTAAACTTTACATCTAAAAGTTCTTTTCAGGTCCTTTCTTTATATCTACTTTTCGCCATAGTAGGCAATATTATATATCTATAATAATTATCTACATCTATAATATCAGTAAAATCTGGTATAAATCTTGTCATAAATTTTATAACTTCATCATAATAAGCTGAAGTTTTAGGTTCTACTCATCTAATATATCCACCTTGTTTTACAGTTTTAAAAAATTCTACTGGTCATCATCATGTAAGTGTTCACTTTTCCAAGAAAACATTTTTATAATTTAAATCTAATCTTTCTATTAAATCATATACTTTATCACAAAAATTTAAAACCTGATCACCTTGAAATTTTATTATATCAAACCAAATCATAGGGAAGTTATATTCAGTAGAGCTTAAACACTTTGATTCTTCATCCATCAAGTCATCCAACCACTCTTGTTCAATATTTATAAATGGCTCTAATCATCTAATAATAGTCAAAAATTCATTATAGTTTTTTTGTTTAATTGATTCTATAAAGTCCTCTGAATCTTTTATTCTATCCAAAATAGAAAACATCTTATCAAATTCTAGCAAAGAATCTATAAACTTTGGTAAAGCTAAAGATAAGTATTTTTCTAAAGCCTCTTTTTTTATTTCTAAAAGCATTTTTGGTTCACATGATATTTTCTCAAAAGCATTTCTACAATTTTCAGAAAAGCAAACATAATCAACTCTTGTAAAACCTCATTTTCCAGAATTAGAATCCTCTTGCTTTGAATGTTTTTCTATATTTCAAATAAGTCATCTAAAATACTCCATGTCTAGTATTTTCTCTTTTTCATCATTTTTTCTTTCGACTCAATATTCTTTTCTAGTATATCAAACATTATTAGAAATTATACTAGATACATTATCTTTGACTCAATAAATTTCCCTTATAGAAGCTACTAAATTCTCTATAACAAGTGTGTGTTTTTCTTGTTTAAATCCATAAATTTTTTCCATTTGAGAGTTTATATCTAATCTATCATTCTCAACATTATTTCTTACTGATAACATCATATTTTTGTTATTATTTTATAAAGCATATTTATTTTTTTCTTCATAGTTATGACTATGAGCAAAGTTATAAGCTAACATTGTTTGATCAGCCAGATCAGTAATTGAAGTATTATTATTAGCAGTTTTATCTATAGAAAATTTTATGTCAGAAATTTCTGATACAATATTTTTAGCAGAATACCATTCTAAGAACTCTTGAGATAGTATTGCTTGGACTCTTTTTTGTACTCAATCTATATATTCAAAACTTGAATAAACCTTTATCAAACTAGATGGTGTTTCTAAAAAATCATTTTTTTTATAGTTCACAATATATTTCTGTTATTATTAAATTAAAATTATCAAATAATTTCTCAAACCTCTTTTTTCACCATTCCTTTTATTAACAATTCTTTTAGCTCTTTAACTTTCATCATATCTACTCATTGTTTTTGGAGTCATACTATAAAATTAGCATCACATATTAATAAAGACATATTCTCATATTCATTTTGTTCCAACCCCATTCACCTTAAAATCTTTTCGTAAACTGAAGATAATTTTATTACATTCTCTTGAGATGAAAGAACACTATACATATTATTTATAAATACGTCTTTAAAGTTTCTAAGCTCTAACTGTTCTTCTGAAGATAATTTTTTTTCTATTCCCATAATTTCCACTATATAATATAAATTAAAAGTATTATTAAAGAAAAGTATAAAAAGTCAAATTAAAAGTTTGACAAAAATTAGTTTTAACTATAATTTAGCTAATTTAATTTTTCATAGATAAAATATGAGTTTAAATAGTAGAAACGCTAAATTGTTAGGGAATACAAATTTTGAAGAGTTTGAAACAAATACATGAGAACAAACTCAAGAATCTACAAGAAAAAGAGTGGAATGAACTATGTTTTTATATGAAACACTAGGTATTATTTTTGTAGAATTAATGAATAGTACTGACTTATCAGACAAATCAGAAATATGAACTATAAAAGAAATACACAAAAGACTACTAAATAAAAATTATCCTTGAATAACAAAAGCTCTAAAAGAAAAATTAGAAAAATGGTTAATAGAGAAAAATCAAATACTTTCAGAGATGTGACTTGATTTAAAATCATATATAGCAGGTAAACTATCAGAATGACCAGAAGCTTTTTTAAGCTCTTTAATAAAAGAATTAGAAATAGACTTTTATAATCCTACCAATATGGAAGGAGTAAAAATAAATCCAAATAATCTAAAAGATATCCCAATTCAAGCAAAAGAAGCCAGAGAAGCATGAGTACCAGGTGAATTCAATGCTACCATTTGAGTACTAAAAGATGAAAAATGAAATATAGTAGCTAACCCAAGAATACTTGAAGTATTTAAAAATAACCTTGGTCTAAACAAAGAAGATATAAACAATATACTTAATTATCAACCTTGACCATGAATGGAAGTTTTCAGACTTACAATGGAAGCATTAATAAAAAGAGAAGAATTCTTTTGGTCAAGATTTACAGGAAATGTGACTAAACCTTATTTTATTCCAGGATGATGAGGATGACTTACTATAGCATGAGATTATTTCTTAGAAGAATGAGATTTAGTTATAGTACCTAATTACAGATGGCCAAACATAGACTGAATAGTTACAAATAAAACAAAATTACTAGCTACAGAAATCGATTTTATCAAGCCTGATTGAAAAATTAACTTTAATAGTCTTGATTTAGCATTAAAAAATGCAAGAGCATCATGAAGAAAAAAAGCAACAATATACTTAAATTTCCCATGAAATCCAACAGGAACAAACTTAAGTACTTTAGATGTTTGTAAACTAAATGATACTTTAAATAATAATTGTAGTAATCTTTTTCATATACAAATAATAGTGGATGATCCATATTGAGCCTTTAGTTTAACAAGTGATTCAAAAAAACTATTAAAAGAAGATAAAGAAAAACCTATATCAAGACTTCAATCATTATCACATATTATTAGTCAAAAAAAGGAAAGAATCCTTAGATCTTCTACTCCTTTATCTTATGAAATAGACACAGGAGAAAATCTAACTGTCATAGAACTATGAAGTCATTGAACTAAAGAAGCAGGGGTATATTGATTAAGAGCATGATTATTAAGAGTTTTTACTAGCGAAAGAAAGATTAAAGAAACTGAAGTTTTTTTAAACAAAGCAGTTAGAGAGACTTTTTCTATGTCCCCAAGTTTACCTCAAATAGCATTAATAAAAGCTATTCTATGAGAAGATATTGAAATATTTAAATCTAGTTGAAAAGATTGAGTTAAGAAATTTTTTGATAACCTATGAGAAAAAGAAATAAACAGAAGAATTGATAGATACTTACAAGCAAGAACAAAAATGTTAAAAGTTATTTATCCAAAACTGTGAGAACTAAAACAAGAAATAGTAGAAAAATGTGGAGAGTATTTAATACCTATGGAAAATAGACAAAGCGATTGATGTAATGGTAGTATTGAACACACTTGAGGATTTGTACTAAATTTCACTTTAACAGATAAAGCAAAAGAAGAATGATTAGATCTAGAAGAGTTAAGAAAATTCTCTATAATAGGACCTATTCAAAATAAAATAGCATTCACAACATTTAAAGACAATATGAGTTCTGAGAAATCTATAAGAATTTCATTAATGGCATGAGACCCAAAAGATTTTGCTCAAAGACTAAATAAAAATATTAATGATCTACTAAAAAATAAAGAAGCTAATAAAAATTTAATGCCATTTGCTGAAAAAGTATCAGAAATATTAGAAAAATAAAAAATCTAGAATTTTTACTAGATTTTTTATTTTTTTTGATTATATTATTATCAGCTTATTAAATATATAACAATATATGCACGAAATAATAAACGCGATAGTAAATTTTGCAGCAGAATTATGATATACGGGAGTATTTGTTATGATGGTTATAGAGTCTAGTTTTTTCCCATTTCCATCAGAAGTAGCAATGATACCAGCTTGATATCTATCAAGTACCTGAGCTATGAATTTTAGTATAGCATTACTTGTATGAACTTTTGGTGCAATAGTATGAGCTACTATCAACTATATAATATGATATTATCTTTGAGATAAAACAATACATAAGTTGATAAAAAAATACTGAAAATATGTACTTTTAACAACAGCTCATTATAACGCAGCGGACAAATATTTCAGAAACCACTGAAGTATAACAACATTTTTAGCAAGATTTATAACAGTAGTAAGACAATTAATAAGCTTACCAGCCGGAGTATTTAAAATGAATTTTGCAAAGTTCTTTTTCTATACTGGACTTTGAGCATGACTTTGGAATTTAATATTGATGATAATATGATATGTAGCGTGAGAAAATAGGGAATTAATAGAAAAATACTCTTTTGAATTACTTGTAGCTACTCTACTTTTTGTAATACTTGTAGCTAATATTTATTATTATTTACATAAAAAGAAATATGAAAAAATCTAGAACTATATTCGTATGAGACATACAATGATGTTTCGATGAATTAAAACTTTTAATGAAAAAACTAAAATTAAAAAAAGAAGATAAAGTATTTTTTGTTGGGGATTTAATTAATAGATGACCAGATAATTACAAAGTATTAAATTATTTATATAAAAATAATTTTAGATTCTCTTGCATAAAAGGGAATCATGAAATTAATTTTTTAAGATGGTTAGATTGAGAGAAATATGAAGATGATTCTAGCTTCAAAAAACTTAAAAAACAAATCAAAAAGAAAAAAGCTCACTACCTAATAAGCTTTTTAGAAAAACTTCCTTTATATATAGAAAAAAAGAGTTTTATCATGGTACACTGAGGTATTATCCCTAATAAATCTCTTAAAAAACATACAGAAGATGAGATAACTAGATTAAGAGAATACAACGGAAAACCTTGGTATGATTATTATAAATGAGATAAACCAGTTATTTACTGACACTGGGCTGAAGCATGACTTCAAATAAGAGAAAAAACAAAAGGATTAGATTCAGGTTGCGTATACGGTAAAGCTCTTAGTGCTTATATACTAGAAACTGGTGAAGTAATTCAACAAAGTGCTTTAGATATACATGTAAATCCTTACAAAAAGAAAAACAGATGAATTTTTAACTTTTTTTAAATAGAAAATGAAATTAGAGAGATTAAAAGAATACAAAGATAAACAAATAGCCATTTTATGATACTGAAAAGAAGGGAAGTCTAGTATAGGCTTTCTTTTAAGTATGTGATTTTCTAATATCACAATACTCGATAAAGATCAAAATATAGAAAAACAAGAATGATTAAATTATATATTATGAGATAATTATATAGATAACTTAGAAAACTTTGATCTAATATTTAAAACACCTTGATTTTCCCCTTATAATCCAAAAATTATTCCTTATAAAGATAAATTAACATCTCAAGTAGAAATATTTTTTAATAATTACAAAGGTAAAGTTATCTGAATAACTTGAACAAAATGAAAATCAACTACATCTACAATAGCATACAAAACTCTTAAAGAAATTGGTTATAATACAAAACTAGTTTGAAATATATGAAATCCCGTACTAGATGAAATAGATATATTAAATAATGAATTACATGATTTTATTGTTTATGAAATGTCAAGTTATATGCTTGAATGATTAGAATTCTCACCATATATATGAGTAATTAACAATATATATGACTGTCATTTAGATTGGCATGAATGAAAGAAAAACTATACAAACGCTAAAAAATGAATAATTAAAAACGCTAACTATAAGCTAATTAATCATGAATTAAAAGAGGAAATAAACTCTGTAAACAATATATATTATTTCTGAGAAGATGGATCATATTATTATAAAGATGATTACTTTTTTAAAGACTCAGAAAAAATACTTAAAGATGAAAATATAATACTAGAATGAATTCATAATAGAAAAAATATATGTGTAACTATTTGAATACTAGATATAATAGATTCTAAAAATTTAGAAAAAAATATAATCCACTTAAAAAATGTTCTATCTAAATTTGGGGGATTAAATCATAGAATGGAAAATATATGAACTTATAAATGAATAATCTTTATAGATGATGCTATAGCAACAACTCCAGAATCAACAATAGCTGCTATTAAAACCTATGAATACAATATTTGAACAATCTTTTTATGATGACAAGATTCATGATTTAATTTTGAACAACTAAAAAACATATTACAAAAATATAATATATTAAATATTGTATTATTTCCAGATACTTGAGAAAAGATTTTTTGAGATCTAAGTAATTATAAATACGAATCTATTTTTAATTTAGAACTAGAATGATATAAACCTAAAATATTAAAAACTAAATCTATGAAAAATGCTGTAGACTTTGCATACAAAAATACTCCAGCTTGAAAAATTTGCATATTATCAAATGCTGCACCAAGTTTTAGTTTATGGAAGTCTTATATAGAAAAATGAACACTTTTTCAAAATGAGGTAAAAAACTATATATAGAAAATAAGATTTAGGTAATAATTGTAGTAAAAAATATTAAAACTCTTTAAAACGCAAATAAATAAGTTTTAGGGAGTTTTTACTTATTCTAAGCCATCTGTATTTTATAAAAAACTATTTATTAAAAATATTTTTACTTTTTATATTCACTTTAAATTAAGTAGACAACTAGAGGGAGGTAGTTTTAGAAAAACTGACTAGTTAACATAATATAACTTATGTGTATTTTATATATTACTAATTTCTATATATCTAGTTATCTATAAATAGAGAAAAAATAATAAAAATGTTTTTAAATTTTAATTTTTAAAATAAATAAATATAATATTATCGATTACTATTTCAAAAATTTTTTATAAAATGAAAAAAGAAAGAAAATGATTTTCTTTAATAGAAATAATTATAGCTACATGAATCATAACTATATCAGTTTTTTGAGTATATAAGATTATATGAGAAAATTTTAAGATTATAAACAACTCCTATAACACTCTCTCAAAAAATCAATTGTTCCCGGTTTTTGAACAATGCTTAGAAAACCTTACTTATAGCGGTTTTTTAAATAAGTCAACTTGACAAGA
The DNA here is from genome assembly GCA_964344155.1 of uncultured Candidatus Peribacteria bacterium. Taxonomy (GTDB): domain Bacteria; phylum Patescibacteriota; class Gracilibacteria; order BD1-5; family UBA6164; genus UBA6164. The sequence continues at coordinate 92,385 of CAYFMG010000001.1, read as the reverse complement.
ATACAGTATATATTTATGAAATAACTTACAAGATTGTCAAATATCTAATAATTTAAGCATAATGGACTCTAGAGAGTATAGATTAACCGCTACAATAAGCGATTCTTGAATTAATTTTATAAAATGGGTGCTTATTATCGATTCTTTAGATTCAAATACTATTAATTCAGAATATATATTATTAAAAAAATAAGAGAGTAGTGCGCTCTACTCTCTTATTTTTTAGTTCCCATTAAACAATCTGAGCTAATTCCCTTCTCTCAGTCTTTGTTAAATATCATATATACCTGAGATAATGAATTTTCTCGGTATTAGTCAACTCATTTGAATCTGAAATTTTTTTCAATACAAATGGATCAACTATTATTTTACTTTTTTTCATTTTTTTGTATATTATATTAATAATACTGGTTACTAGGAGTATTAGTAAGCAACACTTCCCTCCTGTAGAAATAATTTTAAGTATACAAATATATTATCCCATATTTTTTATTACTTGTCAAATAATACTTTACTTTTTATATTTTTTATTTGTAATATATGATTATTTTATGAATAGATCCTTGAACAACAACTACTGGTTTTGCGCTTATTAATAAGAAAAACTCTACTTTAACCTTAATAGATTACTGAGTATTGACAACTACACCTAAAATTCCGCTTTGTGATAAGATTTTAGAGTTATGAACTGATATAAAACATATTATAAGTAATTATAGCCCTGATTTAATAGTTATAGAGAAGTTATTTTTCCAAACAAACCTGAAGACATGAATAGATGTAGCTCAAGCAAGGGGTGTTGTTTTATATGAATCAAAAAAGTCTAATAAAAATATACTAGAATACACTCCCTTACAAGTTAAAAAAGCTATAACATGAAATGGTAAAGCAAATAAAACGCAACTACAAAATGCTATAAAGATGATTTTTAGACTAGATCATATACCAAAACCTGATGATGCTGCTGATGCTATATGATTAGCTTATATGTGAGCATTAAACTCAAATGCAATATTAAATAAAGCGTTGTAATAATTACAACGCTTTATTTATATGTGTTTTAACTCAGTAAACATACATTTTTTGTTTTTTTCATTTTAACATTTTAAATCAAATATCTTTTACACTAAAATAATCTTGATTTTTTATATTATTTAAAACACTTTTAGTTATTATTATATTATCTCTACTTGTTCTAGTTAAAGATTCTATTCTTGAAGCTGTATTTACCGTATCTCAAATAATTGTAATTTCCATTCTTTCTTTAGATCAAATAGTTCATAATATAACATCTCCATAATTTATACCTATTCATATAGATATTTTCTTTCAAATTTCAGATATCTGAAATTTATTTATAAAATTTTGTATTTCTATAGAAGCTTCTATCGCTTCGTCTGTTTTATCTTTATCAAAAATACACATTAATCCATCTCAAAGGAACTTATCTATATATCATCATTTAGACCTTATTATTTCAACTATACCGTCAAGGTACACGTTTAATAATAAAAATGCTTTATCTGATGGTAATTTTTCAGTAAGACTTGTGAAGCCTATTATATCAAGAAACATTATATTTAATTTTCTTTTTTGAGTTAATCATAGAGAAACTCTATCTGTTCATATTTTATTAATTTCTTTTATGAATCACTTAGGAATAAATTTATTCATTATTCATCTTAAATCTTCATAATCCTTCTCTAAAAGGTTTTTTCTTATAAGTATATTTTTAAATAACTTATAAGTATCATTATTTTCTTTATATTTATTTTTCTTTAATAACAACTCTTTCATATCATTTATTTCTCAAGAAAATGATATATTACAAATCTTTTTTATATTATCTTTTTGAGTTTCTGAATCATTTTCAAACTCTTTATTGAAAAAATAAAAAGCGAGTAATAATAATACATTTATAACAACAAAGTATATTTCATCTATTTTAATAGTATTATTTAAATAAAAAAATATATTTATAGCTGATATTAAAGCCACTAATACATAATTTATATTTTTTATACTTTTATTTTTTATTATTTCTTTTTTATTCATTTAATAAAAAATTATTTTATATTTATATAATTTTATCATATATTCCCTTTTTTAACAAAAATAATATTTTTTTCTTTATTTTTTTAAAATATATCATATAATACTCCCTATAAGGACTTAGCTTAATTCGAAGAGTGCTCGGATTCCGACCCCGAGAGGCGTAGGTGCAATTCCTACAGTCCTTGCCATTTTACACAAAAAATAAATTAACCACAAGTGAACCTTGTGGTTTTATATAATATACAAATGAAACACTTAAAGATAAACATAAAATCGCTAGAATTTGAATCTGAGGTTATATTAAAAGATATAGATTTTACTTTAAATAAAAATGATAAGATATCTATAGTATGAGCTAACTGAGCAGGAAAAACAACTCTATTAAAAATACTTACATGAGAAATTACCAATTTTGAATGAAGTATTGATAATATATGAAATCTAAGCTTGGGATACTTACACCAAATATATTCTGACAATGAAGAAAAATTAGTAAAAGATGAATTAAAAGAATGATTTCCTGAAATAATAAAGTTTGAAAAAAAATTAGAACAAGCTGAAAAACAAATGAATAATGATCCTCAAAATATAGAATTAATAGAAAACTATACTTCCCTTCTAGATCAATTTAATAATATATGAGGACATGACTATAATAATAAAATTCATAATGTAGCTAATGGTATATGAATTCTTGAATTATTAAATAAAAAATTAACTCAAATAAGTTGATGACAAAGAACAAAAGTAGCATTAGCTAAAGTATTATTAGAATCTCCTGATATACTATTTTTAGACGAACCTACTAACTTTATAGATATGAAATCTGTAGAATGGCTAGAGTCTTTTTTACAAAATAAATGGAAGTGATGATACGTTATAATATCTCATGATAGAGAATTTTTAGATAAAACATGTGATAAAACATATGAAGTTCAAATAAGAAGATGAATAACATACTATCATTGTAATTATTCAAACTACTTAGTAGAAAGAAGTAGAATAGAAAAGAAAAAACTAGATAATTATAAAAGAGAACAGGAATATATAGAAAAACAAGAAAAGCTAATAAATAGATTTAGAGCATGATCTCGTGCATGATGGGCAAAATCAAGAGAAAGAAGTCTAGAAAAAATGGAAAAATTAGAAGCTCCATATATACCCAAAAAACCAAAATTCTTTTTTGAATATACATGAGAAACTCCAGAAAAAGTATTATCTTTTAAAGATGTTTTTATTTGAAGATCTGATCCATTATTTTTTATAAGAGAATTATATTTATACAGAAAACAAAGAATCTGAATAGTTTGAGAAAACGGAGTATGAAAATCTACTTTTATAAAAACAATTATTAAAGAGTTAGAAGTTTTGGATTGATTTTTCAGTAAATGAAAATGAGTTCAAATATGATATTATTCACAAATGCATGAAGAGCTAGATAAAGATAAAACAATAAGAGAAAATTTTGAGAAAAATTGATTACATTACTCAGAACAGCATCTTATATGATTACTAAATCATTATTTATTCAAAAAAACAGACCTAGATAAAAAAGTTTGTGATTTATCTGGATGACAAACATCAAAGCTACTTTTTGCTATCATATGACAAAAAGAATATAACCTTTTGATATTAGATGAGCCTACTAATCATCTAGATTATGATACAAGAGAAGCTCTAGAAGAATCTCTAAAGGAGTTTAAATGATCCCTTCTGTTTATTTCTCATGATAGATACTTTGTAAATAAATTATCTACAAATATATGGTTTATAAATGATTGAGAATTAAGTGTTAGTTACTGAAACTATGAAGACTATAAATTCAAACTAGAACACAATATAGAAATGGATTTAAATATTTTTGATGAAGAAACTGAATTAAACCTAGTTTTAGAAGAAAAATTATGAGAAAAACAATTTAAAAGATTAAAAGATAAATTTAGTAACAAAAAAAGAGATAGAAAAAGAAAATAAAACTTGAAAAAAAAAATTTTTAAAATAAAATTACTCCCGATTTAAAATTTAATAATTTTTACAATGATAGATGTAAAAGTAGTATGACACAAAGTACCTGATACTGATTGTACTTTATCGGCAATTATATTAGCTGATTTTCTAAATAAAAAATGATATTATAAAGCAACTCCATATATTCAATGAAAATTAAATAAAGAAACTGAGTTTGTTTTAGATTTATTAGGTATTGAAACTCCAGAAATAGCTACAAGTTTTCCCGCTTGAACAAATGTAGCACTAGTTGATCATAATGAAGAATTTCAAACTATAGATAATCTATGAGAATTAAAAATAGAATATGTAGTAGATCATCATAAAATAGATTTTACTACTTCTGAACCAGTTAATATAAGAATGGAGAAGCTTTGCTCAACTTGTTCTGTTTTATATAAAATGTATAAAGAAGAAGAATTTAAGATAGATAAAAAAATTTGAACAATGATACTTATCTGAATATTATCTGATAGTTTATTATTTAAATCCGCTACAACTACAAAAAAAGATATAGAAATAGCTGAAAAATTAAAAGACATAACTTGAATTCAAGATTTTGAAGATTTTGCAATGCCTATGTTTAATGCTAAATCTGATCTATGAGATATTGAAATAGAAGACTTAATTAAGTATGATTATAAAGAATTTAATTTTAATGGAACAAAAGCTTGAATATGAACACTGGAAACAACTAATCCTTCTTATGCTTTATGAAGAAAAGAAGAAATACTTAAAGGATTAGAAGAAATAAAGCAAAAAGACTGACTTGATTTTATATTACTTTCAGTTGTTGATATAATTTGAGAAAAAAATACTTCTATAGTTTTAGATTGAGATGATTCAAAAATTGTTGAAGAAGTTTTTAATACAGAAGTAGAAAATAATTTAGCAGATTTAAAAAGAAGACTATCTAGGAAAAAACAAATAGCCCCTGATTTAAACGAATATTTCAAATAAAAACTTGCTATTTTTAAAAAATGAATATAATACTGTCGAGAAACAAGTTATTTTCATTTTTTCTTTGGTGCTAAGTCAATTAACGTCATAATACTAAGTATAAAATAAAATTGTTCTTTTCTCGTATTTTATATTATTATTTCGTTATTATGGAAACTAATAAATTATTCGTTGGTGGGATTTCATGGGGATTAGATTGGCAAGATTTAAAAGATGTATTCAAAGAATATGGTGAAGTATCTTTTGCTAAAATTATTAAAGATAGAGAAACTGGTAAATCAAAAGGTTTCGGTTTTGTTGAATTCTCTACTGTAGAAGAAGCTGTAGCTGCTAAAGAAGCTATGGATGGAGCTGAACTTGATGGTAGAACTATCAAAGTAGACTTTGCTGAAGAAAGAAAACCAGCAACTGAAGCTTAATTAAATTAATCAAAATTAAAAACAGGTCGCCTTAGGCGACCTGTTTTTTTTCCGTTATTTATGTTGTAAGAAAGAGATTAGTTCATCTGAAGCAATCTCAGTTTCAGAAGCTTCCTGATAAGCGATATCAGAAACAATTATCTCAGGAGTCAATGATCCAACAGGAACAAATCCTGAAGAAGCACCGCACACCCCTTTATTTTCCTCATTTTCTGTTCCTATAGAAACGATATTTTTCAAGAAATCTTCAAGGTTAACAGAGAATGTACCAACTTTTATATTTTCTCTTTTACCATCAGAATAAACCTTAAAAATTTCACTTGGGTAAATAGTAAATACCCCTGTTCTAACATCAATCTCTCCAGAATACGCTTCAACCTCAAGATAAAAGTCTAAACCTTTATTTTGACAATAATCAAGCATTTCCTGTTTTAAATTAATCTTAGAAACAGTCTCATCTCTGTAAGAAACAATCAAATTAGACATTCTTGCTTCTGTACTAACAGTTGTATCATCAGTTTCATCTAACCAAAACTGTACTCTAGAATGACCATTAGACTCATTAATTAAGCGTGATGTATCTTCTCTCCAATGCAAATGAATATCAATATCTACATTATTAATCAGATCATCTAGCCACCAATTTTCAAGTAAATACTTCAAACGTTCCCTTGTATCACTAAACTTTCTTCCTAGGTATTTTTCATTAACATACTTAGTAAGTAAGCTTTCATCGGCATCAACAATCTCAACCAATTTATCCAACAACAACTTATCTTTCTGTTTCTGTTCTAAAAGTGCTTCAGAACCTCTATCAGATAAGTACTTCTGAATAACTCCATCTTTAATCAAATAAATTTTCTTACTCTTTACTCCTTCATGATCATATTTATAAGAACCAAAACCATCTTCCAATTCAGGATCCATTATAATATCAATCCCTTCCAAAGTTGGTATTTTTTCTCCTAAGCGGTTTTTAAAAACAGTAGATACATCATTACCAATATATGTTGCACTAAGCATATGTGCAGCCAATGCTTCATGGAAAAACACATTACTAGCTGAAGGTTTCAGCAATACAGGATATACTCCTGAGTACAGACTATAGTTTTTACTACTTACCTCTAGCCTATCCAAGCATTTCTTCTTCAATTTATCAATATCAGAAGCAGATGGAACATCAGTAAAGCGTCCCAACTCAGCCCATTCAACAACAACATTATTATCATCAAGATAATTAATAGTAATATGAACCTGTATATTAGGAACATATTGTATAATTTTACTACCTTGATCTACAAAAATATCAAAACCAATATTGTTAAACAAAGCAATATTACAATTAAAAACATTTTCATAAGAATATATCTCTTTTGAAAAAAGAGACAACTCATCAATCATACTACTGGGAATTTCTGGTAATACAGGCTTTTCTTCTATATAAGTTACGTCTTTTTTAGGTGCTAAACAATAAGTACCATTATTCTTTTTCTCCATACTTATGTAATTATTCATAAATACAGGGAAAGTTATGAGAAAAAACTTTTTTAAGTTCCCTAACATAACATCTGGTGTAAGCATAGACAATCCAGTTAAAGACAAAGGAAAAGAGGCTTTAATATTACGGTCCATAAAAATATTACACCGTATACTATTTGAAAAATCCTCATCATAATCAGTAATACCACCATTAGAAATAGTAGTAGTGTAGGTATAAGAACCTAGTAAACTAAAATTTATAGAGTCTGGTTTTAAAATAACAGACTCTATATTTAAATCATTTGGTGGAAAATATTCAAACTCCAGTTTTTCAAGAGCAAATTCAGAACCTTTTTGCAAAGTACTCAAAACTTCTTCGAAATCAATTTTCTCGAACACAATAACTCTCCTTTTTTATCGGATTATTTTAAAAAAACAAAACAGGATAATTATACAATAATATTTTAAAAGTCAAGATTTAAATATTATTTTTTAAAAGAAGTTCTTATCTTCTAAGTTACCTAACCAATAATGGCAAGTATATTTTATATCTTCTGTAAAATCAGCATTAGTAATCCATTCTAGATATCCTCTATCTATAGAAGCTACCTCTTCAAAAGTTTTACCTCTATATTTCCCTACCATCATTGTTTTTATAAGTACATATTCTCTTTTTGTCATTTCTTGCATTATATCAAGAGTTTCTTCCTCACTTATATTTAGTTTATTTTTTATAATATCAAATAAGCAATAAAAAACATTTTCCAAAACTACAACATCTCAAAGTGCATCATGAGCGGTTGTACATTCTTTATTTCAGTTTTTATCTACTATTTCATATAGTTTAAAAAAGTATCTTAGGTACTGAAGATTTACATATTCTGGTTCTTTTCAGTCTTGATTAAGTAATACTCATTCATTTAGCATTATTTTAGCTACTTTTAGTGTATCTATTAGTTTTTCTGAATATTTTATACCTGATTTATCCAAAACATCTTTATCAAAATCCATATTATGAGCTACCATAATTTTATCAGAAAATACATCCTTTAGATTTTCTCTTATTTCATTATCTAAATATTTACCTCCTGATTTTTCTATTAAAAGGTCTTTATAAATACCATGAACAGCTATTGATCAGATTTCAATTTCTCTATCTGTATTAAAAAACATATTTTTATCTGTTTTTTCTCAGTTTTCAACAACTCTATAAGCTAACTGAATCATCGCTCAATTAGATTCTACAATTCATTTTTCATTTTTTAAAATTCCTGTTGTTTCAGTATCAAAAAATAAGATTGGTTTAGGATTTTTTAGCATAATTTTTTATTAAGTAATAATAAACCTAGTGTATGGATTAATTATTTTTTTCAAGTTTTTTTAAAAAAGTCCTTCATTTTAAGCGTTTTTTAATGGGGTATAAGTATAATGTACTAGTATTTTAATTTTTTATTTTTGTATTATGTTAGAAAATACCAAGGGAACTGGTGATAAAGATAGTCCTGAATATAAGGACAAAATAGTACGTATAGTAGATAGTACTTCTGATTCTGTTTTTAAATGAATTCAGGAAAATCTAGCTATAAAATGTGATAGTATGAGTTGTAAATATCACAAAAAAGAGCAATGTTGACCTAATCACAACAAATGTGATACACTTAGAGATCATTTAAAATGATTTTTAACTGATGAAAAAAACTTAAACCTAGTATTATTCACATGATGAAGATTACAGGAGTTTTGTGAAACATATCAAGATCTTATAAATAGAGAGTATGAAGTATACAATACTGGTCGTAGTTTTAAAGCAAAAGAGTTTTTATTATCATGACAACCACATATTTTTAAATTAATGAATGATAAATGATGTAGGTTAAGAGCTAAGGGATAATAAAAAAAACACTTTAATTTTTTAAATTAAAGTGGTTTTTTGTTAAGCCGGATATACTTTACCAATCAATCCATCCATAACTACATGTAATCTTTTATATCATCACAACTCATCTGTATAACATCTAGATTCTTCATCTCAAAACATCCTCATTGGTTCTATATAATAAGATGGTTTATGATTTTTATTAAAAATCAATAATATTCATTTTTCTGCACAAAGAGTTTCTATATGTCAATGATCTTCAGAAGATTCTCATAAAACTATAACCACTCAAGAATCTGGTAAGTTATATACTTCCATACCACCTTCAGTTGAAGTAAACTTACTTGATTCAAATATTGTAATTCATTCTTTTTTAGAATTATCTTCCCAGTTAGGTAAAACATCTAACTCTAAATCTCAAATTCATAACGCTCTTCATTCAAATAAGACTTCTTTATCTGGAAAAACTATCTTTTTAATTTCAGAATAATTACTAGGAAGATAACGAACCTGTAGTATTGCATGTTTTTTCTCAGAAGAACTCAAGTTAAAGCTATAAAACTCACTTGTAATAAATTCTATCTGTAAAGGTTTATTATAATATTTTTCTAACATATAAGTAAACATTGCTAGTCAAACTAACATATAAGAATCCTCTAACTTATAAGTATCAAGTTGATAATAAAAAATTGAATCCTGAGAATATTCATGAACAAACCTTCTTAATAACATATTTTTATCTACAATTGGTCTAAGTCATTTTTGTAAAGATATATCTATTAATCTAGGTACTCATTTTACAACAGTATTTACATATCATTTTTCTCTAATACAATTAAAATCATCTCAAGTTCATCCTTCTTCTTCAACTAACTCTTGAATAATTAATCACATTTTCTCATTTTCTATTCATTTTTCTAAACGATATTTAATTGCTCTTTTTGAATCTACAGACTCATAAACTTTTTCAACAATTTTAAGAAAATCTTCAAAGCTTTTATTAAAATCAAATTCTATTGATTCATATATTCAAGCTCAAGTAGAATCTTCCCTATCCTCTGAATAAACAGCACTACTTCTAATAATAATTTTTTTTCACTTTATCTGTTCATAATATGGTTTTAAATCATTAGATATTTCTTCTCATTTTTTCCATTTATCATAAACTATTACATCTACTGTATCAAAAAAAGGAATATATAATTTATTATTTAATTCAAATGAAAAACTAGAAATTATATCTAATATTTCTCTAATAAGCCTTAAATTTGCTCACTTAGCTCAATATTTTAATGTTTCTTGTTTTAGTTTTTCTATATCTATTTTTCATACTTCATTATTAAATTTTTCTTCAAGTTTAATTTTTTGAAGGAAAAATGCTATTTCTTCAACTCAGAAAGTATTTAATGAAATTTCTCACAATTTAAAAGATATAGGACTCCTTGAATTAACTTCATACATCATATCAAAATCTAAATTTTGATTCTCTCACCACAAAAGTAATGTAAACTTATATTTCTTTAATATTTTTTCAACAAAAAGCTTTATTTCTGACAATATTTGATTTTTTAAATCATATACTACTTCATTTTCATATTTTTTTATTAATCTTTTTATTGGGACAAGTTCTATTTCTAAACTACATAATGGGTCATTTATTACCTCATTTTTAATATTTTCTCAATATCTTATTTTTTTAAAAGTATTATAAACTTCTATAATACTATATTCAGAAAAAAAATCATAAATAGCTTCATTATAACTATCTATATCAAAAGTTTCATTATCTATTCATTCTGATATACTATCAGCATACTCAATTAATTCTTGATAACGTGATAAATCAAGTACAAATTCTGAATCACTTTTTGTAGTAGATATTCAACTTCAAATCTCTTCATTTAAATTACTAGACCCCCTCTCTCCTAGAACCGTTATTTCTTTACCTTTTTCTACACTCATAAAAAACTGTATAATATTCTAATTTTTTTCTTTTTTATTTTACAAATAATTATAATATAAGTATTCTTATCCAAGAACCTCAAGAACTTTTATATTTATAGATTTTTTAGCTAAAAAATCTATCACTTCTTGATTTAAACGTGTTTTTGAAATTTCTAAATCTAGATTATCATATAGATTCCTTTACCAAATGAATAACAGAGGATAAATCTTCATCTATAGATTCTAAAACAGAACAAGTGGCAGATAATTCTTCTACTGTATGCCTTCAAGCTAACTTAACAGCATTATTATATGTTTCTTGATCAGTATCCATAATAATTATAAAAAATAAAAAAATCTTACATAAAATTATATAAATATATTGTAAGGTTTTTATTTTAATTGTCAAATATTGGTGGATTCACCGGGGTTCGAACCCGGGACCTACCGCTTAAGAGGCGGGTGCTCTACCAACTGAGCTATGAATCCATAAGAAATAATGCCGAAGCATTTTATAGAAAAATAGAAAAAAATCAAATTTAATATTAAATTTGATTTTTTTTAACTAAGAGTTATTATTAAAGATAATATATTTATAACATTACAATTATGGAAATAAATAAAGAGATAAGTAGTTATACAAATCTAGATATAGAACAAATCTGGGATTTTATAATTAGTTGAACAATGGCATATATACCAAAAATAATATGAGCAGTACTTGTATTGTGGATAGGTTTCAAAATAGTAAAAATTATTGAGAAAGGTATAAACAAAATAATGGATAAACAAAAATTAAGCCCTATGCTTAAAGGTTTTATCACAAGCCTTTCAAATATGCTATTAAAAATAATGGTGGTATTAGCAGCAGCTTGAGTACTTGGCGTACAAACTAGCTCGTTTGTAGCAATGTTAGCAGCAGCTTGATTCGCTATCGGTATGGCTCTATCTGGTACACTACAAAACTTTGCAGGCTGAATAATTATACTATTTTTAAAACCATTTAAAATATGACACTATGTTGAAATAGGTTGATACTCTTGAAGTGTAAAAGAGATAGGTATATTTAATACTACACTACTTACACCAGATAAGAAAAAAGTAATAATACCAAACTCTGATATATCTAATTGATCAATGATTAACTACTCAGCAGAACCAAGAAGAAGACTTGATTTTGTTATATGAGTAAGTTATGATGATAATATAGATAAAGTTAAAAAAACTTTAACTGAAATATATGAAAAAGAAAAAAGAGCTATTCATTCTGAGTGACTTACTTTATGAGTAAGTGAATTAGCTGATAACTCTGTGAATTTCAATTTTAGATTTTTTGTTAAATCATCTGATTATTGGGATACAAAATATGATACACTCGAAACAATCAAAAAGACTTTTGATAGAAGAAGTATTTCTTTCCCTTTCCCTCAAAGAGATGTTCATTTATATAATGAAAAATAATATATAATCCATCAGTCCTTCGGACAGCTTCCTTTAATATTAAAGGAAGCCTTTTTAAAAAGTCCCCCTCCTTTAGAATTAAAGGAGGGGTTAGGGGTGGATTATAATTTATCTAAAAATATATTTAAATCTATAACCTCAACTCATAAATCATTTGCTTTTTTTAGTTTACTTCCAGCTTTTTCTCAAGCTAATAAAAAATCTGTTTTTTTACTAACTGAACTCACAAACACTCATCATGCATTTTCTAATTTTTCAGCTAACTGATCCCTGGAAAATCACTCAAAACTTCAGGTTACACACATCTTTTTCTGAAAAAAATCAGACGAATTATCTACTATTTTTTCCTCATAATATTCTATATCCAAAATTTCAACAAGTTCTCTCAAAATTCTCCTGTGAGCTTCATTATTTAAATATTCTATAACATTTTTTGCTATTTCAGGTCATATATCTTCTAATAATTCTAAATTTTCCAATTTTTCTGAAAAATTTAATAAGCTACTTTTATCCTTAAAAAGTTTAGATAGAGTTTTTGCGGTTTTTTTTCAAACTCATGGAATTCATAAGGCTGTTAATAGGGTTGCTATATTTAACTTTTTTGCTTTTTCAATTCAAGCTATCAGGTTTTCTACCGACTTCTCTTTAAAGCCTTCTAATTCAAGAATACTAGCTTGTTTTTCTGAAATTTTAAACACATCTACTAGGTTATTTATGATTCAATTATCTAAAAAAGTTTCTATTTGTTTTTCTCATAAACCATCGATATTAAATCACCCTTTTCATACAGCAAACGTAAGTTTCTCATGATGTTTTGCTGGACAATCTATATCGTTTGGACAATAATATCTAACCTTATCATCATCTTTTCTTACCTCTGTTTCACAACTAGGACAATATTTTGGTGGAAATATTCTTTCAAGATTATCTCTAGATCATTCTTTTACTACTGAGATTATTTTAGGTATAACCTCACCTGCTCTTTTTATAAAAACAGTATCTCATATTCTTACATCTAGATTTTCTACTTCTTCATAATTATGTAAAGTAGCTCTTTTAACTATTACTCATCCTATATTTATAGCTTCTAGGTTGGCAACAGGTGTAATAGTTCAAGTTCTTCATACACTATGTTCTATACTTAATATTTTTGTTGTTAATATTTCAGCTGGGAATTTATATGAAATAGCATATCTAGGATGATGCTCTGTAAATCATATATTCTGCCATAAAGATATATTATTTACTTTTAAAACCAATCAATCTATTTCAAAATCAATTGTTTTTTTTGTATCTCAAAAATTTTTTATAGCATTTATTACTTCCTTAATTCAACCAAGTTTCAAAAAATAACTTGATATATCAAATCAAAGCTTTTCTAAATCTTTTATAACATCATAATACTCAGATATATTTTCTTTTATTCTAAATTCTTCAAAATTAGCTAAATCATAAGCAAAAAACTTTAATTGTCTTTGTTTTGTTATTCTATTATCCTTCATTCTTACACTTCAACTAGCAGCATTTCTTGGATTTGAAAATATTTTTATTCATTCAATCTTTGCTTTTTCATTTAATTTATTAAAAACTGAAATAGGCATAACAACTTCCCCTCTTACTTCTAAATGATCTTTATAAGTTATAGTTTTAGGAATATTTGCTATTTGCATTATATTCTGAGTAACATCTTCTCACTTGATTCAATCCCCTCTTGTAATAGCCTGAATCAATTCTCAGTCTTTATATATAAGCTCTACTCACAAACCATCAAATTTAAATTCCAAACTATATTCTACTACTCATTTGATTCATGATAATTTTAAAATTCTATCATTAAAATCATTTAAATCATCTTCATTATAGGTATTATCAAGACTTATCATGGGTCTAGAGTGTTTTACTTTTTGAAAACTAGACTCTATAAGCTCTGATCATATTAAAGAAGTTTGTTTATTAGTAATATTAAATTTATCTTCTAATATAGTTAATTTTTTAAATAATTCATCATACTCAAAATCACTTATAATAGGATTTTCCTTATTATAATACAAATCTGAATGATAAGCTACAAGCTCTTGTAATTTCTCTATATCCTTTAAATTAAAGCTAGAATTTTCCTTTTTTAAGTACTTTTTTGATAGTTCTAACACCCTTTTTTGTTAAAAATTAAAATATATTTATTTTATTTCAAAATCATTATATATAAAAATAAGTATTTGTATAGTTTAAATAAGCTATTTTTGAGTTTTTTAACTACTTTTTAACATTTTAATCTACTAAAAAATTATTGTATACAAAAGTGTAACAAAAAAACATTAAATATATTATTTTTATAACTACTTATGTATACTTTTTTTATACAAAATTACAAGTTTTTATTTTATTTTTTTATCATATAGTAACTATAACAATAGCTTTATTAAGCCTAAAAGTCTTTAATAGAAGAAAAAACTAATAAAAAAACTATTTTTTTCTTGGTGTTATTTTTAAAAAAGTGTTATAATAGATATGTAAGTTGTTTTCAACTTTACACCGATCATTAAAATAATTTATTCTCTGTTAGAATGGTGCTTACAAAAATCCAGTAAGATTTCCTAATAAACAAAAAAGATATAGTTTACTATATCAACAAAAATAAAAACAAAAACGGTAGAATAGTTATATTCATTTAGGAATTAATAATTAAATTAATTTTTGGATGAATATAACTATCACCCACACACAAAAAACAAAAGGACTTGAAAAACAGTTCAAAAAATAAAAACAAAAAAGCACGGTGAATAGCTTTTAAAAAATTACCCAAACAGGGTTTAAATTAGAGAGTTGATATCTCTCACGAAAATCAAGGATTAGATCTTCAAACATGATCTATTTTCCCCTAGACAGAACAAAAAATAAATTAAATATCGTCTAGGATGTGAAAAATAGACAATATACAAATTGAGCCCCTATTACCCAATATGCTCAATTTTTTATTTTGTCTAAAATTTGACTTAATCCCAAATAAAAATATAATCATCTATCGAATTAATACCTAAAAACTATATAATGATCAAAAATATACATAAATTTTGAGAACTTCTAAATAAATCTGAAAAAATATTACTTATAAATCATATAAGAATGGATATGGATGCTTTTTGAAGTTTGTCGGCTTTTTATAATATTATAAAACAATTATGAAAAGAAGTAAAAGCTATAAATGATGAATTAACTCCTGAATCATTTTCATTTTTATGATCAAGTAATATAATTGAATCTAATTTAAATATAAAAGAATTTAATCCTGATTTAATTATAAGCTTTGATGCAGCTAGTCTTTCTCAATTATGAAAAAGCTATGAAAACAATAAAGAAATTTTTAATAATACTGATTTTACAGTAATAGATCACCATAAAACAAATAACTGATTCTGAACTATTAATTTAATTGACCCTAATTTTTCTTCAACTTGTGAATTAACTTTTGAAATAATAAAAGAATTGGAATTGAATAGTTACATAACAGAGAATATAGCTACATCTCTCCTATCTTGAATTTATACAGATACAAATGTTTTTTATAATTCAAATACAACAAGTAATACCCATAAGGTTACAGCTGAATTAATGGAATATTGAGCTGATTTCAGAACTCCATACTATGAGTTTTACAAAAAAAAGACATTTAATAAATCAAAATTATGGTGAGAAATCTTAGCTAATTATCTAAAAATATCAGAAAACTGAAAAATATCATGGGCAGCTATACCAAAAACAGTATTTTCAGAAACAAATACAAGTGATAGAGATATTACATGATTAATCTCTGAATTTCTAGCTAATATTGAGTGAGTTGAAATATGTTTTATATCATATGAATTAGAAAACAATTCTATAAAAACTAGTTTTAGATCAACTCCAGATATTGATTCCACCCTAATCTCATGATACTTCTGAGGTTGATGACATAAACAAGCTTCTTGATTTACTAGTGAAAAATCTCTAGAAGAAGTAGAAGCTGAAGTTTTAGAGCAAATAAAAAAAGAATTTAATTTTTAAAAAATTAAATTCTTTTTTTATTTAACATTTGGATCAAATTCATCACACGGTTCTGAATCAGGTAATCTATTCAATAAGTAGAAATTAGATTTTGGTGTTACACATTTCACAGATGAAATACCTACTCTTTCACTACCTAAACAACATTGACAACATTTTTTAAAGAAATCTACATTTTTACCTACATTTTCATTAACAGGAAGCCCTAAAATAGTTTCATCAAAACTTATAGAAGACTTAGAATTTTTTCACTCCATTTAATATTTGTTAAAAATAATACCAAACAAGTATATATATTTTTAAATAATGTCAATTTTTAATTTTACTTTTCCCTTTTTTTAAATATAATATTGTCCTATTTTTACTTTTTAAAAAAGATAATTAAGTATGAAACAACTTAAAAAAACTAAAATAATTGCAACTATCGGACCATCGACTGATAGTGAAGAAAAAATTCAAGAGTTATATGATAATTGAGCAAATGTTGTAAGAGTGAATTATTCTCATTCAAATTATGACTATTTTAAAAAACTAATAGGTAATGTATCTAAACTAAACTCTGAATGAAAAACAAACCTTGGTATATTAACAGATACTAAGGGGCCTGAGATTAGAACAAAGCACATAGAAGAAAAAATAGAGCTGGAAAAAGATGAAATTTTTGTACTAACTACTACTTCTGCAGAAAAAGATATAACAAATTCTCTAAATAGAAAAGTTGTAGTATGTGATTATGAATACATAACTAGTGATTTAGAGGTTTGAAATATAGTTGATATAGATACAGGTTTACTTAAAGCATTAATTATAGAGAAAAAACCTTGAGAATTAATCTGTGAAGCTTTAAACAAACATTCTATTTGATCAAAAAGACACATAAATCTACCTGGTATCAAAATACACTTACCTGGTATAACAGAAACTGATAAAAAAGATATAGAATTTGCTGTATGAGTATGAACAGATTTTATAGCTCTAAGTTTCGTAAGAAATAAATGAAATATTGTAGAATTAAGAGATTTTTTAAAAAGTATTAATGCTCCAGAAGGTATTCAAATAATTTCAAAAATAGAAAATCAAGAAGCTCTAGATAATCTAGACGAAATAATAGAGTTTTCTGATTGAATAATGATTGCAAGATGAGACTTATGAGCAGAAGTTCCTTATGAAAGTCTTCCTGTAATACAAAAAATGATAGCAGATAAATGTAAGGAAGCTTGAAAATTCTTTATTGTTGCTACTCAAATACTTGAAACAATGACACATAACCCTATTCCTACTAGAGCTGAAGTAACTGATATATTTAATGCTGTAATGCAAGAAGCTGACTGTGTTATGTTATCTTGAGAAACTGCTGCATGAAAATATCCTATAGAAACAGTTAGTACAATGAAAAGTATTGTAAAATACTCAGAAACTCAAGTAAAATATAAACATAAATGGTTTACAAGAGATTTAGGTTGAGATGAAGAAAAAAACAAACTACTTATCAAAAATGCAATTTTTACAGCTGAAAGCTTAAAAACAAAAGCGATCATATTATTCTCATGAGCATGATTTACAGCAAGAAGTGCTGCCGCATTCAAGCCAAAACTTCCGGTATTTAGTTTTACTTATTCTGACTCTGTATTAAAAAAACTTACTATTCTATTTTGATTAAAAAGTTTTGTAATAGAGAAAAAAACAAAAAAAGAAAATATAAATACAGCAATAGAGATGTTTAAACAAAAAGAATTACTAGAACACTGAGATCAAATTGTTGTTATATATTGAATCAACAAGAAAAAAGAAATTACTCCAAGTATACAAGTAATTAATGTAGAATAAAAAATCAGAAAACTGAAAGTTTTCTGATTTTTTATTTTTATTTTTTACCCATACCAAACATTTTAACCATTTTTTTGAATAAGTTGATTCAAAAGTGTGGTGGTACATGTCATTTTGTTTTAATCATGTAAGCATCAAACATTCTTTTGAATATTCATTTTTTCATACCATGCCATACTAGATCATATTTTCCTCCTAATTTTAGATCAGTAAGTACAACTCATGCTTCAAGTCCTCCCATATTCATTATACATAGAATTTCTGGTTTATATTCTGGAATTTTAGCATTTTGTCCTACTTCATTTTTAAGTATAGCTGAAACAATATCAGCTTCCATAACTGCTAAGTGACCAAGTTTTGGCATTGTAATAGCATTTACATCTCAAGCACCAAATATATTTGGATAATCTAAGTGTCTCATTTGAGAATCAGTTGGTAACATACCAGCTTCATCACCTAAACCTGAATTTTTAATAAAATCTGGTCCTCTATATACAGGTATCATTATAGTTAAATCTGAATCTAGATCTGTACCGTCTTCAAATTTTACTTTTTTATCTGTAACTTCTGTAGTTACTTTTGATAGATGTAGATTTAAATTTTTAGCTCCCATTAATCCACCAACAGCTCATCTAATATCATCACCAATATCTTCAAAAAAGATTTCACCTGGAGTAAATACATTTATTTCTGTTTTATCTCTAAGTCCATTTTCTTTTAGATAGTAATCAATCATAAACATAGATTCACCAATAGGACCTTCACATGGTGCCCACCAATCTGGTGCATCAACTCTCTTACCCCAATTTGATTTAGCTGAACCAATTGCAATCTTACCTCCTTTAAAGTTTTTTAAAGCTTCTGCTAATTTTGGAGCATGAATATCATCACATACACTGTAACCATATTCTTCTAACCCTTTTATTGCACCAAAGTCTTTATATGCTCCTGATGAAATTTGTAGATAATCATAAGAAATTTCTTCTCCTCCTTTTGTTATAATTTTATTTGCTTCAGGATCTATTTTTTCTACAGCATCATTTATGAATGTATGACCTCTTTTTTCAATAATTGGTCTTAATTCAAATTGTGCTTCTTCTATATCCTTACCTTCGTATGCAACTTCTGGCATAACTGGTTTCATTAAGTGTTTTTCTCTAGGATCTATAACTGTAATATCAAAACTTTTATTACAAGATAAGTTATAGAATGTCCTTAAACCACCGAAACCTCCACCAATAATAACAAGATGTCTCTTATTTGTAGCCATATTTTAATAGTTAATATATAAATATATTAATATTATAACATACTAAAAAAACAAAAACAAAAAAAATCTATTTACAAAAAAGTTTTTATAAGTATAAGATATATACTTCAAGATTATTCGGAGAGACAATATGCATGAGTTTTTAAGTTTAGGAGTTATACAACCTTGGATAGAAATGCTTTTTATAGCAGTCTATCTATATGGTACATGGTGGCTATTTTGGTGGAGAAAGGATCAAAAAATCCAGAAAGAATGTATAAATGTAACACCGGAATTTGGTGGTTTTCTATACACTTGTGGATTAAGAGGATTAAACTTCATATTTGCTGCAATATTAACAGCTTTTTGTGTTACTGCTATATATGGTGTAGATAATAATAATTTACTAACCAATATAGTTAAAATAGCATTTATTGCTTATTTCCATTTTGGAATATGGTTCAAAATGTGGGCACCAAAAGATTTTAATTTGTTGAAAAATAGTAAAAAAGAGAGTTCAGACAGTCAAGCTCAAAATTTAATTGGAGCTGATCGTTTACTACTTTTGGGTAAAGCTTTATTTTTGACTATTTTTGGTGTAATTGCTGTAAGACCACCAATGCCTGAAGATTTAATTACTGTATTTCTTGTTGATAGTATTCCGGTTGTTATTGTTGTATGGTATAGATTTGTATACCTACCAAGTGGTAATAACTAGAACCAAAAAATCACCGCGAAAGCGGTGATTTTTTATTAATACTCATCCTCAACAGTAACCTTAGTCAAACTACTCCATACGTATGAGATATACATAAATACAAATGGAATAAAAAATGTAGAATAAGATATGATAGTTAAAGTATACAAACTAGAACTAGCATTTTCTATAGTTAATCAATTTGAAAATTCAGTAAGTGAAGGGTAAAAAACAGTATAGTTTAATCATGATATAGAAAGTAAACAAAAAGCTACAAATAATAATCATACTCATGACATCCAAAATCATAATCTACCCTTATCAAAATATCAGAAAACAATTCAAGCAACAAAAGATAAAACTCAAACTAAAAACAAAATTCCAAATTGAGGCATATCTATAAAGTTATTTAGGTACTTATAAGACTCCAAAAATACTTCTTTTGTTATTGGATCATAAGCAAATCATTTTATAGTCAAAAGTTTGAATAAAAAAGTCAGAAAAAATAGCAAAAAAACAGGGACAGTAAGGAACAAACTCTTTTTAGCTCTTTTGTATATATTTTTTCTTTTTGAAACGTTTTTAATTAAGTTTAGAGCTGCTAAAATAAGTGAAGAAAAGACTAATGTCATTCAAAGGGCTATATTTGTAATATATGCTCATTGAAAATTATTCCACAATGCTTCTAATCCGTGAAAAGGACTAGTCCACGATGATATAGTTAAAGATCATTCTCATATAGCAATAAGGTTTTGTTTTTCAACTAAAAAATTTGAACCTGTAAAAAATGTAGCAACAGCAACTCATAAAAGTAAAGGTGCTAAAAATCAATTTAAAAACAAAAATATTTCATAAGTTTTACTTCACAAAAAATTACTCATTTTTGTTCTATATTTAAAACTTACTCACTCTATAATAAACAAGAAAAGAATAGCAAACCATACGAAATAAGCTCAACCAAAGCTAGTAGAATAAAAAAGAGGAAAAACTGCGAACATAGATCAACCAAATACAACTAATGCCGTAAAGGTTATCTCATATCTTTTTGAAATAATATTTAGTATCTCTGTTTTTTCTTTTTCATTTTTAGATAAAATCAAAGATAATACTTGTCATCATTGAACAAACAACATAAAAACAAGACAGGCTCAAATAAATGAAACTATCATCCAAAGATATTGCTGAAAATCATATAATGTAAACGTATCAAACATAATATAATATTAATTTGTAAACTTATTCCCCCTCTCTTAAGTAAGAGAGGGGTTAGGGGTGAGTTATGAAAGGTTATTTAGTTTTAATTCAAATACCTGGACCTTTTTTAATCTCAGCTATAGCTATTTTTAATGCAGCAATTAAAAGTATAGTAAATATAATCAAAAATCAGAAAAATGTAGACATAACAGTAGTAGTACTAACTGAACTAACTCAAACCTTTGTTGGTAATACTTCATTTACCACCCAAGGCTGTCTTCATACCTCAGCAACTACCCATCAAAGCTCAGATCAGATATATGTCAATGGTATCATAAGTAATGCAAGCTTTAACATTTTTGTATGTTTTTCCAAAGTTTTCTTTTTTGCTAAGTAATACATAGCTGGTATAAAAAATAAAAACAAGAAAAAACCTAATGCTACCATATAACGAAAAGAATAAAATAAAATTGGCACATGTGGTACTAACTCTCAAAGATTATTTTTATCAAAATAACCATAACCAAAATCCTTTTCATGTTTTCTAAACAAGATTAAAGCTTCTGTAGCTTTTTGTAAATCTCACTGTGTTTTATATTTTTTATAATCTTTTAAAGCATTAATTGCTATTTTTCAGTTATCTATTCTATCTATAGCTCAAACTATTCACTCATTTTTATTTCCATATAATAAATCATCTATAGAAGGAATATAAGTTGTAGTATCTTTATGAACTATTAAATTTAGAGCATGAGGAATAGTTAAACTCCATTTAACCTCATGTAATCAGTTTTCTTGTCTAGGGTCAAACCAAGAAACAACATTAAATCAAGCAGATTTTTCTCAGTGGTAATGTCATTCTATAGCAGCTAGTTTCATAGGTTGCTTATAAGCTACTTCTTCTCAAGATAAATCTCAAGTGATAATAGTCAGAAAAATTCAGACAAATCAAAATATAGCAGCTAATTTTATACTTGTATAAGCAAAAACTTTTTGTCTATTTTGTAATAAATAATAAGAACTTATTCATATAACAACAACTGAAGCTAATGTAAAACTTGATGCAATTGTATGAGAAAATTTAACTATAGCTACAGGATTAAAAAATACCTCCCAAAAATTGAGCATCTCATTTCTCATTGTATCTGGATTAAAATACATTCAGATAGGATTTTGCATCCAAGCATTAGCTACTAATATCCAAGTAGCAGACAAACTACCTCATATAGCTACAATCCAAGCTGACGCTAAATAAAAACCTTTACTTACTTTTCACCATCATATCAAAATTACAGCTAAAAAAGTAGCCTCCAAAATAAACGCTGTTATTCACTCCAGCATTAAAGGGGCTCAAAAAATATCTCAAACAAACCAAGAATAATTAGACCAGTTTGTTCAGAATTCAAATTCAAGTATTATTCACGTCGCTACTCATATAGCAAAGTTTACAGCAAAAATTCTAGTCCAAAACCTAACAGTTTTTTCCCAAAACTTAGTTCTTTTAAAATAGTATATAGTATTCATTATGGCTATAATGTATGTTACTCATAGAGTAAACGGCACAAAAAGCCAATGATACATGGCAGTTAAAGCAAATTGAGCTCTAGACCAGTCTACAAGGCTCATATCAAACATAAAAACTATTAGTTAGAATTTAAAATATTATCTCTTACATGATTTGCTCTATCTATATCATTATCATAATACTTGTTTAAAATATCTGGAAAAATAAAGTACGCAAAAATAACTAAAATTATTACCTTTACTCATAACAATTTCCAAAGTTTTTTTCAAAAAGGTGTTAGATTTCTTAATCAATCATAATAAAACCTAAATACCTTGCTTAAAATTTTAAACATACTAAAGTTAAAAAGTATTATATAATTGCAATTTATACAATAATTAAAAAAAATCAAGTTTTTTTTAATTAAAATAAAAAAAATCCCCCTCTCTTAAGTAAGAGAGGGGTTAGGGGTGAGTTATGTTTTAATTTAAAATTTTCTTTATAATTCCCTTAAAGCCAGTTTTTAATGATTCTGATTCTAAGTTTGTTTCTATAGTCTCTAATATTTTTTGTTTTTCCTCTTTTGATCTCTTTCTCATCTTATCAATTATCATATAATCTGTCATTTTCATTCAAAACATTCAAAATATATATATTTTTAAATATTGTTTTAAATATATAGGAGATATTATATTATTATATATAATAGACATAGCATCACAAGTTATAAATACTTTTACAGTTTTTCATGGTAGTAATCATTTAGGTATAGAGCTTCCTTTTCTATATTTAAATGCAAACTTTGCAGTAAAATTAGTATCAATAAAATTTTTTAATATAGCTGGCATATAACCCCACCATATAGGAAAAATAAGAACTATCTCATCTGCCCATTTTATATTTTTTTGAAATCTTTCCCTATTTGGGTCATCATAAAGTTTTTTCATATTTTGAAACTCCAAATATGGTTGATAGTTTTTCTTTTTATATAAATCTATCACCCTAACCCTATCACCTAACTCCTGACTTTTTTTCTTATAAGTATTAAGTATCTCATAAGTAAAACCTTTAGAACTAGGCTGAGCTATGATTATTAATTTTCTCATTTTGTAAATTTATTTTTTAACAACTAATATTTTATACAATACAGGAACAACTATAAGAGTCATAGTACTTCAGACAAATAGTCAGAAGATGATTGTGAATCATAGTCATGACCAGAATTCATCTTGTAGAGCAAGTGGTAAAACTCAGAAAACTGTTGTAAGAGTTGTTACTATTATTGGTTGAAGTCTAGATTTTCAAGCTACAATTATTTGTTCTATATAATCTACTTTTCATCCATGTTCTTGTTTATATAATATTCACTTATTTATTCTATCTATAAGTATAATTGCATCATTTACTACTATTCAAGTTAATGCTATAAATCAAATAGCAAATGGCATACTATAAGGATTTCAAGTTAAATATAATCATACATTAACTCATAGTAATGCAAGCACAATAGAATAAAGAACTATAATAGGTTGTCTATATGAATTAAATTGGAAAACTAGTATTGAAAAAATCAGAAAAATAGAAATAAATAATGATTTTACAGTTGAAATTATTAAATCCATATTCTCTTCTGATTCTCAAGATTTAATAAAACTAATTCATTCTGGATAATTATATTTTTCTACAAACTCATCAAGTTTTGGTTGTACATCAGTTGGTAGATATCATTCCTCTACTTCACTTCAAATAGAAATAATTATTTTAGAATCCTCTCTTGTAATAGCATCTACAGATTTTTTAAACTCAAAACTAGCAAAGTCTCATACTCTAACTTTTCAGACTAAAGTATTTATTACAATATTTTCTACATCATCTGGAGTCAAGCTTTCCTCAAAATCTTTAAAAGAAACCTTTATTGTATTATCTTCAAACTCTGATTTTATACTTCATGACTCAATACCATTTGTATAAAAATATAATTCTCTTAATATATCATCTTGATTTAATCATATATTACTTAGTTTTTCCTTATCAAAAGTAAATATAAATTGTCATGGTGAATCTGATGATGATGATATAACATTTTTTGATCAAGCTATATTTTTTAAATAATTTTCAAAATCTTCACTTACACTTTTAAGTAAATCAAACTTTTTAGCTGAATCAGAAACAAGCTTAACTCAAACAGCTGAACCAGTTGGAGGTCATCATTTTAAAGCTGCAACAGAAACCTCTAATCACTTACCTCTTAACTCTGCTAAATCTCTATTTACAATATCTTCTACATCATAAACAGTTCTTAGGTTATTATCTTTTCTGATTTTTTTCTCTATTAAATCTATATATACAGAAATAGAGTTTTTAGTTATAGTTACATAGTAATTATTTATTTCTTTAATATTACTTAATGAGTTATCTATATTAGTAATATACTTACTCATATATTCTTCATCAACTCATGCTTCTCATTTTATAGATACGTTTATAACTCACTCATCCGTACTAGGGAAAAGCACAAAACCAATTTTTGGAGAAAGTGTTACAAAACTTATTACAAGCAATACAACAGGTATTGAAACAAATACAAATTTTAATATATTACTATTTAAAACTCTTTCTAAAATAGATTCATATATATGTCATAATTTATGTAAAATTCTTTCTCTTATAGTTAATTTATTTATATTTTTAGCTTGTTTATTGTTTCTATCTTCTAATAAAATCTCTTTATCTATAAGTCTCAGGTTTCTTTCTATTTTTACATCTTTATGATATATTTTTTCCTGTCTCATAAATTTCAGAAAAAGTGCTGATGATAAAGTTAAAGATAAAATTAATGCTGCAAGTAGAGTTGAAAAAACAGTAATAGGTATGAATGATAAAAATTTTCAAATAACACCAGGTAAAAACATTAAAGGTAAAAATGCAACAAGCGTAGTAAATGTTCAACTTATAAGAGGTGATTTAAAATCTCTTATAGCTATCATTATTGCTGATCTTCTAGAAAATCATAGTTTCATTTTTTCACTTGCTCACTCAATAATAACTATAACAGTATCAATAGCTATTCACAAAGTAAGTACCAAAGAAAAGTTAGTTAAAAAGTTTAGACTTAATCATAGAGTATCTAAAACTATAAAAGTAACCATAAAAGCAAGAGGTAATAAAAGTGAAGCAATTATTCACTCCCTAAAACCTACAAAAAACATAATAGTAATAAATACCAGGACTATAGTTGTTAATGCTGTATCAGATAAGTTATCATAATCTTGTATAATAGCCTTACTCATATCTTTTGAGTAAATAACATTTAATCAACTAAATGTTTTATCATTTTGTAATAAATCTTCTAAAGCATTTTTAGATCATCTTGATGCATCAAACACATTAGTTCAAACTCATTTATTAAATACTACTGATATGTAATTATATCATTTCATATTAAATCATCACAGTCTTCTTATTTCATCTCATGGATATTTAAACTCAAACTCTGCTATGTCTTTTAAAAATAATTTTGAAACACCATTATCTCTAATAATTATATTTTTTAGATCTTCTATATTATTTAATTCTCCATCAAATCTAAAATCATAACTTAAATCCCCTACTTTGAAATTTCAAATAGGAGTATCTTTGTTGTTTGCTTTTATTATATTTGAAATATTTATAAGAGAAAGTCATAAATCCTCTACTGTTTTTTTATCAAGAAGAACTTTTATTGTATAATCAGTATTACCACCCCCTTTTGATGACCACTTTAAATTATCTAGTCCTCATATTTCTATTTCAGAAATACCATTTTTTCATTCTAGTCTACTTTTTATTAATTTTGCTTTTGAATATATATCAAAATCACTAAACATATTTTGATCTCAATAAATCAATGCTTCATAAATAAGTGTATTATTAGCACTAACTTCTATGACTGTAGGATCAGAAGCATCTTCTGGAAATTCTATTTTATCTACTTTATCTTTTATATCAGTAAGAGCATTTCTCGTATCAACTCAAGTTTCAAGCTCAACACTAACCAAAGATGTTCAAACAGCTGAAGTAGAGCTCATTTTCTTAATTCAATCTATATCTTCAATTTCTTTTTCTATTTTTTCAGTTATCAAAGAATCCATAGAGACAGGATTGACTCATGGATAAGTAACAGCAACATTAATTATTCAAAACTTTATATCAGGTGCTGATTCTTTTGGTATAGAATATAGAGAAAAAGCTCAAGCTACTATTATTAAAATAATAAATAGAAAACTTGTTCTTATATTATTTATCCAAAAGCTAAAAAAACTTGGTAATAATTTTTTATGTTTTTCGTTTATTTTCTTCATAAATATTTTTTTATATATTTCTTCTTTTATTCTAGCATATTTTCCCAATTTAAACAAAAAATTACTACTTTATTTTTAAATTAAACTTATTTTTATCAAAATTACTTACATCATTTACAATTATTTCTAGATTTTGATCTATTTTTTCAGAGATTTCTATCATATCTCAAAAAGTATCTCATATAGAAATAGTTTTTTCTTTTATTTCTCAATTTTCTAGTATATTTATCCTAGCTTTTCAAGGAGAAACTACTTTTAATATATTTACAGGTAAAAATTGTTTTTGTGTTTCAAAAGGTATTTTTATTTTTACTAATTCTCAGATCTTATCTATATCATTTTCAAAAACTACATGTGAAACATATTTAAAATTTGAATCAGCTACATTTGATATAGAATATATACTTCAAGAAAAAGATAATCAATCAATGTTTACTAAAGCATCATTTCATAATGAGATAAAACCTAGCTCTTTTTTATTAAAAGAAACTAAAACTTCATTATTTTTATTATTAACAAGTGAAAAAAGTTGTGTTCAAACATTAACATCTTGTCATAAATCTATAAAAACATCTCAAACAATTCAATTTATAGGAGATTTTATAGTAAACTTTTCAATATTCTCAAGTATTTCTTTATAAGCTAATCTAGCATCAATTATTACTGTATTTAATTGTTTTAAAGTTAATTCTTTGTTTTTTATAGCTTGATCTAAACTAGATTCATCAATTTCTAGTTTTGTATCAAGAGATTTTATGTATATTTTTTTATCAGATTCAAGTAATTCTATTTGTTTTAAAAGAGAATCTTCTGAGTTTTTGTATGTATCTAAAAATGAATTAATAGAGTTTTGTAAAGCTACAAAAGAAGAATTATTTCAAGAAGATGTTGTTTGATATGTGTCTATATTTGTTTTATATCAATCAATTGTTGTTTCAGGAAAAACAGTAACACTTTCAACAGAATTATCTAAAAGATTATTCATTTTTACAAGTAAATCATCTATTTGAGAATAAGTCTTTTGTATTATTAAAATATTTTTCTCAAATCATATTTCCTCATCAAAACTATTACTTATTTTTTTTCTATAATCTATAAGAGCAATAAGTGAATTTTTTGTTTCTCTTTTTTGAGCAAGATCTTTTACTCATAAATAATCTTCAAAACTATCATTTTCTTCATCAAATTTATCAGTAATTCAAAGTATTTTATCCGAAAACTCTATAACATTATCGGTTAAGTTTATTAAACTAGAATAAGTATTTGATAAAGAAGTATTAAAACCTGATATAGTTTTTAAGTTTGATATTTTTAGATTATCATAATCTATAGCTAGTTTTTTTATAGAATTTTCTATTTTATCTAACTCTAAAGATGAGCTAGAATTTGAATTATCTATTTCTAAGTTAGAAAGATTTATTTTTAAATCACTTATTTGTTTATTTAATTGATTCTGAGTATTTTGATAATTTAAACTAGCTTTATCTAAAGCATTTTTAGCCTTATCTAAAGATAAGGAATAATTTACTACATCATCATCAACAACAGCTAAAATATCTCAAGTTTTTATTACATCTCAATGTCTTACATTTATTTGTTTTACTTTTCATGAAACTTTTGATGATAATTTTATATCTTGAGTAGATGATAGTCTTCAAGTTTTTTCTAAAAAGTGTTTTTTTGAAAAAGTGTCTATATTTTTAACTTCCACAAAAAAATCCTGTTTTTCAACAGTTTTTTCTTCTATTTTTTCCTCTTGTGAGCAAGAAAATAAAAGAAAAGTTCAAAGCGTAATAAATATTAATTTTCTCATATATTTAAATAATTACTATTATTTCTAGATAATAACTATATTTCTATTTTTTGCAAAATAAAAATAGAGAAAAAATTTTCCCTATTCAAATTCAACTTTCACCCCTGTTTTTTCACTAAATATATTTACAAACTCATATACAGAATCATTAGACAAAGGTTTATCAATCATTCATTCAAATAATCACAAATCTATATTTTGAGCTTCCTTTCATCAAGCAGAAGATAATATAACTATTACATCTTTATTTTCTTTTTTTATTTTTTTTGTTGCATCTTCTCAATTTAATATAGGCATATGGTAATCCATAATAATAATATCAAAATCTCAAGCCATAGCTTTATTAAATCAATCTAATCAGTCTTCAGCTAATTCTATATTAGAATCTATAAATCATTTTTTTGTAAATATATTCTTTATTAACATTCTAAGCATTAATTTATCATCAACTATTAATAATTTTAAATCAGAAACGTTCATTCTTTCTATCCCCCTATATTTATCAATAATATTTTGTATAACCACATTAGATTTTTTCTGTTTTTCTTTTGTTTTTTTCTCCTTATTACAGTCTTTACAATCTTTAACCGGAATAAAAATCTCAAAAGAAGTTCATTTTCCTTCATCACTTTGTACAAAAATTTTTCATCACATTGTTTCAATAATTTTTTTTGTAATAGCCATTCCTAATCATGTCCCTCCATACTTTCTTTCCATACTATTATCTGCTTGCCTGAACTCTACAAACAAGTTATTTAAAGCATCTTTATTCATACCTATTCATGTATCAATTACTTTTATAACAAGTTTTTCATTTATATAAAGAACTGAAAGAGTAATTTTTCAAGTCTCTGTAAATTTTATAGCATTTCAAATTAAATTTATAAGTACTTGTTTA
Organism: uncultured Candidatus Peribacteria bacterium; assembly: GCA_964344155.1. Classification (GTDB taxonomy): domain Bacteria; phylum Patescibacteriota; class Gracilibacteria; order BD1-5; family UBA6164; genus UBA6164. Next base: position 62,621 of record CAYFMG010000001.1, on the reverse strand, counting down.
ATTCTAAAAGAATCTCCTTCTACGATAAAATTACCATTTTTTGAATCTATCTCTATATCAAACTCCAATCATTTTTCCCTAGTCATATCAGAAAACTGTTTTCTAATATCTGAAACTAAATCATAAATATCAAATTTAGCTTCTTCTAATACAACTTCTCATTTTTCAAGTTTTGAGAAATCTAAAAAATTATTTAATATATAAGAAATATGATTAGTAGAACTCAAAACAACATCTGCAGAATCACGTATTTCCTCTTGAGTCATTTTTTCTGAATCTGAAAGTAGGTTTTCAGCATTTATTATAATAGGAGTCATAGGAGTCCTTACCTCATGGATCGTATGAGCTAAAAATACAGTTCTAGCTTCTTTTGCTTTTTCTGCTTCTAAAAATTTTTTCTCCAGTTCGATATTCAATTTTTGTATATTTTTAAACAATTCATCTTTTTGTTCTTGATCTACTTCTACTCTTTTAAGTACATCAAATAAGAAAAACCTGGCAACAAGTCATAGAAAAATTCCTGTTAACACCATTATAATAACATCTATACGTCTTCTTATTTCTTTTAATTTTTCTCTTTCCTCTATAAATTCAATTATAACATTGTCTATATCTTTTAAAAAAGATATATTTAATTCATTTATATAACTTTCCTTAATTGAAGGTGCTCCTAATAAAAGTTCTGGATATATAAGTATCCATTTGTTTTTTATATCTAAAAGTTTTTTTCTTATACTTTCATTTTCTACTGGTGATATTTCTATTATTTTTTCTTGTTCTATATCTGAAACAACATATCATCAATCAAGTAAAGCGGCTAAATTCCTACTAAAATAATCTATATATTGTGTATACATAATATTTTCTTTATCAATTTTCTCTCATAAAAATTCTTTTCTTTCCTCAAGTAAAATTGCTTTAGCTATCCTTTGGGTTAACATTCTTTGCTTTCATACAACATTGATTATATTATTATCCTCTTTTACCAAACTATAAAAATATTTATTAACTCACAAAGATATTCCCGCTCATGATATAATTCATAATACACTCATATATACTCACTTTTTAATAGTTGATAATTTCATTAAAAATCAACTATTATTACCATCTTCAAAATTAGCTATCTGATTATTATTATTAAAACTCATAAAATTAATAAAAAATATATTTCATATTCTTATACTTTTATAGATTAAAATGTCAAATAGTATTTTTTACTATAATTACTATTTTTTTATAAAAACATTTTGAAAAAGTTAATTTTTATATATAATAGTGGCGCAATTATATTTTTATATATAAAATGACGCAAAAAATCCTAATAATAGATAAAATATTAAAGGAGGGATTAAAATCATTGGATCTTTCTGGTAATAAGGACCTCAAAGAGGTGAGAGAGGACTTCCATAAGATTAAAAATAAAATATTTTGACAATACAAGATCGCTAAACCATTTGCTAGTATAGAATTAATAGAAAGATATAATGAACTAGTTTCTAGTGGTGAATTAAAAGAAAATCTTGTTTTTAAAAAGGTTCTAAGAAAAAGATGAATTAGAAGCCTATCTTGAGTGACCGTTATTTCTTTATTAACGGAGTTTTTTGGGTGTCCATGAAAATGTGTATACTGCCCTACTTTTGAAGGTCTTCCAAAATCATACATCCCTAATGAACCAGCTGTGCAAAGAGCTGAACTTAATAAATTTGATACTATTATGCAAATACATAATAGACTTAGAGCTCTTGAAATAACTGGTCATAAAATAGAAAAAAACGATATCAGAATAATTTGAGGTACTTGGTCTGTATATCCAAAAGCATACCAGGAAAAATTTATCAAATGAATATATGATGCTTTCAATACATATGATGATATGAAAGCATATATAGAAAAAACAGATTTATCAAATGATAGATTTGCTACTTTTAAAATCAAAGAAACATATAAAGCTAAACTAAGTAAATCCTTAGAAGAAGCTAAAAAATTAAATGAAACTTCTAGATGTAGAGTTATAGGTGTAGCTATAGAAACAAGACCTGACTGGGTAACTCCTGAAGAAATAGCTAGACTTAGAAGTTACTGAGTTACTAGAGTTGAGATATGATACCAAACAACAATTGATAAAATAAATAAACTAAATAAAAGATGACATTGAAATAAAGAATCTATAGCAGCAACAAAAATGCTTAAAGATGCATGATTCAAGGTTGTAGCTCATATGATGCCAAATTTACTTTGATCAACTCCTGAACTAGATAAAAAAGCTCTTAAGGAGGTTTTTAGTAATCCTGATTTTAGACCTGATGAGCTAAAAATATACCCTATGGTTGTTACAGATAAGTCTGAGCTAACAGATATATGGAAAGCTTGATGATTTAAGGCTTATGATGATGAAACTCTGATAAATCTAACAGCTGAACTTGAGACAATGATTCCAGAGTATGTAAGACTTAATAGAACCTATAGAGATATTCCTGCTTCTGAAATACTAGAATGATCAAAAGTAGCAAACTTAAGACAAATTGTTGAAAATAAACTAAAAGAAAAATGAATTAAATTAATAGATATAAGACATAGAGAAATAAAAGACTGAAAAAATGATCCAGGGAAAGCTATACTTAATACTTACTCTTATGATGCTTCAGGCTGAAAAGAATACTTTTTAACTTTTGAAGATCCTGAGGATAGAACTATTTTTAGTTTACTTAGATTAAGATTAACAAAAAATACTTTTTTACCTGAAATAAAAGATTCAGCCTTGATTAGAGAAATTCATACTTTTTGAGATCAACTTTCTATATGAGAAAAGTGAACAAACTTCTGACAACACTTAGGTTTCTGAAAACGCCTTATAACTGAAGCTGAAAAAATAGCAAAAGAAAACTGATTTAATAAAATGGCTGTTATAGCTTGAGTTTGAGTTAGAGCTTATTACGAAAAAAGATGATATAGTTTAGAATGAGAATATATGGTTAAAGAAATATAAAAAGAAATATTTTTATATTTCTTTTTTTTTATATAATAAATTGAGAAGTATTATTAATTACAAATAATGAATAATATAACAAAAATATTACTTATAGTACTATTTCTTTCTATAGCACTAATCAACTCTCATCTATTTGATTTAATTTGAATCAAATGGTGATTTTACGTTGATTGAAATTATGAATTTTCAAAAGTAATGTATTTTAATATATTATCATCTATTATTATATTCATCTTTCTGATAAAAAATTTCAGAAAAAAAGAATTATATATCCTAAAAATAACTTTTTTACTAATTTTTCTGATTTTTATTAGTAACTTATTTTCTGATCAGATATGGACTTCTCTGCTTTGAAATACATCAAAGTGACATAGTAGTATTATGTTTATTAATTTACTTTGATTATTTATTATATTAATTAATTCTAGTAAAGATTTTTTAAAGAAATTATTAAAAATAACTATTTTTTGATCTATTTTTGTTTGAATTATATGATTAAAAGAATACTTTATCCCTAGCTTTGATTATTGAAACTTATCAAATAGAGCATTTTCTACTTTTTGACACCCAAATTACTTAGCTTTATACATTTTATTATTAATTCCCTTTTTAATAGATAAAATAAAAAACAAATATTACTTAATTATTTTTGTTTTATTATCAATTTTATTAATATTAACAAAATCAGCTTGGTGAATTATTTTGTTTTTATGTTTTGTTTTTTATAAAATAAGTAATATTAATATATTAAAAAATAAATACTTTTATCTAACATTAATACCAGTTGTATTTGCCTTATTTTTTTATTATCCAGAAAAGCTTCAATCATTTTTATCTCGTTTTTATATATGGGACACCGTTATACAAATAATTTTTACAGATATAAAAACCTTTATATTTTGATGATGAATAGCTACTTTAGAAAATATTTTTGATACATACAAAGTAAAAGAACTATATATATTTGAAAATATATGATTTACAGCTGATAGACCTCATAATATTTTTCTTAACTTTTGGTATCATTTAGGTGTTTTTTGACTAGTTTTTCTGATTTTTATTGTATACAAAATACTTAAAAATTACAAAAATAATCCTTATTATAATTCTCTTATTTTATTCTTTCTATTCTGTATTTTTAACTTCCCATCTATAGTTCATTATTTAATAATTACTTTAATTTGATCTATATTATTAAATAAAAAAGATTTTACTTGTATAAAAAATAAAAATATTAATAATGTATTTGTAATATTGTTAATAATTGTAAGTATTTTCTGAGCCTATTTTTCAAGCATAAATTATTATAATGAAGTAAAAATAAAAAATGACACAAATTTTATCAAAAAAAATTATTTTATTAAAAATATAAACAAAGAACAATTTGAGAAAAATTTATTCAAAAATTCTGATTGAGATTTTTATAAACTTTGTGAAAATTTAACTACTACAATTCCATCAGCAGAAAACTATTTTTATTGCTGAAATTTATTTTGGGATTTCAATGATATACAAATAGCCAAGGCTTATTACAATAAATGATTAAATAAATTACCCGATATATGGAATAATAACTCTATATACTATAACAATTTTTTGATTAACAAATTATTTGTAGCAGAAAGATTCTATGCTGAAAAATTCAGTAACATAAAAGAAATACTAAAAAGAGTTTGACAAAAATAATTTTTAAATAGTATCAAAACATATAATTAATATTATAAAACTATGAAAATAAAATTAAAAAACATCTTGAAAGCAAAACATGATTTTTGAGACTTCATAAAAACAACTCCTCTCTTTTTTTCAGATAGACTTAGTAAAAAATATTGAGCAAAAATATACCTAAAAAGAGAAGATCTTCAACCTGTTAGAAGCTATAAAATAAGATGAGCTTTTAATCTAATTAATTCCCTAACAAAAGATGAGAAAAAAGCTTGAGTTGTATGTGCTTCAGCTTGAAATCATGCTCAATGAGTAGCTATTACCTGTAAAGAGTTAAAAATAAAAGGTACTATATTTATGCCTATAACAACTCCTGAACAAAAAGTATATAAAACTAAACAATTTGGTGGTAGATACATAAAAGTGGTTTTAGTTTGAGATACATTTGATGAAGCTTTTAATGCAAGTAAAGATTTTGAAAAAGAATCAAAAGCTACATTCGTTCATCCTTTTGATGATGAAAGAATCATTACATGACAAGCTACAATAGCTTTAGAAATATTTGATGAGCTAAAAAAAGATCCTGATTATATAGTTTGCCCTATATGAGGTGGATGAGTAGTATCTTGAGTAATAAGTGCTACAAAAGACTTAAATAAAAAAACAAAAGTTATCTGAGTAGAACCAGAATGAGCTCTATCCATGAAAAAGTCTCTTAAATCATGAATCAATACTTCCCTAGAAAAAATAGATATATTTATTGATGGAGCTAGTGTAAAAAAAGTATGAGAGAAAACTTTTAAAATAGCAAAAGATTATAATTTAGATGTTATTCCTTGTCCTGAAAATAGAGTATGTTCTACTATATTAGAGTATCTAAAAGAAGACTGAGTAGTAGTTGAACCAGCTTGAGCTCTAGCTACTGACGCATTAAAAGATTTAAAAACTAAAATAAAATGAAAAACAGTTGTTATTATAATATCTGGAGGTAACTTTGATTTTGAAAGACTTCAAGAAGTAAAAGAAAGATCAATGAAATACGAATGACTTAAAAGATATTTTATAGTATCCTTTCCTCAAAGACCATGAGCATTAAAAGATTTCTTGTCTTGCTTATGAAAAAAAGATGATATTGCTAGATTTGAGTATCTAAAGAAGTCTAATAAAAACAGAGCTCCTGTATTTATATGAATAGAGACAGACAAAAAATCTAACTGGGAAAAAATAACTAAAAAAATGGAAAAACTTTGATTCAGACATCGTGATGTAACTGATGATGAACTATATTTTGATTTATTAGTATAATAAAAAATTATGATAAAAATTAATACTACTCATGCTCCTGAAGCTATTTGACCATATTCTCAAGCAATAGATCTTTGAGATACTATATATACTTCATGACAAATAGGATTAAATCCTGAAACAATGACTCTTGTTTGAGATGATATAGAAAGTCAAACACGTAGAGTATGTAAAAATTTAGAAGCCGTATTGGCTGATGCTTGATATCATATCGAAAACGTAATAAAAACAACCGTTTTTCTTAAAAATATGGATGATTTTCCAAAAATGAACACTGTATACTGAGAATACTTTCCTCAAAAACCAGCAAGAAGCACTATTGAAGTTACAAAACTACCACTATGAGCTTTAGTTGAGATAGAAGTAATTGCCAAAAAATAATTGACTTTTTAATAAAAATATAAATAATAAGTCAAAATTTAAAGTATATTACAAATAATTATGAATAACATTACTTTAACAGCTATGCCTTGAGCAGGTAAAACAAGTATATGAAAAAGATTAGCATCTGAACTAAAATATAATTTTGTTGATTTTGATGATGATGTCCTTGAAAAAATAAATAATGAAACTGCTGAAGAAGTTATATGAATATTAAACTTAAGACCTAATTGAATAAAACCAGAAGATATATCTAATACCTTAGTTTCTGATTTAGTTAAATTATTATGAGATGACAATTTTATTAAATTAGAAGGTTTTATGTGAAAACAGTTATTTTTTTTAGAACCTACCATTTTATCAGCTTCAGGAAGTCTTCCTTTAAATATAGATACTATGAGATATTTAAGACAAGACTGAAAAGTTATATATATAAAAGAAGATGTAGAAAAAATAATTCATAGATTAGAGTTAATGAAAGATGATAGAATAATCTGAATGAGTGATTGAAAAACATTAAAAGAAGTACTTGATGATAGAAGAAGTTTTTATAGAGCTACTAGAGATTTAAAGTTTGTAGTAAGGGATCAAGGTTTTATTGATATAAATAATGAAGATGAAGTAAAAGCTAGTAAAGAAGTTGTTTATAATGATTTTATAGCATTTATTGAAAAAAACTGACTTTATATTCCTGATAACCAAATACAAAAAGTATGATAAAAAAATACTTAATATTCGATCTAGATGGCACACTTGTAGAATCTATGAGTGATACATTAAAAATCTGTTTAAATTATATGAAAACTATACCAAATACAGATATAGAAAAAGCTGAATACATTCTATCAAGTAACTGATGAATGCCTCTTATTGAACAATTAATAGTAATTTATGAATGAACAAATACTGATATAGAAAAAGTAAAAGATGGTATTTACGAAAGATTATATCAAAATGAATGTGTTTACTTTGAATGAGTTCCTGAAAAAATAAAAGAATTATCAAAAAACTATAAATTATTTTTAACAACCTGAAATTCAACTCAAACTGCTATCAAATATTTAAATACTTGATGAATACTAAACTGTTTTGAACTAGTATACTGAAGTGAAAAAATATTAAAATGAATGGACCACCTTAATATATTCAAAGACCATAGTTTGGATGATGATTTTTTTCAGAAAAGTGTATATATTTGAGATTGAACACCTGATAGAATGTATGCTAATCAAGCATGAATAGATTTTATCCACATTTGAAATCAAAAGAAAGATAAGTATGAATTAGAAACAGTTACTGATATAGACACTATTTTAACAAAACTAAATAAATAAAAATGAGAATAGCAATCTGAACACAATCTCCTCCAAAGGTAGCAGCTATAGAAGAAGCTATAGAAAAATGTATTTACTTTGAATGACAAGAAATAGAATTTATAACACTCAAAGTTGATTCTGAAATATCTGACATGCCTACAAGTTTGGAAGAAAATATGACTTGAGCAAAAAATAGAGCAATTAATTCAAAAAAAGAAGTAAAAGCTGATCTATATATAGGTATGGAATGATGAACAACTATGGTAGAAGATAAAGCATACCTTTTCTGAGTAGTATACATACTTGATAATAATTGAAAATGACATTTCTGATTTTCTAATAAAATGGAAGTGCCTGAAATTTTCAGAAAAAGAATATATGAAAATGGTGAAGAATTATGACCTGTATTATCAGAAATAACATGAGTAGAAAAAGCAAGTAAAAAAACATGAGCATTCTGACACTGGAGCGATGATATGTTAACAAGAAAAGATCAATTTAGACTTGCCTTCCTAAGTGCTATTCCAACTTTTTACAATAAATATTATAAATAAAGTCTTTTTACTAGACTTTATTTTGTTTTTTTAGAATAAATGTTAAAATAAATAAAAATATAATAAATAAAAAACATATGAAATATAGCGAATATAAAGAATATCCAATATTATCATGAAGTAGAGAAACACTACTTAAAGATTTTTCATTACTTGATAATTCAGATATAGTAAAAAAAGTCTTTACTAAAAAATGAACAAAAAACTCTCATGTAACAGTTAATGATACATTTAATACTAGAGGATTAAATGATGATGAAATAGTAAAAATAATAAAGAGTAAAATAGATGTTGATATTAGAACAGCTGAATGAATAGAAAAACTAAATATATTATTTATTGATGCTGTTGATTTTTTACATAATACACTGTATAGAAATGTTTGAAACGAAATCAAAAAAAATAAACTAGCTTTTTTCTCGATAACACCTAATAAAGAATGAATACTATGAAATGATGTAATAGAGTTTCTAAGAGTAAGTGAAAAATGAATAAGAGTATCTCAAACTCACTGTAGAATATCTAAAATAATATATTGAGTAAATGATATTTTAGAAAACCCTAAAATAACTGAAGCAGAAAAAAATGCTAAAGAAATAGTAAGAGAAAGAATAGCTCCTTGAATACAAGTACAAGATTTTGATATGTTGATGCAATATAAACAATATAACTGTACAGTAGTATTAAACTGAAAAATAATAGACTTTAAATTAAAATTTAGATGAAAAAAATCTAGTTCAGCTCTATTAAAAATAATATATTTTCCAGAATATAGTTCATCTGAACTTATAAAAGATCCCGTATGAATGGAGCTTGTATGTAAAAATCAAGAAGAAGCTTCTATACTTTTAAATCATTTTTATACAACACTATTTGAAGAAAAAATAGAAAAAGTAAAAAACAAAAACTTTGATATATGAAAAATATTAGATAACAATAATATAACACCTAGTTTTAAAACAGAGTTATGAAAAATGTCTGAAAAGAAAAAAGCAACTACAAATAAATGATATATGGACTTAAAAATACTTTGAAAAGTTAATGGTTGTAATATAGAATTTAGAGCATCTCTAGAATGAAATAAAGAAGAAGATATATTAAAATCTGATCCTGTATATTATTTATGAAAAATATTACTTACTATGATTAGACTAGATTGATACATTACAGAAAACTATATTAGACTAGTAATAAATGAATTTTTCAAAGATAATCCTGATATGGTAGAAAAACTTGATAAAACTCACTTATTAAATTATTTACTAGAACCTCTTATACAAATAGATAGATGAAATAGATGTAATATATATACGTCAAAAGATAGATACGAAACTCTAAGTGAAACTGATTTTTATCCTGATAATTTTAAAGAATTAGAAAAAAACTAAAAAAGCCTTGCTTTTTTAGTTTTTTTCTATAATATATATGATATATTATTGCTGGTTACAATAATATAAAAAGCCTTAATCCTTTGTTTTTAGCTTAAAATACAAGCTAATTTACAACTAATATTTTTTCCAAAATATCAGGTTTTTTCATATTGCTGTAACTAAACAAACGTTTGAGTGGCTATCAACCACGAGTTTCTGAGGAAGAAAAGGAGTACATAATTCCCTATTAGAACCTCAAATAAATAAATCAAGTAAAGCTTTAGGTGGTACCTTCCCTCATAGTTTTTATAGGGACCGAAAGCACAAAAAATTATTTTTTTGTGCTTTTTATTTTTGTAGAGTATAGTAAAATATGATACACCTACCAACCTGAATTATATGTAACAAAGATAAAGTATTATCTGTTGATAAAAAAGATTGTAGATGAGAAACTGTAACTGTTTTACCTTATTGAGAAGTTTTTAATTGAGAGAAAATAAAAGCATGATTAATAAGAAGTTTTTACTCTAGACTCTGAATTGATAATGTGGATGTAAGAAAAAAGTTTTTTAGGATTCGCTGATGTAATATTGGTAAAAAAGCAAAAGCTACTATAGATGTATATGATACTTACATTTGAGATTCAGAAATAAAACCTAATTGATTTTTCTCAAACCCAAGATACTTGTACCAAGAAGAATTATTAGACTTAGAAACAACAACAGACTTAACAAAAAGAATAATTGATTACTTGATAACTTTAGATTTTAACTTAAAAAAACATGACTAATTTTGAAAAAGTAAACCCAAAACAAAGTTTTCCTAAACTTGAGGAAAATATACTAGATTTTTGGAAAGAAAATAACATTTTCGAAGAATCTATTAATAATAGAAATAACTCAGAAGAATTTAATTTTTATGATGGCCCTCCTTTTGCAACAGGTACACCTCACTATGGACATATTTTAGCAGGTACAATAAAAGATGTAATACCAAGATATCAAACTATGAAATGATATAGAGTAGACAGAAAATTTGGTTGGGATTGTCACTGATTACCTATTGAAAATATTGTTGAAAAAAAATTAGAAATATCTGGAAAAGATGATATAGAAAAAAAGGTATGAGTACATAAATTTAACGAAACATGTAGAGAAAATGTATTTACATATGCTACTGAATGGAAAAAAACAGTAGATAGAATGTGAAGATGGGTAGATATGGAAAATGATTACAAAACTATGGATACAGATTTCATGGAGTCTGTTTGGTGGGTCTATAAATCTCTATATGATAAATGATTAATATATGAATGAAATAGAGTTGTACCTTATTGTCCTAGATGTACTACCCCTCTTTCAAACTTTGAAGTAAATCAAGGATATAAAGATAAACAAAGTAAAACTGTAACTGTAAAATTCAAAATTAAAGATTCAGAAAATAAATACATACTAGCTTGGACAACTACACCTTGGACACTATATACTAACCTATGATTAGCTGTTTGAAAAGATATTATTTATGTAGAATTAAAAGATAATAAATCTTGAGACACTTATATATTAGCAAAAGATAGAGTTTGAACATACTATAAAAATGAAGAAGATTATAATATTGTAAGAGAATATCCAGGAAGTTGTTTAGTATGAATTAAATATGAAGCTCTTTTCCCTGATATAAAAACAAAAATAGAAGACATGTGAGAAGACATGTGAGTATGAGTAGAGTTATGAGAAAATGCTTTTTCTGTAGTACTTGGACATCATGTAACAACAGAAAGCTGAACAGGTATAGTTCATATAGCTCCTGCCTACTGAGAAGATGATAATCTTATTTGAAAAAATGAAAAACTAGGTTTTGTAAGCCATATTTGAGATGATGGTAAAACTTGTAATCTAATAGATAAAAACTCTTTATTTGTATTTGACTTCAATGAAGAAGTTATTTCAGAAATAAAAGATCAAAAACACCATATTCATATAGGTACTATTGATCATTCATATCCTCACTGTTGGAGATGTGATACTCCACTTATCTACAGATGAATTTCAGCTTGGTATGTAGCAGTTGAAAAAATTAGAGATAAAATGGTAGCAAATAATCAGGATATCACTTGGGTACCATGAATTATAAAAAATGGTAGATTTGGTAAATGGGTATCTGAAGCAAGAGATTGGAATATATCAAGAAATAGGTATTGGGGATCAGCTATACCAGTATGGCAATCAGCTGATAAATCAGAAGAAATTTGTATTGGCTCAGTAAAAGAATTATATGAATTAAATAAAGACTTCTGACAAATAGAAGAAAAAGATTGAAAATATTATTTTACAAATAGTTGAAATGAAGTTGATATTCATAAACATTTTGTTGATGAAATAAAACTAAAACATCCAAAAACAGGGACTGAATTAACTAGAGTTTCTGAAGTACTTGATTGTTGGTTTGAATCATGAAGTATGCCTTATGCCAGTAAACACTACCCTTTTGAAAATGAAAATGAGTTTAAGTTCCCTGCTGACTTTATAGCAGAATGACTTGATCAAACAAGATGATGGTTCTATACATTACTTATTCTTGGAACAGCTTTATTTGATAAAGCTCCAATGAAAAATGTAATAGTAAACGGTATAGTACTAGCTGAAGATGGTAAAAAAATGAGTAAATCATTAAAAAACTATCCAGATCCTAAACATATTTTTGATAAATACTGAGCAGATGCTATGAGATTGTATTTAATGAACTCTCCTGTTGTTGAAGCTCAAGATTTTAGATTTGCTGAAAACTGAGTAGAAGAAGTAGTTAAAAAAGTAATTCTTCCATTATGGAATACATATTATTTCTTCACTACTTACGCCAATATTGATAATTTCAAATCAACTTGAAATAAAACAAGAAATAATAATTTAGATAAATGGCTTATTTCTGAATTAAATCAATTAACAAAAGAAGTAAGTAACGGTTTTGATAATTATAAATTAAATGATGCTTCTAAACCTATTGTTAAATTTATGGATAATTTAACTAATTGGTATATAAGAAGATCTAGAAAAAGATTCTGGAAATCAGAAAATGACTGAGATAAGCTAGAAGCTTATGAAACTCTTTATGAAGTATTGGTTGAAACAACTAAAATAATAGCTCCATTTATGCCATTTATTTCAGAACATATTTATAAAGAATTAACTTGAAAAAGATCTGTCCATCTAGAAGACTTCCCTACTTTTGATGAAAACTTAATAGATAATGATCTAAACTCTCTAACAGACAAAGTTCAAAAAACAATTACTCTATGACTAGCATGGAGAGCAAATCAAAAAATAAGAGTAAGACAACCACTAAACTCTATTACAGTAACTGAAGAGTTTTCTGATTATTATACTGATATAATAAAAGAAGAATTAAATGTAAAAGAAGTACTAGTTGTAGATGGTAATACTCTTGCTAAACAAATATGTAAACCAAATGGTAGAAATATCTGACCAAAATTCTGAAAAGATGTAAAATTTATAATGAGTGAAGCAAAATCTGGTAATTTTGAGATTTTGGATAACTGAAATGTAAAAGTATGAGATTTCGAACTTGAAGAATGAGATTTTGAACTTGTTTTTGAAGCATCTGACTCAGAATCTTTAATTGAAGCATGATTCTGAATGGTTATAGCAATGGATAATAATATAACAAATGAGCTAAAACTAGAATGATATGCTAGAGATATTGTAAGACAAATACAAGAAGCTAGAAAAGAGGCTGATTATGAAGTTGATGATAGAATAGAGGTATCTATAAGTTGAGCAGATGAAATAGTTTCTAATTTCAAAAAATATATAGAAACAGAAACTTTATCTACAATAGTTAAAGATATTAGCTCTACTAATATTGATAAAGATATTGAATTAGAGGACTTAAATATTAATTTAAAATTAAAAAAATAATAATGTTTGATAAACAAGAATTAAGAAATCTAAAAGAAAAATTTCAAAATCTAAAAAAAAGTAATAATGATCTAATAATAACAGATTTTGATGATACAATCTTTTCTACAAAAGAAGTAATAGATAAAGATTATAGAAAATGAAGAAGATGAAAACAGTGAAATGACTTTATAATAGAAAATAATCTAATTGATAAAATAGTTGAAGAAGTATATATAGATACAAAATATCCTAGTATAATAACTTCTAAATTAAGAAAAAACCATGATCTTATTTTAACTGTATGAATTGAAGAGTTTCAAACAAAAAAAATTATTGCAGCTAATGTCAATCATATAAATGTAAGAATAGTTCCAAGTGCTGAAGATAAAGTAGCTGAGACAATAAGATATGTTGTTGATGAGCTATGATTTATCCCAAGTAAGATAACTATATATGAAGATAGACCTAAATACTTTATAGAATATAAAAATTTTATAGAAGATTTTCTATGAACAAAGCTAGAAATAATGCTTGTTGAAATGGAATCTAATAATTCTGAACCAAAAATAAAAAAGCTAGATTAATCTAGCTTTTTTATTTTCCTAATCCCTTGCATTTTATTTCCTAATCATAATATATGCAATCTATTTTTTGGTAGTTTTAGCTTTTCCTGAAACTAATCCGATTTTTTTATCGATTTCAGTATTTTCAGATTTTAATTCTTTTATATTATTATTAAAATCAGTAATTTCATTATTTAATGAGCTTATTTGATCTTTTCTAGCTGCAATTTCATCCTCATCTTTTGTTATATTATCAGAAATTTGATCTTTTCTTTTTTCAAGTTGAGAAATATATGAATTAGTAGCATCTTCTAAACTAAATACTTCTTGAGTATCTGTTGAGTCTATTGTTAAGTCTGAGTCTTGAGAACCTAGATCTAATGAATCTGTTAAATCAATACTAGAATCTTGTTTTGGTGTTTCTTCAGCTTGTTCTTCTGGTTGATTTTCTTGTTCTACTGATCATAAATCAAATAAATCAGAACTATCTTCTTGAATTTCAAGTGGAGCTTCTGTTGATTCTTCAGCTTGTTCTTCTGAAACTTCTGGAGTTTCATCAAATGTAATTAATTCTGCATCTTCAGAATTATTTTCTTCAACAATAGGAGCTTCATCAAATGTAATATCTGATCCTTCTTCCTCTGGTAAGATTAATAAATCTGATTCATCAGTAACTGCTGGATTAGCCATATTTTTTATAATTATATTGTAAATATACTAATATAATATCATATAAAAAAAATTATGCAAAAAAATTAAAATTTTATTTGAAATTTTAATATTAATATATATAATCTTTTCACAATTTTTAATATTTAAATAATAGAATATGGATTTTTCAAAAGCTTGAGAAATGATGAAGCTTCAACAAGAAGCTATGAAAGTAAAAAAAGAATTAGAAAATACTTTTATTGAAGCTGAAGTTAATGGTTTAGTTATAACTGTTAATGGTGAAATGAAAGTTGAAAAAGTTGATTTTGAAACTGATGATTTAGTTCCAGGATTAAACAAAGAACAAAAAGAAGCATTAGAAAATGCTATAAAAGAAGCTGTTAATAAATGAGTTAAAAAATCTCAAGAGGTAGCCGCTGAAAAAATGCAAGGTGTTATGCAATCTATGGGTATGTGAGATATGATGAACTGAGGTGGTATGGGATGATTACCTGGTATGTAAAACAAAAAAAGAAGCTTTTAAAAGCTTCTTTTTTATTACCAATCTTTTTCATCTCATCTATTATAGATCTGATCAAATATAGGATTAGATCTTTTTTCTTCTTTCACGTTATAATGCTGTCTATTTTCTTTTTGTTCCTGTTTTAATCTTTCTATATATTCTTCTAGTTGTTTTTGTTGCTCAGGTGATAATTTAGGTTTTTGTTGTTCTTGCTCTTGTTTTTGTTGTTCCTCTTTATCCTGTTCTTGCTTACTTTGTTCTTTCTTATCTTCTTTATCCTGTTTTTCATCTTGCTCCTGTTTATTTTCATTTTGTTTTTCTTGTTTTTGTTTTTCTTGTTTTTGATTATTTTCTTTCTTTTCCTCCTCTTGTTTTTTATTTTGTTCTTGTTTATTTTCTTTATCATCTTTTTTTTCTTCTTCTTTTTTATCCTGTTCCTGTTTATCTTGCTTATTATCCTGTTCTTGCTTATCTTTATTTAATTCTTCTAGCTTCTTTTTTACATATTCATAGTTATATCTTACATCTTTTACTTCTTCATCATCCAACTCACTTGCTTTATTTAAAAGAGATTCATATTTTCATAAAGATTCTGTATAATTTTCTATCTTTTTATTAAGATCTTTTTCAGTTTCTCATATTTTATAATATGTATTTCATAAATTAAATTCTAAAGCCTTAGAATCTATATAAGAAGAAGCATTATTATATCAAGCTAATGCTCAAGTAAAGTTTTTGAGTGCATAATCCTTATTTGCTAAAGAAACATAATGGTTTCATAAAAAGACCTTATAGTTAAATACTATAAAGCTAACAATTAAAATCATAATAATAGTTACTTGTTTTTTCTTCATGCAATATTTCAGGTAAACAGGCTAAATATAAAGAATAAAAATGCTATAAATATAAACTTAGGAGTTAAATCCTCTCTATTATTTATACTTCTCTCTAAACTAATTAATTCAATATTATTTGATATAAAATCATTAATTTCATCAAATTTTTTAGTATTATTCAAGGTTATATAATCTATTTTATATTTTTCTCAGATATCTTTTAAGTTTTTTTCGTTTAATCTTGTTATAACCTCTTTTCATTTATATACTTTAAAAACTTCTTCTCAAAAGAAATCTTTTCAAAGAGGTATTTTAGCTCATTTTACATCACCAACTCAAACAAGTAATAAACTTACTTTACTATTTTTTAAGTCCTTTACTAAGTCTTTAGATAAATCAATAGCTTCATCTCATCAGTCTGTAAAAATAACAGCGACTCATCCTTCTTTATAATCCTCAAAATAATCACTTAAGCTTTCAAAAACAGAGTTTAGGTTTGTTCAATTTTTAGATATATTTGAATTACCTACTCAATGTAATATTGTATTAAAAGCTCACAAATCATTTGTAAAAGGAAGAGTTTCTAATGCTTCTCAAGCAAATATAATTAAACCATAAAGATTATTTGTATATTTAGAAATATAAGAAGTAATTAAGTTTTTTGATCATTCTATTCTTGATACTGACTTGTCTGTATCAATCATATCCACAGCATCCATACTTTTACTTACATCAAGAACAAAAACTATATTTCATCAATCAACACTTACATTTTTTTTATAATCTCATTTTATCTCAAAAATATTTATAACTACAAAAGAAAATGATATAAAAAGAAATATTGCTTGTAATCTTTCCCTTTTATATAACCACAATAAAATAAGTCATAACAAAAGTAATAAACTCACAAATATAGTTATAGTCAGATCATTTAAGTTTCAAAATACCATATTTAAATTAATTAAAGTCTTTTTCTAATTTTTAGTAATATAAAAAGAAAATATAAAACAACCAAAGCATAAATAAAATAATTAAATTGTTCTTTATTTATTTTTAATTCATCTGAATCAATTTCTTTTTTTTCTAGTTTAGATATTTCTGAAAAAATTTCTTCTAGAGTTTGTTTATCTGTAGCTCTAAAATATTTTCATCATGTATCCTTTGCTACTTTTTTTAATGTTTCTTCATCTATACCAGATATTGGTACTCTCTGAGGAAATCACATCCTATCATTCATAACTACATAAGTAGGTTCTAATCATCAAATTCATATCGTATATATTTTTGTTTTAAGTTCACCTTCAGAACTATTTATATAATCAAGTGCAACTAATGGATGTATTCATTTATTAGCTTCTCAATCAGTTAAAAGAATAATTACTTTCTCTCTTTGTTTTTCTTCTCAGAAAGATTCTCAGGCTAAAACTAATGCATCTCAAATAGCTGTTCATTGCATATGCATATATCTTTGATTTATTATATTTACATCTATTTTTGATATAACTTTTTTAATAATATTATAATCAAAACTTAAAGGAAGAGATGTAAAAGTTTTCCCAGAAAAAACAATTATTCAAACTCTATCTGATTCTATTTTATCCAAAAAACCAGATATAACATCTTTTGCTACTTCCAATCTATTTGGTTTTAAATCTTCTGCAGTCATTGAATATGAAACATCTAATACTATTTGAATATCAATTCAATTTTTCTGATTTTTTTCCATATAATCTTCTATAACAGGAGTTGAAAAAATACTAGTAAATACTCAGAAAATAAAAAGTAAAATTATAAAATATATTTTATAAAAAAAACTATTTGAACCATAAATTGTTTTTATATCCTCTATATTTCAAAAATATATTTTTTTTCATCACTTAAAATACCAAAATAGTAATATAACTACTATTGGTATTAAAAGTAAAAAGTATTGTGGATATAAAAAATTATACATACTATTTTATATTTTTTATTAATTCATTTATTAACTCTATTCTTTCTTCTTCTATATCTTCATTTAAAGAAAATTCATTTAAATAACACTTTTCAAATAATCACATTAAAGATGGATCTATTTCTAAGTTTCTGATTTCTTTCAAAGTAAAACTATCATCATAATCTATTCATAGAAAAGCAAAATATTCTCTGAAATATATATTTAATTCTTTATAAAATCATGATTTATTATATTCTTTCTGATTTTTTTTCAGAGTTTTAAGTCATTGTTTTATCTTATTTTTAGTTTCTTTTGCTAAATCAATTTCTTTTTCTTTAGCTTTTAAGTTTTTATTCACTTTTAAATAATATAAATAAGCTCAAATTAGCAATAATAATACTAAAAATTGATAATACATAAATTGTTTAAACAAACTATCTGGATCTTTTATTCATTTTATATCAAGTGCTTTTTTTCTTTCTGGTTTTTTTTCTACTTGTTTTTGTTCATAGTCTTTTACTAAAACATCTAAATTTATAACATTTGATTTAGAAATTGTATTTCACACCCTTACTTCAGCAGGTCATAGAACATAATTACCTATTTTACTAGCTTTTAGATTTAATTCTAGTTTATAGTTACTTTGCCTTTGACCATTTCTTATAGATATATTATTTGAAGTTTTTTGTCATAAACGAGAAAAATTTTCAAGTCATACTATATCTAATAATTCTACACTACCCGTAGAAGTTGTAGATACATTAACTTCCAAAACAATATAATCATCTATTTTAACCTCTGCTTTATCAACTCTAATATTAAAAGTTGTTTCAGCAAAAACACTCATAGAAATAGAAAATAATAGAAATGTTATTAGTAATTTAAAAGCTTTAAACATGTTAATTTTAATTATTAAATAATTTAGATACTTCTTTATAAATATTTTTTGTTTCATCTATAAATAAATATGAAGCATTGTTTTTTATAACTTTATTTCTGAAATTTTTTAGTTTTTCTTTTCTTAATTGTATATATTTTTGTCTTTTTTTACTATCCAAATCTACAAAGAGTTTTTCTCAATCATTTTGAAGTCAAGAAACTCATTTTCAATCTAAAAAGTTTTCAAAATGATTAAATAAATTACATACAATTAAATCATTTTTTGTGGATAATACTCTTAATTCTTTTAATTCTATATCAGATTTATCTGTAACATAAAAAACTAGTGAATTTTTTATTTTTAAAGAATTAAAATATTTTAATCAATTGTTTTCTAGTATTTTTTTATCTTCTTTATTAAAAGAATTTTTTAATTTTTCTAATAAATTTTGTTTTTTAATTTTTTCTTCTGCAAAAGTATCTATTTCATTAACTATATTAATAAAATTTTGTTTTCATTTTTTTGCAAAACATAATTTATTTTTAAAATCATCAAAAATAAAAGATCACAACTTATCTCAAGATTTAATAGCTGATAATCAAACCAAATAGAATAATTCAAGTAACATATCTATCTTTTTTGTAGAAAAATTATCTGAAAAAAAACTATCATTTAAAGAAATTACAAAATAAACACTAAGTTCTTTTTCTTCTTCATAAAGTTTAACCAAAGTCTTTCATTCTTTAGATGATTTTATAAAATCTATATTTTTTACATCATCTGAGAAATCATATTCCTTATAGCTAATAAACTCTATTCACCTTCACTTGTGTTTAGTTTTATAATTTCAGACAAAAAGACTATCAACTAGTGTTTTTGTTTTTAATTCAATTAATTTATGTTTTTTATTTAGCATAACTATTTAATTTCTACTTTATTTAAAACATCATCTATTATATCATCTGCTGTAATTCACTCAGCAATAGCTTCATAACTAAGTATTACTCTATGTCTTAAAACAGCTTTAGCCATTTCTTTTATATCTTCAGGAATTACATAATCTCTTCCTTCTAAAAAAGCTAATGCTTTTGATACTTTTATTAAAGCAATAGAGGCTCTAGGCGATGCTCAATATAAAAGTTTATCTTTTATATCTGAATCATTTCTTGTACAAAAAATTATATTTTTTACATATTCATAAATATTTTCATCTATATGAATATTTAAAATTTCTTCTTGTAAGTTAGCTAAATCTGTTTTTTTAAGGATTTTTGAAAGTTTTTCACTAGATTCTTTAGAATATTTTTTCATTATCTCTAATTCTTCTGATTCATTAGGATAATCTATAATAGATTTTAATAAAAATCTATCTAATTGAGCTTCTGGAAGATTATATGTACCGTCTTGCTCTAAAGGATTTTGTGTAGCTAAAACCATAAACTGTTTATCCAATTTAAAAGTTTCTTCTCAGATAGTAACTTGTTTCTCAGCCATAGCCTCAAGTAATGCTGATTGAACTTTCGAAGGAGCCCTGTTTATTTCATCAGCTAAAACCAAATTAGAAAAAATAGGTCATTTTTTTGTAGAAAATGTTTTTGTATCTGGATGATAGATTTTATTACCTATTAAATCACTTGGTAATAAGTCTGGTGTAAATTGTATTCTATTAAAATCAAGAGAAACAACTTCTGCTAAAGTCGCAACAGATAATGTTTTAGCTAAACCTGGTGCTCATTCTAATAAAATATGTCATTTACATAAAAGTCATATTAATAAATCACGTACAAGAGTACCTTGTCAAATAACAACTTTAGATATTTCTTCTGTTACCTTATTTATTCTTTCCATAAATATATATTATTACTATTAAAAAAATAAAAATCATAAACTATAGTATATATTTTTTTAAAAAGTAAAACTTTTTTACAATTTTTATTTAAAATAAACATAATTAAGCATTTTTAAAAAAAAGTTAAAAAATCAGTTGAAAAAAAAATATTTTTTTATAGAATATAGTTCAACTTTTTAGGATATCTATAATATATGTGATTTAAAGACAAAAGTATAAAAAATATTCCATTTTTAACACCAAATATAGTTTGAATTATAGCAGTAGTTCTATTTTTCTCTATATTTTTTGCTTTTGCCAAAAATATAGACATTTTTAATTTCTCTATTGAAAATAAAGAACAAAGTACCTCTTCCCTTCAAGAAAACAACTGAAACTCTCCTTTAGAATCAGAAGTTGATTTAGAAAGAAAACTAAAAGATAAAGAAAAAATAAACATATTACTTGTTGGTAGATGAGGATGAAACCATGATGCTCCAAACCTAACTGATACAATTATTTTAGCAAGTATAAATACAAAAACTAGAATAATTAGTATGTTATCTATTCCTAGAGACTTATATGTAGAATACCCTTGAAAAGAACAATGATGAAGAATTAACTGACTATATGCAAAATATAGATTTGAAAGCTGATCAGAAAAAGTATGAATGGATATATTAAAAAGAAAAATATCAAAAATAACTTGAGAAAAAATAGACTTCTTTGTTAACATAGATTTCCTATGATTCACAAAACTAATTGATTCTATATGATGAATTGAAATAAATATACCAAAACACTTTGTAGATGATAAATATCCTGACTGAAATTGGTGATATAAAACACTTGTTTTTAGAAAATGAACATGGATATTTGATTGAGAAAATGCTTTAAAATATGCTAGAAGTAGACATTCGACAAGTGATTTTGATAGATCTATGAGACAACAACAAGTTATAAAAGCTGTAAAAGACAAACTATCTTGAAGCTACTTCCTTACTTCTCCATGAAAAATAAAAGAACTATATAATGTTTTTATAAAATACGTTTATACAGATATAAGTTTATGAGTTATTATAAAACTTGCATATCAATTAAACTGAGATAAGGATTTTCAAGTTGTATCATCAAATCTAAACGACTCTTGTTTCTTTTGAGAATATACTTGTATTAAATGAGGTTTTTTATATACTCCTAGCAGAGAATTCTTTTGATGACAAGCTATTTTGTTAGCAGAATGAAGTGATGCTTTAAATTTAGATAATTTTACAAAAATTCATTCTTTTACAGATGTAGTATTTAATAAACCTGAAGTTTTTAAAGAAAATTATAAAATAAATGTATTTAATTCTCTAAAAATAAGTAACCTAGCATTAACATTAAGTAATGATATGGTTAAATACTGATTTAATATACCTTCTCAAAATTCTATATGAAATACTAAAGATTTACATAAAAAATCAGTAATATATTTTAATAATATAGATCCTGAATCAAATACAATAAAGCTTCTAAAAATATTTTTTGATTGAGAGTTTAGGCAAACAAACTTCCCTAAATATTCAACAGATAATGCTAATATAGAAATAATTATATGAGAAGATTTTCTATGAGATTTAAGTCCTTTTAAGTTTTAAATATAAAATATGACAATGACAAGAAAGCCTCTAAAAAAGAGAGGTCTAAAAATAGTATACACTAAAAAAGCTAGAAAAATAAAAAATAAAAAATGATCTAATATTTTTTATACTATTTTGATGTATTCTATATTATTTTTCATAGTATCTGGTATTATTTGAACATGAATTATTTATAACAAATATATAGTTTGACTACCTTCTGTTAATGAATTACAAAATTTAGAGATTGCTGAATCATCTATTATTTATGATAGAGATGGAAATGAGTTGTACAAAATTTTTAAAGAAAAAAGAACTTATGTTCCATTTGAGGATATAAATAAAGATATGATAAACGCTATTATAGCGATAGAAGATAAAAGATACTGGCAAAATCCATGAGTAGATATTCAATGAATAGCTAGAGCATGAATAAACTATGTTCTATGAAAAACAGCAACTGTAAAATGAACATCAACATTAACTCAACAATTAATTAGAAATACTATAATTACAAGTGAAAGAAGTGTTGAGAGAAAAATAAAAGAAATTTTTCTAGCTTACAAACTAACATCTTCTATATCAAAAGAAAAAATATTAGAGTTATACTTAAATAAAATTTCATATGGTCATAATGCCTTTTGAATAGAGGAAGCTGCAAAAACTTTTTTTAGTAAAAGCTCAAAAGATATAGATGTATTAGAATCTTCTATATTAGCATCTTTACCTAAATGACCAACTTTTTATTCTCCTTATAATCATCCTACTAGAGTATTAGGATATCCTTATATATACACAAAAGAGAATCAAGAAGAAATAACAAAAATTATAACAGCAAAAGACAAAATTATAAATGAGGAAATGTTATCTAAATTTACAAACTTATTAGAAGAATTAAAGTTTAGTAGATTACAATGAACAAACAAATGACTTATATGTAATTTAAAAAACGAGTATTTTAAAAATCCTATAAAAATAGATAATGACTGATGTTCTATAATAGAATATTCTAAATTATTATATTTTCTAAACAGTATAAGAATCTCTGAGGAAGATAATTATATTGAATATCAAACATGAAGAAAAGATGAAGTTCTTTGAAGAATGCTTGAAGATTGATATATTGACTTTGATACTTATATTTGATCTATATTACGTTCTATATGATTTGAATTTAGTGAATCTAGAGAAAATATTAAATCTCCTCATTTTGTTTTCTATGTAAAAGAATACTTAGAAGAAAAATTCTGAAAAGAAATTATTAGTGTATGATGATTAAAAATATATACAACCCTAGATCCTAATCTACAAGCAAAAGCTGAAGAATTAGTACAAAAACAAGTAGAAATTAATACTGAAAAATATGAAGCTACAAATGCTGCATTAATAAGTATAGATAACAAAACTTGAGAAATTTTATCAATGGTTGGTTGAAAAGACTATTTTGATAAAGAAAATAATTGAAATGTTAATATAATTACATCTAAACTACAACCCTGAAGTACATTTAAGCCTTTTGTTTATTCTTTAGGTGTTTTAAACGAACAAATTTGAACAAAAACTCCAATATATGATTTGGAAACAGAATTCCCAAGTGAATATATTCCTGCTAACTTTGACGGAGAGTTTATGTGAAAAATGGATATATCAACAGCTCTAAATAACTCTAGAAATATACCTGCTATAAAAATGTTTTTTATGGCTTGATGAGAAAGAAAAATTGTAAACTTTTTAAGAGATTTATGAACTAAGTCATTAAGATATCACGGAATGTATTGAGCTCCTTTGGCTCTATGAACTTGAGAAATGACTCCTTTAGAACTAGCAACAGCTTATAGTGTATTTGCTAATATGTGAGAAAAAAAGGACATAACTCCTATTTTAAAAATAGTAGATTCTAAATGAAATATAGTTGAAGAATTAATAATAAAAGATAAAACTGAAGATGAAGACTCCGATGAATCAGAGAATCAAGTAATGCCTAAAGCTCAAGCTTATATAATAAATAGTATTTTAAGTGATACAGATACACGTCCTGCATTTTGGAATACTATATTAAGTTTAAAAGATAGAATAGTTGCAGCAAAAACAGGTACATCAACTAAACAATATATGAAAGATGATGAAAAAGATATATATCCTAGTAATTTATGGACAGCATGATATACTCCACAAATTACAACTGTTGTTTGGGCTTGAAATACAAAATGAGAAAAACTAAACTACAAATGAAACTGATTAGAATGAGCTTGACCTATATGGAGAGACTTTATGGAATATGCTCATAAAGGAAAAGCTTCTTGATCTTGGTTAAAACCAGAAGAAGTTGAAGAAATACATGTATCACAAATATCTTGATTACTACCTAGTCCTGATATGTGAAATCAAGCTGTTGTAAAATCTCTTTTTATAAATAAACCTGTAAAATACGATAACAGTAATAAACAAGTACAAGTAGATCTACTATGTAATTGAGTAGTATCTTCTTCTACACCTAAAGATGCTATAAAAACAGTTACTCTTATATGATTTAACTCTATTGACCCAAATGATCCAGACTGGCAAGATCCTGTAAATGAGTGGACTAAGTCTGATGATTTCAAAGAAAAATACTGAGAATTAGATCATATAGTTACAGATATTAGTGATCAAGAATGTGAAAGATCATGAGTTAAACCTCATATCACAATAAGAACTACTCTAAATGATGATGATACTCTAATTGCCTGAGAAAATTATGTAGAACTGGCATACAGAAGTAATCAAGAATTAATAAAAATTGAAGTACTTATAGATAACATAGTGGTTGACGAAATAGATACAAAAAATAGAAAAAGTTGATCTTATATATGAAATATATTTATACCTATTTCTCATGCTCATAAAAGAGCTGATGTAACATTTAAAGCTATAAGCAAAGAATATTACTCAGGAAGTGTAAAAAGAAATGTATTTATAATAAAAAAAGATACTAGTGCTCCTAGTATAAATCTAGTAAAACCTGCTAGCTGAAATATTAAAATATATGAAAATAACTATTTTAACTTAAAAGCAAATATACAGGAAGTAACTAGCTTAAGAACTATTAATATAAAAATAGATTGAAAATTAGTTAAATCAGGTATAACTGAAAGAAATATAGTCTTCCCTATAAACAAAGATACAAGTTTATCTGTATGAAAACATATTGTAACAATTGAGGCTATAGACGAAAATTTCAACAAAGCAGTTAAAAATGTAAATCTAGAAATTTTAGCTAGATAATTAAAAATGAGAATTATTCTCATTTTTAATTTGACTTTTTTTCAGAAGTCAATATTATCTTTATATACAGACAATATCTGTTAATTTATTTAAGTAACCTATTACAAAGATGGATAATTATGATTTTCCTACTATTGCAAAAATAGATACTGAAGCTCCTAGCTTTGCTTTACCTTATTATGATCCAAAAACTGATGATGAAGGTAATTTATCTCTAGATGATTTAAAATGAAAATGGGCTGTATTATTTTACTACCCTGCTGACTTTACTTTTGTTTGTCCTACTGAATTAAAAGATATGGCTGAACAAGAAGCTAAATTTAATGAATTAGGTGTTGAAGTACTTGCTGCTTCTACTGATACTACTTTTTCTCACAGAGCGTGGGTTAAACATGAAAAATTAATGGAAGGATTCCCTTACAAAATGTTAGCTGACCACTCTACTGAAGTAGCTGATATTTACAATATATTAGATGAAGAATCTGGTATTGCTGGAAGAGGTACTTTTGTTATTGATCCAGATGGTGTTATTAGAAGTATAGAAGTTGCTTCTGGTCCTCTATGAAGAAATAGTGATGAGTTAATTAGAAAAATTGAAGCATTACAATTTATGAGAGAAAACCCATCTCAAGCTTGTCCTGCTAAATGGGCTGTTTGAGCAAAAACTCTTACTCCAAACATTAAAATAGCATGAGAAGTATATGAAGCTTTAAATGACTAAAAACAAAACTTGTACAAATTCAAATTAATTTTGTACAAAAAAATAAGAACTTGTACAAGTTCTTATTTTTTTATTACTTTCTTTTTTATTTCTTTTTTTACTTCGTTAGCTTTTTCAGGAATAGCTTCTTTTAGATTTTCAATCTCTTCTTTTTTTTCTTCATAAAGTTTTTCTAGATTATCAGACGCTTCTACTAAAAACTCTTTTCATTTTACTTTTAATTCATCAGCTATATCTATTCATTGTTTTTTATATGAATCAACAACTCATAAAAGCTCTTTTTTCTTTTTTTCAAAAAGTTTTTTATTCTCATCAGTAGCAACATGAGTTTTTAAATCCTCAAGTAAATTTTGGTGAGTATCAATAAAATTATCTAAAATAATTTTAAAATCTTTTTCTATGTCTTTATCAGAAGTTTTTATTTCTTTTTTTAATTCTCCTGGTTTTTTCTTGTTATATAAAGATGATATAATCCCCCCTGCTAAGTATCAAGCAGCTAGTAAAAATATGTTTTTTGACATAATATTCTAGTTAAAAGTTAATTATAAATTATATCATAAATAAGTCAATGACTTTTTTAACAAAAAGTAGTACTATAAACTTTGTCTACAGTTTTTTTATGATATAATAGTATTATATAAATATTTTAAATTCTTACAACTATTTTTATACATGTCGTACAATAATTTCTCTGATTGATACAAAAAAGCTTTAGTTAATGCTGAAAATAATATAAAACAAATCTGATTAAAAGAACTATGAGTAGAAGATATTTTTATTGAATTAGTAAAAAACTCTACTTGAGGTATAAAAGAAATCTTTAATCTATATGGAATTAATGAAAAATTAACTATAGAAATTATAAACAAAGCTATTTTTAATGAGTCTTACCAAAAAAGAACCTGAGTTTATACTTGAATGAATAGTAGATTAAAAACTATTATTTTATGAAGTGTAAAAATAGCTGCAAGTTTTTCAAAACCAAAAGCATCTATTGAAGATTTTTTATTATCAATGATCAGAAATGACTCATGGATAGTAAGTTTTTTTGATTACATATGAATAACACCTAGTGATATTGAGAATAACCTTATAGAATTAAACAAACTAGGAGTTATTGATGGTGTTTCAGAATGAAATGAAGCATGATGAGTAAATCTAGAATGAGATGATGGAATAAATAAACTACTTTGAGTTTTAAGTCAAAATCTATTTGGTCAAAAATGAGATTCAACTCCTTTTGATATGAACAAAGAAGAAAAATGAAAAAAACCAGACTCAACAACTCCAGCACTAGATTTTTTCTCAACTAATTTATCACAAGAAGCAATAGATGGTAAAATTGATAATATCATCTGAAGAGAAAATGAAGTAGAAAGACTTATAGCTATACTAAATAGAAAAACAAAAAACAATCCTGTTTTAGTATGAGAACCTTGAGTTGGTAAAACAGCTATAGCAGAATGACTAGCATTAAAAATAAAAGAATGAAAAGTTCCTTTTTCAATGAAAGATAAAAAGATTCTTTCTCTTGATATGTCATCTTTAGTTGCTGGAACAAAATATAGATGAGAATTTGAAGCTAGAATAAAACAAGTAATAGATGAAGCATCAAAAGTAGAAAATGAAATAATTCTATTTATTGACGAAATACACACTATTATTTGAGCATGAGGAGGAGAATGAACTCTAGATGCTTCAAATATTTTAAAACCAGCAATGGGTAGATGAAAAATCAGAATTATCTGAGCAACTACAGCAAATGAATACAAGAAATATATAGAAAAAGACTCAGCCTTAGAAAGAAGATTCCAAAAAATTAATGTTGAAGAACCTTGTAAAAAAACAACTAGAGAAATAATAGACTGATTAAAAGATTCTTTTGAAACATATCACAATCTAAATATTTCTGAAGATGCTGTAAAAGCAGCAGTTGAATTATCTACAAGATATATAACTGATAAAAATCTACCAGATAAAGCTATAGACCTTATAGATGAAGCTTGTAGTATTAAGTCAATGAAATATAACTTTGATGAAACAGAAACAAAGAAGTTAAAAGAAAAAATAGCTAAAATAGCTAAAGATACAGAATTAGCAGTTATAGCTCAAGAATATAAAAAAGCTTCTTCCCTAAAGGAAAAACAAGCAAAATTAGAAAAAGAAATAGTAGAAATAAAACAAAAATTTACTATTCCAAAAGAAGATAGAATGTCTATATGAGCAGAAGATGTTCAAAAAATATTAAGTATGTCAACAGGTATACCAGTTGCTAACTTAAACAAAGGTGAAATAGATAGAATAAAACAATTAGCTAAATCAATTAAGTCTGAAATAATTGGTCAAGACGATGCTATTAAATCTATAGTTAAATCTATAACTAGAAACAAAGCTTGAATAGCTGATCCAAACAGACCTCTAGGAAGTTTCCTATTTCTAGGACCAACATGAGTTGGTAAAACAGAATTAGTAAAAGTATTAACAAAAAAGTTTTATGACGATCCAAATGCTCTTATCAAAATTGATATGAGTGAATACTCAGATAAAACATCTGTAAATAAACTTATCTGATCATCAGCATGATATGTTTGATATGAAGAATGAGGAATGTTAACAGAAAAAGTAAGAAAAAAACCTTATAGTGTAGTTTTATTTGATGAAATCGAAAAATGAGATTTTGAAGTATATAACCTACTATTACAAATACTTGAAGAATGAGTTCTAACAGATAATAAATGAAGAAAAGTTAACTTTAAAAATACAATTATAGTTATGACTTCAAACATCTGACAAGAAGAGTTCATGCAAAAAGCAGAAAAAATAGGTTTTGATATAAAAACTAAAGAGGAAGAAAAAATATTAACTGATTATTCTCAAGCTGCAGAAAATATAAAAAATAATTTAACAGATTATTTTTCACCAGAATTTATTAATAGAATTGATAAAATACTAGTTTTTAATCCCCTAGATAAAAATCAAATCAAAAAAATTGTAGAACTTTGATTAAAAAGTCTAGAGGAAAGATTAAAAGAAAAAGATCTAGAACTAAAATATGATTCTAAAGTATTGAATTATATAACAAAAACTGTATACAATCCTGAATTCTGAGCAAGAGAAGTGAGAAGATATTTAGTTGATAATATAGAAGATTTAATAGCTGAAAAAATAATAAATTCAGGCAGTAAAAAATCATTTAAAATAACAATATCAGAAGATAAAATTGTTATAAAATAAAAAAATCCGGATTTTCCGGATTTTTCTTTGTAAAAAATTCATTTTTATATATAATAATTAAAAATAGTTTTATTTACAATCTACATGCAAAAAGTTATTGTTTTTATTATCTGTTTATTAAGCATTACATCAGTAACAAATGCTTTTTTTTGAAGTCCTTCATCTCTAGATTTATATAAAAATATTGATAAGTGAATCAAAACAACAGAAGACAAATTATTAAACTTTGAACTAGAATGATGAAAAAAAGAAACAGGTATATCTGCAGAAATAAATCACCTAGCCCAAATTAATAATATAAAACCATGTTTAGACGAAACTCTATATATAGGTGTAGATGAATTTCACTATATAATTAATTACGAAAATATTCAAAGTTTAACTTCTTTTTTTAGTGATGACTGTAAACAAGACTGAAACTTTAAAGCAGAATTAGTTCAAGATTACCTAAAACTATTTAAAAAACATAAAACAAACTCTATAGAAACTTCAGAGAAAAAAGCAGAAAGGATATACAAACTATCAAGTTCATCAACATATACTGACTGAACACTAGAAAACTCTCCTTTTGATTTAATAATTGATATTGAAAATATAGATAAAATCATCTTTGCTTCAAAAACAGATTACGAGTGAGAAGAAAACATAGATCTTTGAGAATCTGTAAACGAAATGCTTGAAGACTTATCTAAAAGTATGGATGATTTAAAATATGATAATGAAAAACAAAGAGAAAAAATAGAAAAAACTCTAAATAATAATAATGATGATGGTACTATTTTAGATACAGAAACACAATATAATTGTCCTGAAGACTCAGATAATAATTGATTATCAAGTGCCACAAATAACTTTTTATTAAAAGACCTTCAAAATGATTTAAATTCTGATACATCTCCCCCTCCTAGTAATATTACATACTGAAGCTGAAGTACTAAAAAATCAAAGAACAATAATATTTGAGACTCTTATTCAGAAGTAAATGATAATTGAGAATGGCCTTGTGATTGATTTTTCTGTATAATTATAGAGTTTGTAATGTATAATCATAGTTTATTTGGATGATCAGATAATATTACTATAGAATACTTACTGAATAGATCTAATAATCATCTAAAGAAATTTGCATCTACATCTCTAATTCCAGCAAATATGTCAATTGCTAATTTTGAATTAAATTTAACAAATCTAGATCTTCCTGATATGTTTCACTTAGGTTTCCAAGTAACAACAAAACCAATACCTATACTAAACCTAGAGAAAGAAGACAAAGATGAGGATAATAATACTCTAGACTCTAATGATATGCTTGAAAAATATTATAAATCATATTGATTAAACTATGAAAGAAGAAATGACTTATCACTTTTAAGAAATCTTGAACAAAATAAACAAATAACTCTTACTTCTGAACAACTATTAATTCAAGATGCTATTGAAAGACAAAAAGAGTTAAGACAAAATTTTATAAATAAAGAAAAACATAATAGTTCTTATATAAGTAAAGAAGTAGATAAAAAAGTTTCTTATGGAATCATGCAAGACTTTGAAAAACAGTTTTCAGAGCTTTCTAGATTCACAGAATCATTTTATAACTATATTAGAGATATAACTCCTGTAATAAAAGGTATGGATAATATACCAAATGTTAACTAAAAAATTAATGAAAAAAATACTACTTATCATATTTTTTGTATCTATAATTATACCAAATTATAGCTATGCAAACTGAGCTTGTTCTATAAAAGATAATACAGCTGAGGTTTTATTAGAGTATGTAAAAAATAACAGAATAGTAGTAAAAAACATAACAAAAGCTATAGTTGAAGAAAGAAATAAAAAACCAGTAATCAAAAAAGAAGAAGAAGGTATTTTTAAATCAAATTGGGATAAAATAAAAGATGATACAGCAAGAGCTAAATCAGAAACAATTTCAATATTTAATGAAATGTTTAATTTTTCTTGATACTACTCATACTTCAATTATTTTGTTACATTCCCTATTTCAAATGATGTTCCTTATGAAGTAAAAAGAGACTATAAACTACTTGATAAAGAAAATGAATGATTATTAAAATACTTAACAAAAGTAGATAAAAGATGAGATTCTGATATAGTTGTTGTAGATGCTTGTAAATGAGTAAACAAAGATTGTCAGTTAGATAACTTAACTGTAAAAGAAATAGTTTGACAATTATTGCAAAATAGCGATAATATACTAGATCTATATAGATTAACTATTATATGAGAAGATGCTGATTTTGATACATCTAAACTAATACTTGTTGACTTTGATTTTGATTTAGGAATAAGTGATAACTATTCAATATCTGCAGTACAACCATGTATAATAGATAAATGATGATTTTTTGAAACGATATCTGAATCTATTGAGAATATAAAAATATTAAACAAGCAAGCTGAAGACTGAATAGAAAAATGGAGAGATGCTTGGGCGTTATTAATATGAAATAAACCTGTAAATGAAATACAAGCACTTGAAAAAAAGCTTTTAAAAGAATATTTAGAAGAAAGTTGAATTTCACTAGATAAGCAACAAATATTATTAAATAATTTAGATAAATATAATAGAGAGTGATTTACTCAAGATAACAATTTCTTAACAAACTCTATAAATCAAATAACTAATAGTATAAAAAAAGCACTAAAAGATTTTCAAGATGAAGAAGTATCTGATTTATTTAAACTTCAAAAAGTAAAAAAAACATGATGATCATATAATAGAAAAGAAATAGATAGAGCTATTGATAACAGAAAAATAACTCTAGAAATTCAGGAAAAAATTACTGAACTATATGAGTCAGAAATACCTTTTGCTCAAGTATGAGACGTAACAACAGAAAAGTTACAATGAGAAATAATAGAAACACATAATACTCTAAAAAATACTATAGAAAAATTAGATTTACTTATCCCATACTCTGTACGTACTTGTGAAGAACAATATTGATGATGAGATTGTTGAGATAAAAAATAATATTAAAAATAAGAAAATGTTAACAAAACAAGAAATAGAAATAATGAGAAATAATGCAAAAACTCACAAAAAGATTTTTGCTGAAATAAAAAAAGTATTAAAAGCTTGAGTAAAAGCTAGTGAAATTAATAAAATTTGTGATGATATAGCAAAGAAAAATAATGTCTTATGCGGTTTTAAGTGAGTTTATTGATTTCCTGCAAATATTTGTGTTTGTGTGAATGATGTAGTAGTTCACTGATTACCTAGAGAAGAAATAGTTTTTCAAAATGGTGACTTAGCTACTTTTGATTTCTGAATAAAAGATAAAAACAAATGAATCAATACTGATGCTGCTTTTTCTGTAATTATTTGATGAGATAAATACAATCCTAGATGAGCAAAACTAATAGAAGCAAACAAAAAAGCTTTATATGCTTGAATAGATAAATGTAGAGCCTGAAACACTATATGAGATATTTCAGCAGCGATTCAAGCTGAGATAGAGTGAGCATGATTCAAGGTAGTAAAAGACTTAACAGGTCATGCTATAGGAAAAAAGCTTCATGAAAAACCATATATTCCCAACTTTTGAAAAGCTTGAAAATGAGAGAAACTAAAAAAAGGAATGACTCTAGCAATAGAACCAATCCTTTGAGAAACTAGCTGACAGATTGTTGATGAATGAGACTGGGAGATCTACATCAAAGACTGAAGCTTATGAAGCCAGTATGAACATACAATACTAATCACAGATTGAGATCCTGAGATTATTGTGTAAAGATAAATAATTAATATATAACTCATGAACTTTAAAGAAGCACATCTAAATTTTTTGAACTATCTGGAGGTTATTAAAAATAAATCTCCTAAAACAGTTGAACAATATGATAGGCATTTGAAAAAATTTGCTTGTTTTTTGGAAGAATCTCTGTGAAAAGATCCTTCTACTTTTAAAGTATGAGACATAGTTCTAGATATAGCTGAAAAATTTAGAAGCTACCTGTATGAAAAAAATAGAACCATATCAATTAGCACAGCGAACTACTACATGATAACTCTTAGAAGTTTTTTAAAATTTCTAGAAAAAAAATGAATACAATCTATGTCAGCAACAGCAATAGATCTAATAAAAGCTGATGAAAGACATGTAGAATTTCTAAATGAAGAAGAATTAGAAAGACTATTTAATGCTCCTGATCCTGATACAATAATATGAGCTAGAGACCTAGCAATAATGGAATGTATATACTCTACCGGTCTCAGAATATCTGAACTAACAGGTTTAAATAAAGAAGATATAAACCTAAAAAGAAGAGAATTTGCCGTAAGATGAAAATGAAGAAAAGTAAGAGTTGTATATCTTACAAAACATGCTGCAAAATTAATAGAAAACTACCTAGAAAAAAGAAAAGACCATATGTCCCCTCTTTTTATAAGACATAATATAAAATTAGAAAATATAGATGCTCTAGAAAATGAAAAAGTAAGACTAACAAGGTTTTTTATAACAAGTATGGTTAAAAAATATGCAAGCAAAGCTTTTATACTTAAAAATATCTCAGCACACACCCTTAGACACTCATTTGCAACAACCCTACTAAGTAATTGAGCAGATTTAAGAGCAATACAGGAGATGTTATGACATGCTAGTATAACAACAACTCAAGTATATACACATGTAACAAACAAAAAACTAAAAGATGTACACTCTAAATTTATGAAATAACTGAAAATATAATGAAATTAATAGTTTGACTTTGAAATCCTTGAGAAAAATATGAAAAAACAAAACACAATGTTGGTTTTTTGTTTTTAGATTACCTAAAAGAAAAAGATAATTTTTCTGACTTTAAACTTGAATCAAAATTTAAAGCTGAAGTATCTAGTTGAATATTACTATGAGAAAAAACAATTCTACTAAAACCTCAAACTTATATGAATCTAAGCTGAGAATCTATTAGAAAAATTGTAGATTTTTATAAAATCGATACAGATGACATTATTATTATTTATGACGATATGAGTATGGATTTCTCCAAAATAAGAATCAGAAATAAATGAAGTGCATGATGACACAATGGAATAAAGGATATAATAAAACACTTTAAAGATGAATTTAAAAGAATCAAAATCTGAATATGATTCAATGATAATTACGAAGTATCTGACTGGGTTTTATCAAAGTTTAATCAAGATGAACTAGATAAACTAGAAGATAAAGTCTTCCCTGAAGTATATATAAAATTAAAAGAAGAAGCTTAAGCTTCTTCTTTTATTGTTCAATTTAAATTATATTTGTCATCAATTTTAACAAGTAGAGTATCTAATTTCTTAGTATAAGATTTTTCTAACTCAGTCAAAAAGTAGATATCAAAATCAAAAGAAAATTTTAATAGTCTAATATTAAATAGTAAATAAACTAAAGAAAGTACTACCACTGCTATTGGTAATATAGCAAAAGTAACAAATTCTAATCAGTTTAATTGATATCAAAGAATATAAATAGTATCCATAATTTAAGGTTTATAATAAGGTATATGATATATAATATCACTCTTTTTTACTTTTGTAAAGAATATCAGCCCTTTTTGGCATCTTTTTCTAAATCACTTTCGACTTTTTCTATTTTTTTAATAATTTTAGAATTATCATCATTAAGTTCATCTATCTTTTTTAAGATAGTATCAAACTTCATATTATTAGATTTTTCAAGTAATTTAATCAAATTAATATCAACATCAAATGATAATTTTAAAGCTCTAACATTAAAAAGTATATATGTTAAAATAACTAATACCATAGCTGTTGGTATTAAAATATATGTAACTAACTCTAATCAATTTAATTGATATCAAAGAAAATATATAGTTTTCATAAAAATAATTATTATTTATTTATATATATTATATTAACACATAATTAAATTTAATGCAATTATTACTATATTTTATATGTCTATAATAGAAAAATAATTGTCTACAACACTATTATAGACAATTATTTCTTAATTAAAAATCATATTTTCATACAATTTATTACTGTCTATAATACAAATATATGAAATTATTTTATAATAAAATTAATTGAATATAGAGCGGATATTTACACATTGTCTACAATAAAAATATACAGTTTTATTATAGACAAATATAATAAAAAATAAAACCATCTATTGAGATGGTTTTATTTTTTATTGTGTAAATCACTTAGGTGGATTTGTTTGAATTATAGAATTATATTTAATAACAAATGAGTAATTATCTGCCACACAATTTGTATTAGTTACTTTTCTAACATAATTCAAATCGTATATTTCAGCTAAATCAAAATTATAAGTTTTAGATCATCAAGGTAGTAAATACTCAGTTCAAGCTTTTACAGCTCATCATATAGTATTTCTTGTAAATAAACTTCAATTTAATTCTAGCTTATTATCTAAGTCTAGATCTTCATAGCTATTTCAACTACCATTAGCGCTTCTAAAAACTCAATCAGCATATATTATAGCATTTATATTATTAACATCTTTATTAACATATATATTTCATATATTATTATAGTCTGAATCAACTAAATAATTATCTTTGAGTACTATGATACCTAATTTCTTGTTTGATAGGTTTAAATCTCAATTAATTATAACATTAGCATCTTTAACTATCAAAGTTTCATAGTTTTGATCTCAACTTATCATTATATCTGAATCAACATACTTAATTCAGTTCAAAACTTGCCCACTACTCATTCAATTAATAAGAGAATAAGCATTTCTTTTTATAACAGCTCTAAGCTCAGCTTTTGATAAGTCTGAAAAATTTGATTCTTGTCATGTTATATCTGACTTTCAATCTCATTGTAAGCTTCATATAACTTTTAATCACAATGTTGCAAGATCACATCAATCTTGTATTCAAGATTTATCAAGATCTATATAATACTTAATAGTTTTTCATCATAGCTTATATACTATATCTAAATTATCTGTTAATATTTTAGGTCATTTTAATACATTATCATTTGCATCAATATTTCATTTAAAACCTAGAACTTTATATAAATCTGATCAGAAGTTTTTTACTACATCTGTAAAACTAGACCAAAAATGACCAGCTACAGAGTGATTTATAGTTAGAGATGATATATTTAAACTTCAATTAGAAACAAATATATTATTATCATCTTCTTTTATTAAATTTATCCTATATTCTTGATCTTTTCATATTTGAGGTCTTTCTGATCAACTCAAAGTAAGAACTCAGCTTATAGGTTTTTTAAATTCATTTAATCATGATAATTCAGAATAAATTGTTTGTGTTGTAAATAAATCATTATAATTATCATCCCATTTATTCATTTGTAGTTTAAATCTTTGAGAAAACTCTCAAGGAGCTAAAGATTTAAGTTTGAAAGATAATTCTCAATCTTGATTAGATTTTACTCAGATAAAATCATGTTCATCCAAAGCATCAAATCAAGAGTTATTAATCATATTTGTTGTAATAGTCTTTCAGTCTCATGCTTTTTGATCAATATAATCAATTTCTTTATTATGTATAGGATTATTAAACCTATCTTTTAAAGATAGATTATAACTATAAACATCATTATTGTTTGCATACTTTTCTCATAAAGCAGAATCAATACTCAAAATAGTAGTGTCAGCTAAATCATCAGGATAAACAGTAAAACTAGTATTATAAATTCCTGTGTTTCAAAAAGCATCACTATAGTTAATTACTAAATCTTTTTCTCAAGCTTTAGTAAATAAATTATTCCATTTATCATCAACTGATCAAAAATAAGAATTAATCATTCATTCTTGAGAGATATTATTTACAGAAACATCATAGTTGATCTTATTTACCAAGCGACAATCTGTAGTAGTGTCATCTTTTAAGTGGAAAACAAAATCTTCATCTTTTGCTTTTGTATCATTAAAAACATTATCTATTTCAAATTCAGGAGCAGTATTATCAAAATGATTAAAGTTATAATAATACTTTCTTATATTATAAGCATTATCAATTATTGTTAAAAATCAAATTTGTCAGTTATCTGCTTCTGAAGAAAAAGAGATAGAGCTTTGTATAGAATCTCAGTTAGCATCCTCATTATAACTATCATTACATCAACTTAAATTATCTGAACTACAGTTTACAGATAAAGTAATTGGTGTTTTTGTACAAGGTATAACAAAATCACTTATATCTGGTGATTTTATATATATTTTTTCCCTAGATTCTAAATCAATATATGAAAAAACTCAGCTATTAACATTTTCATCATTTTTTTCATTAAAATATACTCTAAATTTATTTGTATGATATCATTCCTTATCAAATATCATTCTAAAACTAGAGCTATTTAATCATGTTAATGGTCATGTTTTATATTCATTTGTATCTTGAAAATAAAATTTAGCTCATATTCAAGCATCTCAAATATATGAAACATTTACTCACGAAGGAGTAACCATATTTTCATAAATATCTCTCATATTAAATACAAATGTCATAGTTTCTCAACTGTATTTACCATTTTCCTCTACTTGAATATCTCAAGAAACAGGATTTCATGGATACACTTCAAACTCTCAAAGATTTATTTGTTTTTCAAAAGTTTGATTTCATGAAAAATCCTCAACAGAAACATAAAAATAATATTTTCATGCTTTTGTTAAAGTAATAGAATCTTTTATAGAAAAGTACACTCTATTATTTTCTCAAGCTTTTCTTTCAAGAGAGATATTTTCCTTATTAATATCAGCATCGTTATTAAAAATAACTAAATTTGAAGGATTTATTGTAAAATCATCATAAATAGAAGATGAATTTAAAGTATTACCATATATATCTCTTACAATAATTGAATATTTATAAGTAATTAACTTACAATCAGTATCTCAAGTAGGAAAAACATCATTGAAATCAAAATTTATATCAACTTTATTTCAAGCTAACATTGTTATTTGTGAAAGACTTGTATCTCAAAGACGAACCTTTTCAAAATCTTCAAAACTAGAAGTTTGAACAGTTCAAGATAAAAGTTTTGTAGTTTCTAATAGATTTTTATTAAAATGAGATAATTCTGTTTCAGTACACTCAACATTACTACAAACATTTTTTAAATTAAAGTTTACTCAACTATCTTTATCAAAAAAATGAGAAATATAATTTGGAAAATAAAATCTAAAAGGCATAGAAATACTAAAAAAAGTATTTCATGAATGATTATCAAAAAAGTAGCTATTACCATTTTCATACTCAACAATATCTCAGTCTTTTTTAACTGAAATACTAGTATCTGTATCTAATAAATCATTTATAGTTAAGTTTTTATCTCTACATTTATAATCTAGATCTTCTTCATCTAATTCACACAAATCTTCTATAATAAAAGATCTATCTCAATAATAAGTTTTTATACTTTGTAATCAAAAATCAACATAATTTGAAAAATCAGTTTCTACTATATTAATATTTTCTAAAAAACTTGGAAAATTTATAGTTCAGTCATACACGACCGTACCTATTTCATTACAATTTTCATCCTTACAAGCATTTTGTAAAGTATATTCAGGATTTAGACATGCTCAAAAAACACCCTTATTTAAAGATAATAATAAAAGTGAGAAAAAGATAAAAAATACTTTTTTAAACATAGTAAAAATTAGTTAGATATAGTTTGGTTTCAACTAGGCGCTGTATCATCAACTTGTTTTATAGTACAGTTTTCAAATTTATAATTAAAATCTCAAGTTTTTCTTCAACTTGCTCAAGAAGTATAACCTCCACCTCTTACTCTATCATAACCAGATTCACAAGTTGTACGAGTTAAGTAATAAGCAACTTGCGTAGCTCTTTGTCAGTTACAAGTTCTTGTTCAGTCAGTTTCCCATGCTCCACAATCAGTAGTTTCATCACTAACAATACATGGTTGATCAGATACATCTTTTATACATATATAATCAGGGTTTGCTGATGTACTTTGAGACGCTAGGTAAATATATCATAATCACAAAGAAGCAACTATAACAAAAACACTAGGAAGTAAAGCAATTTTTTTAAAAGCTATATTTTTCATAATAAAAATATTATTAAAATAAAATAATTATAAATTAGTCAACATCATTAATAGAATAAAAAGGTAATTCAACCAATCATTCTACACTAATAACTCTAGAACCTATATTTTCCCATACTCATTTTTTTCTATCAAGAGCCCACCAAGCTGGCCATCTAAGAAAATTGTTTGTAGTAAGAAACTCAAAGTCTATAGGATATCATCATAACTCTAATGATTTTTGAACCAAAAATTCCATATCATCTTTTGTTAATGCTTCATATACTTTATCATAATTATCAAAAAGCTCTTGCATATGATAAATATTGTTTTGTAAAATCATAGGATTTGATTTATTAACAAAAATTTCTTCTCAAGTATCTGAATCTATAAATTGAATATATGGCATTCAAAATGTTTTCATCAGATTTCAAACATAACCATATACAGGATTAAAAGTATCTACTGTTACTAAGTCATCTATTTTATCCCATTTTGTAAACTCATATAAATAAACATCAAACTTAGTTCACTTCCATTTTGAACCATCAAATAGATATAATCAATCTGTTGGTACCAAGTACTTAGATTGACTTGAACTAAACTCATAATACTCTAATCCACTATATTTTGAATCCAAAGTATCTACTGAATAATTAGCATTATTTTTATTTAAATTTATTGTAAGCTTATAAGCATTAGGCCAGTCTAAATCTTTGTAAG
Source organism: uncultured Candidatus Peribacteria bacterium (assembly GCA_964344155.1). Lineage (GTDB taxonomy): Bacteria > Patescibacteriota > Gracilibacteria > BD1-5 > UBA6164 > UBA6164. Next base: position 22,298 of record CAYFMG010000001.1, on the reverse strand, counting down.
TATTTAAACTCAAACTTGTAAATCAGTCAGAGTATCATTGTTTTGAAGCCTTAAATCTTAAATGAGAAAAAGGAAAAGATTTAAAATTAAGTTCATACTTTCAATCATCTCATGAAGTAGTAAAAAACTCATCATTATTTAATAGAGTTATTTTTACTCAAGATAAAGGATTTCCATCTTGATCTAGAATTGTTCAGTAAAACTTAACATTTGTTTCTTTTTTACAATCTGGAGAATCACATAATTCAGACCTCTTATCACCAGCTTTATCATAATTTCAAACAAAATCATATAAATAAGATAATAATTCTACCTTATTTGTGGCTTTACTATCATATTTTTCCATTTCATCTATCAAATCAATTACATTTGTAGATAAATTAAAAATTCATGTTAATTGAGTTGTAGAACTATGAGCTAAATCTTCTTCAAAAATAATTCTTGATCATGACTTACTTCATTCTCATCAATATAATTTATTATTTTTATATCATTCATAAATATCGAGTATTGCTATATTTTTTAAATCTCAACTAAAATCATCACTATTAATTCTATCTTGTCTAAATGGAATATACATAGTTGATCATGTAGAAATATCTTTTCATACTACAAAATCTTCTTTTACCGGATCAATAGTAACTCCACTAAAAGTTTTTAGTTCTTTTAAAAAATCTCCTAATTTAGGATAGTCATTAGGATTAATTCAAATTCTTTCATAATTTTCTTCATTTAAAATATCTGAATATTTACTAGCTTTTTCTTCTTTTCAATCTTGTTTATTTTTAACTACTATAATTTCTTGTTTTGTATCTTCTTCACCTGTTTGCACATAAAAAATATTATACAAAAAAAGTAAAGCAAAAAAACTAAGAAATAAAAATATATATTTCTTTAATTTACAATTTGCATACATTTGTTTTATTTTTTCAAGCATAAATAACATAGGTATTAAATTAATAGCAATATAATGAAATTCAAAAATAATGCAACAAAAAAAACAATATTTTTTCAAATATTGTTTTTTATTATTTTTTGATTCAAATAAATAGTTTTTTTGATTTCATAACATCTGATAATAGTATAAGTAAAACTCTAGATATCCACATAGCTAAAAAAAGAGATACAACTATTCAGATAGCAAGCATTAATCAAAATCCTTTAATCATATTTATACCAAATACAAAAAGTATTAAAGCAACTATAAATCAAGTAACATTTGAGTCCCATATAGCTGACCAAGATTTTTTAAATCATATCAAAGTAGATTCTCTTAAATCTTTTCATGAATTTAATTCATCCCTAATTCTTTCAAAAATAAGTATATTAGCATCTATCGCCATACCAATAGAAAGAATCAATCATGCTACAGAAGCTAGTGTTAAAACAATTCATAATCATTTTATAACAGTTAACACTATAGCTATATACATAAGTAACGCAACAGCTGACATAAGTCATGATAATCTATAAACAAAAACTAAGAAAACTAATATTAATACAAATCATGATACTCAAGCTATTATTAATTTTTCAAGTGATGATGCTCATAATTTTGAGTCAATAGTTTTTTCTGAAGTTAAATATATAGGAGCTGGAACAACTCAAGTATTTATGTCTTGAGCTAATAATCTAGCTTCTTCTGGTGTATAGTTTCAAGTAATTACAGCTTTACCTCATAAAATAGGTTCATTAATATTTGGAGCTGTTAGTAATTCACCTCAAACAAAGATAGCCATTTGTTGCCCTACAAGCCTAGTAGATAATTCTCAAAATATTTTAGCTCAATCTGAATTAAATGTTAATTCTACCATTGGAGCAAAAGCTTCATTAAATTGTACAGATGATTTTACAAAATATTTATCATTTAATATTCTTCATTCAGAGTCCATAGCAGGCATCCATTCAGAAGGTAGTTTTGATATAAAAATATAATTATATTTTTGATCTTTTTGTTCTGAAACCAATAAATATCATTCATCTCAAAAACTTGATTTTACATCTAAAACTTTATTTGATTCTATTTCTTCTATTTCAAATAAAGATTTTAAATCAGCTGTTTCTCAAGTAGCTACATTTTCATAGGACAGCTTATATTTATCTGAAACTACTCAGAATTTTTCACCTCCCTCTACTTCAGATAAAGCACTCATAGCTAACTCTTCTCTAGCTTGTAAATCCTCCTCTGTAATATCTGTTCTTCTTTCTTTAAATTCTATTTTTACTACTTTTCAAATAGCCTTTTTAGCTTTTTCTATATTATCATTATTTTCCAAGCTATTATTTCATTTCATAGGTATTTGAACAATAATATGTTGTTCTCATGCATATGAAGCTGAAGTTATAACTGAATCATTTATATTTAATGTTTCTATTCTTTTATCTATAATAGATTTTAATCATTCAACTATTTCTTTTTCCTTTTCTTTTGTATACTCAGGATCAGCTTTAGCTTCTTCTAAATCTACTTTATAATCAAGCTCTATACCTCATTGTAAATCAAGTCATAGCTTATACTCTTCCCCTGAAAATGGAACATCTATATCATAGCTAGACCATGGAAATACATAAGTAAGTAATCATAATCAGAAAGTTATAAGTAAAAATAATCTAAATATCAAGTGTCTCATAAGTTTTTTTTATTTTGTTATCAAATATTAAGTTTTATCCATTATATTTTTTTATTTTAAAAGTAAAGCAAATTAATTATTTTAATTGCTCTTTTAAAATTGAAGATTTATATTTATCTGGTTTATAGGATCCTAATCGTATTATTTCTATTTTTAAATTATTTTCCTCTATATATTTTTCCAGTTTTTTTATAAATCCTTCTTGATCATATCAAAGACACACAACCTTTGGCTTATAATCTTTTATTACTTTTAATGGATCTATTAAATCTCACAAAACCACTAGATCTGGTATCTTAGTACCCATAATACCACTAGATCTAGTGGTTTCATTATTTAAACATTTTATATTTTTAAGTTTTTCTACGTTTTTATCTCTTGCTATAACAGTTATAAGTTTATCTCAATATTTTTTAGCTTTTTCCAGATAATATTTATGTCCTGGATGAACTACATCAAATGTTCAAAATGTAATAACATAATTTGTTTTAGATTTTATTATTTTTATATCACTTCCAATTTGCTTTTTTAAATCATCTATAGAATCAAACTTTTTATTATCTCTAATTTTTTCTAAAACAACTATTTCTATTTTTTCTCAATATATATCATAATTCAAATCAAAAAAATGAGACTCAAAAACACCCAAGTCCTTTAAATAGACTCAAGCTCAACTAAATATCTTGGAATCAACAATTCAGTTAATTTTATAAACTCAATCTTCTAAATTATCTATATCTAATTTTATATTAGCTGTTTTATATCATAGTTGTCTTCAAAGTTTTTTTCACTCTATAACTACTCAGCAAAACTCTATCATATTTTTTTAATTTCACTTAATAAATTAAGTCAACTCACTGCATATGTATCGCTTATTCTAGCCTCTACTTGTTTTTCATTTTCACAAGTTAATATTCAGTTAATTATAGCTGTATCTGTACTTTTTAATGATATATCCATAATTCATCTTGCTGATTCTCATACAACCATATCATAATGAGTTGTTTCTCATCTAATAACAACTCAAAAACATATAACTAAGTCTGGTTTTATTTCTTGTTTTACTTTATTTAAAAAAGCTGGTATTTCATATGCTCCTGGAACTAAAAACTTTTTAATATCATTAAATCAATTTTCTAGTAATAGTTTCTCATTTTTTTCCTCTAAAGATTTTGTATAAGCCCTATTAAACTCAGCTGTAACAAAAACTATTTTTATATTTTTATCTATTCCAGATACATCTTTTAGATTTATTTTATAATCTGACATTAATTATTTATTAGGTATTAATTTAGCAACATATTTCCCTAGCATATCAAACTCTAGATTTACTGTATCTCAAGCTTTTAAATCTCACAGATTTGTTATTTCTTGTGTAAGAGGTATTAAGCTAACAAAAAAAGTACTACTATCAGCTTCAACTACAGTAAGACTAACTCAATTAATAGTTATACTTCACTTATCTATTAACAAATCCTTAAATTCTGTATTATATCTTATATACATAAGTAGCGAATCATCACTTTGCTTTTCTATTTTTTCTACTGTTCATACACTATCAACATGACCTGTTACAAAGTGTCATCCCATTTTATCTCATAATCTTAAACTTTCCTCTATATTAAAGTAATCTCATACTTGTTTTTCTGAAAAATTTGTTTTAGAAAAACTTTCTTGCATAACAAAAAAACTGTATTTTTCAGAATCAAAATTTTCCACAGTCATACAAGCTCAATCATGAGCTATACTTTCTCATTTTTCAAGTTCTCTACCAAGAGTATTTTCTACTGTAATATTTCCAGAATCAATAGAAAGAATTTTGGCCTTAGAATGTATTATTCAAGTAAACATTATTATTCAATTATTTAATTATTATATACCTTTTAAAAATCCCTCAGTCTTTCAGACAGCTCCCTTTAATTCTAAAGGGAGCATTTTCTACAATATTCTTATTTAATTTTTAATATATCTATTTCTAATTTTTTTTCAATAAATAATTTTTTCTTAAATAGCAAGGCTTCCTTTAGTATTAAAGGAAGCTCCCGAAGGGTGATGGATTATAAAAATTTATTTTTTTTGTGCTAATTGTCAGCAAGCTGCATCTATATCATCTCACATAGTTGCTCTTATAGTTGAAACTACTCGGTAGTGTTGTAATATTTTCTGAAATTTTTCTATTACAAATCTAGGTGTAGTCGTAAATCAATCTGAGTTTATTCCCTCTCAAGCATTATATGGAATAAAATTAACATGAGCAAGTCTTCATTCAAGTAGTTTTCAAAGCTCGTGTGCTAATTTAATATCATCATTTACTCAGTTTATCATTATATATTCATAAAAAATTCTCTTGTTTGTAGACTCTACATATTCATCCAAACTTTTCATTAAGTCTTTTAGTGGATAAGTGTGATCAACAGGCATTATTTTTTTTCTTATCTCATCATTTGGAGCATGGAGACTTATAGCTAAACTTGTTTGAGGAAAATCACTTGTAAATTTTTTAATTCCAGGAACAATTCAACAAGTAGAAACAGTTATTCTTCTATTTGCTAAATCAAACTTTTTTTGGTTACAAGCAAAATTTATAGTTTCTTTAACTGTATCATAATTAAGCATAGGTTCTCACATCCCCATATACACTATATTTCTAAGCTTATTTTCTTCTTTATTTAAAAGTGAGGCAGCAAAATAAATTTGTTCCATTATTTCATGAAACTCTAAGTTTTTTAATAATCCTAATTTTCAGGTAGCACAAAAACTACATCACATAGGACATCATGCCTGACAAGAAACACAAAGAGTCACTCTTCAAGTTAAATGTCTCATTATAACAGATTCTATATACTCTCCTGTACTTGTTTTAAATAATATCTTGGTAGTTTGCCCATTACTACTTGTTTTTAGAGAATCAACTTCCAAAGAATCAAAAAAACAATTTTGTTTCAATAAATCTCTTACTTTTTTACTCAAAGTAGTCATATTATCAAAATCATCTATATAATTTTTATATATAGCATTTTCTATTTGAGAGTATCTAAAGGGTTTTTCTCAGTTTTGTTCTAATAACTCAATTACTTTTTTCTCATTATGTATAGAAAATTTTTGCATTATTCATTTTAATTAATATTATAGACATATATTATCTTATTTTTTCTTTTTGTAAAGATGAAACTAAATAAAAAGGCTACATCTATAGTGGAGGCAATGGTTATTATGCTTATAATAGTAACCTGAGTAACTTGAATGTATAAAATTTATTCAGAGTCTATGAACCTTTCAGCTTCTGTAGATAATAAGATTATTGCTATACAAATAGCTAATTGATGAATAGAATCTTTTACTAATATTAGAGATACAAATTGGCAAGTTTTTTCTAGTGATTATGAAAACTGTTGGAATACACTAAATTATGATTCTAGCTGTATTTGAGTAAGCAACTCAGACCATACTATACAAAACGCTAGTTATATTATAAACAAAAACTCTGATAATAGATGGGTATTAACAGAAAAACCATCTAATACTTATTGAAATTGAAACTATATAGATGATTTCAAAGTATGATTAGATAGCAACTGAATTTATACTCAATGAACAATAACTCAAAATATAAAACCAACTTTTACTAGAGAAATAAAAGTCTCATATCCTGATTCTGAAAAAATAAAAATAGTATCTCTTGTTCAATGGGTTGATGACGCTTCAACTGTTCCCCATAAACTTGAAGTAGAACAAATACTTACAAATTGGAAAAAATAAAAACTGATTTAAATCAGTTTTTATTTTTCTAAAAGATATTTTCAATAGAAGACTTAGACTTATTTGAAACATCTGCAAAAGGGTCATATGAAGATGTAACATTAACTCAATTAATAATATTGTAAGCTACTTTTCTTAAAATATTATCAGCATCTCAATCCATAATAGTTGTAGGAGAAAAAGTAGTAAAATCTTTTTCAAGATTAAGTCACCATTTATTAAAATCTTGTCAAATATTTGAAGTAGGATCATTATAAGATTTTACATAATCCCTTGATAAAGTTTCAAATATTCAAGAAGTTAAATCTCTTAAAATATGCATTACATATTTTTCTTTTAGTTTTCTATCTTTTTCATCATCATCATCAAACCTTTTATTTTGTACAGAATTTAAATCTTTTGAAATTTCAGCCCATACTCTTCCTCAAGTTTTAGGATCTGCGAATTTTCTAGTTTGATTTATTTTTAAATACTGTGCTGATAAAGCTTTTACACTTAATCATGTTATTCAGACTTCTCAACAAGCATCATCCATAACATCTTTACTAAACATTCATTCTGAAGCAAAAGCTCTTGTTGTATCATAATAACTCTTAAATATATCATTATTTTCTTTTTCGAGTAAAATTATTTTATCTGTTTTTTCATACTCTGTTGAATCAGAATTTACAAAATTTAAAGCTCTTGATATAGGTTTACTATATTTTTTCCAAAAATCTCTAGTTCTTTCTATCCTATCAGAATCTTCTCATTTTGAAACCATAGAGTCATTAAATAAAGCTGTAGCTTCCTTAACAATTCAAGGATATCTATCTGGTTCTAGCTCCTGCATTTTTTTAGTTACCTCAAGTACAGTTTTATTAAATAAAATCATATCTGATTTAGTAGTAGCGAATCTAGCCATTATAATAGGTAACCCTTGATTCCATATATCATTCTGTATTTTTGTAAATGTTTTTTGATCAACATTATATAAAACTCATGAATATAATAATGTAAAAAATCATTCACTCATAAGCTCTAAACTAGCTCATTTTTCTATTGCTCTTTTAAATCATCATAAAGCATTTGAAGTTGTTCATCACATAGCTTCATCTATACCTCATCAAACCATATCTTCAGGTGTTCTTTTTCTAGTTGCATCTCAGTATCATTTTTCAAATTCATCTTTTACTCAATTTGACCATTTTGCTTCATAAACCTTATGTAATCTAGATCTTCTTTTAATTCAATTAAAACCACCTCACTTACATTGTTTTTTTAGAAGTATATGTACTAATTGTTCTTCAGAAAAAGTGATATCTCTTGCTTCTGCTTTTTCTTTTTCTTCTTGAAACAATGCATCTCAAACTCTTCATCCAAGAGCCTCATACCAAAACCATTGTCATCTATATTCATATAATGCTTTTTTTGCTGTTAAGTGACCATATTTTTCAAGCATAAATAATATACCGGCTTCTTTTTTATACTCCGGAGTATCTCTATTTTTAAGCCAAGACTTAATTCTTTCTGTTGCTATTGGCGAATCAACAGCCCCTAATCATTTTAATGCTTTATCCATTTCATCTGATTCAGCACTCTCTACTTTTATTCTTAAGTCTTCTTCTAATTCTCAAGGTAGAATTTTTCATAAAGCAAGTGCTATTTGAGCTGCATGTACATCATTTCATGTTTTAATAGATTCCTTAAATCACTCAAGAAACATTTTTCATCAAGCTAAAAACTCATTTACAGATTTACGATTAAATATTCTAGTTGATAGTTTTCCTTTAAACTCATTTTGAAGGTCTTGTACTTTTTCTGGTTTTACTTCTTTTCAAGTTTTCCAACGTGGATAAAGTTTATAATTTCTAATATGTCTATCCAACATATTTAAACTTATATCAAAACTTTCTTCACTATAAGATACTTTTTCTCATTTATCATCTTTTCAAATGGATTTATCTTTCTTTTCTTTTTTTGTTAAATCTGAATAATCTTCTCTTTCTCAGTATTGTACATTAACTTTATTTCAATCAATAGAATTAATTTTTATTAAATGATTATTATCATCACTAACTAAATATTCAATTTTTTTATTTTCTTTTTTTCAATCTCTTTCTACTCATTTAGCCACCAAGTCACCATCTATTATTTCATGATTATCCCATTTTTTATTTTCTTCTTTTGCAGATTTTATATAACTAGAAAAATCCTCTATTCTAGCTTTTCTTTTTGCTTTTTGGGATTCAAAAGCTTCTAAAAAATCTTCAAATCAAAGAGCTAACTCCTTAGCTCATGAAGAAGCCTGTAAATCAATCTTTTGATCAGAGAATCAAATAACTTCATATAGTCATTCATCTGTTTCTATAAAAATTCATTTTTCAAATCAAACTTTTTTTCAATCACTGTCTAATTCATCAATTTTATCTAAAAATCTCTTAATATTTACTAATTTACATAAAGAAGCATCACTTCTATTATTTTGATTATATTCTTCAAGTAAATTTTTCTTTTGTTCTAAAAGTTTGTTTAATTGATCTGTATTAGTATCACTATTTTCTATTGTTTGTTCTAATTCTTGTATCTCTAATTCGATAGCTCAAGCAGAACTAGCTATTAATTCTTCTCTATCTTCTCATTCAAGATAATCTATAAAATCTATACCACTTTTAGTTAAAGTTCAAGATCTTATTTGTTCTTTTATATCTTCTTCAGTAAAACATTCTAATTTTGTTTGTTCTTTTTTTGATAACACTGATAGTAAATCAGTATAAGATGTTTTTTTATCATCTTCTGTTGTTTTTGAGTATATAGTATTATTTTTTCAATACATTTTATACTTAAATTCTTTTTGTTCATCATCTACTCAAATAATTTTAATAAATGAAATATTTTCTTTTCATTCATCATCCTTTGAAATAATTCTTATAATATTTCACTCTTTAAATTTCTCTAAATCTTTAAATCTAGAGTTTGTGTTTATTTCTTTTAATCAAAAAATTAAATCATCAAAACTTTGTACTCATTCATCCTTTACTTTTTGTTTTATTTTTTCTTTTAAATTAGATATATCATTTTCTAGATTTAAAAATCATAGTTTATCAGCTAATATATCTAAATCTGATTCTCTATTACAAAGCTTAACTGGATCAATAATAATATTTTCCAAAGAAGTATTTTCTATTATCTCATTTTTTAAAATATTATTAGCCTCTTCATCTCCTTCATAAAAGTTCTGAGATATTTCATCAAATCTTTCATTCAAAATTTCTCATTTTTTTATATTAGCCTCATTTTCTGTTACTAAACCTATAGTTTTAGCCTCTTGCAAAGAAATAGATGGTATATAAAACGAAATTAATTCTTGTTTTTGTTCTTTTGATAATATATTGTGTTCAAATAATCATGAAATATCTGTACTAATCACATCATAAGAAGCTAGTTTAGATAAAATAGATAAAACTTCTTCTCTATTTGTTTCTGAAAGACTTTCTATTTTATTTATTACTTCCTGATCATTTTTTATATTTTTTAATTTTCAAAAAAGCTCCTCAATATCTTTTTTATTCAACTCTAAAGTTGATTCTTCTAAAAAAGTATCTATTTTTCTTGGAGATTTAATAATACTAAAAAGCTCTTGTTCTGTTTTTCCTGATGTTTTTAAATAATCTAATAAATTATTTTGTGCTGAAGCATCTAAATTATAACTTTTTCTAACTGATGAGATTAAAAGCTCTCTTGCATTATTTAATTGCATATAATTATTTCAAACAGCTTTTTGTAAATCATATATATTAATTTTAGATAAATCTATTCAAGGAAAAGTTTTTTCATTTTGGGTTTTATATTTTTCCAGTTCTCATTCTAATCAATCAATACTAGAAATATTATTATTTGCCATCACTCCATCTATAAAGTCAACTTTTTGGTTTGATTCTAGTTTTTTTCAAACAAATGAACTTATAAATTCTGATTTTACATCAGAACTTTGTCATCTATGTTGTTCATTACTTTCATGTGCACTATTTGAACTATTTACATTCATATATTTATATTTTAATAATATTTTTCTATATTATACCACAAAAAGCTAAAAAAAGCAAAAAAACTTCATATATTTTTTAGTAAATTAATCTAGGAAAATTCTAAAAAATTTATATACTGATAAAAATTTAATAACTAAACACAAAAAATGATAATAATTTGAATAATAGTTTCTATAATTTTATTTTCTGTAATAGTACTAGTTCATGAATGGTGACACTTTGCTTCAGCTAGAAAGTTTTGAGTAAAAGTAGAAGAATTTTGACTATGAATTCCACCTAGAGCTAGAAAACTATTTAAAGATAAAAAAGGTACTTTATTTACACTAAACTGGTTACCTATTTGATGATTTGTAAAACTATATTGAGAGTCACCTGAACAACTAAAAAATATAGATGATAAACAAGCCTTGTTTAACAAACCTGCTTGGCAACAAGCTATCATAATACTTGCTTGAGTATTTATGAATTTTTTGTTTGCAGCAATTATATTTTCCGTACTGTTTTTCATTTGAGTAAAACCTATCTGAGTTAATACAAAAATAGAAACTAACTTAGATCTAAAACTTATACCAACCTATGAACAAGCAATAGAATCAGAATTACTTATAAAAGATAAATGAATTATTCTAAATCCTTTAAAATGAAGTATTGCTGATAAATACTGAATAAAAGCTTGAGATATACTTATTTGAATTAATAACAAGGATCTTGAATCTACAAAAGAAATGATGAATAGTGTATCAAAAATGCCATGAGAAAAAGTAATTTTTAATTTACAAAATAGAGATATTGAAATAACAATATGAGAAGATTGAAAAATATGATCATATATTTCAGAAAATATAAAAATAAATAAGGACTTTGAATATAAATACTGACCTTTAGACTCTATAAAATATTGATTTTTAGAAACATATAATCAAGTCTGATTAACCTTTAAGTGAGTTGGTATTTTACTAAAAAAGATATTTAATCCTGAAACACCAAAAGAAAGACAAGAAGCTATAGAACAAGTAAGTTGACCTATATGAATAGTTGACTTCATAAGTAACTCTTTAGAAGCTTGAATTATATTTTTATTTATAATAGCAGCAGTTATATCCATAAACCTATGAGTTTTTAATCTACTACCTATCCCAGCTCTTGACGGATGAAGATTTATTTTTATTACTATAAATGGAATAATAAAAAAAATTTTCTGAAAAAAAGCAATAAACGAGCAAACAGAAAACCTAATACACTTTTTATTTTTTGTCTTTTTAATTGCATTAAGTTTAATAATAGCGTATAATGATATTAATAAAATAATTTCTAGCTAATATAAATATGAAAAATAATTTAGTCATTCAAAAAGCTAAAAAATATGTAAACAAGTTGCTTATCCCTCTTGAAAGGCATTATTATCACAGTTATAATCATGCTATAGAAGTAATGGATAGAGCTGTTTATCTATGAAAAAAAGAATGACTTAATGATGGTGATTTAGAAATACTAGCTTTAGCATGATTATTTCATGATACATGATTTGTTATTCAATATGATAAAAATGAACCTATTTGAGCTAAAATTGCTGAAAATTATTTAAAAAGTATATTATATCCTGAGGATAAAATAAAATTAATAGAAAAAATCATTCTAGCAACAGATCTTGAATATAAAACTCCTAAAAACATCTACGAACAAATTATAAAAGATGCTGATATGGATAATCTAGGAAGAAAAGATTTCTTTGAGAAATGAAACTCTTTAAAAAAAGAAGTTGAAATAATCAAAGACATAAAAATAAAAGACCCTGATTGGCTTCACTGATCATTACAACTATTAAAAGAGCATAGATACGAAACAAATACTCAAAAAATTGAAAGAAATAATAAAAAACTTGAAAATTTAAAGAAAATGGTTGAAGAATTAGAAAATACTGAAATATAAAAAATAGCTTTTAAAAGCTATTTTTTTTGATTTTTTATTTTTTTTAATATAATCATGCGGATTTAAGGAAAATAAATAATTAACCCATCCTTGAATTCCTTCCCTTAAGTCTAAGGGAAAGAGGCTACAATTTTTTAAAATGTTTGAATTTAAATTAGAAAATACAGATTGATTCGCAAGAGCTTGAGAGTTTTTTACAGCACATGGGAATTTTAAGACTCCTATTTTTATGCCTGTTTGAACTAAATCAACAGTAAAAGGAATACATAATGAAGAATTAGATGAACTATGAGCTGAAATTATTCTAAATAATACTTATCATTTATATCTAAGACCTGGTGATAAAATAGTTAAAAATTTCTGAGGTGCTCATAATTTTATGAATTATCACAAACCAATACTTACTGATTCTTGAGGTTTTCAAGTTTTTTCTCTATGACAAACTGAATGAAACTGATACAAAAGTAATGAAAGTTTAGTAAAAATCACAGAAGAGTGAGTACATTTTAGAAGTTTTATAGACTGATCAAAACACTATTTTGATGCTGAAAATGTAATGGATATTCAATCTAATATATGAGCTGACATAATTATGGCTTTTGATGAATGTGCACCATGACAATCAGATAAAAAATATGCTAGAGCAGCAATGGAGAGAACCCATAGATGGGCAGAAAGATGTGTAAAAAGATGGAAAGAAAACAATCAACAAAGAGAAAAAGATTGACTATATACTCAAGCTTTATTCCCTATTGTTCAAGGTGTTATATATGATGACTTAAGAGCTGAGTCAGCAGAATTTATATGAAATCTTGATACTCCTTGAGTTGCTATTTGATGATTATCTGTATGAGAACCAAAAGCTGATATGTACAGAATAATGGATGTGTTAAAAGATAAGCTACCTGAAAACAAACCTAGATATTTAATGTGAGTTTGAACTCCTGAAGACTTGGTTGAATGAATTTACAGATGAATTGATATGTTTGATTGTGTATTACCTACAAGACTTTGAAGACACTGAGTTGCTTTTACTAGTTATGGTAATATAAAAATCAAGAACAATAAATTTAAGTTAGATAAAAACCCTGTTGATGATAGCTGTGATTGTAAAGTTTGTAAAAACTATACTAGATGATATATAAGACACCTAATAGCTGAATGAGAAATGTTATGAATGCAACTTTTAAGCTACCATAACCTATATTTCCTTGTTAATCTATGAAAAAAAGCTAGAAAAGCGATTCTAGATAACAAATATAAAGAATTTAGAGAAAAATTCTGGGAAAAATATCCTAAAAGTGTTTTGGATAAATAAAAGTCAAGTATAATTACTTGACTTTTATTTACTTTTAATTATTATAAATTAAAATAATAATTATAATTTAAAATCAATGGTCAATTTATTTAAAACATGATCTGATTGAAAAGCTAGTCTTTCAAGTGACTTTGTTGGATATAATAATAATACTGAATTTTCTAGAAAAAGACATATTGAAGAGTTATATGATGAAGTTAAAAATACTATATTTGAAAAAAGTAAAGCAACAGAAGAAGAAAAAGAATATCTGATGCAATTTTTTAATTGAGCATACTGAACAGCAAAAGCTAAATTTCAAGGTATAAAAAGAAATACCTGATGAAGATACTTTGATCACTTAATTAGAGTTACTCACTTAATGTTAACAAACTCTAAAATAAAAACCCTCACAAAAGTACTTATATCTATGTATCATGATATAATAGAAGATACAGATATAGATTTTTATTGGTTAACTCAAACTCATAGTTGTTCAAAAGTAGCTCTAGGTGTAGAATTAATAAGTAAAGAGCCTTTTTCAAATTTTATAGATAAAGATGAAGATCTTGAGGATTATAAATTATTTGAATCTATCAAAAAAGCTAGAGTTTTAAATAGAAAAAACCTACTAAGTGATAATTTTCTTTTTAGACTACAAAATCATAAAAAAAATTACTGAGACCATAGACTTACACTAAAAGAATATAACTCATTACCTGAAGAAGATCAAGAAGATAATATATCTCCTAAAGAATGGGAAGCTTATGATAATTATAAACTCCTAGAAAAAAATCCAAAATATAAAGAAAAAAGAAACCAAAAATATTTTGGTCATATGATTAATTTTAATACCTTTCTAGAATATGGAAAAGAATTAGATGAAAAATATGATATTTGATATTCTGATAATAGAATTTATAAAATTTGTTTAGAAGCTTTAGAAGTTAAATACTGGGATAGAATAGATAATCTACAAACATCTGAAATATATAATGAATGGAACGATAGTAATCTAGCTAAAGCAAAAAGAAAAATAGAAGAAACAGAAAAATATTTTTATAATATTTCAAAAGAAACTCATCCTTATATATATTATCTAATAAAAGCTGAAGTAAAAAGATTAGAAAATTTTATAAAAAAATGAGTAGAAACAACAGTTTCTGATACTAAATCAAATGTGGGTGAATTAATAAAAGAGTAAACCTAAGGTTTACTCTTTTATTTTTATTTAATCTTAAACAATGCTTTATATCAAGTTTTTACATGTTTGTACAATAAATTTATAATATCTTGTTCTGACTCAAAAGAATCTTTGTTTTGTTCTATATAATCACTCAAATTAAGTAGATAATTATAGTTTTGTTTATCTATCTTATTATCATCTATTAAACTAAGAATTTCTTTATAACAATTATACTGTTTAACTCCCCTATTAATTTGTTTTCATTCATCAGTATAACTCTCATAATTAACTCATGATATATCCATATAATCTTTTAAATCTTCTTTTGTTTTTTCTGTTTTAGAATATTTTTCCAAAGCCAGTCTTAAACAAATACTATCTGTTTCTACAAGTTCTAATTTATCTGATGTAAAAGTCTTTAAAAGTTTTTCGTATCTATTAGTTAAAAAGTGATTCTTTTTATCCCTATCAATAGTTGCAGCATTCAAATCTACAAGCAAATATCAAAGTCATAATTTTTTCATTCTATCAACAGTAATACTGCTATCCTCAGAATATATATAATCATTAAAACTAAAAATAAGACCATCTTCAAACATTCTATTATTATTTTCAGATACATAATATTTTAAAAATGTTCATATCCTATATATTCAATCTTTATTTTTATATTTATCTTCTGGATTACTTATATTTGTATAAATTCTATTTAAAGAGTCTTTAGCCTTTTTTTCTAAGTCTTTTGTTTTATTTACTTGCTTCAGTAAATCTTTTATTTGTCTAATACCTAGATCTGTTATTTGAGGTAATATTTTTTCTATATCATCATCCATATACTCACTCAAAAAATCTTTTCTTTTATCTTCGGATATATTAAGATGAAAAAGTATACTTAAATATTCTGGATGATAGGAATAAACTGATTCTACAAGAGATAATTCTCATGTTTTATACTGAATATATCAAGCTTTTTTAAGATTAATAAAACTATGTGGAAATACTGAATTAAATATATATATCAAAATAATTAATAAAATTATTATTGATCAAAATAATTTAGCATGTATATTTTTTAATACACTATCTTCTTTATAACCAGAAACATAATAAATTCATATAGCTATTAAAAGTAAAAATGAAAAATACATTACTATACCATACCAAACTACTCAAAAAGCTGATATAGCCCATAGAAATATATAGAAATAAGAAAAAACTAAATTATACTTAAATATTTTTAACAACTTCTTATTTTTTTCTTCCTTAAAATTAATTCATTTTAATAAAAATAAAAATGGTATAGAATATATTATAAGAAATACTAAATATCAAAATGGTAATCTAAATTTAGAATTAAAATCTGATATGTATTGATAAAATGTTCTATTTTCTTTCCATAAACTAGTAAGTTCCAGATTTTCATTTAATCCTTCTATTGATTTTATTTTTGAAGAGAATAAGTAATAAGAATTATATAATATCCTTAATTTTTCTACTTTTTCTATATCCTTATGTTTTAAACTAGCTCAATTTAGTATTTTTATATCATATCACAAACTATCATCTTTTACTTTGTTTATTATATCTGTATAAAATAATTCCATAGATTCTTTTTCTAGCTCCTTAAAAGCTTGCCCCTCTTTCAAAGAATTTCTTATAACAGCTTTTGATATATAGTCTTTATAATCTATATCAAAAATATCATCTCAAAAATATTTATCTTTAAATAAACTAGTATTTTTCTCAAAATAAATTGAAACTACTTCTGTAGGTAATAGGGATAGTTTTTCCTTTTTTATTAAATTTCTATCACTATTTATAAATACTAATAATTCTAATAAAAGAAAAACTACTATAAAATATGGATATCTTTTATTTTTATATGGAAAAAATAGAAAAATTACCGGTAATAATGCTAAAAATATATATGAAATATCTGTATATTCTCATGATTGATTAACCTGCATTGTTAGATTCCAAGGTAGTTTAACATAATTATTTATACCTTTTTCATATCAAAAATATCTTCACCAGTCCTCATTTGTAGAAGTTCATTCAGATAATATATTCTTGTTATTAACTCAATTTTTTATACTTTCTATATCAGTTTCCGAATAAATAAGTTCTGGTTTAAAGGCAAAATGATCTGATTTTCAAACAATAATTCCTTTTATAGATAAATTAGAATAAGTATCAACAATATTTTTTCAAATCCATGGAAAAATTGCTATAAAAACTCATAATAAAAGTACTCAAACTTCCTTCAAACATTTTATAAATTTTTTTCTATGTTTATTAAAAATATAGATAAGTAATCATAGTCATAGTCATCATGAAATGATAAAAAAACTTGTTTCAAATCAAGATATATTATTTGGATTTACAACAACATTCATCATTGACCATAAGTTTGCTTTTGTAAAAACTGCAAAATAAATAGATAAATATCATATTAATCAAATTAATCCTAATCTAATAAATAAAATTAATCATAATAATCATGATATAAGAAGTAGAGAGGTAAACTTGATTGTAAAAGCAAATCATGCTAATATTCATATAAATAATATCATTAAAAAATCTTTTTTCTGATTTTTCTCTAAGTTATTACTTAAATAATATTTAAATAATAAATAAACTACAATTATACTTATAAAAAAAAGTCATGCATCTAGTTTCATATCTTTTGCCTGTTGAAAAACAATCATAGGCATTGATATGAATATAGTTGCTACTAAAAATGGTATATTTACAAAAGTTTTTTTCTTTTCTTTTACAGTATTTAATAAATCATGAATTATTAATACAATAACTATAAAACTCAGAATACCTCAAACACTATTCAAGAAAAAAGCTTGAGTTGGTGATCAAAACATATAACCTATACCTGTAAATGTTTGCCAAGCATACATTCCTCATAAAGAAACAATACTACCAGCTTCAGCCATCAAGTGAGGAAAATTCATATATACTCATAAATCATCCCAACCTATAGGCATAGGTCTAACTATATTAATCAAACTAACACTTAAAACCAAAGTAGAAACTACAAATAAAAACTCAGCAGAAACAAGTTTTAAATAATTTCATTCTAATATATCAGCTTCAATTTCGTAATAAAATATATTTTTGCATAAATCTATAAATTCCCTATAAGATAAAGCTAAAAATACTGATAAAATGAAAAATACTGTAAATAAATTATAAAATCCTAATATTCATAATATATCTAGAAAAAATACAAAAGAGAAAAATCATAATCAAAGAGATAATAAAAGTTTATAAATAGATGTTTCTTCTTTTACAAAGTCAAAATATGATATTATTTTTCTTCAAAATGATAAAGATACCAAAACTAAAAATATTGGTAATAACAAATATCAAAATATTTTTAAAAATAATATAAAACCTGAAATATATATATTTTCATCTACTAGTACTCCCTTATTAAAATGAAAAAATAAAATACTTAAGATCAATAAATGTAATAAAAAGAATCAAAAAAGTTTAATAGCAGAAAAGCTAGCTTTTTTATTAGATAATTCTAATTGAAAAGTTTTATAAACTCCATATATGATTCAAACTATAATTATATATGGTAAATATCATGAGAAAAATTCTATATGAGTATTTTCTGAATAATAAAAATAAATTATTATCAAACTAAATAATGCTGTTATTCATATTTTTATTAAGTAATTAATCATTTTTTATTTATTAAAAAGTAATTCTAAATAAATATTAAACTTTTTAACATAAAAAGAAAATTTTTCTTGTGATTTAATGTTAAAAAATTAAAATAGAATTCAATAATAACCCATCCGTCCTTCGGACACCTTCCCTTAATTCTAATGGAAGGAATAAAAACAATATATTATAAAACCAAAAATATGGATTATTTTAAAGAAAGTTTAAAACTACATGAAAAGATTAAATGAAAAATAGATTTCAATTCAAAACTAAAATTAAACTCAAAAGATGATTTATCTCTGGCATATACTCCATGAGTAGCTGAACCATGTAAAGAAATTGCTAAAAATTCAGAAAATGCCTATAAATATACTATTAAATCAAATACTGTAGCTGTAATTTCAGATTGATCAGCTGTTTTATGATTAGGTAACATTTGAGGACTTGCTTGATTACCTGTTATGGAATGAAAGTGTGTATTATTCAAAGAATTTGCTTGAGTAAATGCTTTTCCTATAGTCCTTGATACTCAAGACACTGAAGAAATAATAAAAACAATCAAAAATATAAGCCCAACAATTGGATGAATAAATCTAGAAGACTTCTCTGCTCCTAGATGTTTTGAGATAGAAGAAAGATTAAAAGCAGAGCTTGATATACCTGTTTTTCATGATGACCAACACTGAACTGCAATAGTTTGTCTTGCTTGATTAATAAATGCTTTAAAAATAAGAAAACCCCTATCTTGAATTCTTTCCCCTTCTCAGGAGAAAGAGGCTACAAATTTTAAAAATATAAAAATAGTAATAAATTGAGTAGGAGCTGCAGGAGTTGCTATTTTAAAGTTATTAAATAAATATGGTTTTGAAAATATTATTATGGTAGATTCAAAATGAGCAATATATAAATGAAGAGATTGATTAAATTCTATAAAAGATGAAATAGCAGAAATTACAAATCAAGCTTGTATTTATGATATAGAATCAAAATCTTGTATTAGATGATGATTGGAACATGCAATAAAAGATTCGGATATTTTTATATGAGTATCAGCTCCTTGAGTATTAACTGAAGAAATGGTACAATCAATGGCTCCAGATCCAATTATTTTTGCTATGGCAAATCCTATACCTGAAATAATGCCAGAACTTGCAAAAAAAGCCTGAGCAAGTATAGTAGCAACAGGTAGATCTGACTTCCCTAATCAATTAAATAATGTACTAGCTTTCCCTTGAATATTTAAATGAGCTTTAAAAAACAGAGTAAAACATATAACTGATGATCATAAAATAGCAGCAGCTGAAGCTCTAGCTAATTATGTAAAAAGTCCAACAGTTGACTGTATTATACCAAGCCCTTTAGATAAAGGTGTTAGTAAAATAGTTGCTTGAGTTATAAAATAAGATAACCCATCCGGCCTAAAGGTCACCTTCCCTTAATTCTAATGGAAGGCTTAATAATGATATAAATGATAGACCAACATAAAACATTATCTGAAAAATTTCTCAAAAAAGGATTTTGGTTATACCTTTTTAGTTTTATTATTGCGCCTATTTGATACATAATAAAAATAATTATAAGTGGTGAACTTAGTGTAAGTGAAGTTTGAATACTTTATGGGATTATTAGTTTAATTACTTTATTATCTGCATATAACGACCTAGGAATGACTGAAAGTCTTAAATTTTTTGTACCACAATTTGTAACACAAAAAAGATATGATAAAGTGAAATCTATACTATTCTATGCCTTATTTGCTCAAATAACAACATCTTTAATAATAGCTAGTTTTTTCTTTTTCTGAGCTGATTATATAGCAAATAATTATTTTAAAACAGAAGCTGCAACTGAAACACTAAAAGTTTTTGCATTTTTCTTTATATGATTAAATTTATTCCAAACAATGAATCACTTTTTTCTTGCTGTTCAAGATACATTTTATCATAAATTTACAGAGGGGGTAAGAATATTTTTTGTAATGTTTTCAGTAATTTTTATATTTTTCTGAGATTTATCAAGCTTAATAAATTATAGTTATACTTGGTTAATATGATTATATATATGACTCTTATTCACAATATTTATTTTATACAAAAAATACTATAAAAACTATTTTAAAAATGAGAAAATTCTAATAGAAAAAAAACTTATAAAAAAAATATTTAAATATGCTTCTCTCGTATTTATTTGAGCATCAGCCTGAACTATACTTTGACAAATGGATATGCAAATGGTTATATATTTATTATGAACTACTGATGCTTGATATTATACCAATTACTTAAGTATTATTTGAATTCCGTTTATGCTTATATGACCTATATTTTTTCTTTTACTTCCTATATTCTCTGAAATGTTTAGTAAATGAGAATATAATAAGATAAGATTAATTAAAGAAATATTTGTGAAAAATTTTCTAGCTATTTGAATAGCTTTTAATATCTTATTTTTTGTTTTTTCTGAAATAATAGCTTTTACTCTTTTTTGAGAAAAATTTATAGAATCATGAGTTATTCTAAAATATTCTATATTACTTTTAATATTTAATTTCCTACTTCAAATTAATTTTAATATAATGGCTGGTATTTGAAAAGTAAAAGAAAGAGTAAAAATAATATCTATAGCTATAGTTTTTAATTTTATTATGAATATTATATTAATTAATTATATTTGAGTATATTGAGCCGCTTTAGCTACCTGAATTGGATGGATTCTTATTTGGTGATTATGAGAATATTTTTTATGAAAAAAATATAGAGTAAGTCTTAATTATAAATTTTTAACAAAAAACTTATTTTTCATATGACTTTTATGAATTTTTTCATACTATTATATACTACCTATTTTTGAATGAATAAGTAGATTGTCTAGTTTATGATTATTATCTATAATATGAGTATTGTGGTTTATAATATTTTGAGTAATTAATAAAAAAGAATTAAACTTCTTTATTTTAGAAATTAAAAAATTAAAAAAATGATAGAGGTAGCAAAAATAGCAGCAATAAAAGCTGGTAAAGAGATTATGAAGATATATAATAAGGAATTTGAAATAGAAGTAAAAGATGATAATTCCCCTGTTACTCTTGCTGATAAAGAAGCAAATAAAATAATTTTAAATGAATTAAAAGCAACTGGTATTACAGTCCTTTCTGAAGAAGAAAAAGATAATCTAGAAAGACTTGAAAAAGAATACCTTTGGATTATTGATCCAGTTGATGGAACAAAAGATTTTATCAATAAAACCTGAGAGTTTTCTATTATGATATGATTAGTTCAAAATTGAAAACCAATTTTATGAGTAGTATATGTTCCCGCAAAAAATAAACTATATTTTTGAGAAAAATGAAAATGAAGTTTTTTGGAAGAGAATTGAAAAATCAAAAAATTACAAGTTGATCAAAATAATAAAAAAGTTCTTATAAGTAGAAATCATACTACTGATTTTGAAAGAAAATTCATAAAAGAACTCGACTTAGAAGCAATCCCTTGCTGAAGTATATGAGTAAAATGGTGACTTATTGCAGAATGACAAGCTTGAATTTATATAAACCTATCAAAGTACTTAAAACAATGGGATTCTTGTGCTCCTGAAGTAATACTTTCTGAAGCAGGTTGAAAAATTACCGATACTATTTGAAACAAAATAATATATAATACCAAAAATAAAAATCTAGAAAATTGATGTATTTGAACTAATAAAATAATTCATAATAATATTATTAAAAAAATATGACAAAACTAATAAAACCTCACTGATGAGAATTAATAAAAATTAAA